>NZ_JAGFOU010000001.1 GCF_017592395.1 Actinomyces bowdenii
CTGGGGCGTCAAAGGTGCGTTAGCGTGAGTCATGGAGGCCTCCGGTACAGATGTGAACGTGCACACCCACATCATGCCGGAGGCCTCCTCCTCACCCCCGACGTTCACAACCTCCCGAGGAAGTACAGCTAGGGCCGCCCCGATGGGTCATGGGCCGCAGGCGGGCGCCCCGGAGCGCTGTGGCCCTTCGCGAGCCTCGGGCGGGCCGCTGCCATGAGCGATGGCCCCGCCCGGGGCCGGGGGCCGGGGGCCGGGGGCCGGGGGCCGGGGGCCGGGGGCCGGGGGCCGGGGGCCGGGGAGGACCATGTCACGCCCGGGCGGAGCAGTCTCCTCGGCGCTCATGGGCCCGCTCAGCGCCGCGCGGCCAGGACCCCCACAGGGCTCCCCCAGCCGGCCTCAGGCCGACAGCAGCGAGTGGATGGCGGAGCGGAAGAGGGCCAGCCCGTCGGTGCCCGTCCGGGGCCCCGCGGGGGAGGCCGGGCCGAAGCCCGGCTCGACCGCGTGCTCGGGGTGGGGCATGAGGCCCACGACGTTGCCCCGCTCGTTGCACACCCCGGCGATGCCGCGGGCCGAGCCGTTGGGGTTGGTGCCCAGGTAGCGGAAGACGACGAGCCCCTCACCCTCCAGCCGGTCGAGCTCCTCGGGCGAGGCGATGAAGTTGCCCTCGGCGTTCTTCATCGGGATGGTGATCTCCTGGCCCTCGGCGTACTGGTTGGTCCAGGCGGTGCGGGAGCTGTCCACTCGCAGGCGCTGCTCGACGCAGATGAAGCGCTGGTGGTCATTGCGGATGAGCGCCCCGGGCAGCAGGTGGGCCTCGGCCAGGATCTGGAAGCCGTTGCAGATCCCCAGCACGGGCATGCCCGCCCGGGCGGCGGCGATGACCTCGTCCATGACCGGGGCGAAGCGGGCGATGGCCCCGCAGCGCAGGTAGTCGCCGTAGGAGAAGCCGCCGGGGACCACGAGGGCGTCCACGCCCCGCAGATCGGCGTCCTTGTGCCACAGGGCGACGGGCTCCGCGCCCGCCAGGCGCACGGCGCGGGCGGCGTCGACATCGTCGAGGGTCCCGGGGAAGGTGATGACGCCGATGCGGGCGGCAGTGGAGTCGGCAGTGGAGTCGCAGGGTGCGGTCACGGCTCAGGCCTCCTGCGCGGTGATGGACACGACATCCTCGATGATCGGGTTGGACAGCAGGGTGTCGGCGGCCTCGCGGGCGGCGGCGAGGTGCTCCTCGGTCACCGGGCCCTCCACCGTCAACTCGAAGCGGCGCCCCTGGCGCACGCCGGTGAACTGGTCGAAGCCGAGCCGGGGAAGACTGGCTACCACCGCCTTGCCCTGGGGGTCGAGGATCTCGGGCTTGGGCATGACCTCGACGACGATGCGTCCCATCGGTGCTCCTTGGGAGAGTGCGGGATGACTGCGCCGCCCACCCTACCCGCTCACCCGCTGCTCCCGCCCGCCGCGGCGCGCGTTGGCGCCGGGGAGCGCTCAGATGGCGCCCAGCCAGTCCTTGGCCAGGTAGATCGAGACGATCCCGCCCAGGGCGAGCCCGCCGGTGGCGATGAGCCAGGCGGGCCCCAGGACCAGGGCGATGACGGCGCAGACCACGGCTCCGGCGAGCAGGAAGCCGCCCACGGCCCCGGCCACGCCGGCAGGGGCGTGCATGGACTGGTCCACCGTGGAGGTGCCCATGATCGGCCGGGGCCCCGAGTCCATGGTGGCGTGGATGGTGGCGTGGATGGTGGCGTGGACGGAGGCCTCGGAGCCACCGGTGCGGGCCGAGGGAGCCGCCTCGGGCGCCCCGGCAGGATCCCGGCCCGTCGGGGGCGCCTGCCCCGGGAGCCCGGGCCCACCCGGGTGCGCCCGGTCCCCGGCCAGGAGCCGCTGGGGGTCGTGGACCTCGACGGTCCCGGTGGTCAGGCCCGCCGCGGCGTCGAGGACCGTGGGCCTCCACCGGCCGGCCTCCTGGCGCACGGGCGTCCCACCGGCCCAGGCGAGGTATCCGGCGGCGGCCACGAGACCGGCGCCGCCGAGCACGGCCACGAGCCACGGCGGCACCCACAGGTGGCCGGCCTCGGCGTTGCGGGCCAGGTTCATGGCGGAGACCGTGGCCAGCACCAGTCCCACGAGGGCGAAGGCCACCCCCGCCCAGCGCTGCCCGCCGGCGGCGGCCGGCCAGGGGCTGGCACCGCCGCGGCCCCGGGGGGAGCGCACGGGCCGGGAGCGGCCCCGGCCCACGCCCCAGTCGGGCCCGCCGGAGGAGGCGGGAGGCCGGTGGGCCTCGCCGCGCCCCACTCCCCAGTCGGGGCCGTCCGGGGCCGAGGTGGGCGCCCCGTCGTCGAGCAGCTCGGGCGGGTCGACCGGGGAGCGGTCGGGGCCGGATGCCCCGCCCCGGGGGCGCCCCTGGGCGGGGCGGGAGGTCCCCCAGTCCACGGGTCCGCGCTCGTCCCGGGGCCGCCGGTCGCGCGGGGTCATGCGATCACCTGCCCCAGGACGGACGCGAGTCCGAGTGCGATGAGGACGAAGCCGAGGGCGCCCAGGAGCAGCTGGCCCACGCGCACGAGGGACTCCCCCGCGGTGGTGCCCGCCAGGCGCTCATCGGCGGCCCGACCGATCCGGGTGGTGGCCAAGGCGGTGGTCAGCGGCCCGGAGACGACGTCGAGGGTGGTCAGCTCGCGCCGGCCGGTCGACTCGGGGATGACCAGGGAGGTGCCCGGCACGGTGAGCGGGGCCAGGCCGGTGCCGCCTCCGCTCGCGCCGCGAGGTCCGGAGGGACCGCCAGTGCCGCTGCCGCCCGCCGGCGCCGGGGCGCCGGGCCGCACGCCTCGGCGCCGGGCCCACCAGCGGCCCACGACCCGGGCCTCCTGCTCGCGGCGGGCCCGTGCGGCCCGGGCCCGGTTGCGCTCCAGGCGCAGCCTGGGGGCGTTGACCACCAGGGAGCGGGCCGGCACGCGCAGGACGGCCAGCAGGCCCAGCCCGACGATGATGAGCGCCATGCCGCCGAGGATGCTGGAGACGCCGCGTGCTCCCAGGGCGGTGCTGATCGCCGCGGACAGGGCGAGCAGGATGACGAGCGCGCCCAGGGCCAGGACGATGATGAAACCGGGTCCCGGCCTGAAGGCGCGCATGGGCGCCGACCCCGGCCGGCCGGGGTCGGCGCCCTGCCCCTGGGCGGGCGGGGTTGGATGCGGCGGGGTGGGCCCGCGGTGGTCCTGGCTCATGGCGCCCGGCTCACAGCTCCAGGGCGGAGCCGGTCAGGAGGCGGTAGGCCTCGAGGTAGCGCTCCCGGGTGCGCTCGACGACGTCGTCGGGCAGGGGCGGTGGCGCCTGGTCGCCGGTGCGGTCCCAGCCGGAGGCGGGCGAGGCGAGCCAGTCGCGCACGTACTGCTTGTCGAAGGAGGGGGTGGGCCGGCCCGGCTGCCAGGCCGGGGCGGGCCAGAAGCGGGAGGAGTCGGGGGTCAGGACCTCGTCTCCCAGGGTCAGGCGGCCCTCGGGGTCGGTGCCGAGCTCGAACTTGGTGTCGGCCAGGATGATGCCGCGCCGGGAGGCGATCCGGGCGGCGCGGGAGTAGAGCTCCAGGGTGATCCCGCGCAGCTGGGCCGCGATGGCGGGGCCCACCATGTCCTCCACGCGCCGGTAGGTGATGTTCTCGTCGTGCTCGCCCAGCTCGGCCTTGGCAGCGGGGGTGAAGAGCGGCTCGGGCAGGCGGGAGGCCTCGTCCAGGCCCTCGGGCAGGGGCAGGCCGCAGACGGTGCGGTGCTCGCGGTACTCGGCCAGGCCCGAGCCGGTGAGGTAGCCGCGGGCCACGCACTCCACGGGGTGCATGTCCAGGCGGGTGCAGATCATGGCGCGGCCGGCCACGGGGGCGGGGACGTCGAGGGAGACCAGGTGGTGGGGGACGATGCCGGCGAGCCGGTCGAGCCACCAGGCGCTCAGGGCGGTCAGGACGCGGCCCTTGTCCGGGATGGGCGTGGGCAGGACGTGATCGTAGGCGCTGATGCGGTCGGAGGCGACGACGAGCAGGACGTCGCGGCCCGCCCAGGGACCGCCGGCCGCGGGGGCGTAGATGTCGCGGACCTTGCCGCTGGAGAGGTGCTCCCACCCGGGCAGGGCCGGGGGCTCGGGCAGGCCGGGGGTCGTGGAGCCTGGAGCGGTGTGCGGGTGGGGGGGCGTGGGGGAAGTGGAGCTGGCTGGCTGGCTCATACCCCCAATCCTGCCACCGGCCCACGACACCTTCGAGGAGCCGTGCCCACCGTCCGCTACCGATCAGGCTCAACGGCGCCCCGGACATGCGCGGTCCTCTCGCGTGTCCGAGAATGACGACGAAGGCGGCGCAACGCCTGGGTGAGGCGATTGGCTACCAGCGCTTTTTCTCGCGACGCACCGCCCTGCTCGGGAGTCGAGCCTGGCAGCGGCTTTTCAAGAACGTTATTGATCAGCGCCCTCAGCTCCTGGACGCGCGCCCGTTGAGAGTCATCGACGGATCGCTGGCGACGCCTGGCCTCCCCAGTCCTCACACCGTCCCCACTTCGCCCACCTGGATGCACCATATCCTCCAGCACCAGCTCCACGATCGTAGCAGAGTACTCCTGCTCCTGCAGGCCCAGAATATAGGAATCGAACGAGTCGGCACACTCATCGCGCTCCTTGATGATCAGCCTATAATAGTACTCACCAAAAGCCCACACCCTCGGCCTCCTGCCTCCCACCAGAGCAATAGTACTAAGCATCACGGTCGCCACAATAAAAGGAGTCAGCCAAAGAACCACTTCAGCGAGGGAGACCTCGGGGTTGAATTGCACCAGAGCAGCCAAGAACGGAGTCACGCCAGCCAATAGCATGATAAACGACTGGGGAAGGAGTGTGGCGACCCCACTCAAAGGCCTTAAACGCCCATTATTCTTAAGGACTGCAATAAAGGAGGCGAAAACAGACCGGCGAACAAAACCCCCATACCCCAGCGCCACCACCAGTGCAGTCCAGGCAAGCAGGACCACCGCACCCCACAGCCCCATACTGCCAACGACCGCCAGAACGACTACCGGAGTCGAGTACAGGAGGGCCGTAAGAAGGGAGAGCAGCGAGCTGGACCTTGAGCTGAAGCCCAGAAACCACAGCGACCTGCGCCAGCGATTCTCCGGACCAAGAACCGGAAACCCGGGAATCGACTGCACATACATCTCCATTCTTCCGACCTGCTGAAGCGCGATCACGTAACCCTTCACTCCAACACTACTCCCACGCTTGACCACGACCGGGATCATCGCCACGATCAAGTACATCATGACCGAGAGAAGAAGAACCACCATCCTACCGTCATTGACCTCACCCCCGACCATGTAGAACACGTCTGCGATCACAATGACGCCACACGAAGTGACAAGGATGATGGACACCCCCATGGCCACCTCCTCGCGGTGAGCATCATCGATCACCCCCTGCAGCCACAAGTACTGCCGATGTGGATCCGAGGGCACCTCCCGCCGTGACCACGAGAGTGTGATCAGAGTGAACAGCAACGCGCCGATGCAGGACACGAATGCGAGCATGTAACCCATGAAATCAAAATCAGCCCCACCGAAGTCCCCTTCGTTGAGCCGATCAACCACCGTCCAGAAATCCACAGTCTCACGACCATCCGGACCTCTCCAGAATTTTGACCAGATCACAACCCTCATGTACACATAGAGAAATGCGATAAGAAAGGCCAGGAAGGAGGAGATCCCCACTGCGCGCCAAGCCCGCACCTCACGCGAAGGCCTGAACCCCTGGCCGCCCCCAGAGAACCAGCCCTGACCGCCATGCAGCTCGTTCATCAAGGAACCCAGCACATCCTCTTGCCCGCAATCACCTCGTGGCCCACAAGAGGTGCCGACCACCTCCGCCTCCCCTCTCTTCCCCGAAAAGTGATGCGGCACCCATTTCTGAGGCAGACCGGATCTTACAGAAACTAGTTCCCGCACTCGCAACGATCCCATGCCTCACCATGCAAGCATGGACAACGGCTCTTCCGCATGCGACCCAAGTCCCACCATGCCCAGCTCCACTGGCACCGCTTGCAAAGATGATCCTCAGACCCAAGAGAGGACGATCCTCCACAAGGGTAAACTCAAGCAACAGCCTTGAAGCTCTCAGTCACCTCCCAGCAGCTTCCCCGAAGAGACCCGAAAAATGATAAGATAGCCGCAGTCCCGGCACCATGAGATCGACTGCAGATTGAATCATGTCATTGCCCGCACCGTGCCAGTAGTGCACCTTCGACAGGCAACCTCGAGGAGCTCGCTCACCACTCTCCATCGGTCAGCGAGTGCCGGATGAGTGCGCTGGCCAGCACCCAACTCGATAACACAGCAATGAGGGGACAAGGATGCGCTGGGAGCCGCGGGCGCAGAGCCCAATCATGCCCCCGTCCACCATGGCACCCGATGTCGAGCCGTGCTTTGAGGAGTCTTTGAGCGATTCGATGATCCGGTACGGGGCCAGCAGAAGAGCACCATGCCAGGGGCCCTCCCCGGCACAGTTCACGGTGGAACCGCACTGGTGAGACCGACGGGCAGCCGCCGCCCATGGGGGCCGCGGCGGCGAGCCCCTCAGCGAACCGGGCCGCCCCGCCCCTCAGCGCCCGGCGGCGATATCCGTGCGGTACTGGGCGCCGTCGAGGTGGATGCGGGCCACGGCCTCATAGGCGCGGGCCCGGGCCGCTGCGACGTCCTCGCCCAGGGCGACCACCGACAGGACCCGCCCGCCAGTGGCCTCCAGGGCGCCGTCCTCGCCCAGGCCGGTGCCGGCGTGCAGGACGTGCACGCCCTCGACCTCCTCGGCAGCCTCGATGCCGGTGATCCGCCCCCCGGTGGACACCGTTCCGGGGTAGCCGGGGGCAGCGATGACAACATCGACCGCCGCCTGCTCGCTCCAGGTCGGCGCAGGGGCCTGGGTCAGGGAGCCGGTGGCGGCGGCGAGCAGCAGCTCGGGCAGGGAGGAGGTCAGGCGGGCCAGGACCGCCTGGGTCTCGGGGTCGCCGAAGCGGACGTTGAACTCCACCACGCGCAGGCCCTCGGCGGTCAGGGCCAGGCCGCAGTAGAGCAGGCCGATGAAGCTGGTGCCGCGCCGGGCCATCTCGTCGACCACGGGCTGGGCGACCTCGCGCACCACCTGCTCGGCCAGGTCGGCGGGCGCCCAGGTCAGGGGCGTGTAGGCGCCCATGCCTCCGGTGTTGGGGCCGGCGTCGCCGTCTCCCAGGCGCTTGAAGTCCTGGGCGGGGGCCAGGGGGCGGACGGTGGCGCCGTCGCAGACGCAGAAGACGGAGGCCTCGGGGCCATCGAGGTAGTCCTCCACGACGACGCGCCCACCCTCCCGGGCCAGGCAGGCGCGCCCGTGGGCCAGGGCCGCCTGGCGGTCCTCGGTGACCACGACGCCCTTGCCCGCGGCCAGGCCGTCCTCCTTGACCACATACGGGGCGCCGAAGCGCTCCAGGGCCAGGGCCAGCTCCTCCTCGGTGGTGCACACGGCGGCCTCGGCCGTGGGGATGCCGGCGGCGGCCATCACCTCCTTGGCGAAGGCCTTGGAGCCCTCCAACCGGGCGGCCTCCGCACCGGGCCCGAAGCAGGGGATGCCGGCGTCGCGCACGGCGTCAGCCACGCCCGCCACCAGGGGCGCCTCCGGGCCGACCACCACCAGGTCCGCCCCCATCTGGACGGCCAGCTCCACGACCTCCTCGGGCACGGTGGGATCGATGAGGAGGTTCGTGGCGATCGCGGCGGTACCCGGGTTGCCGGGGGCGACGACGAGCTCGGTGGTGGCGGAGTCGGATGCGAGGGCGCGGGCCAGGGCGTGCTCGCGCGCGCCGGACCCCAGAAGCAGGATCTTCACAGGCTCAGCCTAGCCGGACACGGCCTACCGGGAGCCGCCCGCCACATGGTGGATCCGCGCGCCTTGGTCGGCCGGCCCGTCGGAGGCCGGCGCTCGACCGGCCCCGGCTCGCACCTCCGCTGGCCAGGATTCCAACGGCGATCGGGATCCACAGACGCCCCCACCGACACAGGGATCCACAAGGCCGGGCATCCACTCGGCCTCCCCGCGCAGGCGCGCCGATGATGCCTCCATGGACGAGGACATGCTCTCGCGGATCCGCGGCTGCTATGGGGCAGTGCGGGTGCGTGATCTCAGCCCGGACCGCACCGAGCGCCGGCGCCTCGCCGGGCTCATCGAGGAGGGGCTGCTCGACGCCCACCTCCACGGAGTCGTCTCCATCCCCGGCACCGAGACCGCAATCATCCTGGCCCGTATCCACGGGGGTGTCATGACCTGCCAGAGCGCTGCGGAGTACTACGGGCTGCCGCTCCCGTCAGGGACGCACCACATCCACCTGTCAGTGCCGCCGGGCTGGCGCATGCCCATCATCGGGAACGAGGTCGTCCATATTGAGCGCTCCTTGCCGCCGCCCTCCCCCACAGAGTTCCCGGTGGCTCCCCTGGCCCGCGCGCTCTCTCGATACCTCAGGTGCTCCTCGGATGCGGCGGCGCCCATCATGGCCTGCGATGCGGCACTGCACGCCGAGCAGGTGTCCCTGCAGCAGGTAGCGGATCTGCTCCATGGTCCAGGATCCGTCGAGGCCCGGCGCCGCCTGCGCCGCACCAGCAGCCGCTGCCGCTCACCGCTGGAGAGCCTGGCGCGCCTCCAGCTCGAGGACGCGGGCATGGCAGTGGAGGTCGGTGTGGACATGAGCGATATCGGAGAGGTCGACCTGGTCGTGGACGGGTCCCTGGTCATCGAGCTCGACGGGTACCAGTTCCACTCCGACCGCAGGCAGTTCGCCAGGGACAGGTGGCGCGACCGGGAGCTGATGAAGCGCGGGATACCGGTAGCGCGCTTCACCAGGGCGGATGTGCTCGCCGGGCGGGTCGCACGGGAGGTCCCGGCGCTGCTGCGCGGCTCCGCAGTGTCCGGATCCCTTACAAACACCCCCAGCATGCCACCGCAACCGCATGAGAGGCCCGCCATTCCAACGCTCATGAAGAGCCGATCGGGCAACGATCCGCCCTTTGTGAGGAATCCGGACACCACAGGGCCCAGATGATCCGCGGGGTCCCGACCGGCGAGCCGGTCGGGACCCCAGGATGCTCCGATGAGGAGCGCTCAGCCTCGGCTGCTCAGGCCTTGGCCGCGGCGATGCGCTCGCGGAACTTGGCCAGCTGCTCGGCGATGGCGGCGGGCACCTTGTCGCCGAACTGCTTGAAGTACTCCTCGGTGTCCTCCATCTCGGCGGCCCAGGCCTCGGGGTCGATGTCGTACATCTTGGCCCACTCGTCCTCGCCCAGCTCCAGGCCCTCCAGGTTGAAGTCCTCGAACTTGGGGTACAGGCCGGTCACGCCCTCGACGGCCTCGACCTCGCCGCCGGCGCGGCGCACGATCCAGTCCAGAACGCGGGAGTTGTCACCGAATCCGGGCCAGATGAACTTGCCGTCCTCGTCCTTGCGGAACCAGTTGACCTGGTAGACCTTGGGGAAGCTCTCGCCCAGCTCCTCCTGGAGCTTGAGCCAGTGGCCCCAGTAGTCGGCCATGTTGTAGCCGCAGAAGGGGAGCATGGCGAAGGGGTCGTGACGCAGCGCACCGACCTTGGCGTCCAGGGCGGCGGCGGTGACCTCGGAGGCCACGGAGGCGCCGATGAACACGCCGTGGGCGGGCTCGTACTGCTCGGCCACCAGCGGCACGTTGGTGGCGCGGCGGCCGCCGAAGAGGATCGCGTCGATCGGCACGCCCTCGGGGGCCTCCCAGTCCGGGCAGATGATCGGGCACTGCGAGGCCGGGGTGGTGAAGCGGGAGTTGGGGTGGGCCGCCTTCTTGCCCTCGGCGGCGTCAGCCGGGGTGTAGTCGTTGCCCTGCCAGTCGATGAGGTGCTCGGGCAGCTCGGCGTCGATGCCCTCCCACCACACGTCACCGTCGTCGGTCAGGGCGACGTTGGTGAAGATGGTGTTGGCCTTCATGGTCTCCATGGCCATGGGGTTGGTCTTGTAGGAGGTGCCGGGGGCCACGCCGAAGAAGCCGGCCTCGGGGTTGATGGCGCGCAGGCGCCCGTCCTCGCCCTGGCGCATCCAGGCGATGTCGTCGCCGACGGTCTCGACCTTGTAGCCGGGGATCGTGGGCTGGAGCATGGCCAGGTTGGTCTTGCCGCAGGCGCTGGGGAAGGCGGCGGTGACGTGGTACTGCTTGCCGGACTTCTCGTCGGTCAGGCGCAGGATGAGCATGTGCTCGGCCATCCAGTCGTCGCGGCGCGCCATGGTCGAGGCGATGCGCAGGGCGTAGCACTTCTTGCCCAGCAGGGCGTTGCCGCCGTAGCCCGAGCCGTAGGACCAGATCTCGTTGGTCTCGGGGAAGTGGGTGATGTACTTCTCGTCGTTGCAGGGCCAGGTGGTGTCCTCCTGGCCGGGGGCCAGGGGCGCGCCCACGGAGTGGACGGCCGGCACCCAGGGGCGGCCCTCGTTGATGAGGTCCATGGCGGGGGTGCCGATGCGGGCCATGATGCGCATGTTGACCACGACGTAGGGGGAGTCGGTGATCTCGATGCCGAGCTGGGAGATGGGGCCGCCCAGGGGGCCCATGGAGAAGGGGATGACGTACATCGTGCGCCCGGCGTAGGTGCCGTCGAACTTCTCGTGGAGGATCTTCTTCATCTCCGCCGGGTCGTACCAGTTGTTGGTCGGGCCGGCGTCCTCCTCCTTCTCCGAGCAGATGTAGGTGCGGGACTCCACACGGGCCACGTCACTGGGCAGGGAGCGGGCAAGGAAGGAGTTGGGGCGCTTGTCGGGGTTGAGGCGGGTGAACATGCCGGACTCGACCATCTCGGTGGTCAGGCGGTCCCACTCCTCCTGGGAACCGTCGCAGAAGTACACATCCTCGGGCTTGCCCAGCTCGGCGATGCGGGTGACGAAATCGATCACGTCCTGCGGCACGTTGGCTGGCGCGGCGGCGCGGATGTCCTGCTCAGACACAGTCATGAGTGTCCCTTCCTTGGGTTGGTATCGACATCATGGGGTCAGGTCCCATCCTTGCGCACGGGGCGGAAAAGGTCACATCCCCGAAGGTCCCAACCCAGCTGCCGAGACCGCCCGGAGCGCCGTGCTTTCGCCCACACCCACGGGCTGGCGGGGAGTTGGGCGGCGTTGAGCCGGCCCTGTCCGCCCTGAGAGAAGGCCCGCGGGCGCCGCTCCGGGCGGCCCGAGCGGCCTGCGTGTAGCGTGCTGGGCATGCTCCGCAGCGCCCGCCTGACTCGCCTGCCCCGCCTCGGCCTGCGCGCAGGGCTGGTGGCCCCGGCCTGCCTGGCGCTGGCCGGGTGCACGGCGACGATGGACATGACCATCTCGGCCCAGGGCACCTACGACGTCATCCTGGAGATGCGGGACACCACGGGCTCCACCTTCGGGCCCTCCCCCGACTGCTCGGCCTACGAGGACCCCACCGCCATGAGCATCCCCGAGGGCACCTCGGTGACCACCGAGGTCCTCACCGGCGAGGAGGGCAACGGCTGCCTGGTGACCATCACCGGTGTCGAGATCCCCGAGACCTCGCAGGCCGCCGAGGGCACCATGGTGGTGCGCGACGGCGACCTCTACACCGTCACGATCCCCGCCTTCGGGCCGGACGCCTCCCAGGGCGCCGCCCAGGGCCAGGACGGCTCCTTCAACTCCGTGGTCAGGGCCCGTGCCTCGATAGCATTCCCCGGTGCCGTCACCCGGGCCGACGACGGCGGCCGGATCAATGGCAGGACCGTGACCTGGGAGGACGCCGACGTCCTGGTCGAGGGGGTGAGCGCCTCGGGCTACGCCCAGGACGCGCGCGGCGTGCCGTGGTGGAAGCGCGCCGGCGGCTGGCTGACGGCCGCCCTGGTCATGGCGGGCGCCGGCGCGGGGGTGGCGGCGGTGCGCCGGCGGCGCGCCCCTGGGCGCCGCCGGCGCCGGTGATGCCCCGGCCCCGCATCCGTCCCAGTGCCGGGGGCACCCCCGGGGCCACGGCGATCCGCCGTCCTGGACCTGTGATCCACTCGCTTTAGACTCGTGGTATGAGGATCCACCGCTCGGCTCAGCGCATGCACGACCGGCCCGCATGGAGGCGCCCACTGACCTGGGCGGCAGCGGTGCTCGCACTCGTCCTGCTGCCCGCCTGCGGGGCGGAGTACGACGTCGTCATCCACGACGACGACACGGTGGACCTGACCTACACGCTCTGGGACTCCTCCGGCCTGGAGATCATCACGGAGGAGACCTGCACCCAGGAGGCGATGTCCTCCTACTCCACGCCCCTGCCCCCGGGCGCCCGGGCCACCTACACCTACACCACCCACGGCGAGGATCCCGCCTGTCAGATCAGCGGCTCGGCCATCCCCCTGTCCGAGCTGGATGGCCAGAGCGGGGCCTGGAGCGTGACCCATGAGGAGCGCGAGTACGTGTTCTCCCTGTCCCCCTCGGCACTGTCCCAGGCGGGGGGCGTCGAGGCGGCCGCGGGCATGACGGCGACCGTCTCCGTGACCTTCCCCGGCGAGGTGAGCTCCGCCAACGGGGAGATCGACGGCAGCACCGTGACCTGGCGGGAGGTGACCAGCTCCTCGGAGAGGCTTGAGGCCCGGGGGAACGACGGCTCCGGCTTCCCCGTCGTTCCGACCCTCGTCGTCATCCTCCTCGTGATCGCCATGATCGTGCTCACGGCGGTCAGCGTCATGGCCAGCCGTCGTCGCAAGCGGGCCGAGCGCGCCGCTCTCCAGGGCTTCCTGCAGGATCCTCCGACCGCACCGGGGCCCGCCCCGGCCCTCCCGCAGGGCCAGCACCAGCCGGCGCAGTCCCCGCCCGCCGTCCCCGGGCACAGCCCCGCCCCGCCGGGCCAGGCCGGGGCCACGATCGGCCCCGCGCAGGCCGCGCTCGACGAGCCCTACCCCCAGTCCCCCACTCCCGGGTACATGCTCCCGACCGCCCCCTACCAGGAGTCCCCGCCCGGGCAGGCGGGCACCTCGCCGCAGCCCCCGCACCCCTACAACGACCCCCGCAACGCGACATACCGCCCGCCAGACATCCCCACCGTGGATCGATAGCGCATCAGAGGGCATCGAGGGGCCTGAGCAGGGTCGGGCGCGGGGCCCGGGGAGCACGCACCATAGGCAGGACCTTCCCAGCGAGCGCTCCCTGCCGTTACGGTGAGGGCATGACTCTCATCTCCCCGATGCGCGGTATCCGGCCCCTCATCGCCGCGCTCCTGCTCCTGATCGCCTCCACCCTGGCCGCCGCGCCGGCCCATGCAGACTCGGATCTTGGCATTGATTACGAGGTCTCCGTCGATGTCACCATCAGATCGGACGACACCTATCACACCAAGCTCACTATTATCGACCGTTCCGAGACGGCGATCTTCACCGAGGAGAACTGCACGACCGCCCAGGAGTCCTCCGGAAGCATCGGGATCGTGCCCGATAACGCCACGGCCACCTTCACCGAGGAGGATGGCAAGCGCACCTGCGTCATCGAGGGCAGCGAGCCGGTCTCGGACAGCGAGGGAACGATCACCCACGAGGGCGACGAGTACGTCGTGGACATGAGCTCCGCCTCGGGCGACACCGGCAGTATTGAGATCGCCTACTCGGTGACCTTCCCCGGCGAGGTCACCGAGGCCGCCGGCGGCGAGGTGGAGGGCAACACCGTGTCCTTCGACAAGCTCCAGCAGCAGGTGGTGCGTGGCAAGGACTCCGCCGGCCTGCCATGGATGTGGATCCTCATCGGCCTGCTCATCGTGGCCGCGGTGGTCGGCGCAATCGTGGCCATCGTGCTCAAGGGCAAGAAGAAGCAGACTCAGCAGGCCCAGCTCGCCCAGCCCTACGCGGCGCCCGGCCAGCCCGGTGAGCAGTACCCCCAGCAGCCCGGTGGGCAGTACCCGCCCCAGGGCCAGTACCCCCAGCAGTGAGCTGATCCCGCCATCGGCCCCGTCATCCTCGGGCCCCGACCAGTGCCGGCTGGTCGGGGCCCGAGGCCTTCCCCCCCCCTCGGAGGCGGTCCGGAGTGCGGCTGGACCCCGCTGAGTTCACAGGGAGATCACGCTGCGACTACGGTGGCCCCATGAATCCCGCCTCCTCCGCGCGCCGCACCCACCGTGCGCTGCGCGCACTCGCGCTGTCCCTTCCCCTGGGCCTGTCCCTCGTGCTGGCGCTGGCCCTGCCCTCGCCCGTCGGGCACGCACTGGCCGCCAGCGGCAGCGCCCAGGACGACTACGACATCTCCTTCGATATCACGATCAGCCCCGACGACACCTACTCCCTGAAGATGGTGCTCGTCGACCGTTCGACCACGCCTCGGATCACGCAGGAGCAGTGCACCATCGAGTCCTTCTCATCGGGCGGCACGGGGCTCAGTGACGGCACGGCCGAGTTCATCGAGAAGGACGGCGTGCGCACCTGCACTGTCACGGGCTCGGAGCCGATCTCCCAGACCAAGGGCCTCATCACCCACGAGGATGACGAGTACGTCGTGGACACCGGGGACTTCGCCGGCTCCGATGAGGTGAGGATGAGCCTGACCGTCACCTTCCCCGGGGAGGTCACCGAGTCCGATGGCGGGACGGTCAGGGGCACCTCGGTCTCCTTCGACTCCATCGGCGGCCATGTCGTGCGCGGCCAGGACTCCCCCTCGGGCCTTCCCTGGCTGTGGATCATCCTCGGGGTGGTCGGCGTGCTGGCGACCGTCGGCGTCGTCCTGGCCGTCATCCTGCTCGGCCGGAGGAGGTCGGGCGCCACTGCCGGGGCCTCGCCGAGCGCCGCCCACCAGTCCGGGCCGGAGGCATTGCCCGCCCCGGGTGCCCCGCAGGCCGCTGGACCGTTCCCAGCCGATCCCCAGGCCCCCCAGACCCAGGCCGCCGGAGCAGTGCCGCCCGCCGGCCCGCCCCAGGCCGGGCTCGCCCCACAGCCCCAGCAGCCGCCCGAGGCCTGGCAGCAGCCCCCCGGCCAGGCGCCGGTGGCGCAGGTGCCCCAGCAGCCATGGCCAGCCGCCCCCCAGGCTCCCGGCAGTGCCGCGGCGCCCCAGCCCCAGCCCCAGCCCTGGCAGCAGCCGGAGGATCCCTCCCGCTTCCAGCAGTAGGGTCGGCGCCCGAGGGCCTGGCAGCGCCGTCGCAGAATGCGAGTGCGGGGTGCAGAATGCGAGTACCCCGCACTCGCTTTCTGCACCCCGCACTCGCATATCGGGCCCGGCGCCCGCTGCGCCCCAGCAGGGGAGAGGCCCCCGGCCGGGGCGCCCCGGATCTAGATGAGCCGGTGGCGCGAGATCGTGGCCTCGCGGCCCGGCCCCACACCGATGGCGGAGATGCGGCAGCGGGCAAGCTCCTCGATGCGCAGCACGTAGTCCTGGGCGGCCTGGGGCAGGTCGGAGAAGTCGCGCACCTCGGTGATGTCCTGGCTCCAGCCGGGCAGCTCCTCGTAGACCGGAACCGCGTGGTGGAAGTCGGACTGGGTCAGGGGCATCTCCTCCATGCGCTCGCCCTCGACGTCGTAGGCGACGCACACGGGGATCGTCTCGTGCCCGGTGAGGACGTCCAGCTTGGTCATCACCAGGTCGGTCAGGCCGTTGACCCGAGTGGCGTAGCGGGTGACGACGGCGTCATGCCAGCCGCAGCGCCGGGGGCGGCCCGTGGTGACCCCGAACTCCCCGCCCTCGGTGCGCAGGCGCTCACCGACGTCGTCGTGCAACTCGGTGGGGAAGGGGCCCTCGCCCACGCGTGTGGTGTAGGCCTTGACCACGCCCACCACGGAGTCGATGCGGGTGGGGCCCACTCCGGTGCCGGTGCAGGCGCCGCCGGCGGTAGGGCTGGAGGAGGTGACGAAGGGGTAGGTGCCGTGGTCGATGTCGAGCATGGTGGCCTGGCCGGCCTCGAAGAGCACGGTCCTGCCGGCGTCGAGGGCGTCGTTGAGGACCACGGAGCAGTCGATGACCATGGGCCGCACGCGCTCGGCGTAGGACAGCAGCTCATCGGCCACGGAGTCGGGATCGATGGAGGGGCGGTTGAAGACCTTGAGGAAGAGGCTGTTCTTCTGGTCCAGGGCGGAGTGGACCTTCTGGCGCAGGATGGACTCGTCGAACAGGTCCTGGATGCGCAGGCCCACGCGGTTCATCTTGTCCGCGTAGGTGGGGCCGATGCCGCGCCCGGTGGTGCCCAGCTGGCGGGCGCCCAGGAAGCGCTCGATGGTGCGGTCCAGGACGCGGTTGTAGGAGGGGATGATATGGGCATTGGCGCTGATGAGCAGGCCGGAGGCGTCCTTGCCGCGCGACTCGATCTCGGCGATCTCACTGAAGAGGACCTCCAGGTCCACCACCACGCCGTTGCCGATGACGGGGGTGACCCCGGGGGTCAGGACGCCTGCGGGCAGGAGGTGGAAGGCGAAGCTCTCCCCGTCGATGACAACGGTGTGGCCGGCGTTGTTGCCACCGTTGAACTTCACGACGTAGTCCACGTCCTGGCCGAGCTGGTCGGTGGCCTTGCCCTTCCCCTCATCCCCCCACTGGGTGCCGACGACGACAACAGCTGGCATGGGTCTCTCCCCTGTTTTCTGGTGGCGGCGTGGCGGAGCGCACGCCACGGGCCAGCCTACCGCGGACGAGCCCGGCCCCGGGACTGGGAGAGCCCGGGGCCGGGGCCGCGCGAGCACCAACAGCCCGGCACGCTGTGGGCTCCGCAGGTGATGGCCCCCTCCCGCAACGCCACTGGTCCCGGCACCACGGGGTGCCGGGACCAGCAGGCAGGATCCGGGACCCGAGCGTCGGCGGCAGGCGGGGACGGCACGGCGGCCGCGCCCCGCCGTCGTCGACCGCGGTCTCGGGCCGGCGGGATCAGCGCTTGGCCGAGCCCACGGAGCCCAGGCGCTCGCAGGCCTCGACCACGCGGGCGGCCATGCCCTCCTCGGCGGCCTTGCCCCAGGCGCGGGGGTCGTACTTCTTCTTGTTGCCGACCTCGCCGTCGATCTTCAGCACACCCTCGTAGTTGGTGAGCATCCAGTCCACGACGGGGCGGGTGTAGGCGTACTGGGTGTCGGTGTCCACGTTCATCTTGATGACGCCGTTGCGCACCGCGGTGGCGATCTCCTCGTCGGTGGAGCCCGAGCCGCCGTGCATGACCAGGTCGAAGGGCGAGGCCTTGTCCCCGACCTTGGTGGACAGGCGGTCGCCCAGGCGCTTGGCGCACTCGTCCTGGATCTCGCCCAGGATCTCGGGGCGCAGCTTGACGTGGCCGGGCTTGTAGGAGCCGTGCACGTTGCCGAAGGTCAGGGCCGTGATGTAGCGGCCGTTCTCGCCCAGGCCCAGGGCCTCGATGGCGCGCCAGGCGTCGTCGGCGGTGGTGTAGAGGTTGGCGTTCTCGTCACCGGTGATGCCGTCCTCCTCACCGCCCACGGCGCCGATCTCGATCTCAAGGATGACGTTGGCGGCCTTGGCGCGGGCCAGCATGTCCACGGCGATCTCGATGTTGTCGTCCAGGGACTCGGCCGAGCCGTCCCACATGTGGGAGTTGAACATCGGCTGCTCACCGCGCTTGACCTGCTCGGCCTCGATCTCCAGCAGGGGGAGGATCCAGGGCTCCAGCATGGCCTTGGGGCAGTGGTCGGTGTGCAGGGCGATGGTGCCGGGGTAGAGGTCGCCCACGGCGCGGGCGTAGGCGGCGAAGGCGATGGAGCCCTTGACCTTGTCGGCGCGCGAGGAGCCGGACCAGTAGGCCGCACCACCGTTGGAGATCTGGACGATGCCGTCAGACTCGGCGTCGGCGAAGCCCTTGAGGGCGGCGGACAGTGTCTGGGAGGAGGTGACGTTGATCGCGGGGATGGCGTACTTGCCAGCCTTGGCGCGGTCAAGCATGTCGGCGTAGGACTCCGGGGTTGCAATGGCCACTGGGTGCCTCCTGGTATTCGTGATGGTTCAGTGGTGCGGTGCTGATTGTTCCATGATTCTGGAGCGAGGTGTACCGGCTGATGGTCCCGGGTCGCCCACCCCGCCCCGGCCCTCTCCCCCGTTGCACATCTTCAGCCCGCCCGCGGACGTGTCAGTGGCGAGATGACGCGGTTCCACCGGCCCTCCCAGCCTGCCGGCGCCCTGAAGATGTGCAGCGGGGGGCGCGTTGCACATCTTCAGGCCGCCGGCGGGCTGATGACCCCGGCTTCTCCGCATGATCACGTCAGCTCCCCACCCGAAGATGTGCAGCCCGGGGCGGCCTCAGTCCGGGGCGGGGCCCGCATGCTGGAGGACCCAGGCGTGCATGGCCACGGCTGCCGCGGCGGCCACGTTGATCGAGCGGGTCGAGCCGTACTGGCCGATGCGCAGCATCCGCGCGCATCCGGCGGCCAGCCCCGGGCTGATCCCCTCCCCCTCCGAGCCGAAGACCATCAGGGACCTGAGCGGCAGCACGGCGCTCTCCAGCTGGCCGGCGCCCGGCCCGTTGTCGATCCCGATCACCTCGTAGCCCTCGGCGCCGGCCCAGGACAGCAGCTCGCCGGGCTCGGCGTGATGGCGCACGTCGAGGTAGCGGTTGGTGACCATGGCGCCGCGCTTGTTCCAGCGGCGCCGGCCGATGATGTGGACGCGCCCCACGTTGAAGGCGTTGGCGCTGCGCACGATCGAGCCGATATTGAGGTCCTGGCTCACGTTCTCGATGGCGATGTGCAAGGGGTGGGCCCTGGAGGCCAGATCGGCGCGGATCGCCTCCACCGTCCAGTACCGGTAGCGGTCCACGACATTGCGCCGGTCGCCCCCGGCGAGCAGGACGGGATCGTATCGGGGGTCGGTGGGCCAGGCCTCGGGCCCCCCTGGCCACGGCCCCGCCCCGACCTCTCGCCGATCAGCGGGGGCGTCGTCGTCCAGCGCGCCGGGCCGGGCGCATGGCTCCCCCTCGGGCAGCAGCGGCGCGCCCCCATGGGAGTCTGCGCTCATCCGGGCATCAGCCCCTTCACCGGGGCTCCCGGGGCGGGAGAGAGGAGGCGGGCAGGACGGCCCACGCTCAGGCGAGCCCGAGATCGGCCAGGCCCAGGGCCGCGTGGTAGGGCAGGCCGGCGGCCTCGATGCGCTCGCGGGCACCGGTGTCGCGGTCCACGACGACGGCCACGGCCCGCACCGTCGCCCCGGCCTCGCGCAGGGCCTCGACCGCCTCCAGGGGTGAGCCCCCGGTGGTGGAGGTGTCCTCCAGGACCACGACCTCGCGCCCGGCCACCTCCGGCCCCTCGATGCGGCGCTTCATCCCGTGGTCCTTGGCGGCCTTGCGCACCACGAAGGCGTCGAGGTCCAGGCCGCGGGAGGCGGCGGCGTGGAGCATGGCGGTGGCCACCGGGTCGGCCCCCATGGTCAGCCCGCCCACGGCGTCGATCTCGTCGGTTCCCAGGCCCGCCTCCTCCAGCATGTCGAGCATGACGTGCCCGATGAGGGGGGCGGCCTCGTGGTGGAGGGTGGCGCGGCGCATGTCGACGTAGAAGTCGGACTCCAGCCCGGAGGCGAGGGTGACGGCGCCGCGCACGACGGCGAGCTCGCTGACAAGGCCGGCCAGGCGGGCGCGGTGGGAATCGTTGGTGCTCACGCACCCGATCCTACCCCCACCACTTTCGACAATTTGCATGAGATCGGCCTTCTCCAGCGCTGGAAAAGGCCGATCTCATGCAAATTGTCGAAAGTCGGGAGTCAGGACAGGGCGGCCACGGCGGCGTCGTAGTCGGGCTCCTGGCCGATCTCGGGGACCTGCTCGGTATGCAGGACCGTGCCCTCGGCGTCGAGCACGACGATGGCGCGGGACATCAGCCCGGCCAGGGGGGAGTCGGCCATGGCGACCCCGTAGTCGGCTCCGAAGGTGGAGCGGAAGGTGGAGGCGGTGATGACGTTGTCCAGCCCCTCGGCCCCGCAGAAGCGGGCGGCCGCGAAGGGCAGGTCGGCCGAGACGCAGACGACCGTGGTGTTCTCCAGCTCAGCGGCGAGCTTGTTGAACTGGCGCACCGAGGAGGCGCACACGCCGGTGTCCACGGAGGGGAAGATGTTGAGCACCACTCGGCGCCCCCGCAGGGAGTCACTGGTGACGGCGTCAAGCTCGGCGCCAACGAGGTCGAAGGAGGGGGCAGTGCTGCCCACGGCGGGGAGCTCGCCGACGGTGCTCGCCGGGGTTCCGCGGAAAGTGATTGAAGCCATGGGCCGATCGTCCCAGGTCCGCGGCCCCCGCGCCAGGGCCGGGCACCTGGTTTCCGCTGGCCGCTGAGAGGCTGGCAGGAGACCGGCGCGGGCAGCCCTCCCGCGGCGTCGCCCGCCGGCCGCGGTCCTGCGCCCGGCCCCGCCCGCCTACCCCCGGGGCCGGCCGGCCGCTCCGGTCCCCGCCACGCGCCGCACCAGCCAGCGCGGGGCGGTGCGCAGCAGCGCGCTGGCCCCCCGGTAGCGCAGGCTGGGGGTGCAGATGACCTGGCCGCGCCGCACTGCCGCCAGCCCCTCCTCGGCCACGCGCTCGGCATCGAGCCACACCGGGCCCCTCCAGGCCCCCTCGTCGACGCCGGCGGCGCTGTGGAAGCCGGTGTGCACCAGCCCGGGGCACAGGGCGGTGGCACTCACCCCGGTCCCCTCCAGGTCGGAGGCCAGGCCCTCGGTGAAGCTGAGCACCCAGGCCTTGTGGGCGGCGTAGGTGCCCATGGCGGTGCGCGCCGTCATGGAGGAGACGTTGAGGATCGCCCCGCGGCCGCGCTCGACCATCCCCTCGGCGGCGGCATGGGACAGGACCAGGACCGCCCGGACCATGACGTCCAGGGCGCGCTCCTCGCGCGCGAGGTCGCCTCCCACGAAGCCCTGGCCCAGGCCGAAGCCCGCATTGTTGACCAGCAGGCCCACGGGGAGGCCGGGGTCGCGCAGGCGCTGGGCCACCCGCTCCAGGTCGGCGCGATCGGCCAGATCGGCGGGCAGGACCTCGGCCTGGACGCCGGCGAACTGCCGCAGCTCCTCGGCCACCGCCCGCAGCCGCTCATCAGTGCGCGCCACCAGGACGAGGTCGTGGTGGGCCTGGGCGAGCTGCCAGGCGAACTCCAGCCCGAGCCCGCTGGTGGCCCCGGTGACAAGTGCGGTTCCCATGGCGTCAGGCTACTCGGGCCCGCACCGCCCCAGGCGCCCAGCACCTGGCCGACGCCGACGGCGAACGGGGCGGTGCCGGCACCGGCCGGCGGCCATGAGCCAGCGCCGGGCACCACCACCGGGGGAACGGGCGCGGCGGGCTACCCTGCCCTCATGCGCCTTGCCACCTGGAACGTCAACTCCATCCGCACCCGCGCCGATCGCGTCCTGGCCTTCCTGGAGCGCCAGGACGTCGACGTCCTGGCGATGCAGGAGATCAAGTGCCGCCCCGAGCAGTTCCCCCGCGAGTCCTTCGAGGCCGCCGGCTACGAGCTCGCCGTCCACGGCCTGGACCAGTGGAATGGGGTGGCGATCGCCTCGCGGGTGGGGCTCGACGACGTCGCCACCTCCTTCCCCCACCAGCCCGCCTGGGCGGCCAGGGAGGGGGCCGAGCCGGTGGTGGAGGCGCGCGCACTGGGGGCGAGCGTGGGCGCGTCCGCCGACTCCGGGGCCCCGGTGCGGCTGTGGAGCCTGTACGTGCCCAATGGCCGCGAGCTCACCCACCCGCACTACGCCTACAAGCTCCAGTGGCTCCAGCGCCTGCGCGAGGCGGCGGGCTCCTGGCTGGAGGAGGCACCGGATCTTCCCCTGGCGCTGGTCGGCGACTGGAATGTGGCGCCCCGGGATGAGGACGTGTGGGACATGGCGGCCTTCGAGGGGGCCACGCATGTCTCGGCCCCCGAGCGCGAGGCCTTCGCCGCCTTCGAGTCGGCGGGCATGGAGGAGGTGACCCGGGATCGGGTGACGAACTACACCTACTGGGACTACCAGAAGCTGCGCTTCCCCAGGAACGAGGGGATGCGCATCGACTTCGTCTTCGCCTCCCCTGCCCTGGCCGCTCGGGTGCGGGCAGCCGCCATCGACCGCGATGAGCGCAAGGGCAAAGGCGCCTCGGACCACGTGCCGGTCATTGTCGAGGTGGACTGAGCACTCCGACAGCCCCGGCCGCACTACCCCCTGCTCCCAGGCCCCGGTGCGTCAAGCGATGCCCAGCCTCTCGACTGCGCCCCGGAACGGGTTCACTGGCACGCCCTGATGCGCCGATCCCCCGCCGGCCGGGGGCGCGTCGGCCCACGCGGTCCCACGGTCCCCTCATCGCACATCATCGAGGAGGGGCCGAAGGGTGGATCCGCATGATCCTGCGGTTCATCAGGCCTGGATTCCACCCCTGGCCGATTGAAGATGTGCAACGAGGGCGGCGCCGCACATCTTCAGCCCAGCCCGGAGGAGCGATCCGACGGCATCATGCCGAAAAGTCAGGGCCGGCGGCTGACCGGAGCGCCGAAGATGTGCAGCTCGCGAGGGGAGGGCGGCCGCAGTCCGGATCGGTGTCCTCTCCAGGGCTGGGACCCGGGCCTCCGGGCGCAACCGCACGGAGCGGCCCGGTGCGCTCAGGCCCCTGCGACCGGGACGGCGCTCCTGTGCTCAGGCCCGGTCGGGCCCACCGCCCAGGGCCAGCACCTGGTCGCTCAGCTCCGGCCAGACCCGCTTGTGCACGGCGCTGAAGGGCTCGGCCCCCAGGAAGACCGCCTGGCGCCCCGCCACGGGATCGACCCACAGGAAGGAGCCGGACTGCCCGAAGTGCCCGAAGGTCCGCTCGCTGTTGGCCCCGCCCGTCCAGTGCGGCCGCTTGGCCCCGCGCACCTCCACCCCCAGGCCGAAGTCGTTGGGCGACTGGCGCCCGTACCCGGGAAGGACGCCGTCGAGCCCCGGCAGGACCGGGGCGCAGGCCCGGGCCGCGAGCGCCGGTGAGATCAGGCGGGGCTCGGCCAGCTCGCGGGCGAAGGCCGCCAGGTCGCGGGCACTGCCCTCACCGGAGTGGGCGGGCGAGCCGGGGATCATGACGCTGGCCATCCCCAGGGGCTCCAGGACGGCCGTCTCGATCCACGCCTCCAGGGGCGTGGCCGTGGCCTCCTCCAGCCGCTGCCCCAGGATCTCGATGCCCCGGTTGGAGTAGATGCGGCGCGTGCCCGGCTCGGCCAGGTGGGCATCGGAGTCGAAGGCGATCCCGGAGGCGTGGGCCAGCAGGTGCCGGATCGTGGCGCCCTCGGGGGCGGGCTTCCCGGCGGCATCGTCCAGGTCCAGCATCCCCCGCTCGACGGCGACCAGCGCCGCCCAGGCGACGATCGGCTTGGTCACCGAGGCCAGGGGGAAGACCTCATCGACCGCCCCGGCCTCGATGAGCGTGCGCCCACCGCCGGTGGCCACCAGGGCGCAGGGGAAGGCGAGGGCCTCCAGAGCGGGCAGGGCCCGAACGACCTCGGGCCCGCTCAGTGATGTCGACGATGCCGGCGATGCCAGCGATGCCAGCGATGCCGGCGATGTCGGTGATGTGCGGGGGCTCATGGCGGTGCTGCAGCTCCTGTCGTGGGGTCGTACGAGTCTCGCTGGGACATCCGCATCCCGCTGGCTGACATTTCGCCTGCTGAGCCGGCGGAGTGCGGGTGAGCCGGCACAACGCGGCCGGCCCGGCCTCAGTGCAGGGCCAGGCGCTGGGCGTGGAGGATCTCCAGGGTGGGGGCGGTCGCGGCGGCGCCCACCCCGAGCTTGGTGGCGATGATGCGGGTGAAGGAGTCCAGGCGGGCGCCCGCGTCCCGCAGGTCGTAGTAGTCCTGGACGAGCCGGTCGTAGTCGGCCAGGGCCTGCTCGTGGGCCTCGAGCCGCGGGTAGGTGTTGAGGCCGGTGGTGATCCCGCGGGGCAGTCGGGGCTTGTACTGGGGGTCCTGGTCGGGGTGGCCCACGATGAGCCCCAGCAGGGGGAAGGTCCGCTCGGGCAGGTCCAGGGCGCGGATGACGGCGGGCGCATCGCCCTGGATGGAGCCCAGGTAGACGGTGCCCAGCCCCAGGGACTCGGCGGCCACCACCATGGACTGGGCGGCGATGAGGGTGTCCTCCACGGCCTGGAGGAACACGCTCATGCGCTCCAGGGGCTCCAGGTCGGCACCGGCGCGCTGGCGGATGACGGCGTTGCGGTGCAGGTCGACGACGCAGAGGAGCAGCTCCCCGCGGGTGCCTCCCACGTAGGGCTGGCCGGAGGCGCCGTGGACCGCCTCGCGCACGGCGGGGTCGGTGACGCGGATGATGGTGGTCTGCTGCAGGAAGGAGGAGGTGGCGGCGTGGCGGGCCGCATCCAGCACGGTGGTCATGGTCGCCTCGTCCAGGGGCTCGTCGGTGAAGGCCCGGATGGTGCGGTGCGCCATGAGGGTGGCGATGGTCTCGTTGGTCAGGGGCGTGGTCTGCGGGGCGCGCAGCGGCCCGGGGGCGGCGTCGGTCGCGGCATCGGTCATGGATCCTCCTGTGCTCGTTCCCCGATCCTACGGCCCCCGTCCGGGCTCGGCCCTGGAGCGCCCCTGGCTCAGCCCTTGACGCCCCCGGCCTCCACGCCGCGGAAGAACTGCTTCTGGGCGGCGACGAACAGGATGATGACGGGGGTCAGGGCGATGATCGTCCCCGCCGCCACGACGCGGGGGTTGGAGCCGAAGGTCGAGTTGAGGTACTGCATGCCCACGGTCAGGGTGTACTTGGCGGGGTCGGACAGGACCACCAGGGGCCACAGGAAGTCGTCCCAGGCCTGGATGAAGGACATGAGCGCCACCACCGAGGCCATCCCGCGCACATTGGGCCACACGATGTGCCGGAGGCGCTGGAGGGTGGAGGCGCCGTCGATGGCGGCCGCATCGAGGATGGCCGTGGGGATGGCGCGGGCGGCGGTGGCCATGAGCAGGACGTTGATGGAGGTGATGGCCGTGGGCAGGAAGACGCCCGCCAGGGTGTTGGCCAGTCCCAGGGACTTCACGGTCAGGTACTGGGAGGTCAGGGTGACCTCCCCGGGCAGCAGCAGCGTGGACAGGATGAGGGCCATGAGCAGTCCCTTGCCGCGGAAGCGCATGGCCACCAGGGCGTAGCCCGCCATGGTGGCGAAGACGACGTTGGTGATGACCGTGGCCACGGACACCAGCAGGGAGTGCCAGGCGTAGGAGATGACGGGGATGGTCCGCATGACCTCCCCGTAGTTGGCCAGGGTGGGGTCCTTGGGCACCAGGTCGGGCGGGAAGGAGTAGATGTCCTCCATGGGGCCCTTGAGGGAGGTGGACAGCTGCCACAGGAAGGGGCCGACGGTCAGCACCATGATGAGGGCCATGAGGGCGTAGCGGGCCAGGACCCCCGCGAGGCTGGGCTTGTTGAAGCCGGTCTCGCCACGGCGCCTCCAGGGGCGCTCGATGCCGGCGGGCCGACGGCGCCGGGAGGCGGCGCTCGATGCGGGCGCCATCACTGCTCCCCCGCCTCGACGCGGCCGGCGGCCCCGGCGCCCCGCTGGGCCGCGGGGGTCCTCCGGGCGGCGCGGGCGCGCCGGCGCTGGGTCAGGGCCTCGCGGATCTCACCGCCCTGGTTGATCCAGCCCACCAGCGCCAGGGGGCCGATGGTCAGCAGGAAGAGGACCACGGAGATGGCCGAGGCGTAGCCCAGGTTGCCGTTGAGGCCCTTGCCGGTGAGCTGGATGAGCATGACCAGGGACTGGGCCTGGCCGCCCGGCCCTCCCGAGCCGTTGGTCAGCACGTAGATCTCGGAGAAGATCCGCATGGCGGCCACGGTGATGAGCGCGGAGATGAGGAGCATGGCGGGCCGCACCGCGGGCACCGTCACCGTCCAGAAGCGGCGCCACGCCCCGGCCCCGTCCAGGGCGGCGGCCTCGTGGAGCTCGCGGTCCACCGCGGTCAGGGCGGCGAGGTAGACCACCATGTAGTAGCCCAGCCCCTTCCACACGGTCAGGGAGATGGCCGAGAGCAGGATGAGCCAGCGGTCGATGAGGAACTCGATGGGCTCATCGGTCAGCCCGGTGAAGGCCAGGGACTCGTTGATGATGCCCCTGGTGTCGAAGACCCAGGCCCAGATGATGCCCACGACCACCACCGAGGCGATGACGGGGAAGTAGTAGGTGGTGCGGAAGACCGCGATTCCCGGCAGCCGCCGCTGCACCAGCAGCGCCAGCCCCAATGGCAGGAAGGTCAGCAGGGGCACGCAGACCAGGACGTAGACCAGGCTGGTGACCATGGCGTAGCCGAAGCGCTCGTCGGCCAGGAGCCGGGCGAAGTTCTCCATGCCGACGAACTGCGGGGTGCGCAGCGGGCGCGCATCGGTGAAGGACAGCACGACCGTGTTGAGGAACGGCCAGATCGAGAACACCACGACCCACAGGATCGCCGGTGCCAGCAGCAGGTAGGGCACGAACCAGCGGTGCGTTCTCATCGCGTGTCATTCTCCTGACGTCATGGGTGGGGCTGGGGAATCGCGGTCCGCCCGGCTCAGCCGGCCTGGTTGGCGTTGGCGTACTCCACGGACTTGTCCAGCGCCTCCTGGATGCCGATCTCGCCCTTGACGGCCAGGGCCATCTGCTGCTTGAGGTAGGTGTCCATGTCGTAGGTGAACTGGATGGGGTACTCCGGTCGCGCCTCGTCGATGACGGCGGAGGCCTCCGTGATGGCGGTCCTCTGCAGCTCGTTGTCGACGGCGTCGGTGAAGGCCTCGGGGGACTCGTTGCCCTCCCTGGTGCCGGGGAAGAAGCCCTGGGCGATCTTGAGGAAGGCGACCTGGTTCTCAGTGCTGGTGACGAACTGGGCGAAGGCCAGCGCCGCCTGCGGGGCCTTGGAGGCCTGGGAGACGCAGATGCCCTGGATGAACAGCGGCGGGTGGCCGATGCGCGGGGTGACCACCGACTTCTCCAGGACGGTGGGGGCGTCCTTGGCCATGTCCGAGGCGAAGCCGGCGGCCCCGGTGGTCCAGGCGGCCTTGCCCTGCATGTAGAGGTCCTTGTTGCCCAGGTAGTCGGCGTTGAGGGCCTCGGCTGGCATGGCGCCCTCCTCATAGGCCTTCTTGTAGCGCTCGACGACCTTGACGGCCTCGGCGGTGTTGAACACGAAGGCGCCGTCCTTGTAGATCTCCACCCCGGCGGCCGACAGGGTTCCGGTGCGCGGGACGTCGGAGATCATCTTGACCTCGCCGTTGGTGGCCTTGGCCACCGTCGAGGCCATCTCGAAGAGCTCGTCGAGCGTGGTGGGCAGCTTGGCGGTGTCCACGCCCGCCGAGGACAGCAGCTCGGTGTTGTACCAGTTGAGGTCGGTGCCCAGGTACCAGGGGTAACCGTAGTGCCCCTCGATCCCGGGGAAGGCGTAGGCCTCGGCGGCGGCCTCGACGTACCCGTCCAGGAGCGCCGCGTCGGCGGCCCCCAGGTCGGTGAGCTGGTCGACCTGGGCGAGCTTGTAGGCGAACTCGGGGGGAAGGTTGATGACATCGGGCAGCTCCCCGGAGTTGGCCTGCTGGAGGATCTTGTCCTCGTAGCCGTCCCCAGGCTGGTCGATCCACTTGACGCTCACGCCCGGGTGGGCGTCCTGGAAGGCCTTGACCAGGTCCTCGAAGTAGGGGGTGAAGCGGTCGTTCTTCAGCGACCAGGTCTGGAAGGTGATCTCGCCGGAGACGCTGCCGCCGGTGGATCCCGAGCCGCCGGCGGAGGACCCGGTCGATCCGGTGGATCCGGTGCAGGCGGCCAGGCCGGCGACGGCGCCCGCGGACAGGCCGAGCAGGACCCCGCGGCGGGAGACATGGCGGGAGACGTGGTGGGGGAGGTTCATCGGAGGGTTTCCCTTCGTCGTTGGAGGAAACTGCGGCGTCATTGCCTGGCTGGAGAATACTACATCGGTTTAGCAGTGCTGCAGAGGCCCTCCTTCCCATCCCTCCCCATTGCGATTCCCGCGCCCTTCACCCTGCGGTGGCCGGCTTCGCGCCGGGCGGCAGGGCCAGGGCCGGGGCGGGGCCCCGGGACGCCTCCCCGACCCACCGGTCGAAGAACTCCCCCGTCGGGGCGCTCAGGGAGCGGCGCGAGGGGCTGGCGCTGGGCAGGGTCATGGTGCTGGCGGCGGGCAGGCCGGGCCCCGCCCCGGGCAGGGCCCGGACGCGCTCGGCGGTCCGCCGGAAGGCCTCGCCCGCGGGCTTGATGCGGCCCGCGGAGTCGATGAGGCCCAGGGTGTGCTCCAGCTCGGGGAAGTCGGCCAGATCGCGGCTGACGTCGTGGGAGCACCACCAGGTGATGGCCTCCAGGCCCGGCGCGGGCGGGTGGCCGTCCAGGCCGGTGAGGCGGGCGATGGTCTGCTCGACGAAGCCGGGCGCCTCCTCAGGGGCGACGTGGGTGCTGGGCGCGCCGACCTCCTGGAGCCAGATGGGGCGGTCCGGCCCGCCCCAGGCCCGGGCCAGCTCCACCAGGTAGCGGGCGAAGAGCATCAGTGCCGGGTGCCCGGGCCCGTAGCGGGGGCCCACGGCCATGAACACCCAGGAGTGCACCGTGGTCATGTCGCCCAGGCCCACGGCGTGGGCGGGCTGGAAGGGGTGGGTGTCGTCGAACCACAGGTCGTCGTCGAAGCTGTGGGTCAGGCGGGCCTCGGGCCAGGCCTGCCGCGCCGCGCCCATGAGGGCGCGCGCCCAGTCCTGCGCCTGCTGGGGGGTCAGCTCGCTCCGGGCGGGGTGGCGGTGGGCGGCGAACTGGATGAACTCGTTGCCCAGGCTCAGCCCCTCGGCATGCGGGCGCCCGCGCAGCTCGGTGGCCAGCGCCCCCACCAGGGCGCTCTGGGCGCCCACCACCTCGGGGTCGGTGAACAGGTTGCGCCCGTGCCAGGTGGTCACCCATGAGGGCAGGAAGTCGAAGGAGGACAGGTGCCCCTGGAGGGCGTCCACGGTCACGCGCAGACCGGCGCGGCCGGCGGCATCGACCACGCTCAGGACGTCGTCGATGGCGCGGGGGCGGATGAGGCCGCGGTTGGGCTGCAGGAGGGGCCACAGCGGGAAGATCCGCACGTGGTCCGCCCCCAGGGCGGCGATGGCCTCCATGTCCTCGGCCACCAGGCCCGCATCGAGGTCCAGCCAGGAGTGGAACCAGCCCACGCGCGGGGTGTAGTTGACTCCGAAGCGCATCACCGCTCACCCTCTCCACTCACCGGCCGCCTGGGGCTCAGGCGGATCGTGGCCACGCCGAAGGGGTGCAGCTCGAAGGACCAGGCGCCCTGGTCCCCACCATCCCCACCGCTCTGCCGCCCCTGCGGGCCCTGCGGCCCCGCGGGCTCGACCCGCACGCCGAGCTCCGAGGGCGCCCCGTGCAGGTCGGCGCCGACCGCCCCGCCCATCTCGGGGGCGAGCAGGGTGACCCGGCTGCGGGCGCCGCGGGCCTCGTAGAGGCGCACCAGGACATCCCCACTGCCCTCCTCGGCGGCGTGGAGGGACTCCACGACCGCGCCGGTGGCCCGCACCAGGGGCGCCACCCGCTCCTCCAGGCCCGCCGGCCCGGCCCCGGCGGGCAGGGCGAGCTCGCGCACGGGCAGGTCCAGGCGGTAGGCCTCCTCGCGCACGGCGTCGGGGGCGGGGCAGGCCAGGAGGCGGAAGCCGAAGCGGTGCACGCCGCGGTCGGCCCGCGGGTCGGGGAAGCGCGGGGCGCGCAGGAGGGTGGCGCGCACCAGGGACCAGGTGCCCGCCCCCTGCCGGCTGTGGCGGGTGATGTCCCAGCCGTAGGTGGAGTCGTTGGCCACGCCCAGACCGCGGCCCGGCTCGCCCACGTGCAGCCACTTGTGGGCGCAGACCTCGAAGCGGTAGGCCTCCCAGGAGGTGTTCTCGTGGGTGGGGCGCGCCAGGTGGCCGAACTGGGAGCCGTAGACGGCGTGATCGGTGTGGACATCCACCGGCAGGGCGAGCTTGAGGACCTTCTCGCTCTCGCGCCAGTCCACCTCCGCATCCAGGCCCA
Source organism: Actinomyces bowdenii (assembly GCF_017592395.1). Classification (GTDB taxonomy): domain Bacteria; phylum Actinomycetota; class Actinomycetes; order Actinomycetales; family Actinomycetaceae; genus Actinomyces; species Actinomyces bowdenii. The sequence goes on from NZ_JAGFOU010000001.1 coordinate 29,908, forward strand.
GGACGCCGCTGCCCGCCCCCAGGCTCCACCGCAGCCAGGCGCGGGAGCGGCCGAAGGCGACCTCGACGACGACGCGCACCACGCCGTCGTGCTCCTCGACCGACTCCAGGCTCCCGCCCAGCTCGCGCAGGGATCCGCGGTAGAAGGGGTCGAGGTCCCAGGCGTCCCACTCATTGGGCAGGTCCTGGGCGATCTGGAGGACCCCGAGGCGCTGGCCGGGCGGGACGATCTCCTGCGCCGGGGTGCCGTCGTGGCGGGCCAGCAGGGAGTCCACGGCGCCATCGGGGGTGAAGCGGGCGCGCAGGAGGCCGTTGTCGATGATCACGCCCCCCTCGGTGCGCTCGATGGTGGGCGCGGCGCCCTCGGCGCCCCGGGAGGCCCGCGCCGGCAGGAGGGCCGCGCCCATGGGGGCGAGCCGCGCCCCGCCGTGGCGCCGCTCCACCGGTGCGGTGTTGAAGGCCACGATGGGGCCCGCCGCGCCGGCCCGGTGCGGACCATCGGGCTCGGCGGACTGCGCCGGCCCGGATGACCCGGCGGGCCCCCGAAGGGGGTCAGGGGCCTGGGCCGGGGCGCCGTCCTGCACGGGGATCCCCGTGGCCAGGGCGCGGCGCGCGGTCTGGGACAGGGACAGGGCGGTGGCGATGACGCTGTCCTGGGCTGCCCGCGCATCCTCATGGACCCAGGCGATGGAGGATCCCGGCAGGATGTCGTGGAACTGGCACAGCAGCGCGGTGCGCCACAGGTCGCGCAGGAGGGCGTGGGGGTAGCCCGTGGGAAGCAGGCCCCGCACCCAGGCGGTGGTGCACCAGGTCTCGGCCTCGCGCAGGGCGGCCTCGGCCCGGCGGTTGCCGCGCTTGGTGGCGGCCTGGGTGGTCAGGGTGCCGCGGTGCTTCTCCAGGTAGAGCTCCCCCACCCACACCGGGGCGTCGGGGTACTGGGCGCGGGCCCGGTCGAAGAACTCCCGGGGGCTCATGTGCTCCACGCGCGGTGAGCCCGCCAGGCTGGCGGTGCGCTCGATCCGCTGGAGCATCTCGCGGGTGGGCCCTCCCCCGCCGTCGCCGTAGCCGTAGAGGAGGAGCTCGACGTCGGCGCGCCCCTTGTCCTTGAAGCCGCTCTGGGCGCGCTCGAGCTCCTCGGCGCTGACCTCGGCGCCGTAGGTGTCGGCGGGCGGGAAGTGGGTGAAGACCCGGGTGCCGTCGATGCCCTCCCACCACAGCGTGTGGTGGGGGAAGTCATCGACCTGGTTCCAGCTGAGCTTCTGGGTCAGGAAGCTGTCGTAGCCGGCCAGGTGGGCCAGCTGGGGCAGGCTGCCGCTGTAGCCGAAGGAGTCGGGCAGCCAGATCTCGTGGCACTGGGCCCCCAGCTCCTGGCGGAAGAAGGCGGTGCCCTCGGTCAGCTGGCGGGCCAGGGACTCCCCCGAGGGCAGGACGGCGTCGGGCTCCACCCACATGCCGCCCACCGGCACGATGCGCCCCGCCGCGACATGCCGGCGCACCCGCTCGAACAGGGCGGGCTCATCGAGCTGGAGCCAGGCCAGGTGCTGGGCCGCCGGGAGGGCGAAGACCATGGGGGCGCCGTCGTCGAGCAGCCGCAGCGCATTGGCCAGGGTGCGGGCGACCTTGCGGCGGGTCTCGCGCACGGGCCACAGCCAGGCCGAGTCGATGTGGGCGTGGCCCACCGCCCCCAGGGTGATGGCATCGCCGTGGGCGGGGGCCTCCAGCAGCGGGGCGAGCATCGCCCGCACCTGGGCGGCGGTGCCCGGCACATCGGCCAGGTCCAGGTGGTCCAGGGCGCGCGCGAGGCCGGTGAGGAGCCGCCAGGCCCGGGGGGAGGACTCCGGCAGCACGCGGGCCAGGCCCTCCAGCACCTCGACGTCGGCCGCCAGGTCGCGCACCTCGTGGCGGACCTCCACCAGGGCGGCTCGGCGGAAGGTGTAGAGGGGCTCATGGGACTGGGTGGACCGGGATCCCTCCTCGGTGGGCAGGAAGGGGTGGACATCGAGCAGGAGGGGGTTGGAGGCGGCCTCCAGGTAGATCAGCGCGACGCCCTGCTCATCGATCATCCCCGGGCGCAGCGGCACCCAGCGGTTGCGGGGGTTGACCGCCTTGAGGATCTCCCCCGAGGCGCTGCGCACCAGGGCCTCGCACTGGAATCCCGGGGAGTGGTCGGCCCAGCCGAGGTCCAGGTCGAGCTCGAGGCGCTCCGGGTCCGGGCCGCCGTCCCGGAGGTGGGCCGGCAGGGCCACCCGCAGGCGGAACCAGGTGGTGCCCCAGGCCGGTCCCCAGGCCGCGGGCAGGCTCACGGGCCGGTAGGGGGCCTGGGGCGCCATGGCCCGCTGCGGGGCGATGGGCTCGCCCGCCCCGGGGACCCCGGCCACGGGGCCCTCGCGGTCCACCAGCTCCCAGGCCTCCACCTCCACCGGGGCGAGGTCGCGCAGGATCGCCGGGCGGATGCGCTCATCGAGGATGCGATCGATGTGCTTGAGGAGCATGGGACGGTTGTCGTGCACAGCGGCCTCCATTGGCAGACGATGAGCGGGAGCCGCGGGGAGGGGCTCGGTCTCAACCGCACCTAGACTAAACCGCATTAGTCATTCGGGCAAGAAGCCCTCCCTCCCGGGGCCGGCGATGACCACCGGCCCCCGCAATGGCCGCCCCAGTGGAATACTCCCACCATGGAACGCCCCACGATCCGAGACATCGCCACCGTCGCCGGTGTCTCCCCCTCGGCCGTCTCCTTCGCCCTCAACGGCCGCAGCGGGGTATCGCAGACCACCCGCCGCCGCATCCTGGCCGTGGCCAACGAGATGGGCTGGACCCCCAATGCCGCCGCCCGGGCGCTGTCGGCCTCCCGCGCCGGCGCCCTCGGCCTGGTCATCGCCCGCCCCAGCCAGTCCGTGGCCGCCGAGCGGTTCTTCTTCGAGTTCATCCTGGGCATGCAGGCGGCCCTGACCTCCGCCGGCGTGGCGCTGCTGCTGCAGATCGTCACCGATCCCGCCCAGGAGATCGCGATCTACCGCGCCTGGTGGTCCCAGCAGCGGGTCGACGGGGTGGTGGTGGTCGACCCGCGCCGCGACGACCCCCGCCTGGCCTCCCTGTCCGAGCTGGGCCTGCCCTACGTCCTGGTGGGCGAGCGCGACGAGGCCGGCATGCCCTCGGTCATCGGGGATGAGGAGGGGATGATCGAGATCGTCGTCGACCACCTCCTGGAGCGGGGACGACGGCGCATCGCCTACATGTCGGGCATGTCCACCCTCCTGCACACCGAGCGGCGCAGCGCCGCCATCGCCTCGCTGGGGCGCAGCCGGGGAGTGGAGATCATGGTCTCCACCGCCCCGGACTACACCGAGCGCTCCGGGGCCCAGGCCACGACCGAGCTCATCGCCGGGCCCCGCACCCCCGACGCCATCGTCTACGACAACGAGGTCCTCGCCGTCGGCGGGCTGGCCGCGCTGCGCCAGGAGGGGCGGCGGCCCGGGGCCGATATCGCCCTGGTCTCCCTGGAGGACTCCCCGCTGTGCCGGGCACTGAGCCCAGCGCTGACCTCCGTGCACCGCGAGCCCGCGATCATGGGCGACACCGCCACCCGCCTGCTGCTGGAGCACCTGTCCCAGGAGGGGGGCCGGGCCGTCCAGTGCGCCGCCCCGAGCCTGGTGGTCCGCGACTCCTCACCACCGGCGGAGAACCGGGCGTCCTAGGTGCGCCCTGCCGGCAGGCTGCGCACGGCCGGCGGGGCCCGGCCCCGGCCAGGGGCTCACAGCACCGGTCCGCCCGATGCGGCTAGGCTCGCCGGGATGCCCTTCTACCACCGCGCCCCCGCCGACCGCGGACCCCTGCGGCCCCTGGCCGACCAGACCGGAGCCCCCGTGACCCCGCTCCCGGGCACCCGCGGCCCCGGCGCCACCCGCCCCTCACCCGCCACCGCAGCCGCGGGCGCCCCCGGAGGCGGGGTGGGCGCCGGGGGCTACGCCGTCGTCGACCTGGAGACCACGGGCCTGTCCCCCACCACGGACGCCATCATCGAGATCGGCCTGGTCCTCACCGATGCGCAGGGCCGGGCCGAGCACAGCTGGTCCACCCTCATCGATCCCGGGGCGGGCACGGCGGTGGGCCCCACCCGCATCCACGGGCTGGTGGCCGAGGACCTCATCGGCGCCCCGGCCCTGGCGCAGGTCGCCGACCTGCTCGTCAGGGACCTGGCGGGCCGCGTCGTGGTGGCCCACAACGCCCGCTTCGACCTGGGCTTCCTCACCCAGGCGCTGGGCGGCCTGGGGCTGCTGCGGCGCGGGGCCCGCGTGCCGCGCGTGTGCACGATGGAGTGGTCGCGCCGCTTCATGGACACCCCCTCGCGCCGCCTGACCGCCTGCTGCCGGGCTGCCGGGGTGGCCATCGACCAGCACCACTCGGCCCTCGACGACGCCATGGCCGCCGCCGGGCTGCTGCGGCACTACCTGGCGGTCGGGGCCCGGCGCGGCGAGCCCCCCGCCTGGGGCCGGGCCCTGGAGGACGCCCGGGTATTCACCGGCTGGACCTGGGATGCGGACCGGGCCGATCGTGCCCGCGCCCTCCTGGTCGAGCGCCGTCGTCCGGGAGCCCTGCGCGACCCCCGGGCCCCCGGCTCCCAGCCCGGCTGACCCCGCCCCTGCAGCGCACCCCCACCTGCGCTCCCGCCGCGGCGGGAGCGGCCTCACGCGCATCGGCCCCGGCGAGCCGCCCCTGGCGCCCGCCGAGGATGCGCGCGCCGGCGGGCTACTGGCCCGATGAGGCGCTCCGGGGCTCCTCAGGCTCATCGCCCAGGGAGACCAGGAAGCCGTCGTCGTCCACCGCCACCCCGGACACGGCCCTGACCAGGACCGTGGCCAGCTCCTCGACCAGGTCGCGGGCGGCCTGGCGCTCGCGGCGCCTGGCGCGCGAGACGGTCTCCTCATAGGCGTCCGCCTGCTCCAGCGGCTTCCACCTGAGGTCGTAGGACAGCACGGCGCCGCGCGCCCAGCTCTCGCCGCGCACCGCCAGGGGGAGCCCATCGGTGGCCCCCACCTGGACCTCGATGCTCCCCCAGCCCTCGCGCTGGGCGTCGACCGGGGCCACCACGGCGTAGCCGTCGCGCTCCTCCTCGATGACCTCCCCGGAGGCCGCCGCCCGGGCCTCCTCGGCCTCAGTCCGGGCGCGCACCTTCTGGGAGGTGCGCCAGGCCTCCTCGAAGACATCCGCCCCGATGCGCTCCACGAGCCGCTCCAGCTTGTCCGGGTCCACGGCGTCCAGGCCGATGACCCGTGCCGGCTGGACGGCATGGAGGGCGGGGCTCATCCCGGGGGCGGCCTCTCCCAGGAGCCCGGCCAGATCCTCCGGGCCCATCCACACCGGGGCGTAGACGGTCAGGGAGACCGAGACCTCCGGGCTGGGCTCGATGAGGACCGGGGCGGCGCCCTCGGGCAGGCCCGGCACGACGCGCAGGGCGCCGGCCAGGCGGCGGGCGATCGCCCGCAGGCGGGTGAGGGCCACCAGCTCGACGCCGGTGGGCTGCGCCAGCGGGAAGGCGTCGGCCAGGGGGTCCTTGCCGGCCAGCTCGGGGGGCATCGCCCCGGCCCGCACGCGCGGGCAGTCCAGGACCATGAGCTGGGTGGTCCACTCCGGGGCCCCCAGCAGGGCTCGCATCTCCGCATCGACGTCCCAGGGGCCCTGGAGGGAGGCGCCCGGGAAGAGCTGGAGGTTGGAGACCCCCACCCAGCCGGCCTGGACGTCCTGAGACAGGGCCAGGGCCTCGACCTCGTCGGGGGTGACGTCGTCGGCCAGCAGGAGGAGGTGGTGGGTGTCCAGGCGCCCCACGGGCAGCATGGAGCCGGCGGAGAAGGTGCCGGTGTCGGTGGGCAGGGAGACTGCCAGGTCGGTCGATTCGCTCATGCGCTCTCCTCGGAGTCGGTGCGGTGCCCGGCGTCGGTGATCCGCAGCCGGTGGAAGGACAGGTGGGAGCGCGAGGCGGTGGGGCCGCGCTGCCCCTGGTAGCGCGAGCCCGCAGCACCCGAGCCGTAGGGGGCCTGGGCGGGGCTCGAGAGGCGGAAGAAGCACAGCTGGCCCACCTTCATGCCCGGCCACAGCATGATCGGCATGGTCGCGGTGTTGGACAGCTCCAGGGTCACGTGCCCGGTGAAGCCGGGGTCGATGAAGCCGGCGGTGGAGTGGGTCAGCAGGCCCAGGCGCCCCAGACTGGATTTGCCCTCCAGGCGGGCGGCCACGTCATCGGGCAGGGTGATGCGCTCATAGGTGGCCCCCAGGACGAACTCGCCGGGGTGCAGGACGAAGGGCTCATCGGGGCCCACATCCACCAGGTGGGTGAGGCCCTCCTGCTCGGCGGAGGGGTCGATGACCGGATAGCGGTGGTTGTCGAACAGGCGGAACCATCGGTCCAGCCGCACATCGATGGATGCGGGCTGGATCATCTGCGGATCGTAGGGCGCCAGGGCGATGCGGCCCGCGTCGAGCTCGGCACGGATGTCACGGTCGGAGAGCAGCACGGGGCGATTGTGCCAGGTGCGGCCACGGCCCGGCGAGCAGGGGCCGGGCCGCGGCCGGCGCTCAGACCACAGGAGTGCCGTAGGCGTCCACGCCCCAGGGGTGGGAGCCGGACTGCGCCGAGCACGCGCAGATCCCCTCGATGACGGCCCAGATCCACACCAGCGCGGCGAGGGAGCCGAGGGACAGCAGGCTGATGAGCAGCTGGGCCACGCCCTTGCCGGTGTGCCCCAGGTAGAAGTTGTGGATGCCCAGGGTCCCCAGGAAGAGCGCCAGCAGGAGGACGATCACCTTGGACTTGGGCTGGGCATAGGGGATGTAGGGGACGGCAGCCGCATAGGGTGCGGCGCCGGCGTAGGGGGCGGCGTACGGGGCACCGGGCACCGGGCCGTGGGCACCGGCATAGGGGCCGCCATGAGCAGGGGCATAGGCGGTCTGGGGCGGGCCGTAGGCCCCGGCGTGGGCAGCGCCCTGGGGCGGGAGGCCGGCACCACCGCTGTGCGCCGCACCGTAGGGATCGCCCTGCGCCTCCACGCGCGGCTCGTGGACGGCGGCGGGCTCGAAGGGCGCCAGTGCCGTGGAGGGCGCGTACTCCGGCCGGCCCGGCGCCGCAGCGCGGGCCTGGCCCTGCAGCACGCCGCCGACTCCCTGGCCCGGGTAGGCACTGGTGGCCTGCGGGACCGGGAGGACGTCGGTCGGGAAGTCCCCCTGGGGGCTGCTCACGTGATGGGGATCGCTGCTACTGGGATCGGACATGGGGTCATCATCGCAGGTGACGCAGCCGCTCCATGCCGCGATCCGCCTGCCGGGCCCCGTGGCGCAGCACCGGGCCCGCCCGCGCCGCGCATCGATTTGCCGCACCGGCCCCCCGATGGGGTATGCTTCACCAGCACCTCCCAGGAGGAGCAGCACGCGGGTGTAGTTCAATGGTAGAACTTCAGCTTCCCAAGCTGACAGCGCGGGTTCGATTCCCGTCACCCGCTCCACCACGATTGGCCGGCCCCCAGGGGCCGGCCAATCGTCATGTCGGCCCTCGTCCCGCCCCGTCGCAGTCCGGGGCGCCCCGCAGCCTCAGGAGGTCACCGCCTCCAGGTTGACCTGGGCGGAGTCCAGGATGGCCCGGGGGTCGGCACCGGCCAGACCGGCGAGCTGGGCATCCAGGTCGGCCAGCGCATCGCCGGCTCCCGCCAGTGCCGGCATGCCCGCCGCGTAGGGCAGGGCGGCGGCGAAGGCGGCCAGCCCCGGGTTCTCCTGGCTCCAGGCGGTGGCCGCGGACATCGATGAGGGCACGGCCCCGGCGGCGGCCGCCAGGGGCGCCTGCTGCTCGGCCGAGGTCAGGAACTCCACCAGGGACAGTGCCTCCTCCTTGCGGGGAGAGGCCGCGGCGATCCCGTAGACGCGCGAGAACTGCAAGGATCCCTGACCGGCCGGCCCGGCGGGCAGCTCGACAACGGCATAGCCCAGCTCGGGGTGCTGGGAGGCCAGCACCCCGACGAAGGCGGTGCTCTCGATGGTCATGGCCGCCTGCCCCGCGCCGAAGGCCTCCCCGCCCGAGGAGGCCTCCAGCTCGGGCGCCAGGGTGGCGGCTCCGGCGTCCAGCAGGCTCTTGACCTGCGAGAGCCCCGCCACCGATCCCTCGGAGTTGGCGGTGATCGCGCCCTCGGCATCGGTCAGCCCGCCGCCGGCCTGAACCATGAAGGCGCCCAGGCGGGAGTACTGCGGCCCCAGGACCAGGCCCGCTCCCTGCCCCCCGGCGAGGGCGGTGCCGACCTGCTCCAGCTCCTCCCAGGTGGTGGGGTAGTCGGCCTCGGAGAGTCCTGCTGAGGCCCACAGATCGGTGTTGATGAACAGGGCCAGGGTGGCTGCGGGTGTCGGCGCCCCGTAGAAGACGCCCCCGTAGGTGGCCGCGGCGACCAGGGCGGGCGCGAGGTCGTCCTTGACGGCCAGCTGGTCCCCGTAGGGGTGCAGCGAGCCGGCCTGCGCATGGGCCGCCAGAAGCCCCGGCGTGAGATGGAAGACATCCACGGGGCTGTCCCCCGCCAGGCCCCGGCTGAGCTCCTGCTCCAGCTCAGTGGTCACCTGGAGCACCACCGCGACACCGGTCTTGTCGGTGAAGGCCTCCACCGCATCGCGCAGCGCCGCGGTCTCGGCCTGGCCCGAGGACTCCACGAGCAGGACCAGGGAGGACTCCTCCGCAGAGGACTCCTCATCGCTGCTGAACAGGCTGCAGCCGGACAGGGCTGCGGCCGCGACGGCTGTGGCGGACAGGCCCAGCGCCCTGCGGGTGATGATCATGGGTTCTCCTTGAGATGCTCGGGTAGGGAGGGGGCAGCAGGATGCAGGTTAGAGCACCAGCCGACCCTCACCGACCCCCAGGCCCGATCCAGGGCCTCATCCAAGGTCACAATCCAGACCCGCCCCGGCATCGGGACCGCGACGAGGCCGGATCACAGCACCGGTCGCGGGGGCAGCGGGTCATGGGGCCAGCGGCCCCAGGATCGGGCGCAGCGCGAGCAGGACAGCGGCAGTGGCTGCCGCATCGGCGAGGAACCAGGTCGCCAGCCACAGGCCCGCCGGCACGGGGGTGAGCTGGGCCAGGGTGCGGTGGTCCTGACCGCCGTCACGGGAACGTGCGACATCGCGCAGGGAGTCCCAGGCCCCCACCAGCAGGATCAGGCCAGTGCCGGCCACCAGCCCGTCGCGCCAGGGGCCGCCCCACCACCACAGCAGGCCCGCGGCGATCCCCACCAGGATCACCAGGAAGGCGGTGCGCGGGGAGCGGGACATCACCAGCAGCACCGCCAGGAGCAGCAGGCAGAGCACGAGGATGAGGCCGGCCCAGCCCCGCATGGCGCCGAGCGCCACCAGGGCTCCCAGCACCGCGGGCGCCGGGTAGCCCGCCCAGGTGGTCAGCACCCTGCCCGCTCCACGGGTCCTGCCACTGGTGACGGCGTGCCCGGACAGGTCCCTGCCCACGACGAAGCCGTGGAAGCGCCTGCCCACCAGGATGCCGACGGCGGCGTGCCCCGCCTCGTGGACGATGGTCACCAGGGTCCGCCCCCAGCGCCGCGCCTGCGGCCAGACCAGGACGATGGCCAGGAGAGCCAGGGCCGGCCACAGGGCCCAGGGCTCCGGCACCTCCCCGGGCCGGGTGCGGGCGACGATCTCATTCCATGCCTCAGGACTCACGACCCGCAGTCTGCCAGGTCGGCCTGTGGGCTCCTGCCCCCTGGCTGAGGGGCCCGCCTGTAGGGTCGGGCGCATGCAGGACACCCCACACCCGCCGGCGCGCTCGCGGCTGGTCGTGGCGGCGGCGGTGGTGGACCGCCTCAGCCGCCCCACCAGCCTGCTGTGCGCCGCCCGCGCCTACCCCGCCGAGCTCGCGGGCCGATTCGAGCTGCCGGGCGGCAAGGTGGAGCCCGGGGAGTCCCCGCTCCAGGGGCTGATCCGCGAGCTGGCCGAGGAGATCGGCCTGCGGGTGCGGCTGGGGGACGAGCTGCGCCCGCCTGCCGACCTGGCGGTCCCCGCCCCCGCCGACCCGCCCGGGCCCTCGACGGCGGGGCTGAGCGGACGGCACTCGCCCGCCCCGCAGGCACCGCACGGTACCGATGATGCCCCCGCCTGGCCGGCGATGAATGGCCACCGCATCCGGGTGTGGCTGGCGGAGCCCGCCGATCCCCACGACCGGGGCACTGCCGGGGATGATCATCTGCTCCTGCGGTGGACGCCCATCGACCGGCTCGGCGAGCTGGACTGGCTGGAGGCGGATATCCCCATCGTGCAGGCCATTGGGGCCCTGGTGCGCCCCGGTCCTCCAGGACCACGCACCGACCCCGTCGTTTCATGACGTTTCTGGCGCACCCGTCACCTCAGCGGTTAGGGTAGCCGCATGCCGAAGATCATGGGCTCCTCACTGGCCGAGCATCGTGAGCGCACCCGTGCAGCGCTCTTCAGCGCGCTGTCCGAGCTCATGAGCCGGCGCAGCTTCGAGCGGATCACCCTGTCCGACGTGGCCACCCATGCGGGCGTGGGCCGCACCGCCGTCTACAACCACTTCGCGGACAAGGAGGACCTCCTCCTGGCCTTCATGGAGCATGAGGCGGGCCGCTACGCCGAGGAGCTGTCCCGGGCGCTGGCCGGGACCGAGGACCCCATCGACCGCCTGCGCATCTACGTGCGCCAGCAGGCCCTCATCAAGCGCCACTACCACTTCCCCTCCACCGGGCCCCTGGCCGACGCGGTCTCCCGGGGCACCGCGGGGCGCCTGCGGGCCCATGGCGCCCTCCTGGCCCAGATGCTCTCCTCGATCCTCACCGAGGCCATGGACCAGGGGCTCATCCCGCCCCAGGACCCGGCACAGGTCATCCCCCTGCTCAACGCCACCATCATGGGAGGGCGTCCCACCCCCGAGGAGCCGGAGGCCCGCAAGGCCTATCTGAAGAGCCTGGACTCCTTCGTGCTGCGGGCCGTGGGAGCCGCGCCGCCCAGCCATGGGGTGCCCGAGATCCCCCACCACTACGCCACCGAGCCGGTGGAGGGGCGGGATCGCGGGGAGCCCGCGCAACGCGCCCACCACGGCGCCGCGGGCTGACCGCGCGGGCGCCAGCCGCCGCCGGCGCCCGGGATGCCCGGGGCGCCCGCTACCAGGGCTTGGTCCCGTCCTGGGGCTGCTGGCTCTCGCCCTTGCGGGTCGCCCCGTTCTCCGACTCGTCGTTATTGCGCCGCCGCAGGCGCTCCGCCCGGTCATCCGGGCTGGAGGAGGCGCTGGCCGAGGGGCTGGAGGAGCTGGACGAGCTGGCGGAGGGGCTGGACGAGGGGTCCTGGGACGGCGGAGCCGAGGGCTCCTGCGAGGGCTGGGCGGAGGGGTCCTGCGAGGGCTCCGGGGACGGCGAGGCGGACGGATCCTGCGAGGAGCCCTGGGACGGGGTCTGCGACGGCTGCGGGGAGGGGTCAGGCGAAGGGCTCTGGGAGGGATCCGGGGAAGGCGGGGGCGGGCACTGCCCCAGGGCCTCCTGGGCCGCTGCGGCGGACTCATCGGCCTGGGCCGTGTCGCCGCTCTCCTGCGCCTGCGCGGCCCTCGCCGCATGGGTGAGGGACAGGTTGTGGCGCACCCGGCACTCCGGTGAGCCCTCGGGCTTCAGCCCGGTGCCGGGATCGACCTCATCAGCGATGGGGACCTCGCCCAGGGCGGTCTCCAGGGCCGCCTGCGCACCGTCGAGATCGGCCGCCACGTACAGGGCGGTGCCCAGGTTGTAGTGGACGCGCCACTGCTCCAGCCACGGGTTGATGGCGGCCACGGTGCGGTACCGGGAGACCGCGGTCTCGTGGTCGCCCCGGGTCAGGGCATGGCTGGCGGCCATGCTCAGACCGAAGACCGCTCCGCACCACAGGGCCGCGGCGGTGGCCAGGAGCGCCGGAGCCGCGCCGAGGAGCAGGAGCCGGCGACGACGGCGCATCCGGGCCGCGCGCAGCTGCGGGTCCTCAGTGCCGGCCCCGCCCCGAGAGGGCTGCTCGGCCCGCCCGCCCGGGGAGGGCGCCGAGGGGGCGGGCGGGGCCGCCTCCCCCGGCGCGCTCTGCCCGGGCCGGGGGCCGAAGCGCTCCTGGTCGCCGGGGTCCTGGCGGTTCTGGTTCTCGCTCATGCCTGCCTCCTGGGCCTCAGGATCAGCCGCAGGCGCCGGTCGGCCCGGGCCAGGTCGGCCAGCTCCCAGATGAGCAGGCCGCTGACCACGAGGGCCAGGGGCCACACCACGTAGTGCCTGGGGCCCTTGGCGACGCGCCCGTCACTCAGGACGGCCTGGATATCGAGGTCGGTGAAGGACTCAGGAGGGTCGTCGTCGGGGCCGCCGGTGCGGTGAAGGTAGTCGACCCCCAGGTCCTGGGCCACGGCCTCCAGGGCGGGCTCGTCGATGACCGACAGGCCGGGCTGGCCGTCGGGGCCGTCGGGGATGTAGTCGGCGTTCGTGTGCTCGCCGGTGGAGGGGCTGCCGTCGTAGGAGCGCATCTGCCCGCCCTCGGCGGTCCCGTAGCCCAGGACGGCGCCGCCGTCGACCACCGGGGCCATGGCCTGCCAGTCCCAGCCCTGGGACTGGGCCTCCTGGGCGGCCCGGCCGCCGTCGGTGGCCTCGCCGTCGGAGAGGATGTAGACCAGCCTGATGTTCTGCGGATTGGCCTCGTGGGACTGGGCGAGCAGCTGGGAGAGCTGGGGCAGTGCGGTCTCCAGGGAGGAGCCGGTGGAGCGGTCGGTGACCTCCTGGGTCAGGGAGCCCACCCAGGAGTCCACCGCGTCGACGTCGGTGGTCAGGGGCAGCTCGACCGCCGCGGCCGAGTCCAGGGCGACGATGGAGTAGCGGGCGGAGGGGAAGGCCTGCCTGATGGAGGCCATATCCGCCCTCACCCCGTCCAGGCGGGTGGCGGTGGGGTTCTCCACCCCCTCGGGGGGATCGCCGGCCCAGTCCTCGGCGGCCATGGAGCCGGTGCGGTCCACCAGCATGTAGATCTCCACATTGGACACGGAGACGGCCTCCGAGGCGCGCACCGAGGGGCCCGCGAGGATGACGATCACCAGGGCGGCCGCTCCCGCCCGGCGCCACCAGGCGGCCCGGGCGCCGGGCTCGGCCTCCGAGGCGCGCATGCGCCATCGGGCCAGCCCCAGCAGGGCCGCCATGACCAGGGCCATGAGGACGACGAGCGCCATGGGCAGCATCGGACGCAGCGTCATGCCCGCCTCCATGCGGCCAGCCCCAGCAGGGCCAGCACCGCGACGGCCAGCAGGATGCTCAGCCTCTCGGGCTCATCCGTGCGCCTGACCTCGGTGTTGCCGCCGAGCTCGGCGACCTGGGTGGACTCCAGGCGCGCGACGATATCGCCGCCGGCGCCGGAGTCCTCGACGTCGTAGAAGCGGCCATCGAGCCCCTCGGTGAGGGTCTTGAGCTCCTCGCGGCCCTCCTCCAGGGTCTTCTCCGCCTCCCAGTCGCCGCTGTACCGCTCATCGGCGCCGAAGATGGAGAACAGGCGGATCTGACGCTCCTTGAGCAGCTCGGTGGCATCGGGCAGGGGGTAGATCTGCTGGTCGTAGGGGTCGATGACCTGGTTGTCGGTGGCGAGGATGATGGATCGGGAGCGGTCCAGCCCCTGGTTGTCGAAGGCCGTGGCGCAGGAGGCCAGGCCGTCGCCGGCCAGGGAGGAGGCGTCCAGGGAGGAGTCGATGGTCCCGCCCAGCTCCAGGGCGTAGCGCGTGGCCTGAAGGGTGGTCGGGTTCTCCGGGTCGATGTCCAGCACGTCGGCCAGATCCTCCATCTCGGTCTGGAGCAGCTCGTAGTCGTCGGTCAGGGGCACGATGGTCTGGGCCGAGGAGTTCCAGGCCACCAGTGCCACGCGCTCGCCGTCGAAGGACTCGATGAGGTCGGCGAAGGTCTCGAGCACGGAGGCGTCCACCTTCACCATGGAGGTGGACACGTCCAGGCACAGCACGATATCGCGGTTGGCCAGGCGGTCGGAGCGCTCACGCTCGCGGACCGGCCGGGCGGCGATCGCTGAGGCCGACACCAGGGCGAGGACGATGAGGACCGCCATCGCGGCGTGCAGCCAGCGGCGCTGGCGGATGCGGGCGCGGACCTGGGGCAGGTCGAACAGGCTCACGGAGTTGGCCAGGCGCCGCGGGCCGGGGCCCTGCGCCTCCCGGGAGGGGCGCTGCGGCCCGGCCCCGGGCCGCAGGAGCATGAGCAGGACGATGCCCACCGCCGCGAGGAGCAGCAGGGCGAGCAGCCATGGCATCACCATCGGTGAACCACCTCCCCGGCATGGTCGAGGGCCTCCTGGGCGACGGCCTCGGACTCGCGGTCGAAGGAGGGCTGCTCCCAGATCGCCAGGAGCTCGCCCACGCGCCCCAGGGGGTTGGCATCCAGTGGCCGTCCGGCGCTGCGCACCTGGCGCAGCCGGGCCATCACCGAGCGCGGGCCGGTGGTGTCGGCCATGGCCAGGATCTCGGTGACGGTGGCGGTGGTGATCTCCTGGCCGCTGCGCGCCTCGGCGAAGCCGCGCACGAGGGCCGCCAGCTCCAGGTGGAGGCCCCGCAGATCCAGCTCCCCGGCCCGCCAGCGCCCGGTGACCTCATCGAGCCGCTCCACCCATTGGCGCCGCTCGCCCGGGGCCATGGGGATGTCCCCGACCTGGGCGGAGGTGTCGCGCCGGGTGGTCAGGAAGACGAAGAGGAGCCAGGCCACCACGATGATGAGGCAGATCGTGGCCACGATGACCAGCCAGGCCGGCATGAGCACGGGGGGATGGGGCGACATGCTCACCGCCTCCCCCGGGCCACGGCGGCCCGCTCGCGCTGGAGCAGATCGGCCAGGGAGTCGATGAGGCCCTCCTCGTCCTTGATGGTTCCGTGCTCCAGGTGGCGGGCGTCCAGCAGGTCCTCGGCGACGTCCCGCCGCCAGGCGGCGGCCAGCTCCAGCTGCGACCTGAGCAGGGGGTCGTGGCGCAGGAAGGCGGGCACCTCCACGGGGGCGTCGATGTCCCAGGCCCGGCCGCCGTCGGCGCGCAGCGGGTCGTCGTCGTCGACCTGGACGACGATGACCTCGTGGAGCATCGACAGGCGGCGCAGCCACAGGGCGCTCTCGGGGCCGGGGTGGGAGGTGTCGGTGATGAGGATGACCAGGCTGCGGCGGCGGTGCCACGTGACCACGCGCTCCATGAGCCGGGGCAGGCTGGAGGCCGGGGCCTGGGGCAGCAGTCGCCCGTCGGGGCCGTCGAGGGCCTCGAAGGTGCGCGCCAGGAGCGCCAGGAGGGTCTCGGCGTGCTTGGCCCCGCTGCGGGCGGGCCGGGAGATGGTGCGGGCCGAGTCCCCCGCCACCAGCGCCACGGAGTCCCCGCGCATGCGGGCCAGGTAGGAGAAGACCTCGGCCACCCCCAGGGCCAGGTCGCGCTTGTCCTGGCCGCTGGGGGCCTGGGCGGCCATGGTCCGCCCGGTGTCCACCGCCAGGATGAGGGGCACCATGGACTCGCGCTGATAGCGCTTGATGACGGGCTGGCCGACCCGGGCCGAGGACTTCCAGTCGATATCGGTGACATCGTCGCCGGGCCGGTAGAGGGACATGTCGTCGAAGTCCTGGCCGCGGCCCACGAAGATCGACTTGTGCCGCCCATCGAGCAGGCCGGTGGCGCGCCGCAGGGTGGGCAGGGTCAGCGCGGCGCGCAGGCGCTCCATGCGGCTGCCCCGGCGGCGCGACCAGCCCGTGGTCCGGGGCTCCTCGCCCGGTGCCTCCCCCGGCGCCCCGGGTGCGCCCGGCGCGCCAGCAGCGCCCGGGGCCTCCTGGCCGGGGCGGCCGCCCCGATCAGGATGGTCCTGACGGCTCTGCCGACTCGGCCGGCCGGGATCGCCAGTGGGGCCGCGCCGGGCCTTCCTGCTCATCACGAGGCTTCCTCCGCGGGGCTCAGGGCGTGGGCACCGCGGCGAAGATCGCGTCGATGATCGCCTCTGGAGCCACCCCGTCGGCCAGGGCGTCGTAGGTCAGGACCAGGCGATGGCGCAGCACGCTGTGGCGCAGGAGGCGCACATCGTCGGGGATGACGTAGGTGCGGCCCTCCTGCAGGGCGATGGCCTGGGCCACCTTCATCAGGGCGATGCCGCCGCGGGGCGAGGCGCCCACGCGCACCTGGGCCTCCAGGCCCGCCACGGGCCGCGGGCCGCCGCCGCGGGAGGTGTTGATGAGCGCCACGATGTACTGCTTGATGACGGGGTCGACGTAGACGCGCTCGGCCGCGCCCTGGAGCCACTCGACGTCCTGAGTGGAGATGGCCTCGGTGGTGATGGGCTTGTCGAAGGAGCCCGAGGAGATGCGCTCGAGCACCGTGGCCTCCTCGCTGGGCCGGGGGTAGCTGAGCACCTCCTTGAGCAGGAAGCGGTCCATCTGGGCCTCGGGCAGGACGTAGGTGCCCTCCTCCTCGATGGGGTTCTGGGTGGCCAGCACCATGAAGGGGTGCGGCAGGGGGTAGACGACGCCGCCGATGGAGGTCTGGCGCTCCTGCATGGCCTCCAGCATCGCGGACTGGGTCTTGGCGCTGGAGCGGTTGATCTCATCGAGCAGGACGATGTTGGCGTGCACCGGCCCCAGCTGGGTGGTCATCTCACCGGTGGCGTAGTTGAGGATCTGGGTGCCCACGATGTCGTTGGGCATGAGGTCGGGGGTGCACTGGATGCGGCGGAAGGAGCCGGAGACGGCGGAGGCCAGGGTCTGGGCGGCCGTGGTCTTGGCCAGTCCGGGCACGGACTCCAGGAGGATGTGGCCCCCGGCCATGAGCGTGGTCACCAGGGCGATGCGCAGCTGCTCCTGGCCGACCACCCGCTGGGCGAAGATCTCGGCCACCGTGCCCAGCAGGGCGCCGGCCCTCTCGACGTCGGCCTCCGAGCCCCCCGAGGAGGTGGAGGCGGCCCGGGCCTCGCGCTTGAGGGCCTCGCGCGAGGGCAGCGGGCCGGTGGTGGCCGCCTCCTCCACGGGCGCGGCCGGCGGCACCCCGTAGCCCATGCCCGCATCCGCGGCCTGTGCGGGGCGCTGCGGCGCGGGGTTGTACTGCACCGGCTGCTGCCCGGGGGGCTGGAGCAGTCCCTGCGATGGGGGCGCGGGCACGGCGGGCCCAGCGGGCCCAGCGGCAGCGCCGGACGCCCCACCGGGGATGGGCGCGGGGACCGGCGCCGAGGGGCCCGCCTGGGAGGCCGGGCCCCGCACTCCGGAGCCCGGCGCTACGGCGCCGGGGGCGCCCGCCGCGGCCTGGGGCGCGCTCTCCCCGGGGGCGATGCTGGGGGGCCGGTGACCCCCCGGCTGCCCGCCGTGCGGCGCGGGCTGCCGTCCCGGGGTCCGGGCTCCGTGATCGGGCTGCGTGCTCATGGTTCTCCTGGTCATCCTGCGTGGGCCCTGCGAGCGCGGTGCGCCGGCGGCGCCCTGGAAGGGTAATACGGGGCGCCGCCTCCGTGGGCCTCCAACGGGCCCCGCGGCGTGGATCGCAGTCCCCATGACCGCCCGGAGGCCTTCACCTGCCCGGGTTCTGGGCGCGAGCGCGCCGATCCGCAGCCGGATGTGAGTCCCGTCCCGGCAGGCCCTCTCAGGACAGCTCATCCAGAAGGCCGAGACTGCGCAGGAGGTGCGGCATGGTGGTGGAGGGGCACGGCCCCTGGGTATCGAGCCCCGGCAATCCCTGGGAGGGCAGGTAGCAGCGCCGGGCCGCCTGCTCCATCGCATCCCAGGGGAAGGAACCCGGGATCTCCTTGTCCTGCCCTGACGGCAGGCCGGTGAGCTCACGGTAGTGGCGCTGGGCATCACGCTGATCCTGGTAACTGCGGATCGGTTCGTAGTGGGCGTTGAGCCAGACCTCGAAGCACGGCACGGACACGGCGCCGTGCACAGTGGTTTGCCGACTGCTGAGGCTGCGGCACCCGGCCAGGAAGCCTTCACGATCGGTCCCGTCATGGTCGACGACGATCCACACCTCGCGGTAGGCGCGGATATCGGATCTGGGCCCTTTCAACTCCTTGAGGATGGTCGATGGATCGCCCTCGATCAGGCGGGTGTTCACCGAGATGCCCCGGCCCACCCTTCTCTTGAGACTCTCGAGATAGGTCTTCTCAGTCTTCCTGCCGTTGGTGAGAAGCAGGACGGTGCGGCGCTCCGCACGCTTCTGGCGCCGCTGAGACCTCCTGGGCGCCACCTCAGCCCTCCGATCCCTCGGTGCGCAGAAGACGGCGAATACCGGAGGTATCGACCCGGGGAACCGCACCGAAGGCTCCCGCCAGGTAGCGCCGCTGCTTGTTGGTGCCCTTGCGGGTAGTGGAGAAGTCGGACAGGCTGAAGAGATCACTCGCGCCCTCATTGTTCTTCTCGCAGAGCCACACCTCGCCCGCCTCGAGCAGCTGCGTGGGCGAGTTGTCGAGCAGGGAGGCGTCATGGGTGGTGAACACCAGCTGGGCCCCTGTGCGGTTGACCTCGGGGTCCTGGAACATCGAAACGAGCTCGGCGACCAGCACCGGGTGCAGGCTGGCATCGAGCTCATCGACGAGAAGGGTCTGCCCCAGCCGGAGAGCATCGACGGCGGGGCCCATGGTGGCGAGCCAGGTGAGGGTGCCCTGACTCTGAGCGCCGACGGGCAGACGGCGCTCCTTCCCATCAGCCCCCGCATGGAAGAAGACAAGGGAGCGCTGGAGCTGCTGCAGGATCGTCTCAGGGATATCCTCCTCGGCCTCATCGCCGGCAAGGAGGCGCCGCACCTCCTCGAGAACCTCATCGGGGACGTCCCGCTCCTCAAGGCCGACCCGCATCACGCCCAGGTCAGCGGTCACGGCGATCGCATCGCACAGCGCACTCCATCGCGCTGGCCCATCAGCAAGTCGCCCCATCAGCCATTGGAGTCGGGCAAGCCGCTCATCGTCGTCGCGGTGGATCATACGGATCCCCTGGAGGCCTCGAGCCACGGGGGCGAGCGTCGCATGCTCGTAGCGCAGGGCCATGGCCAGGAAGAGGTCCCTGGCCGTGGTGATACGCCGTACCTCCGTCGTCGCGCCCCTGAGCGAGGGTCCGGGCTCCATGGTCAGATCCTGGTCCGCATCCTCCTGGGTGCGCACGAAGAGCTTCCTCCAGCGCGCGCCTGCCTGCCACAGCTCCTCCCTCCCGATGCCCCAGGAGTACGCCTCCACGCTGTACCGGTAGCGCGCACCCTCGTGCACGAAGTCCACCGCATAGGACGTGGGCTCCAGACGGTGGCGGTCATCCAGGGCGTACGGGCGGTGCAGGATGTCGCGGTGTCCCCGCACGGCGTAGCGGAGGCCATTAATGGCCTCCAGCAGGGTCGACTTGCCCGAGGCGTTGGCGCCGTAGACGGCCGCCACCTGCCTGACCGCCTCGGACCAGGAGGAGCCGGGGCGGGGCGAGAGCGTGGTGAGGCTGTCCCGGATGAGGTCGAGGGTCACCTCATCTCGGAAGATCCGGTAGTTCCCAACGGAGAAGGTGAGCAGCATAAGAACAGCCTACATCGAGACCCTCGATCGGGGAAGGAATTTCCCAAAACGACCCACTCGCGAGGAGTCGCGATGTCTGGTGACCGCCGAGGCTCGAGCCGGCCGCTCACAGCCCGGAGAGGTTGACGTCCCGGCCCTCGAAGGTCAGGCGCAGTCCCTCGGGCGTGACCACGGCGCCGGACAGCTTCAGTCCCTTGGGCAGCAGGGTCATGGGCACCTCCGTCTCGGTGCTGTCCAGGCCCACGTAGCGCAGCCACTCGGCGGGGACGTCGGCCGAGGCCTGGGAGCCCACGCTCGCCGATTCCACCGTCAGCAGGAGGTTGCCCTCGGGGGTGACCGAGGGGGCTGCCTCCACCGAGGCGTTGACGCCGTAGCGGGAGGTGGCAATGGACACCGTCCCGGGCTCCTGGGCCGAGGTCCCCACCGCTCCGGCCGAGGCCGTGGCCCCCTCCAGCCCCTGGGAGCTGGCCCGGAGCAGGACCGAGGCGGTCTCCCAGTCCAGGGTCCCGCTCATGGTGATCGTCCTGGCGCGATGGGGGGAGGAGGTGCCCACCTGGGTCATGGAGGCGTCGAAGTCGTCGAAGGCCAGCTCCGCCTCCGGCCCGAGGCTCGGCTCGCCCGAGAGGATCCCCAGCACCGGCCCCAGGCTGAGGCGGGAGGCCTCCACATCCACACGGCGCAGGGATCCGCTGGCGAGCTGGGGCAGGATGATCCCCTCGGTGGTCACCCTCGCGTCCTGGCTCAGTCCCGACATGCCGTCCTGGACCGCAGCGCTGATCCGCTCACGGGCGTGGTTCTCGGCCCACACCGCGCCACCGGCCAGGGCCGCCACCAGGACCAGGAGGATGACCAGGACCGCCGCCAGGGGCCTGGGGCGACGGCGCCGCCCCACCACCCGGGGGGCAGTATCCCCTGCCCCGCCGGGCGGGTCGGCCACCAGGGCGTCGAGGTCGAGGCGGCCGTCCTCGGTCTCGTGCGAGCCGGGCTCGGCCCGATCAGGGGCCGCGGCCGCCCACGCGGCGGTGGACGGGATGGTCATGGTCTCGCGACCGCCCCCGGCGCCCCGCGCATCATCCGACAGCTCCTCCGGCCTCACAGGCTCATCCTCTCGCAGTCCCATCGTCCCTCTCGTCCATCGCGGCCTTCCTCCCCTGCGGCGCGTCCCCGTGACGGGCCACTGAGCGGTGCAGCATACGCGCCCCCGGCCCGCTGCGGCAGCCGGTGGCGGCGGCTCATCCGCCCAGGCCGTCCTCCACCGAGGCGGTGGTGGCCTGAGTGCGGGAGGCCTCCTGGTTGGCGGCGTGCTCCTCATCGATGAGGTGGAGGTCCTCGGCGGTGACCATGAGGGTGGACACGGCGTGCTCCACCAGGGCGGTGCGCCGGTTGGAGGCAGCCCCCGCCACGCGGCCGCCGCGCAGCCCGCGCACGCCCACCCGGTCGAGCTTCTCGCAGACATTGTCGAGCTTGCGGTTGAACTTGGTCAGGGGCCAGCCCAGGCGCGCGGCCGCCGCCGCGGAGGAGGGGATCTCGGCGGCCCCGGTGCCCGCGCGCTTGAGGACGGGCTCGGACAGGGCCAGGACCAGGAGCAGCTGGGAGCGGGTCATGGGGGTCACGCCGATCGTCGTCTGCCCGGTGGACTGGCGCGCGCCCTCGATGTGGTTGAAGTGGTCCTCGCCCGCGGTGATGAGGTCGATCTCGTAGGTGGTGGGGCCCGCCGAGAAGGTGAGGATGACCCGGGGGAAGACCAGGGGCATGCGGGCCCCGGGCGCCAGGCGCGACTGGACCAGTCCCTCGCCGTCGGTCAGGGTGGCCGACAGGCGGGAGCCCTCGTTGGCGATCCACCACAGGCCCTCGGCGTGGGCGAAGACCAGGAAGCGGCGGTGCAGGTAGGGGTTGTCATCGATGTCCAGGTCACCGCCCCGGCCGATGACGAAGGTGGCATCCGTGGCGATGCGGTGCACCTCCCCCGAGAAGTCCAGCACGAGCTCATCGGGGCGGTCGGGGCTGACCTCGGGAAGCTCGGTCCAGGTCATGTCGCTCATGAGATCTCCTTCCGGTGCGGCGGCTGTTCAGCGGTGCACTCGCCGCGAGTGCGGTTGCGGTTGATCTGACAATGGCGGGCGCCCGTAGACGGGGCGGCTACCTGGGCGCCTCGACATGGATCGTCACGCCGTCCCCCACATCGAGTAAGTCTCCCACGAGCAGGGGCGTGGGCACATAGGGCGGGAGGAGGACCGCGGCATGCCCCGGCCTCGCCAGCACCGTGCCGTTGGAGGAGCCCAGGTCCTGGACGAACACGTTCCACTCGGCGGTGGTGAAGATGAGGTGGGAGCGGGAGACCAGGTGGGTGGCGCTCGGGACGCTCACCAGCGCCACCAGATGGGCATCGGCCCCCGCGGGCGGCTGCGGCGCCCGTCCGACGACGACGTCCCCCGCCACCGGCACCTGCTCGCCACTGGAGAGGGCCAGAGTGACCAGGACCGGCCGCGGCACCTGGCGGAGGTCGCCGAGGAGGGCGTGGCCGCAGCGCACGCACTGGCCCAGGTCCGGCGGGTTGGCGTGCCCGCGCGGGCACAGCGAGGCCAGGACGATGGGGGCGGCGCCCAGGGCCGCCAGGGCCGCGGGGATGACGGCGGTGCTCCTGCCCGCCTCGCCCTCGTCCCAGGCCGCGGCTCCCGAGGAGCCCGCACCGGGGCCCGCCTCCGTCCCGGCAGCGCTGGAGGTCTCAGCGCTGCGGGCACCGCCCTCCCCCGGTGGGCCGGGGGAGGGCTCATGGCGGGCCGGGGGCGGGGTCGCCGTCCCCGGGAGCGGCAGGCTGCCCGAGGCCGCCGATGCGGCACCCGCCACAGCCGAGGCGCTGGCGGCGGAGCGGGGGCTGCGGCGTCGGCGCCCCGACCCGGGCTCGGGCTCGGGGAAGCCGCTGAAGACCGGCAGGTCGATGGCGGGGCCCGGCGGCGGAGTGCCGGAGGATGCTGGGGGTCCGGCCGGGGGACCGGGGGTCCCGGATGCCTCAGCGCCCCCGGCAGCCCCCGCCTGCGCGGGGGCCTGCCCCCTCTCGCGGGCGGGGGCTGCTGCGGCCTGCGGGGCCCGCGACCATGCCGGGTCCGCCCGCTCCGGCGCCACTGCGGAGTCCGCCGCACGCCGGGAGGGCTCTGCGCCGCCGGTGCCCTCGGCGCCCTCGGCATCCGGGGCCTCCTCCACGGGCGGATCATCGGGGTCGATCCATACTCCCGTGGCCTGGGGGTCCTCCCCCTCGGGCCCCTCCGGATCCTGGGCCCCCTGGGAGGCGGGCGCACCCGGGGCTCCCGTCGCGCTCCCGCCGGCCTCAGAGTCATCCGCCTCGAGGACGTCGGCCCCAGGGGCCGGGGGCGGCTCCGCGGCCTCCTCCCCCACGGTCGAGGGGGCGGTGCTGAACAGGCGGGGCCCTCCCAGGGCCCCCAGGAGTCGTGCGGCCACCTCCAGGGCCTCAGGATCCACCGCCGCCTCCCCCACCGGGCTCCCCTCCTGCGGGGCTCCCGGCCGCGGCGCCCCGGGCTCAGTGGCCGCGGAGCCCACCGGCCCGCGGGCCCGCGCGACAGGCTCCAGGAGCAGCACCGCGCCGTCGAGGCCCTCGATGCGCAGAGCCCCCTCCCGCGTGAGGGTCACGCCCTCCGGAAGGCCGTCCCCGGCCTCATCGGCGCCTCCTGGCGCGGGTGGGCCCGCACCGGTCCCGCCCACGATCCGCGCCTCGCGCCCAAGAGCCCCCGTCATGCGGGCACCTGGGCCGAGCCGTCCGCGGCCAGGGCGTCGACCACCACCGCCGTGGAGTTGTCATGCCCGCCCTCCTCCAGGGAGGCGGCCACGAGCAGCTCGGCGGTGCGCTGGGGCGGGAAGCCCGCAGCCAGGATCGTGGCCAGCGCGTCGTCGTCGAGCTCATCGCTCAGGCCGTCGGAGCACACGAGCATGCGATCCCCCGCCTGAACGGGCACGCTGTAGAGGTCGGGGATCGCTGAATCCGCGATCCCCCCGCCCAGGGCGCGGGTGACCACATTGCGGCGGGGGTCATGGCGGGCCTGCTCAGGGGTGAGCTGGCCGGTGTCGATGAGCACCTGGACCTGGGAGTGGTCGCGGGTGATCTGGGACATGATGTTGTCCCGCAGGAGGTAGACCCGGGCATCCCCGATATTGAACACCAGCCAGGTGGGCCGGGCCGGCGCCTCCTGAGCGGCCGGCTCCGAGCCCTGAGGGCCCAAGAGCGCCATGATCACCCCGGCGATGGTCGCCCCGGGCAGGAAGGCGGCATGGGAGGGGATGGCGATGATGGACTCCTGGGCGGCCGAGACCGCCCCCAGGATGGGATCGATGGAGGTGATGGTGGCTCCCGCCAGGGCGTAGAGCTCCTCCAGGGCCGCCTGGGCGGCCGCCTGCCCCGCCGCATGCCCGCCCATCCCATCGACGACGACGAAGGCCGGGTTGACCGCCAGGTATCCGTCCTCGTTGACGGTGCGCAGTCGCCCCACATCGGTGGCCGCCCCCGCGCTCATGGGCGGCAAGGAGGCGTCAGGAGCATGTGGCGGCCCCCACTCGGTGGCGCCGACAGCCTCATACTCAGCAGTCACTGCCGGGCCGTTCCCGGCCTCACCAGCGGTGTGGCCATCATTACCTGCCCAGATGGCCTCAGTCATCGGCTTCCTTTCTGTCCAGCCGGATCACGGCACGGCCTTGCCAGGAGCATGGGCCATGGGTCACCGTATAACGATCCGGGTGCGACGATACCGGTCTGCGGCCCCCTGCACACCCACATCCGCCAGGAGGCCGCGCCACCCACCTCGGGTACGCTCCTGCAGGAGGCCGGAGCCCCGGCCGCGCCGCCCCGGTGGGGCTGCGCTCCCATGGCAGCCCCTGCGTGGTGGCCCGGCATCCCGGGCGATCCATCAGGATGCAGACTCCCGACCCAGCGAAGGACCCAGCATGTCACAGGCCAATGATGAGCTTGTCGCCCGCGCGCAGGACCCCAATGCCCCTCTGGAGACCCTGCACCAGCTGGCGCAGAACTACCCCTCCCTGCGCCCGCACATCGCTGCGAATCCCCGCACCTACCCCGCACTGCTGAAGTGGCTGGGAACACTGGGCGACCCCGATGTCGACCAGGCCCTGGCCTCGCGCGGCGCCAGCCCGACCATGTCAGCGGCCTCGGCCGTCTCGGCCGCCTCCGCGGCCTCCTCGGCCTCCGCTGCGACCGCCCGGACCGCCGGCTCCGCCGCCACGGCCGGCGCCGCAGGGCTCCAGGGCCAGGGGCATGTCATGGGCCAGTCCTTCGGCGGCCCCGTGGGCACCCGGCCCGGCGCCGCCTCGGAGCAGGTGGCCGCGGGCAGCAGCGCACCGGTCAACAGCCCGGCCTCCCCCTACTCCTCCGCCTCCTCACCCGACCCCCGCTCCACCCAGGCGATGCCCGCGCCGTCGAGCTACCAGCCCCGGCCGGTCGGCCCCCGCGCGCACTCCCCCTACCAGGCGGATGCGCCGGCCTCCGAGCAGCAGACCGCCTCCCAGACCGTCTACCGCCGCCCCGTCCAGGCCACCGCCAGCGCCGGCCAGGCGGCCTCCCCCTCCCCCGTCAGCCCCGGGCCCGCGGCCGCGGCCGGCGGGAGCGAGGCGACGGTCTTCGGCGTCGGCACCGACATCGGCACCGAGGAGCGCTCCGGCGGGGCGCCCTCGGGCCTCTTCCTGTGGATCCTCAGCGCGATGGTGCTGGCCCTCCTGGTCTTCGCCATGACCTGGTACCTGACCAGCAACAACAACGACCCCACGGCCAGCCCGCAGGCCGACCGGACCACCGCCCCGGCCACCCCGGGCGCCGCGCAGGGCACACAGGCGCCCACACCCTCGGCCACTCCCTCGGCCACGCCCTCCCAGCAGGTCAAGGCGCCCGCCCCCGACGACGCAGTGGAGTTGAGCTCCTTCACCTCCCCCAGCGGCAACATCACCTGCGTGCTCGGCGAGTCCACCGTGTCCTGCACGATCAACAGCTACAACTTCGTCGGCAGGGACCCCTCCTGCACGGACGGATCCAAGCCCTTCACCGCCTCCGTGGGCACCGAGGGGCAGGCGACGGGCTCATGCGCCGAGGCCTTCCGGACCACGGGCGCCAGCCTCAACTACGGGGCCTCGGCCAAGAACAGCACCTTCGCCTGCACCTCCGCCGAGACCGGGATCGAGTGCTGGAACCAGTTCACCGGCCAGGGCTTCTCCCTGTCGCGTGACACCTCGGAGACCACCTCGCGCTAATATCTTCTATGGCCAGTCCCTACTCCCGGGTCCTCGCCCACCCCGGGGCGCGATCCTTCAGCGCCGCTGGACTCATCGCGCGCTTCCCCATGTCGATGGTGGGGATCTCCACCATCCTGGCGGTGGAGTCCATCTACGAGGAGTACTTCGCGGCCGGGCTGGTCAGCGCCGTCAACATCGTGGCGGTGGCCATCGGCGCCCCCCTCCTGGCGCGCCTGGTCGATGCGCGCGGCCAGTCCCGGGTGATGATCCCGGCCACGCTCGTCTCAGGCGCGGCCCTGGCCGGACTCATCGCCGCGGCCACCATGCGCATGCCCCTGGTGGTCATCGTCGCCCTGTCCGCCCTCGCCGGTGGGCTGGCGGGCTCAATGGGCTCCCTGGTGCGCGCACGATGGACGGCCATCCTGCGCACCCCCGAGGACATCCACACGGCGTTCTCCCTGGAGGCGGCCCTCGATGAGGTGGCCTTCATCATCGGCCCGGTGCTGGCCACCGCACTGAGCACCTCCCCCCTCCTCCCCGTGACCTCCGGGTGGGCGGCGGCCCTGGTCATGCAGATCGTCGGCGGCCTGTGGTTCCTGTCCCAGCGCTCCACCGAGCCCGCGCCCCATCCGCACGGGCGCGCCGGCCAGGGGGGCGCAGCCGGGGCAGCGGCCGGCGGCGCGGGCGGGGCCTGCGGGGAGCCCCCGCCGGCCGGGCCCGCCCGGGTCCTGGCCCACAGCGCCGTGCTGGCGATCGTGCTGGTCTTCCTCGCCTCAGGGGCGATGTTCGGGGCCCTGGACATCACAGTGGTCTCCCGCACCGAGGAGATGGGGGTCCCCTCGGCCGCGGGGCTGCTGCTGGCGGCCTGGTCGGCGGGATCGCTGACCGCCGCCCTGGTCTACGGCTCGCGGTCCTGGGGGTGGCCGCTGTGGAAGCAGCTGCTCGCGGGGCTCGCGGTCTTCGCCGCCGGGACCTCGACCTTCCTGGCCGCCCCGGGCCTGGTGATCCTCGGCGTGCTCATGATGCTCACAGGCATGGCGATCGCCCCGACGATCACCACCGGCAACAACATCATCCAGGTGACGGTGGCGCCCTCCCAGCTCACCGAGGGCCTGGCCTGGGTGGGGACCTCGCTCAACATCGGGGTGTCCCTGGGCTCCCTGCTGGGCGGGCGCATCATCGACAGCGCGGGCTCGACGGGAGGGTTCCTCGTGGTGGCGGCCTTCGCCTGGCTGGCCCTCCTGGTGGGCCTGGGCAGGCT
Source organism: Actinomyces bowdenii (assembly GCF_017592395.1). Classification (GTDB taxonomy): domain Bacteria; phylum Actinomycetota; class Actinomycetes; order Actinomycetales; family Actinomycetaceae; genus Actinomyces; species Actinomyces bowdenii. The sequence goes on from NZ_JAGFOU010000001.1 coordinate 56,930, forward strand.
GCGCACCCTGCGGCAGGTGCGCACCAGCGGCTCCCATCTGGGAGCGCACTGAGCCCCAGCCGTCGTGCGCTCCCGTGCTGGGCGGGAGCAGCGCCCTTATGAGGCATGGGCAGTTCCGCCGGTCGTGGCGCCGCGGCATGCCGGCGTCGTCCGCGAAGCGCCGTGCTCTCCGTAAAGCGCGGGGCTGTCCGCGGATTGCAGGGGAAGTCGGCAGATCGGAGCGGTCCCAGGGGTGCGAGGTGCTGACAATCCCTGCAATCTGCAGACAGCACCGGCCTCCTGCACCGCCCGCCCCCCCCCGGGAACGAGGACCGGGCCCACCCTGCGACCGGCCTGGCCCGGCGCCTCCTCCTTCCACGGTTCCACCCTTCTGGACGCGGACTCGCCCCTTGCGACCCGGCGAATCCGCGCCCGGAAGGGCGAGACCGCATCCACGATCGCCGCTACTCCGAGAGCAGGCAGTAGGCCGTCAGCCTCCCGAGGGGGCGCGTGGCGAGGCGGACCGCCGCCATCGCCGTCACCAGGATGACGGCACCTGCGGCATAGGCCGGCCACGCCGGGATATCCGTGGTGATCTGCTTGATCCCCACGCCGCTGAGCATGGCTCCCAGAATCGGCCGCACCAGCGCCGGGCCCGCCAGGCACCCCAGGGCAGTGCCGGCCAGGAGCGGGGGCAGCACACTCCAGCGCAGGCGGGCCGAGGCCTGCCGCGCCGTCATCCCCAGCGCCTTGAGCAGCCCGGAGGACCGCCGCGACCGCGCCACCAGGGAGGCGGTCATGAGGCAGACCACCAGCACCACCACCAGGCCCGTGAAGACCATGAGCGTTCGGGACAGCAGCGGGATCATCCTCGTGTAGCTCTCCATCTGCACTCCCAGGGAGCCACGGGTATTGAGCACCTGGGCGGAGGAGCCGAGCTCCTTCTGCAGGGAATCAGTGATCGCCCCGGTGTCCGCGCCCTCGGCGGCGAACACCCCGACGGAGGACAGGGGCGCCCCAGGCGCGAGCTGCTCGAAGCCCTGCCGCGTGAGCATGGCGAAGGTGCCGAAGTTGGCCGCACCACTGGCCAGTCCCGTGACGAGGAACTCCGTGGCGACCCCCTCGCGGGTGGCCGTCCAGGTATCACCCACCTCCACTCCGGAGCTCTGGGCGAGCCCCGGCCCCAGGACGATCTCATTGGGGTGGCGCGCCGGGCGCCCCTCATGGACCGGGCTGCGGGGCAGGTCCTCCGCATCATCGACGACGAGGAGGAGCGTGCTCACCCCGTTGACGGTCTCGGGCATGGTGTCGAAGGGAATGGCCGCCTCGACACCCGCGGTCCCCTCAGCCCGGGACACCGCCTCCCGGACGCCGTCACTGCCCTGGGCCACCACGGTGACATCCGGCAGGGAGTCCCCCAGGAGCAGGGACAGGGCGCTGTCCCGATCCGAGAGCATCCCCAGTCCCGAGGCGGAGAAGACCGAGGCCAGGGTGCAGGCCGCCGAGACCACGAGGATGAGCAGGGTGCGCCCCGGGGCCGCGAGCATCGCCTTGATCCCCAGCAGGAGGGCCAGCGGTCCGCGCGTGCGCTGCAGGGGCAGGCGGACGCGGGCGAAGGAGTGGTCGGCCTGGCCTCCGCGCAGGGCCTCGACCGTGGTGATCCTGCTGGCGCGCCGGGCGACGAGCGCCCCACTGGCCAGCACCACGGCCCCCAGCGCCGCAGCGCAGCCCAGGAGCAGCATGGGATCGGCATGAGCCCGCCAGGTGATCCCGGTCTGGGCCCGCAGCATCCTCGACAGGAGCGGCAGGACGGCATGCCCCAGCCCCGCCCCGAGCCCCGCCCCCAGGGCGGCCACCACCGCGAGGCAGAGCACCATGGGGCGCATGACGCCACCGGTGGTGAAGCCCATGGCGCGCAGCATGCCGATCGCCTCCAGGTCCTCCCGGATGGCACCGCGCAGCATGAAGACCAGCATGAGCACGGACATCGCCGTGATCATGGAGGAGAACAGCAGGACGACAACGGCCACCAGCCCCACTGACGTCCGGTTGGCCAGTGACACGAGCTCCCGGTCCATGTCCCAGGCCCCGGTGACGCCGTGCTCCGCGGCGCTCTCGGCGATGAGCTCGCGGCCGGCGCCGGAGCCCCCCTGGACCCGCGCCTTGATGACCGCGGAGGGCACCCATCCCGGGGGCGGGACGGCACTGCGGCCGGAGGCCCCCGGCTCGGCCCGCAGCCCGGCCACGTGCTCCCGGGCCTCGGCCTGCAGGTCATGGAAGTCCTGGCTCGGCAGTCCGAACCACAGGATCCCCATCGGCGGCATCCCGCCGTAGGTGGACTCCACGAAGCCCTGGATGTGGAAGGCGCGCCTGCCCATGGGGGAGGTGAGGACCAGCTCATCGCCGAGCTCGTAGCCGCCCGACTCCTGGAGCGTGGAGGGCACCCAGACAGGATCATCCACGGGCTCGCGCGCCCGGGAGGACACGTCCCAGCGGCCCATCGAGGGCAGGTCGTCAATGTCGTGGAAGAGGAATCCGGAGGGCAGTGACGAGCCGGAGTAGGGGATGGAGCCCTGGATCATGACGCCGTCGGCGACCTCCAGGTCGGTGATGCGCCCATCGGAGCGCAGGTCCGCCTCCAGGGCCCCGGCCCGCTCGTCCTGGGGCAGGACGGCGACCACGTCCGGGGAGTCCCACTGGGCGGCCTTGGCCTCCAGGGAGGCGCTGTGCTGGGTCAGCATCACCAGCGCGATATTGCTGAGCAGGCCGGCGATGAGGGAGAGCACCAGGATGGCGCCCACCAGGCCCGGGTGCTTGCGGATCGTGCGGCGGGCCAGCAGGCCGGAGCGGCGGACCTCCCCTCGCAGCGATCGCGGACCCGCCTGTCGCGCCTGTTGCGCCAGCACGGTCACCACCCCATCCGGGTGAGGAAGCCGGTGAGCCCCTCGGTCCGCTCCTGCGTGGTCCCGGCCAGGGGCCGCTCATCGGCGATCCGCCCGTCGCGCAGGTAGAGGACCCGCTGGGCCCGGGCGGCGGAGCGCACGTCGTGCGTGACCATGACGATGGCCTGGCCGTCGTCGTGCACCTCGCTGAGCAGATCCAGGACGGCGCTGGACTGCTCGGAGCCGAGCTGGCCGGTGGGCTCATCGGCGAAGACCACCGCGGGCCGGTTCATCAGCGCCCGGGCGATGGCCACGCGCTGCGCCTCGCCGCCCGAGAGCATCCCGGGCGCCTTGGCCCACTCCCGCTCAGGCAGACCCACCCGCTCCAGGAGCTCAGCGGCCCGGCAGACGACGGCAGTGCGATCGGCGCCCGCCAGCAGGCCCACCGCCAGGAGGTTCTCCAGGACGGACAGGCCGTCCAGCAGGTGCGCCTGCTGGAAGACGAAGCCGCAGTGGCTGCGGCGGAAGCGGGCCAGGGCGTCCTCACCCATCCCGGTCAGCTCCTCGCCGTCCAGCACCACCGTCCCCAGCGTGGGCCGGTCCAGCCCGGACAGGGCGTAGAGGAGCGTGGACTTCCCGGCGCCCGAGGGGCCCATGATGACGGTGAAGGACCCCGGGGCTATCTCCAGGTCCAGATTGCGCAGCACATGCTGCTGGGCGCCGCCCACCGAGAAGGCCTTGGAGAGCCTGCTCGTGGTGAGGATCGGCCTGGAGCGCCCCGAGGGCTCAGCGCCTGCCCCACCGGTCGCCCCCGAGGGCCTCCCCTCGGGCCCGTCTGCGGCCCTGTCCTGCTGCTCCCGGTACGGCATCCTCAGCTCCCCTCTCATGGCGCACCACGACGGTAGAGCAGCGCTGGTGCGCAGATCCTGACAGAACTCCTACGATTCGCCAGCGATTGGGGGCCCGAGCGCAGCGGCCTGGCCGCCCCGTTCCTGGGGCTGCACATCTTCAGAGGCCCTCCCCTGAGCGGAACCGCAGAATCCTGCGGATCTGCTCCCAGCGCCGGGTGCATCGCGGGCCGAAGATGTGCAGCGGGGCCCTCGTTGCACATCTTCGGGCGCCTCCAAGGCGGGGTCAGATCCCAGAGCCTTGAAATCCTGAGGATCTGCGGCCTAGCACTGGCGCGAAGATGTGCATCCGGGGGATGCTGTCAGGCCAGGGGGAGGGTCAGGGTGATGCACAGGCCGCCGGCCTCAGGCAGGCTCACCTCGATGCCCCCGCCCATCCGCTCCATGAGCTGGGCACAGGTGAACAGGCCCAGCCCCTGGCCATGCGTGCCCGCGGCATTCCGGCCGCGCCGCCCCCGGGCGAGGATGAGACTGGTCTCATCGGGGTCCACGCCCGGGCCGGAGTCCGTGAGGCTGAGCCGCAGCGCCCCCTGCTCAAGGCGGCCGGTGACGCGGATGGCGGTATCCGCGTACTTGTAGGAGTTCTGCACGATATTGTCCACGACCTGGGCCAGGCGGCGCCGGTCCGCGCGCACGAGCGCAGCGGGCAGGGGGTCGAGCTCCACCAGGCGCCGGTGGTCGGCCTGGCGGACCAGATCGGCCACCTCCGGGACGGCCAGGTCCGTGGGCGTCACGCTCAGGGCGGCGAGCTGGGAGGCATGGGCTCGGAACAGGTCGCTGATGAGGTCGTCGACCTGATGGCTCCTGGCCTGGATGATCCGCAGGCGCTCGCGGGCGGTGGGAGAGTCCTCGGCGAGCTCGAGGAGCTCGGCAGTGGCGGAGATCGTGGCCACGGGGGTGCGCAGGTCGTGGCCGATCTGGGCGATGAGGGCCTCCTTGGAGGCCTGCGCCTCCTCCTCCCGCCGCCGGGAGGAGGCCAGCTCGGTGCGCAGCAGGTCGAAGCTCTGGCTCCAGGCGCCGAAGGCGTTGGCCCGGTCCTGCTCCAGGGGCGCCGAGAGATCGCCGTCGGCCACGCGCGCGGCGAAGCGCTCCAGGCTCCGGAAGGGGGCCAGCACCCGCGCCTGGAGCCAGGCCAGCACGCAGGCCACCAGGATCAGCTCGACGGCGAGTGCAGTCGCGCCCGCCCAGGCCAGGGCCCGCTGGTGCGCCTCGACGCGGGCGGGGTAGTCGTCGTCGAGGAAGGCCCAGGCCACGACCTGCCCGTCCACGATGACGGGGCCGGCCAGTGGGCGCTGCTGGGCGCTCCAGGCCAGGGGCCGGAGCCCGCTGGGCTCAGGCGCCCCCGCGTCCTGGGCGGTGGCGGGCCGAGGGGCCGGGGCCGGCAACTCATGCGGTGCCGCAGGCGGGGCGGCGCCCCGGCCCTCCTGCCCGGCGCCGTCCCCGGGAGCGAGCGCCACCGGCCTGCCCGCGGAGTCCACCACCAGCAGCTCCTCGGACATGCCCTCCAGGCCCGCGTTCTCGGGGTGGGGCCAGGCGGTGGACAGCCGCTGGACCGCATCGTTGAGCCTGACCGTGTCCGAGGCTGGCTGGTCGCGCGTGGCGATGAGGGCGAGCGCCATCGCCCCCGCGATGAAGCCGACGGCGAGCAGGACCACGATCCCGCGCAGCAGGCGCATCAGGGGGCCTCGAAGAGGTAGCCGCGGCCCCACACCGTGCGGATGTAGGCCGGGGAGTCGGGATCGGGCTGGATGCGGGTGCGCAGGCGCCGCACGTGGACGGTGAGGGTGCCCTCACTGGTGAACTCATCGCCCCACACCGAGCGGATGATGTCCTCCTTGGCGCATACCGCGCCCTGGTTGGCCACCAGGTGCCGCAGGATCCTGTCCTCCAGGGCGGTCAGGTGCACCTCGCGGCCCTCCAAGTAGGTGCGCCCGGTGCCGGGCTCGACGCGCAGGCGGCCGTCGTCGAAGCCGGGGCCGCCCGCTCGCGGCCCCGTTCTGGCACCGGTGGCGGCTGGTCGCGGGTCGGTGGCGGCCGGGGCCTCGGCGCGGCGCTCCAGGGCGCGGCGGACTTTGGCCAGGAGCACGGCCAGGGAGAAGGGCTTGGTGATGAAGTCGTCGGCTCCTAGGGACAGCCCCTGGACCTGGTCGATGTCGGAACTGCGGGCCGAGACGAAGATGATGGATGTCGGTCCGGCCGCGCGCAGGTCGCGGCACAGCTCGAAGCCGCTCCTGCCCGGCAGGTTGACGTCGAGCAGCACCACGCCGGGCGGGCGGCGCGCGGCCTCCAGCGCCGACTCGGCATCCGGGCAGTGGATGACGCGCAGGCCGAAGGCCTCCAGGTAGTCGCGGGTGGCCGCGGCCAGGTCCGCCTCGTCCTCGACCAGCAGGACATCCGCCTCAGGGCTCATGGCCCCAGCAAAGCACAGTCCCCTCATGCGCGGCATGCGGGCGGACCGGGCGCGCCTCCTCCCGCACTCCGGCCCTGTCAGACGCGGATCCGCCCCTCGCAGCCCGGTGAATCCGCGTCTGGAGGGGCGAAAGCGCCTCCATGATCGCCTCTGCTCCGAGAGCGGGCAGGTAGGCCGTCAGCCTCCCGAGGGGGCGCACCGAAGCGGGCCGCCGCCACCGCCGTCGCCAGGATGACCGCCACCGCGGCATGCCGGCGTCGTCCGCGAAGCGCGGGGCTGTCCGTAAAGCGCGGGGCTGTCCGCGGATTGCAGGGGAAGCCGGCAGATCGGAGGGGTCCCAGGGGTGCGAGGTGCTGACAATCCCTGCAATCTGCAGACAGCACCGGCCTCCTGCACCGCCCGCCCCCCCGGGAATGAGGATCAGATCCCTCACCGGAGCCAGGGCCGTGCACGCCGACGAGCGCCCAGCACCCCGGGGCCACGCAGGGGGCGCCCAGCGCTCCCGCCCACATCGAGGGGCGGAAGCCTCGGAGCCGGCGGCGCACCGCGCCCCCGTCAGGCACCGTGCCTCATCTCAACGACGTCGCGCTCGCCATCGTTCGCCGCCTGCACGACACTCCTCACCACGCGGAACCCGCTCCTTTGACGCACCTTGATCCCCCGCTGATCGAACAAGGCGGCCGACAGGCGGATCCCCACGCCGGGGCAGGCATCAGGCATCCTGGAGCCGATCCAGGCCGCGCCGCCTTACCCGGACAAACGGCCCGGGCCGCCGCTCGGGAGTCGCGAACTGCTCGTCATCCTCCGGATCCGCCGTCTTGCCATAAGGATCATAGGGCGCCGGATACCTCCACTCATCCGCGATCTCTCGGGCGGCAGAGAGGCCCATGCGCGAGTGGGCGAGGCCGATCGAACCAGGGGGCATCTGGGGCGAATCCGCGTCCAGAAGGGCGAGACTGCGCCCACGACCGCCTGCGCACCTCCTTGCCCGCAGCCAGGTCACGGAACGGCAACCTAGACTGCCCACCGTGCCCTCCACCAGCTCAACGGCCCGCGCGCTCACCGCGCTCACCACGGCGCTGACCTCGCCCCTGACCGCGGTCCTGGGGTGGGGCTGCCTCCTCATCGCCGCCTGGGTCTCGGCCACCGACGACGGCCAGTGGGTCTTCAAGCTCGACTCCTTCGTCTACTACTACGCCGTCGACCAGTGGCACGCCGGCGGCGGCCTCTACGACTGGTACGCCAATCCCGCCCAGCACCTGTGGCCCTTCACCTACACGCCCCTGGCGGCCTGGGTCCTCACCCCCATGACCGCCCTGACCTACGAGTGGGCCACCGCGCTCCTGGTGGCCTCCACCCCCCTGTGCGCGGGCCTGACCGCCTGGGCGCTCCTGCGCGCCCTCCAGGGCGGAGGCGCCGCAGCCCCCAGCGCCTCCCACCCCGCGCCTCCCGCGCCCTGCCCCGCCCGAGCCCGCCCCGACTGGCGGGACCCCCGCCTCGCCCGGGGCCTGGCCCCCTGGTTGGGACTGGCCGGCGTCATGCTCCTCGAGCCCTTCCCCAAGACCATGGAGTACGCCCAGGTCAATGCGATCCTCATGGCCATGGTCGCCCTCGACGTCCTGGCCGTGCCCGCCCGCTCGCGCTGGCGCGGGGCGCTGAGCGGGCTGGCGGCCGCCATCAAGCTCACCCCCGCCATCGCCGTCCTGGCCCTGGTGGCCCGGGGCGAGTGGCGCGCCGCGGCGACCATGGTGGGCAGCGCCGTCGGCCTGACCGCCCTGGCGGCCCTGGCCAGCCCCACGGAGACCCTGGAGTTCTTCACCCGGGCCATGTGGGACTCCGGGCGCGCCGGCTTCGCCGACTACTCCGGCAACCAGAACCTCAAGGGCGCGATCGCCCGCGGACTGCCCGAGCCCCTGTGGACCCCCGCATGGGCGGCATGCGCCCTCGTCGCGGTCCTGGCCGCCTGGCTCCTGTGCCGCCGCCTGGACGCCCTGCGCCCGCGCCCCACCGCCCCCGGCGAACGAGCCGCCGACGACGCACCGGCCGGCGCACCCGCAGCCATGCCCAGTACCGGCGCACCCGCCACCAGGCCCACCTGCCCGCCCGCCTGCCCCACAGCGCCGGCCCTCGAGGCGGCGGGCCCCGAGGCGGGCCTCATCCTGGCCCTCCAGCTCAGCACCGTCATGGTCCTGGGCCTGCTCATCTCCCCCATCTCCTGGTCCCACCACTGGGTGTGGGGCCTGCCGGCGCTCGTCTCCCTGGCCACCGCCGCCCACCGCTGGCGCTCGCGCGCCCTGGCGGCCGCCGCCATCGGCGGAGTGATGGTCCTCCTGCTGGCCATGCAGTGGTGGTTCCCCGAGCAGAACCATGTGGAGCAGCACTGGCCGGCGTGGGCCAAGGCCCTGGGCTCGTCCTACACCTGGTGGGCCCTGGGCGCCGGTGCGGTCCTGTGGCGGGCCGCTGGTCATCGGCCGCGCGGCGACCGGGCGGAACCGCCGCCCCGGACTCCTCGTGAGAAATGAACCGGCCATAGGATCGGCCCGTGCCTCTCTCCGATATCGCCCGCGCCATTGAGGATCGCTTCCACCGCGAGTCGATCCCCTTCTTCAAGCGCAAGGGCTGGCGGCCCCGCGTCATCCCCTACGACGGCTACGGCACCACCGGGGCCGCCGGGCCCTCCGCCACCGGGGCCGCTCCCCGTGGCGGCTCGATGGTTCGGGTCATGGCCCGCATGGTCATGCGTCCGGCCGACGCCCCCGACGAAGGCCCCCTGCTGCGCTCCCTGCCCGAGTCCATGCCCGCCAGCGCCGCGCAGGCCCGGGACATCGCCGTCACCAGCCTGCTGGAGGCCCAGCGCGGATGGCGCCTGTTCATCGAGGTCCCGGTCTCCTACCTGCCGGTGACCGTGAGCGTGGGCGGCAGGAGCGTGCGCACCCGCGCCGACCACAACGGCTACGTCGACGTCGTCGTGCGCGATCACGACCTGGAGCCGGGCTGGCATGAGGCGGAGATCAACGCAGCGGGCGCCGCCCCTGTGAGCACCCGGGTGCTCATCGTGCCGCCGGGGCCCCGTCTGGGCATCATCTCCGACATCGACGACACCGCCATGGTCACCCACGTGCCGCGCGTGCTCGTGGCCGCCTGGAACCAGCTGGTCAAGCACTCCGTGGCCCGTGAGCCGGTGCCCGGCATGGCCGAGCTCTACGGCCGCATCCAGGCCGCCCATCCCGGCTGCCCCATGATGTACCTGTCCACGGGGGCCTGGAACGTGGTGCCCACGCTGCGCGCCTTCTTCCACCGCCACGGATTCCCCGACGGCCCCACCCTCATGACCGACTGGGGGCCGACCAACACCGGCTGGTTCCGCTCCGGGATCGAGCACAAGCGCACCGAGCTGCGCCGGCTCATGATCGATCTTCCGCAGATCACCTGGCTGCTGGTGGGCGACGACGGCCAGCACGACCCCTACATCTACGGCGAGGCCGTCCGCCAGCACTCCGACCGGATCGCGGCGGTGGCCATCCGCCGCCTCACCCCCGCCCAGCAGGTGCTGGCCGGCGGGCTGGCCGCCCATCCCGCGGGTATCGGCCCGGAGGCCCGCACCCTGGCCGAGGCCGACGTGCCCGTGGTGGTGGGATCCGACGGCTATGAGCTGGCCCGCCTGCTGCCGCGCCGGCTGCTCGCCGGCCCCGGTGCCCAGGGGTCCTGAGGGCGCCCGGCGCATCTGGGGATCCGGGCGCACTCAGGGCCGCGCCCATGCCCCCGGGCTCAGGGCCTGACGGCGTAGCCGCTGGCCAGCGCCATGCGGTTCCAGGAGTTCATGACGATCGCGAACCAGGTCAGGGCGGCGGTCTGCGCCTCGTCCAGCGCCCCCTCCAGGGCCTCGTCGTGCCCCCGGTGGCGGAGCGGGTCGGAGGGCCGTGCCACGCGCTCGGCCAGTCCCAGGGCCGCCCGCTCCTGGGCGCTGAAGTACTGCGACTCCCACCAGGCGGGCAGGACGGCCAGGCGATCGGCCGTCTCACCCGCCTCGACCGCGTCCCGCGTGTGGGCCCTCAGGCAGTAGGCGCACCCGTTGATCTGGGAGGTCCGCACCGCCACGAGTTCGCGCAGCCGGGCATCGACCCCGACCCGCTCGAGCTCCGCCTGGGCGGCCTGCGTCAGCGCGACAAGCGCCCGGTAGCTCTCCGGTTGCGCCTTGGCAAGATCCACTGGCACGGCTCGTGCCCCTTTCTCATCTCTCATCGTTGACATCCCAGGGCCTTCCCGGCCCCAGTCCCCGGGTCGGCGGCGGGCGTGGCCGCCGCCCCGGGGCAGTGGCATGGTACGACGGCGGAGCGCCTCGCCGGGCACCGGCCCCCGCACTGCGGAGCCCGCCTCAGGGGGTTTGGACGGCCACGCCGATGAGGGCGCCGATCCCCCACGTCGTCGCCATGGCCAGGGCGCCTCCCACCACCAGTCGGACCACCGCCCGCAGCGCGGGCGCGCCTCCGAGCACTGCCGAGATCCAGCCGGTGAGGGCCAGGCCGGCCAGGACCGAGCCGAAGGTCAGGGGCACCTGGAGCGGGACGGGGAGGGCGAGGATCGCCAGCATCGGCAGCAGGGAGCCGAGGGTGAAGGCCACCGCGGAGGACAGGGCCGCGTGCCAGGGATTGGTGTAGTCGTCCTCCCGCAGCCCCAGGCCCACCTCCAGGTGGGCGGCCACGGCGTCGTGGCGGGTGAGCTCCTGGGCCACCTGCCGGGCAGTGGCGGCGCTCAGGCCCTTGGATCTGTAGTGGGCGGACAGCGCTTCGAGGCCGGCGCCGGGATCCTGGGCCAGGCGGGCCCGCGTGCGGCGCACCATGGCGCGCTCGGTGTCGGACTGGGTGGAGACCGAGACGTACTCCCCGGCCGCCATGGACACCGCGCCCGCGAGGATGCCCGCGACCCCGGCGGTGAGGATGATGGCGCTTCGGCCGGGGTTGGCCGCGGCCACCCCGATGACCAGTCCCGCCACCGAGACGATCCCGTCATTGGCGCCCAGGACGCCCGCCCGCAGCCAGTTGAGCCGGGAGGCCAGCTCGGAGGCCTGGGACTGCGGTGCTGCGCCCGGCACGGGCGCCCGCTCCCCTGCGGCGCGGGCCCGCCCCGGGCAGGGCGGCGCGGACCGGTCGAGGAGGGTGATCGCCGTCGGGCAGGAGGCCGGGCGGCGGGCATCGATGGCGGGCAGGGCCGCGCCCTCGCGGCGGGCCTCCCGGGAGGGGAGGGGGGAGATCGTCTCAATGGCCACAGAACAACAGTAGAACCAATGAATCAACCTGTATAGCAAAGAAAGTCTTACCTCACGAAGGGTGGGCTGCCCTGCGATCGGACGGCCCGCCCCGCGAGCGCTCGCCCAGCGCGGACGGGTGCCGGCGGCATCGTCCCGCGGGCGCCCGGTATGGTTCACGCCAGGGCCGGGCCCCGGCGGCGGCCACGACCCGCGCCCGGCCGGCCGCACCACCCGCGCAGCCCCGCCGCCGTCGCCCAGTCGGGGACGGCCGCCGGACCACCCCGGACAGCACATCTCAGGAGGCCACCCATGGCAGGAAAGATCCCCTTCATCATCGGACTCGGCGCCGGCTACGTGCTGGGCACCCGTGCGGGCCGCGCCCAGTACGAGCGGATCAAGGCCACCGCCTCGCGGGTCGCCGAGCAGCCCTACGTGCGCGAGAAGGTCGACGCCGCCTCCGCCCGTGTGGGCCAGGCCGTGCGGGCCCAGGGCGAGGCCGTCACCGAGAAGGTGGCCGACGCCGTCAAGGAGCGCCTCTTCGGATCCTCCCGGTCCACCGCCGCGCCCGCCGCCCCGGTCCAGGTCGACGACGCTCAGGTGCGCCCGCTGAGCTGAGGGGCCCACGCCGCCTGCGCGGGCCCCTCAGCCGGGAGCGCCGGAGGCCCGGTCGTGCAGGCGGCGGCGCTCCAGGTCGGTGACCACCGGCAGCTTCCAGGAGCGCCAGTAGGCCAGGAGGCACAGTCCCGCCCCGATCGCGGTGGATCCGACCATGGCGTAGGCGTCGGGCAGTCCCGCGTAGACGGCGGCCACCTGGGTCAGGGCGGCCACCAGGGCGGGCACCGCGTAGAGCTTGTTGCCCCCGAAGACCGCCGGGGTCTCGCCGACCGCGACATCGCGGATCATGGAGCCGCCCACCGCCGTCAGGCAGCCCAGGAGGACGGCGGGCATGACCCCCATGCCGTTGAGCAGGGCCTTGGAGGCCCCGGTGGCCGCCCAGCAGCCCAGGATGACGGCGTCGGCCACCACCAGCAGGCGCCGCGCCCGGCGACCGCTCATGGGGACGAACCAGGCCACCGCGGCACCCAGGCAGGCGGTGTAGAGGTAGTAGGGGTCGGTCAGGGCGAAGGGCGGGCCCGCCTGGATCATGACGTCGCGCAGGATGCCGCCGCCGGTGGCGGTGATGATGGCCAGCACGATGAATCCCACCAGGTCGAAGTTCTTGCGGCGGGCGATGAGCCCGCCCAGGATGCCGTTGAGCAGCACACCGCACAGGTCGATGACACGGAAGGTGTCGGACAGGGCATCGGGTACGGGCAGCACTGCGGGCAACGGGCCCATCGCCCCTCCTCAATCGCGCAGCATCCGGGAACAGCGGCACCACAGTAGCCGACGCCCCACCCCCTTCTTTCGACAATTTGCATGAGATCGGCCTTTTCCAGCGCCGGAGAAGGCCGATCTCATGCAAATTGTCGAAAGGACGGGCGGGAGGGTGGCCAGGAGGGCGCCGGAGCAGGGATGATCGGCGCGTGCCCACACCGCGCTACGCTCCGCCCAAGGACCTCAGTGCCTACGCCTGGCTGTCGATCGCCGCGGCCCTGGGCACCATCGCGCTCAAGGGCCTGGCCGCCTGGCTGACCGGCTCGGTGGGACTGCTCTCCGACGCCGCCGAGTCCCTGGTCAACCTGGTGGCGGCCGTGGTGGCCCTCATCGTCCTGAAGATCTCCATCCGCCCCGCCGACGCCGACCACCAGTTCGGCCACTCCAAGGCCGAGTACTTCTCGGCCGTCATCGAGGGCGTCATGATCTTCGTGGCGGCCGCCTTCATCATCATCTCCTCCATCGAGCGGCTCCTGAGCCCCGTCATGCCCGAGCAGCTGGGGGTCGGCCTGCTCATCTCCGTGGCCGCCTCCCTGCTCAACGGCGCCGTGGCCTGGGTCCTGTACCGCAAGGGCCGCCAGGAGCGGTCGCTGACCCTCATCGCCGACGCCAAGCACCTGGCCACCGACGTCGTCACCTCCGCGGCCGTGCTGGTGGGCGTGGGGCTGGTCGCGGTCTTCGAGTCCCCGGTCCTGGACGCCGTCGTGGCGCTGGGTGCGGGGCTGAACATCATGTGGACCGGCTTCCGGCTCATCCGCGAGTCGGTGGCCGGCCTCATGGATGCCGCTCCCTCCGCCGAGGCGCTCAGGACCGTGGAGGAGGTTCTGGAGCGCCGGCGGCGCCCCGGGGTCATCGACTTCCACGCGGTGAGGCTGCGGGAGGCCGGGGCGCGCAGGTTCATGGACCTGCACGTCCTGGTGCCCGCCGCCTGGAGCGTCAAGCAGGGGCACGACTTCACCGAGGAGATCATCGACGAGCTGGTGGCGGCCGATGCGAGCCTGCGCATCTCGGCCCACCTGGAGCCCATCGAGGATCCCCGCTCCTACGAGGATGTCGCCGACGTGTGAGCGCCCCGGGCCCACCGGCCCGCCCCGCGCCCCGGACAGTGGCCCGCACCACGTTGTGCATGCCACACTCGGTCCATGAACGCCATGAAGCTCACCAGCTCCGCCCCCTCCTTGAAGTACCAGCCCCTCGACAGATCCTCGGCGCCGGCCTGGCGGCACCCGGACCACGTGGTCCTGGAGGTCTGCGTGGAGGACATCGAAGGGGTGCGCATCGCCGCTCGGGAGGGCGCCGACCGCGTCGAGCTCGGGGACAACCTCACCGCCAGCGGCACGACGTCCTCGATCGGCACCATCGAGGCCGCGATCTTCGCGGCCGCCGAGCAGGTCGAGGAGCGCCGCGCCCTGGCGGGCCCGCACTGGATGCGCACCAGCGCGGCCGCGCCCTTCGGCCTGCGCGTGCTCATCCGGCCGCGCGGGGGCTGCTTCGTCTACGACGCCGATGAGGGCAGGGCCATGATCGCCGACGTGCGCCGCATCGCCGCCCTGGCCCGTGAGATGAGCGAGTTCACGCGCCCCCAGATCACCGGCGGCGGGGCCTTCCTCCCACCGGCGGTCGAGCTGGGCTTCGTCATCGGGGCGCTGACGCCCGACGGCGCGGTGGACCGCGGGCTCGTGCGCCTCCTCATGGGGATGGCCGAGGGCGCCCCGGTCACCTTCCACCGGGCCTTCGACGACACCCGCGATCCTGTGGAGATCTACGGGGACCTGGGGGGCCTGGGCCTGGACTACGTGCTCACCAGTGGTGGCGCGGCCACCGCCGCCCAGGGCGCCCAGGTCATCGCCGGCCTGGCGGGGGCCGGAGGGCCCACGGTCATCGCGGCGGGGGGCATCCGGCCCGATTCCATCAGCGCCCTGGTGGAGTCCACCGGGGTGCGGGAGGTGCACATGCGCCTGGCCAAGGAGGGCCTCCAGCCGGGGGAGCCCCAGCGGACCGATCCCGCCCAGGTGCGCAGGGCCGTGGAGGTCACCCGGGCGCTGACCCCGCCGGCCGCAGCCGGGCAGGAGGGCCGGTAGCGGGACGCGCCGACCCCGGCACGTCCCGGGCGCGGGGCCCGCGCCCGGCCCATTGCAGCGCCGTCACGCTGGCAGCGCAATCGGCAGCCCAGCCCATGCACCCTTGATGACCGACATCACTTTCTGCCTTAAGTTTGGCCCATGACCGAGGTCCGCATCGACACCCCCCGAGGCATCACCTTGGCGGGGACCCTCACGCTGCCCCCGGGCGCCGCTCCCCTCGACCCGGATGCCGCCCCCACCGTCGCGGATCCCGCCCCGGCGCGCCGAGAGGGCGTGGTCCTCCTGGCCCACGACTTCCTCACGCACCGCCGGGGGATCGAGGGCCACCTGGACCTGGTGGCCGCCCACTACCGCGAGGCGGGCCTGGCCACGCTGGCCATCGACTTCTCCGGGCTGGGGGAATCCGACGACGCCGTCATCACCCTGGCCGGCGAGGCCGAGGACCTGCGGGCGGTCTCCAGCTGGTTGGCCGAGCGCGGCTATGAGCGCCAGGCCATCCACGCCAATGGCTTCGGGGCCACCGCGGCCCTGGTGGCACGCCCTGAGCGGGTGCGCACCGCAGTACTGGTGGGCGCCGTGGTGGGACCCCAGTCGATCCTGTGGGAGGAGGTCTTCTCCCCCGAGCAGCTCGACGAGCTGGCCGCGCATGGGCTGACCCGCATCCCGGATGACAACCCCAACTCCCGCAGGTGGAACGTGCTGTCCAAGGAGACGCTCGCCGACTTCTCCATGCAGGAGCCCACCACCACCATGGCGGATCTTCCCTGGCCGGTGCTCATGATCTACGGGGTTCTCACCAATGAGATGCCCGATACCGCCGCGGCCGCCGCGCAGGGCTTCCCCCTGCTCCAGAAGGGCAGCCGCCTGGAGCAGGTCAGTGCCGCCTCCCCCGGCCAGGCCCGGCTGGAGGCGGCGCGCATGGGCGTGGAGTGGGTGGCGCGCCGCCTGCGCTGATCCGCGATTGATCCACGATGCGCGGTCGGCGCCCTGCCGCGGCCCCGCGTCCAGGGGCTGGGGCCTACCTCGCGCTGAGGCGCACGACGACGCCGCGGTGGTCGGTGCGCGGAACGGTGATGACCTCACCGGCGATGCCCCGCCAGGCTGCGGCGTCGACGAGGATGTGGTCGATGGTGGCGCCCATGAGGGTGCTGTCCGTGGTGCTCGGCCAGGTGGCCAGGCCGCCGATGCCCGCCTGCTCCCCGGCGCTGGCGCAGCGGTGGAGGTCCCGCAGGGGTCCGTGGTCCCGTGTGGCGTTGAGGTCCCCGGCCAGGATGAGCCCGTCCGGCGGGCTCTGGCAGATGGCGGCCACCCCGGTCAGGGAGGTGCGCCACAGGGCCATGTAGCCCGGCACTGGGGGGTAGGTGTGGGCCCCGGCGATGACGGGACCGGTGCCGTCCACGGGCTCGACCATCACCAGTCCGCGCCCGGTGCCCCCGGGCCCCTCCACCTGCCGGTAGTCCCCGAGGCGGGAGGAGACCAGCACCGTGGTGGCATCGACCGGGTCGATCCGCCCGGGTCCGTAGGTGTCGTCGTCCGGGTCAAGCGGGGGCGAGACGGCGCTGAAGACGGTGAAGGGGGCATCGCCGGTTCCCGCCAGCGCGGTGGCAAGACGGTCGCCGTAGTCGGCGGTGGTCTCGGGCAGGACGACGACGTCGGCCCGTGCGGCCGTGGCGGCTCCCGCCACATCCTGGATGGTGGCGTCCTCCCGCTCGGTGTTGAGGGTCAGCACGGTGATGCCCTCCTGCCCGGTCTTGTCCGCCATGGCCGCCAGGGCGCCCATGGAGGTTCCGCGGCCGACCAGGATGCCGCCGTGGGTCAGGGCGACGAGGACCAGGACGACGGCCAGGACCGCGGCATGCAGCCCGGCGCGGCGGCCGGTCCGCCCGGTGCGGCGGGCCCATAGGCGCTGTCCGATCGCCACGAGGGCGATGAGCAGGCCCAGAGCCCCCCATCCGGCGGCCATGAAGAAGCGCATCGCGACGGCCTGGGCGATGAAGGGCTGCAGGGTCAGGGGCGGGCGGATGCTGACCAGCGCGACCAGTGCGATCAGCGCGGCGAGCCCCGGCGCGACCCACCTCGGAATGCGACGGGCACGACTCATGGCCGCTACTCAATCAGGAGCGCGCACCGGGCCACAAACCTGTCTCGCCCGGCGAGGGACACCCCGACCGGGGAGGCGCGGTACTCTTCCGGGGTCATTCACTGGCGGCATTCAGCAGGGGAGCAGCAGTGGTCGGTGAGCGGTTGTGGAGGGGCAGGGCCTTCATCGCGGCGAGCCTGGACGGCTTCATCGCCCGGCCCGACGGTGCGATCGAATGGCTCACCGATCCCGCCCCTGGGCCGTGCCATCATCCGCCGGAGGGACCCGGCTCCAGTGAGCACTCCAGTGCCCGCGCCCTGGAGTGGGAGCAGTTCCTGCCCAGCATCGATCACCTGGTCATGGGGCGGGGCACCTATGAGAAGGTCCTCACCTTCGGGGAGTGGCCCTATGAGGGCCTGGGCGTCATCGTGCTGTCCACCGCGCTGGAGGCCGGGGATCCCAGGATCACACAGGCACGCAGCCTGGAGGAGGCAGTCGCGCTGCTCGATGCCCGGGGCGCCCGGCAGGTCTACGTCGATGGCGGAAGGGTCATCCAGTCCTTCCTCCGCGAGGATCTCATCGACGAGATCACCCTGGCCTGGGCACCGGTCCTTCTGGGCTCAGGCCTGCCGCTCTTCGGCGCCCTGCCGCAGGACATCCGCCTGGAGCTGGTGGCCTCCCACACCGGCCAGGGCGGTCTGGTCCATGCCACCTACCGCGTCTACCGCTCCGATTGACATCCGATTGACAGGGGACGGGCAGCACAGCCCGACTTGCCATCGCCGCCACCGCGCCGGTATCCCGATGCCCGGCAGCCGGAGATGCGATAGCTCTCCGAGCACCGATTCGTGGAGCCCCGCACGAGCTGGGCCCCGGGTCTGCTGCACAGGCGGCTGGCACGGCCCCATCGCGAGTGCTCGACGGCCGGGCGCCGAGGACGCTTGAGGGCTCGCGACCTTCAGAATCGACGTCGTTTCGCGACAAGGGCGTCACTTCGCGGAATGAACGACACTTACAGGTATCGCTCAAGTCGCGAAGTGACGCCCTTGTCGCGAAGTGACGCCCAACGTGTCCGCCTCACCGGTATCTGCGCCGGCCCGGCCCCCGCCGTCGGCCATCCCGGCGCGCTCGCCCACCCGCAGCGGCGCGCCCCGCCCTGCCCAGCAGGACTGGACGGCAGGAGAGCCCCTGTGACGCAGCGCGTGCGCAGGGCGGCGCCCGCGTGGGGAGCAGTAGGGAACAATGGGCCCCCTATGGAACACGGCCAGGACGAGCAGAACCGCAGCGCGCAGGGGCGGGCGGCCGACGCCGCGCGCCACGGCGATCGCCAGCACCGGGGGCGCGGCGCCGAGGTCGGGCAGGGCGCAGAGCCCGCCGGCACCGACGGCGCCGCGGCCGATCACGACCGCACGCGCAGCAGCGAGGAGCAGGGGCGCAGCACCGATCCCCGCACCTCCTCCGACCGCCGGCACGGCCGGGGCCGGCGCAAGGGCCGCCCCCGCGGCGGGCCCGGCCACCGCCCCCGCGGCGGGCCCGGCTACACCCCTGCGCAGGTCGAGGCCCGCCGTCAGGCCGTGCCGGCGATCATCTACCCCGAGCAGCTCCCGGTCTGCGCCCGCCGTGAGGAGATCGCCGAGGCCATCGGCGCCCACCAGGTGGTCATCGTGGCCGGGGAGACGGGCAGCGGCAAGACCACCCAGCTGCCCAAGATCTGCCTGGAGCTGGGACGCGGGGTCACCGGCATGATCGGCCACACCCAGCCGCGCCGCATCGCCGCGCGCTCCGTGGCCGAGCGCATCGCCCATGAGCTGGGCACCCGCATCGGGCGCGAGGGCGTGGTGGGCTACCAGGTGCGCTTCACCGAGGAGGTGGGACCCACCACCCTGGTCAAGCTCATGACCGACGGCATCCTCCTGGCCGAGATCCAGTCCGATCCCCAGCTCTCCCGCTACGACACGATCATCGTGGACGAGGCCCACGAGCGCAGCCTCAACATCGACTTCATCCTGGGCTACCTGGCCCGCCTGCTGCCCAGCCGCCCGGACCTCAAGGTCATCATCACCTCGGCCACCATCGACTCCGAGCGGTTCGCCCGCCATTTCGGGCAGCGCGCGGCCGGCGCCTCCCCGGGGGGCCAGGAGCCCGCCGCGGTGGAACCGGCCCCGGTCATCGAGGTCTCCGGGCGCACCTACCCCGTCGAGATCCGCTACCGCCCACTCATCGCCGACGACGATGCCCCCGACGGCCCGCAGGAGGGTGCCGCATCCGCCGGTGGGGCGCAGGGCCGCCCCTCCCCCGGGCCCGCCGCACCGGGGGAGCTGAGCGAGGCCGAGCTGGAGGCCCTGACCTCCCCCGACCCCGAGGTGCGCGCGGCCGCCCGGGCGCGCCGGGAGGCCGCGCGGGCCACGGCCCCCGTCTCGGGCCAGGGGGGCCGGGGACGGCGCTCCCGGGGCGCCCGCCCCACCGGCCCCGGCCCGCAGGAGGAGCGCGACCAGGTCACTGGCATCCTGGAGGCCGTCGATGAGCTCATGGCGGCGGGTCCCGGCGACATCCTGGTCTTCCTGGCCGGGGAGCGGGACATCCGGGACACCGAGGCCGCCCTCATCGACCACCTGGGGCCCCGCTACACCCCTGATGGCCGTTCCCCGGCCCCCGGCGCCGTGGAGATCGTCCCCCTCTACTCGCGCCTGTCGGCCGCCGAGCAGCACCGGGTCTTCCAGGCCCACTCCACGCGCAGGATCGTCCTGGCCACCAATGTCGCCGAGACCTCGCTGACGGTGCCGGGCATCCGCTATGTCATCGACCCGGGCCTGGCCCGCATCTCCCGCTACTCCAACCGCACCAAGGTCCAGCGCCTGCCCATCGAGGCCGTCAGCCGGGCCAGCGCCAACCAGCGCTCGGGGCGCTGCGGGCGCGTGGCCGACGGCATCGCCATCCGCCTGTACTCCCAGGCGGATTTCGACTCCCGCCCGGAGTACACCGAGCCGGAGATCCTGCGCACCTCCCTGGCCAGCGTCATCCTGCAGATGGCGGCCCTGGGGCTGGGCGCCGTCGAGGACTTCCCCTTCCTGGACGCGCCCGACCCCAGTCAGGTGCGCAGCGGCCTCCAGCTGCTCACCGAGATCGGCGCGATCGACCCCCCGGGGGCGGGCGCGGGCGGCGCAGGGCGCGGCCCGCGGCTGACGGCCATCGGGCGCCGCCTGGCCCGCCTGCCCATCGACCCGCGGCTGGGGCGCATGCTCCTGGAGGCCGGGGAGCTGGGCTGCGCCGGGGAGGTCATGGTCATCGTGGCGGCCCTGTCCATCCAGGATGTGCGCGAGCGCCCGGCCGACCGCCAGGAGGCCTCCGATGCCATGCACCGCCGCTTCGCCGACCCCACCAGCGACTTCCTGACCTACCTCAACCTGTGGCGCTACCTGCGCACCCAGGGCCGCGAGCTGTCCGGCTCGGCCTTCCGCCGCATGTGCCGCAACGAGTTCCTCCACTACCTGCGGGTGCGCGAGTGGCAGGACGTCCACGCCCAGCTGCGCGAGCTGGCCCGCCCCCTGGGCCTGGATGCCGCCCCCATCGAGCTGCCGACCGCCCGCGCCATCCGCGCCGCCACCGAGGCCCTGGAGCCCGGCTCCCATGCCGCCCAGATCGCCCACGGGGGCGTGGCGGCCGCCGTGGTCGCCCTGGGGCGCAGCGCCGACACCCCGGATGCCGATGCCATCCACCGCAGCCTGCTGACGGGCCTGCTGTCCAATGTGGGCAACTGGGATGAGCGGCGCCGCGACTACGCGGGCGCCAGGGGGACCCGCTTCACCATCTGGCCGGGAAGCGGGCTGCGCCGCAAGACCTACGACTGGGTGATGACCGCCGAGCTGGTGGAGACCTCCCGGCTCTTCGCCCGCACGGTCGCCAAGGTGGACTCCCGGTGGGTCGAGGAGGCCGCCGAGCGGGCCGGGCTGCTGCGCCGCGTCTACGGCGAGCCCTACTGGTCCACGCGCCAGGGCGCCGCCATGGTCCATGAGAAGGTCATGCTCTACGGCATGACGCTGGCGGCGGACCGCCCCGCCACCCTGGCCTCGGTGGGCACCGGGTCCGCCCGGGAGGTGGCCCGCGAGATGTTCCTGCGCCAGGGCCTGGTCGAGGGCGGGTGGCACGCCCGCCATGCCTTCGTGACCCGCAACCGGGCCCTGATCGAGGAGCTGGGGGATGTGGAGCGCCGTCGTCGCGTCCACGGGCTGCTGGCCGACGACCAGGCCCTCGTCGACTTCTACGACGACCGAGTGCCCGAGGAGGTCACCTCGGCGGCGGCCTTCGACGCCTGGTGGAAGGATCAGCGCCGTGCCACCCCCGAGCTGCTGGACTTCACCCGCGAGCTGGTGCTGCCCGGTGGGGATGATGCCAGCGGATACCCCGACACCTGGGTGCAGGGCGACCTGACCCTGCCCCTGGCCTATGTCTTCGAGCCCGGGAGGCACGACGACGGCGTGAGCGTGCAGGTGCCGGTGGAGATCCTGGGGCGCCTCAGCCCCGAGGGCTTCGACTGGCTGGTGCCGGGCATGCGCCCCGAGCTGTGCGTGGCCACGATCCGGGCCCTGCCCAAGCGGGTGCGCCGTCTACTGGTGCCCGCTCCCGATGTGGGGGCGCAGATCCATGCCGCCCTGGTGGAGCACTGCCCGACGCCGCCGGGAGCCTCGGCGCCCGAGGTCCCCTTCGAGGAGGCCTTCAGCGCCGCGGTCAGGCGGCTGAAGGATGTGGAGATCACCGAGGCCGACTGGCAGGAGGCCGCCGAGCGCCTGCCCGACCACCTGCGCATGGCCTTCGTGGCCACCGATGAGCACGGCCAGGTCCTGGGGCGCTCCAAGGACCTGGTGGCCCTGAGCCGGCGCCTGTCGGGCAGGACGGAGGAGGCGGTGCGCTCCGTGGTGCGCGGCGCCCTGGCCCGGGCCATGGAGGAGGCCCAGGACCGCCAGGGCTCCCACGGGCGCAAGGGCCGCAAAGGAGCCGCGGGACGCCGGTCCGCTCCGGGCGCCGACGGCGGAGCCCGGGGCACGGGCCCCTCGGGGGCCCGGGGCGGAGCCGGATCCTCGGCGCCCATGGGCACTGGCTCCGGGGCTCCCGGCTCGGGGCCCCAGCCGGATCCTGGAGGGGCCGCGGTCCGCTCGGGGCTGGCCGAGCGCGAGGGGCTGACCGACTGGCCCAGCGATGTGCCGGGCCTGGGGGACCCGCAGCGCTCCACGATCCCGGCCACGGTGGAATCCACTGGGCGGGCGGGCCTCGTGGTGCGCGGCTACCCCGCTCTCCTGGCCTCGGGGGGTGCGGCACCGCTGCGCCCGGAGCGGGCCGGCAGCGCCGCCCCTGCCGCTCCGGCGGGCCGCGGTCAGGCGCCCAGCGCGGATCTGCGCATCCTTCCCGACGCCGCCGCCCAGGCCCGTGAGCACGGCGCCGGGGTGATCGCCCTGGCCCTGGCGCGCACGAGGCTTCCCACGGGCAGGGTGAGCAGCCGGTGGAGCGGGCAGGAGGCCCTCGCCCTGGCGGCCTCCCCCTACCCCAGCACGGAGGCCCTGGTGGCGGACCTCCAGCTCGCGGCGGCGCGCAGCACGGCCGGCCGGTGGGCGGCCGCGACCAAGCGGCCCCTGAACCAGCTGCGGGAGCGCACCGCCTTCACCGAGCTGGCAGGGGTCATGCGCGAGGAGCTGGAGGATGAGATCCACCGCCTCGCACTCATCGTCGTGCGCGTCCTGTCGGCCCAGCGCGAGGTCGAGCGGGCGGTGGGGGCCCACAGCTCGCTGTCCCTGCTCACCACGCTCCAGGAGGTGCGCGAGCAGGCCGCCGCGCTGGTCCTCGACGGCTTCGTCTCGGCGACGCCGGAGGACCAGCTGGCCCATCTGCCCCGCTATCTCAGCGCCCTGGCGATGAGGGTGGAGCGGGCGGCCTCCTCGCCGTCGGCGGCCTCCCAGGACGCGGCCCTGGCCTACCAGGTCTCCCAGGTGGTCTCGGCTCTCGATCAGGCCCGGGCCCGGGCGGCGCCCCTGCCCCCGGATGCGCAGCGCGAGGCCCGGCTGGCCGAGGCCCGGTGGATGGTCGAGGAGCTGCGGGTGAGCCTGTTCGCCCAGACCCTGGGGACCTCCCGCAAGGTCAGCCCCCAGCGCATCACCAAGCTCCTGGCCACGATCGCCTGAGGCCGCCCCCTGTCAGGGGTGCGGGGCCACGAGGAGAAGCCGGCCGGGCCGTGGTCCCGTGCCCGCCGGGGCATCGCGAGGGGCGGGGCTCACAGCATGGCCGACATGAGGCGGCAGACATTGTCCACATAGCGCCGGTACCAGGGCTCGCTGGCCCACTCCTGGGCGGTCAGCTCGGTCGACACGGCGCGGTAGTCCGCGTCATTCCTCCGCAGGAGGTCGTCCAGGTCGCCCCCGAAGGCCAGGAGCATGAGCTCGTAGTTGAGGGCGAAGGAGCGGAAGTCCATATTCGATGAGCCGATCACCCCCACCTCGTCGTCGACGGTCATGTACTTGGCGTGCAGGACCGTGGGCGCCGGGTAGCGGTAGATGCGCACGCCCGCGGCCAGGAGGGTCCCGTAGTAGGAGCGCTGGGCGTGGTTGACGATGAACTGGTCGGACTCGGTGCCCACGAACAGCTCGACCTCCACCCCCCGGTAGGCCGCGGAGGTCATGGCCGTCAGGAGGGCCTCGTCGGGGATGAAGTAGGGGCTGGTGATGGACACGCGGCGCTTGGCGCCGTAGATGAGCGCCACGAACATGCGCAGGTTGGGCTCGGTGGGGTAGCCCGGGCCCGAGGGGATGAGCTGCATGGCATTGACCACGGCGCCGGGCCGCCCCGGCTGGGGCGCCGCCCGGCCCACGGGCACACCGGGCAGCCCGGAGCCCTCGGGCAGGGTCTCGGCGGGTTCCCCCAGGGCGAGCTCGAGGGCCTCGAGCTGCTCACCGGACTCGAAGTACCAGTCCATGGCGAAGACCGCCTGGGCCTCGACGACGATCTCCCCGGTGACCTCCACCGACAGGTCCTCCCAGGTCCGCCCGGCCCACAGGTTGCGGCGCAGGCGGTAGGTGGGGTCGATGATGTTGTGGCTGCCGATGAAGGCCCGCTCGCCGTCGATCACCAGGACCTTGCGGTGGTTGCGCAGGTCGGGGCGCCGCCAGCGCCGCTTGTGCGGCAGCAGCGGCATCATGAGGCGCCAGCGGATGCCCGCGGCGGTCAGCCTGCGCCCCAGCTCCTTCCATCCCGGGTACTTGCGGCTTCCCAGGTGGTCCATGAGGAGGCGGACCGTCACCCCTCGGGCCGCCGCCCGCGCCAGGGCGGAGAAGAAGATGTCGGTGACCTCGTCCCAGCTCATGATGTAGAACTCGACGTGGACGTGGTCGGTGGCCTCGTCGATGGCGCGGGCCATCTCGGCGTAGGTGGCCCGCGCCTCGGAGTGGATGGCGATGACCTCCCCGGTGACGCAGGGCAGCCCGGTCAGCTCGCGATTCATGCGCAGCACCCCGGTCAGCGCGGTGGAGGGGCCGGCGCCGACCGGCAGGTCGGGCATATTGCGGGTGTACTCCAGGGTCACCTCGTTGACGGTGTTCTGCTGCTCCAGGCGCTTGCCGTGCACCCATGGGCTGCCGATGAGCAGGTAGAGGGGGAATCCGACGAAGGGCAGCAGGAAGATGAGCAGCAGCCAGGCGGTGGAGGAGGAGGGGCGGCGGTTCTCCGGGACCGTCCCCAAAGCGGCGATCTTGATCGCGTACTCGATGACGACCCAGATGGCGGCCAGGAGCGGGGGCATCGTCATGGCCGCATGATGTCACGGACGGACGGGGAGGCGGTGGACGCTCCCGGCGTGCGGGCAGGCCCGTCGTCGGCACCGCGCCAGGGGCGAGCCCCGGAGCGCCGACCGGCGCTCCGGGGCCGGAATGCTGCGAAGGCCCGCCCCGGTATGGATCCACCGGGTCGGGCCATTCGCATCGAGGTCGCTCACCGGTTCCCATTCGGCAGCGGGTCCTCCTTCACTGGAGCGCCCGAGCACATTCCCTTGGCTGTGGCCCGGACTCGGCGACAGCCGGTCAGCAGTACTCCCCAGTACCTCGCGACCGCCCCCGTCCAGCGGTAAGCAGAACTCTGCCGACCAACCCTGAGAGAAACCTTGGAGCAGCGCTGGGAGAAGACTGAGAAAAGCGCATCAATACGGTGACGGCAGGCAACGAATTGATAACGGCGCCATGATGATGGCAGCCTGTTGCGCCGGCCGCTCACGATCGCCCGCACAGACCCCATCGCCAATCACGGATTGGTAGAGAATAACCCCCTTGTCATTTCCCCTCATCCGGGTCGGATCACCGGGGCGCGGTATTCCCGGGCCGGCCCGCCCCAGCGCTGGGGCCGGTTAAGCGCGCGAGGGCGTCGGATCCCCGAAGAAGACGCGGAAGTACCCGTAGAAGTTCCAGTTCCCCCAGGCGGTGCAGCCGTCCCCGCCACTCGCAGCGGCCTCATTGGGCTGATAGGGCGTGTAGTTGTACAGCGCGGCGGTGGCCTGGTTGGCCACCGTGAGCTCCGCCGAGCCGCATCGGGCCTCGGGAGAGTACGCGATCCGCACCGGGACCTCCGCCTGAACGTCATAGGCCCCCGGATCGAGCCGGTAGCGCTGGTACTGGGACGCGGCCCCGTAGAGCTGGGCGAAGAACCCCGACCACTGGGTGTCGCAGGCGGCGCCGTCGGGGCACCCGTAGCCGGCCGCGGCCTCGTAGTCGCGCGCGGTGAGACTGGCGCCGGAGGCGGTCAGGAGCCCCTGCTCCTTGTGGATGAGGACCAGCAGGACCTGCGGATTGATATCACAGGCCTGGGCCACCTCCCAGATGACCCGGCCGGCACTAGCGCCCCGGTGCGGCTCGATTCGACCGGGGCAGAAGGTGGTGGCCGCGCGCGCCTCGATGTCGAAGGCGGCCTGGGCCAAGCACGGGGTGCCGTCCAATCCGGGCATGCACCCCTCGTTGACCCGGAGGATGAACTCGTCCACCTCTGCCCGGGTCATCGCCTGGGAGTCGTAGAAGACCTCGTCGTCGATGATGCTGGCGGCCTCGAAGCCGGTGTGGTCGGGCACGACGGCGGCGGGCTCGGTGAAGACGGGCGCCGCCGTGGACTGGGGCTGGTCGCCGCTCAGGCGCAGCACGACGAGGCCGATGAGGACGGTGATGAGGAAGGCGGCCAGGATGATGCCCAGCGGGCCGCGCAGGAGGCGGCGCGGGGCCCGACGGCGGGCCGGGCGCCGACGCGCCGGGCGGGCGCGCCCAGGGGCGTGGGCCCGGCGCGGGGCGCCCGGCCCACGGGGGCTGCGGTGGGCCCGGGGGCCCGGGCCGGCGGAGGGAGGGGACATCCCCGACATATTCCCACATCTCCGCTCTTCTCTCCCGCGGTGCAGCGCCTTCGCCCCAGGGGGCGGCAAGACGGCCCCATGGCCCGGCGGCGGGGAGCCGGGCAGGGCCCCGGTGCCGGGCGTTCCGGGCGGCCCCGCGCGGACGGCGCGGAGACAGCCGCACGAGGGCCTAGGATCACTCCCGTGCACCTCCCCGACGTCATGGTCCTGGCCCGCGCGCTCATGGAGGAGCACGGTGTGGGCCACTGGGGGCTGGAGCTGGATCGCGCCCGACGACGGGCGGGGCAGACCGACGATGCGCGCCGTCGGATCACACTGAGCCGCCATCTCATGGCCCTCTACCCCGAGTCCGAGGTCCGCGAGACGGTCCTGCACGAGATCGCGCACGCCCGCGTGGGCGCCGGCCACGGCCACGATGCCGTGTGGAGCGCCGAGGCGCGCAGGATCGGGGCCAGCGGCAGGCGGCTGGCAGCCCCCGGCTCCCCGAGGCTGCGGGGGCGCTGGGTGGGCCGGTGCCCCGCCGGGCACGAGGTGGACCGCATGAGGCGCCCCTCCCGCCCGGTGTCCTGCTCACGGTGCGCCAAGCGCTTCCACCCCGAGCACCTCATCACCTGGAGCCTGGAGGGACGGCCGGTGAGCCCCGAGGAGATCGGGCCCCAGTACGCGCGCTCCCTGGCACGGATCCTCCGCGGATAGGGCGATCGCGCCGCAGCACTGACATGCCGGCGGGCCGGGAGGCGCCGCATCCCACTACCCTGGAGCCGATCAGCACACCACCGACTCCAGGAGAGCCATCATGATCGTCACCACCACGCCCACCGTCGAGGGCTACCCCGTCACCCAGTACCTGCGCGTCGTCTTCGGGGAGACCATCGCCGGCGTCAACATGTTCAAGGACATCGCCGCCGGGTTCCGCAACATGGTCGGTGGGCGCTCGGAGGCCTACGAGCGCGAGCTCATGCAGGCCCGCGAGACCGCGCTGGCCGAGATGGTCCAGCGGGCCCAGGAGCTCGGCGCCGAGGGCATCGTCGGCGTCGACGTCGACTACGAGACCCTGGGCAGCGACAACGGCATGCTCATGGTCACCGCCTCCGGAACGGCCGTGCGCTTCTCCGCCCCCCGGTGAGGCGCCGCTCGGCGCGGCGGCGCAGCGGCCCGCAGCGGGGCCCGAGCCTCCCCAGGACCCGTCGATGGCCCGCCCTGCGGGGCTCCCCGCCACCGGGCGGCAGACCGCCGGATTTCCCAGGTGGTTCACAGTGCGAGGAGGTGGGTTCTTCCAGGGTGGTCGCGTTACATAGTGATCACCACCGGACGGAACCGGTCCCGAGGGTTGGGGAGCCTGATGACGGACCGGGTCTCCGAGGCCGGCACCGGGTCTTAGGGAGCCCGGGGCCACCGCTCCGGTGAAGGAGGAGGCCATCTCCCCGGGTGCATGGGAACCCGGGTGGCAGAGGGCCCCTCACGAGGCTTGGACCCTCGGGCCCGCCACGGCGGGCCCGAGGGTCAAGTCTTACCCCTCCCCCACCCAGCCCCCGGAGGGCACCGCCGCGCGGAGCACGGGGATCATTGGCCCCGCAGGGACCCGGAGAGACTCGCGCCCGGGAGGCGGGCCGGCCTCCCGGGCACCACCGCGCCCAACCAGTAGGCTCCCCATCGTGAGCAGTTCCCAGGCCCCAGAGCAGCGCCGTCGCCTCAGTCCCGAGCAGCGCCGGGAGGAGATCATGGCGGTGGGCCTGGAGATATTCGCCACCGGCTCCCTGACGCAGATATCCGTCAACGAGATCGCCAAGCGCGCCGGGGTCTCGCGCGCGCTGTTCTACCACTACTTCCCCTCCAAGATCGATCTCGCCCGGGCCATCGTGGCCCACGAGATCAGCCAGGTGCACAGGATCGCCGGTGCCGAGAGCATCGAGGAAGTCGTCACTGCCTACATCACCTACGTCCAGGGCAGGCCCATGGGCTACCGGGCCCTGCACATCGGCGGGCTGGAGAACGATCCGGTGATCGGCGAGGCGATCCGCACCAGCCAGGTGAGGTTCGAGGAGATCCTGCTCAATCTGCTCTCGATCCCGCTGACCGATGAGCAGGCCCGTTTCGCACTGCGCACCTGGACCAACACGGTCATCGCCACCTGCCTGCAGTGGCTGGAGCACCCGGAGATCGACAGCGACGAGGTCGCGGGGATGATGATCCGGACCCTTCACGCCCTCGTGCCCACGGGGCGGGGGCGGCCCTGTGAGGGGCCGGCCGCCCAGGACCGGGGATCTCAGCCCCAGGAGCCGCAGGTCCCCTAGGCACCGCGAGTGCCGGTCCCTGGCGGCGGCCCGGCCTCTGCGCCGACGGGCCGGGCATATTGACGCAGCATCTGGCACGACCGGCGGCCGCCTGCTATCCTGAACCGCAATTAAACAGGCCATCCAATAGCCCTGTTCCTCAATTATCCCCATCATACCGGTTCCAGGGAAGGCCCTCCCATGTCAGAGCTCACGATGAGGCGCAGCATGACGGCGAGCACCGGGGTCGGGACGCCCCATGAGCGTCCCGCGCTCAACGACCCCGCCGTCCTGAGCGCCGAGATCCTCACGCCCGCCGAGCTGGCCGCGATCGGCGCGGCACCGCGCCGGACCCCCACCGCCGCCCCGAGTCCCGCCGGGCCCTGGCCCCTCCGGCCGGCATCCCACGAAGCACCGCGCCCCTCCGGACACGCCTGCCGGGTGCTCTTCGCCCCCGAGACCATCAATATTGCCGAGGTCACGCGGGGCATCGAGGTCGCCAAGCGCATGCCCGAGGGCGTGGACTGTGTTTTCACGGGCTTCTCCCCCCGCAACAGGGAGCTCATCGAGGAGGCGGGCTTCGAGTTCATCCTCCAGGAGCCGCTCCTGACCGACGAGCAGGCCCGTCAGGCGCTGGACTTCGACCAGGGCCGCGGCCACCGCCACCCCTTCACCCGCACCATGCTCTCCCAGCGGGTGGCCAGCGAGCGCGCGCTCATCCGCAGGCTGTGCGCCAGCGCCGTGGTGGTGGGGGTGACCCCGAGCCAGTTCATCTCGGCGCGGGCGGAGTCCGTGCCGCTGGTCTTCGTGCGCCCCTTCGCCTACTCCCTGCCCCACGTGAGCATCGCGCGCTCCTACGGCACCACCGGCTTCCTGCCCCGCACCACCCGGCGGCAGCGAGTGAT
The DNA here is from genome assembly GCF_017592395.1 of Actinomyces bowdenii. Taxonomy (GTDB): domain Bacteria; phylum Actinomycetota; class Actinomycetes; order Actinomycetales; family Actinomycetaceae; genus Actinomyces; species Actinomyces bowdenii. The sequence goes on from NZ_JAGFOU010000001.1 coordinate 86,440, forward strand.
CGACCGCGCCGCCGCCGGGCTGTTCCGCACCGTGGCCTCCCGCGTGCCCCTGCCCCGGTCCTTCTACCAGGTGGCCGCTGATCACGGCGTGGACCTGGCGCGCAATGTGGCCGCAGCCCTGACCGCCGACCTCAACCTCATCGCCTCGGCCCCGCATCTGCTGCCCCAGCACCTCGAGATGCCTGCGGGCCACCGCGTCGTCGGCCCCATCTTCGCCCGCCTGCCCGGCCCGGTCCCCCCGCTGGTGGCCCGGCTCGCCGACGGCGACCAGCCGGTGGTCTACTTCGCCATCGGCTCCTCGGGCAACAGGGACCTGGCGCTATCAGTGCTGCGCGGCCTGGGCCAGGCGCCCTGCCAGGTCGTGGCCCCCGTGCGCAACTACCTGCACGAGGAGGATCTGACCGGCCTTCCCGCCAACGTGCATGTCACGGACTGGCTGCCCGCTGATCGCCTGGGCGGGGCCATCGACCTGGCCATCACCCACGGCGGTGAGGGGACCGTCCAGACCAGCTGCACGCAGGGCTGGCCCTTCATCGGCATCCCCCTGCAGTTCGAGCAGCGCTTCAATGTGCAGCGCTGCGTGGCCTTCGGCTCGGCACGCCTGCTGCCGCAGAAGCAGGTGGCCTCCACCGACTGGGCCGCACTGGTGCGCCAGGCCCTGGCCGATGAGGAGATGCGGGCCAGGGCCGCGCAGATGGCCGGGCTCATGAGCGGCCTCGACGGCCCCGGCCAGGCGGCCCGGGCGATCATGGAGCTGCTGGAGGGGCCGGGGGCGCCCACCGGCCTTCCGGGAGCCGCCCCGGCGGGCGCCTGCGCAGCCCTGGGCCCAACCCAAGAGCGAGCCCTGGCCCTGGCCTGAGCCCGGCCGTCCTCAGCGCCCCCGGATCCGGGCCCCGGCACTCGGACCCCGGTATATCTGGGCACAGGACCACGGTTCAGTGAGGGTCATTCACAGATGCCACGATGCCCTCGTTCGACCAGGTCGGGGGCCATCTGCGCCGGTCTGTGAATGACCTTCGCTGAAGGTTGTTCACAGACCGAGGGAAGTGGGTCCTGACCCGGGCAAACACGCATGGTCGGCGCCTCTCTGAATGACCTTCATCGCCGGGGTTGTCTGTGGATTGCAGGGGTTGTCGGTAGATCGGAGGGGTCCTGGGGATGCGGAGTGCTGACAAGACCGGAGATCCGCGGGCAACGCCGGTGATCTGCAGCCGGCCCCGGCGAGCTGGGGTCGGCCTGCGCCGATGGCCACAGTGCAGCCGCGGTCTCGCCCCCCCCAGGGGTGGTGGCCGCCACTGCGGTGCCCTGTGCCCCGAGAACTGGGCCTGCCTTGACCTCGACATCGTCGGAGGCTCGCGAAGCGCCCTGTGCCCCGAGCGCGTGGGTCTGCCCTGCTGTGCGTGCGCCGGCGTCCTGTCGGGCCGGTCTGCTGGGTCAGCCGTTCTTCGCCGGGTCAGCCGCATCCTGCTCGTTCAGATTGGTCCATCCGACCCAGCAGGATGCGCCTGACCCAGCAGAAAACGACTCACCCCGCGAAGAATCGTTCCAAGAGTCCCATACCATCGTGACGCGCCAGCACCCGCCCGGTTAACCACCAAGCGGTAGGATCGGGTGGCCATCCAGGTCGAAGGAGCCCACAGTGATCACCACCGCCCCTGACACCCCCGAGGATCCGTCCCCCGTCCCGGACCCCGCCGAGCACCACGCCCCCGCCCCTGCGGAGTGCCGCGCCCCCGCCCCCGCGGAGCACCGCACCTCCACCCCCGCGGAGCACCGCACCCGTGCGGCACAGCTGGTGGCGCGGATGACCCTGGAGGAGAAGGCCTCCCTGACCTCCGGTGACGACTTCTGGCACCTCAAGGCCATCGAGCGCCTCGGTATCCCGCGGATCATGGTCACCGACGGGCCCCACGGCCTGCGCAAGCAGGCCACGGCCACCGATCGCCCAGGCCTGGGCGACTCCGTGCCGGCCACCTGCTTCCCCACCGCCGCCACCCTGGGCTCCACCTGGGATCCCGAGCTCATCGGGGCCGTGGGCCGGGCGCTGGGCGCCGAGACCGCCGCCAACGGCGTCGCCGTCATCCTGGGCCCCGGGGTCAACATGAAGCGCTCACCCCTGTGCGGGCGCAACTTCGAGTACCTCGCGGAGGACCCCCTGCTGGCCGGGCGCATCGGCGCCGCCCTCGTGGCCGGGATCCAGGCCCAGGGGGTGGGGGCCTGCCTCAAGCACTATGCCGTCAACAACCAGGAGACCGACCGCATGCGGGTGGATGCGCGCGTCTCGCCGCGGGCCCTGCGCGAGATCTACCTGCCGGCCTTCGAGCACATCGTGCGCGCCGTCCAGCCCTGGAGCCTCATGTGCTCCTACAACCGGGTCAACGGCATCCACGCCTCCGAGGATCCCTGGCTGCTGAGCACCGTGCTGCGACAGGAGTGGGGCTTCGAGGGCGTCGTGGTCTCCGACTGGGGCGCCGTCAACGAGCGCGTCCCCGGCCTCGCCGCCGGACTGGACCTGGAGATGCCCGCCTCCGGGGGCCGGACCGATGCCCGGATCGTGGAGGCGGTGCGTGAGGGGCGCCTGGCGGAGGCCGTGCTGGACACCGCCGCTGAGCGCATCACCACCCTCATCCTGCACACCGCCGCGGCCCTGGAGTCCGCGCGGGCCGCGGGCGGGGGCTACGACGCCCGGGCCCACCACGCCCTGGCCCAGCGCGTGGCCGCCGAGGGCACCGTCCTGCTCAAGAACGAGCCGGTCGGCCCCACCGCCACCCCCGCACTGCCGCTGGCAGCCGGCTCCTTCACCGCCGAGCACCCCCTGGCCCTCATCGGCGAGTTCGCCCGCACCCCGCGCTACCAGGGGGCCGGCTCCTCCGTCATCACCCCCACCCGCCTGGACACCGCCCTGGAGGGATTCATCCAGGCACTGGGCGAGGATGCCGTGGCCTTCGCCCCGGGCTACCCCCTGGCCGAGGCCGCCGGGAAGGAGGGTCAGGAGCTGTCCGCGCAGGTCCTGCGCGCGAATGCCGTGGAGACCGCCCGCGGCGCCACGGCCGTCCTGCTGGTGGGCCTGCCCCAGATCGATGAGTCCGAGGGCTATGACCGCAGCCACATGGCGATCCCCACCGAGCAGGTCGAGCTGGTCCGCGCCGTCAGCCAGGTGGCCGCAGCCACGATCGTCATCGTCGTGGGCGGCTCGGCGGTCGACCTGTCCTGGGACGGCGCCGCCGATGCCCTGGCCATCGCCTGGCTGGGCGGGCAGGCCGGCGGGTCGGCCATCGCCGACGTCGTCCTGGGGGCGCAGGCCCCCTCGGGGCATCTGGCCGAGACCCTGCCCCGGCGGCTGGCGGACCTGCCGGCCCAGCTCAACTTCCCCGGGCATGACTCGGTGGTGGACTACGGCGAGGGCGTCTTCATCGGCTACCGGGCCGTGGACGCCATGGAGCGCAAGGTGGCCTACCCCTTCGGCCACGGCCTGACCTACACGGATTTCACCCTGAGCGGCGTGCACATGAGGCACGTCGGGGACACCGGCGAGGACACGGCGGAGGTTCGGGCGGTTCGGGCCCGAGGCCCCGTGAGCGCCGCCGACGCCGAGGGGCAGGCCCGCGTCCTGGCCACCGTGCGCGCCACCGTGACCAACACCGGCCAGCGCCCCGGGGCCCAGGTGGTGCAGGTCTACGTGGGCCGCACCGGCGCCTCCGCCATCCAGCGGGCCCCGCGCGAGCTGCGCGGCTTCACCAAGGTGCGCCTGGAGGCGGGGCGGTCCACCGGGGTCGAGCTCGCCCTGACCCAGCGGGACCTCTCCTTCTGGGACGAGCCCTCCCAGGCCTGGGTGGTCGAGGCGGGCCGCTACGAGGTGTCCGTGGGCTTCTCCAGCCGCGACCTGCCCGCCGTCCTGCCCCTGGAGGTCCAGGCCCCCGCACCGGTGCGGGGGCTGCGCCTGGACTCCACGCTGGGCGAGTGGCTGGGGCACCCGGTGGGAGGCCCTCTCATGGAGCAGGCCCTGGCCGGGACGCTGGCCCGCCTGCGCCAGGACCGCACCACCTTCGAGATGATGTCCGCCATGCCCGCCAACCGCCTGGTGGCCATGCCCGGCATGGACCTGGACCCGCCCGCGTACCGCGCCCTGCTCGACCGGGCCCGCGCCCAGGAGGGGCCTGCCGTGGAGCCCGGGGACGGGCCCGGCGGGGCACTCCCACCGCGGGACTGAGGCGGGCCCATCAGGCGGGCCCGGGAGGGCCCGGCTACTCACCTCATCGCTCGGCCGGGGTCCGGGGTGGTGCGATGGGGGGTTGGCCCGCCATCGGCGCATCAGGTAAGGATAGCCTCATGAGTGATGCTGAGACTCTCGCCCTCGACCTCCCCGCCGGCTCCGAGGCCCGGGTGCCCACGCAGCGCCCGGAGCGCTATGGCAAGCAGCTGGTCAGCCACATGGGCCGTAAGATCACCGCCTCCTGGGATCCGGCGGCCTCCACGGGCGCCCTGGCCTTCGACCGGGAGGGGCCGGTGACCGGGGTGGTGGAGCTGTCCTGCGAGCCGGGGGCCCTGGTGCTGCGCCTGCGCACCGACGACGAGCACCTGGCCGGCCTGGAGCAGGTGGTGGGCATCCACCTGGCGCGCTTCGGCGTCAAGGAGGCGATGCGGGTGGGCTGGATCCGTCGGGACGGCTCTGAGGGCACGGTTCAGGGCCCGCTGAGCCCGCAGGATCTGGAGCGCATGCGCGCCGAGCGCGAGGCCCGCCGCTCCTCCTGAGCGCTCAGCCCCCTGACAGCCAGGCGCGTTCCGCCCCTGACCGCTGCTCGCCGCCGCTCCCCCGTCGCGGTGCTGCGGCGGGGTGCGTGGCGGCGCTGCCGCGTGAGCACCTGCATCCCGCCTCCTGGCGCGGGGCCAAGGCCTACATGGTGGCGGGCGCGGTGGTGACCTCCCCGGTGGGCTCGCCGACGCGCAGCATGAGCAGGAGGCCGACGACGAGCACGGTGATGATGCCCAGGACCCCCCAGTAGCCGGCGCCCGGCCCCACCGCCCTGGTTCCCAGGGCGACGAACAGGGCGTACATGGCGGGAGCCATGAAGGACACGGCGCGCCCCGTGGTCGCGTAGAGGCCGAAGATCTCGCCCTCCTTGCCCTCGGGGATGAGGCGGGCCAGGAAGGAGCGCGCCGCGGACTGGGCGGGTCCCACGCATCCGGACAGGATGAGGCCGAGGACCCAGAAGGCCAGAGGGCCGGCATCATGCAGGAGGAAGACGAGGAGCCCGGCGATGACCAGCAGGGTGAGGCTGCCCAGGATGACCCTGCGGGCCCCGATGAGGTCATCGAGGCGGCCGGCGGCGATGGTGGTGATGCCGGCGACGATATTGGCGACGATGGCGAAGATGATGACCTGGTCGGAGGAGAAGCCGAAGGTGTTGCGGGCGAGGATGCCGCCGTAGGTGAAGACCCCGGCCAGCCCGTCGCGGAAGATCGCGGCGGCCAGGAGGAACCACAGGACCTCGGGGTGGTGGCGGTGCAGGTTGACCAGGGTGCCCCACAGCCGCCTGTAGGACGAGAGCAGGGAGTCGCGCGCCGCCTGCGCGGCCGGCGCCGGGACGCCGTCCTGGGCCGGCGGGCTCGCCTGGGGCGTACCCTGGCCGCGCGCGAGGGCCCGACGGCGCGGGTCGCGCCTGGACTGGGTGAGGAGCACGGGGATGGCGCTGATGCCGAACCAGGCGGCGGCGATGAGCATGGAGACCCGGACGTTGAGGCCCTTCTCGCCGGTGACGCCGAACCATCCGACCTCGGGGGCGATGAATCCGACGTAGAGGATGAGCAGCAGGACGATGCCGCCGATGTAGCCCATCCCCCATCCCAGGCCGGAGACGGCGCCGACGCGGTCCTTGGTGGCCAGGTGGCTGAGCAGTCCGTTGTAGTTGACCGAGGCCAGCTCGAAGAACACGTTGCCCAGCCCCAGCAGGGTGATGCCCAGCCAGAGGTATCCGGGCTCGGGCAGGACGAGGAAGAGGGCGGCGGAGACCGCGACGACCACCATGGTGTAGACGCCGAGCCACAGCACGGTGCGCCCGGAGCGGTCCGCGCGCTGCCCGGTGACCGGGGCGAGCAGGGCGATGCAGGCCCCGGCGATGGCCAGGCCCACGCTCAGGGAGGTCTCGTTGCCGGCCTTGTCACCGAAGGGCTCGCTGACGAGGTAGACGGTGAAGACGAAGGTGGTGATGACCGCGTTGAAGGCGGCCGACCCCCAGTCCCACAGCCCCCAGGCGATGACGGGCCAGGACATCAGGGGGGTGGGGCGGTCGGCCGGGGAGGGCGGCCGCGCGGAGGGGAGGCTCATGGTGGGAACCCTACGGTGCTCGGGCGGCCCGCGCCGCATGATGGGAATCGATGAGGGCCCGCCCCGGCCCTCCACCGGGCCGCGCCCTGACAATGATCTGGGGTGAGTGGTGTTTCTTGTAGTTCGCGACCCAGTTGCCCACGCCTCTGGGGCTCCAGGCCTTAGGAGGTGGCCACCGACGTGATCGAGCGTTCCTTGCCGATCATCTGGCGCACTACCTGCTGCTTGATCTCATCACAGTCACTTCGCCCTCGAGATGGCTCCATTCTCTCGGATCAAAAGAGGGATGAGGATCCCCTTGTCCAACAAACACCACCCACCCCAGACCGACCCCCACCCGACCCTAGTGTGCCAGACACCCACCCCACCCCCACCATTCCAACGAGAAACCCACTTCAAACCGAGAAACACACCAAAACATCAGGAGCCAGGCCAGACGCATACGGCCCAGTTGAAGGCCGGGACAGGTCGATCGCCGGTCGACACGCTGTTGACGCTCTTGAGGCCGTTGAGCCGGGAGCTCACCTGCGCCTCGTACTCCCCTCCCTGAACCGGTGTCTGCTGCTTCAAGTCCTCCGGAAGCGCCTCCAGCTCCGAGATGATCTTCAGGAACTGCTCATCCTCGGCGGTCAGAACGGCGGTTGACGCGGGTGCTCCCGCAGACGTGCCCGAGGTACTGCTGGCCCATGCTGCAGGGGCGACCAGCAGGCCGGCACCGGTGAGAGCGGCGATCCTGGTGAACTCTCGACGTTCCATGACTCCTCCTCTTCCTCAGAGAAGCCCGAATGGCTCCTCCCCAGGAGCCCTATGAAGAAGTTGCGTGACAGGTCACTACTGATGATGATCAATCTACCCGCGAAGGAGCACTATCCGACCCCTTCTACTCAGGGATCACACATTCCGCTCTCACTCCGCTTCTTGAGCACGTCCAGCCCGAATCTCGTTCACAGCCGAGGGCGAGTGAGCCCCGCCTGGGCGTGCGGCACCGGGTCCGGTGACATTCTCGTACCTTAGCTGGTGGTCTCGCACGTCTGGAGTACGAGACCACCAGCTAAGGTACGAGACCGTGGGGTCGGCTTGTCGACGGGTTCGCCAGGATCAGTACTGAGCCGGGGCGCCGGGACCGGGGACCACCGGGTCATCGGCGGGCCCGGACGCGGGGGGCCTGGGAGCGCCGGAGACGAGCACCTCGGCCAGGGCGAGATCGGTGGGGGTGGTGATCTTCAGGGCCATCTGATCGCCCGGCACCACCACCACACTGCCGCCGGCCGCCTCCACCAGACCCGCATCATCGGAGGCCGCCACAGCCTCATCCTGGGAGCGCCCGGCGCCCAGGCGGTGGGCCTCCAGCAGGGTCCCCAGCTCGAAGCCCTGGGGGGTCTGCACCGCCCTGAGGGGCTCGCGCGACGGCGTGGCCACCACCGGCTCAACGCCCCCGCCCGCCCCAGCGGCGACGTCGTCGTGGCCCTCCCGCACCGGAGCGACCTCCTTGATCGTGTCCGTCACCGGCAGGGCCGGGACCACCGCGCCGTGGCCGGCGCGCACCGCCGCCACCACCCTCCGGATCACCTCCGGCGGGGTCAGGGCCCGGGCTGCGTCATGGACCAGCACCACCCGCGCCGTGGGCACCGCCCCCAGGACCGCCTCCAGGCCCAGGGCCACCGAGGCCTGACGGGAGGCGGCGGAGCCGGCCACCACCTCCACCGGCTGCTGGGCCGCCTCAGCCACCCCAGCCATCTCCAGCCGGAAGCGATCGACCTGCTCGGGCGGGGCGGTGACGATGAGGCCGTCCACGACGCCGGAGTCGAGGAGCCCGCCAGCGGCCCGGCGCAGGAGGCTGATCCCGCCCACCGGCACCAGGGCCTTGGGCCCACCCGCTCCCAGGCGGGTTCCCGAGCCCGCAGCCGTGAGAATGGCGGCCACAGGGCCGTCGACGGGACGGGGGTCAGCGGAGTCGTTCACACCGGGAGGCTACCGCCTCACCGGCACGCGGGCAGTGCCGCAGCCTCAGGATCCCCCGCATGAGACAGAGCGGCGCCGGGGGCGTCAGGAGGCGAGAACCTCGTCCAGGCGGGACTCGGCCTCCTCCTCGGCGGTCTTCTGCGCCAGGGCGAGCTCGGAGACGAGGATCTGGCGGGCCTTGGCCAGCATGCGCTTCTCCCCGGCGGACAGGCCGCGGTCGGTGTCACGGCGGGAAAGGTCCCGCACCACCTCGGCGACCTTGATGACGTCGCCGGAGGCGATCTTCTCCTGGTTGGCCTTGAAGCGGCGCGACCAGTTGGTGGGCTCCTCGGTCAGGGGCGCGCGCAGGACCTCGAAGACCCTCTCCAGGCCCGACTCGTCGACGACGTCGCGCACGCCGATGAGCTCGACGCTCTCCGCGGGCACGAGGATCGTCAGGTCCCCCTGGGCGACCTCCAACTGCAGATAGGTCTTGGACTCACCACGGACCTTGCGCTGCCGGATATCGATGATCCGGGCAGCACCGTGGTGGGGATAGACGACAGTCTCTCCGACTTCAAAGGTCATGGGAATGACACTCCAGTTTGATAGTGGAGCCCTAGTTTATCAGGGGATACCGGGCAAAGACCGGGGAGGTATCTCACAAGCCCGGTCCCGGGCGGCCCCTGCCCGCTCCTGCAGCCGGCCGCGGCCCCACCCCGCTGCCCTCAGCCGGCCACGAGCTTGTAGCCCAGCCCCCGCACCGTGGTGAGCATGACGGGGTGGGAGGGGTCGCGCTCGATCTTGGCGCGGATGCGCTTGACGTGGACGTCGAGGGTCTTGGTGTCCCCCACGTAGTCGGCCCCCCAGACGCGCTCGATGATCTGGGAGCGGGTGAGCACCCGGTCGGGATTGCGCAGGAACAGCTCCAGGAGCTCGAACTCGCGCAGGGGCATCTCCACGCCCTGGTCGCGCACGCGCACCTCGTGGCGCTCGACGTCCATGGAGACCTCCCCCACCGACAGCAGCGTCTGGCTGTCCTGGACCTCGTGGCTGGTGCGGCGCAGCACCGCCCCCATCCGGGCCACGAGCTCGCGGTAGGAGTAGGGCTTGGTGACGTAGTCATCGGCGCCGATCTCCAGGCCCACGATCTTGTCCACCTCGGAGTCCTTGGCGGTGAGCATGATGACCGGCACCGTGGAGCTGCGCCGGATCCGCTTGCACACCTCCATCCCGCCCATCCGCGGCAGCATGAGGTCGAGCAGCACCAGGTCGATGGCGCCCGGCCCACCGACCCGGCCCGCGTCCTCGAAGCGCTCGACGGCGAGCACCCCGTCCTCCGCGGTGAGGACCTCGTAGCCGTCCCGCCTGAGCTGGAAGGCCAGCGGGTCCCGGTAGTTCTCCTCGTCCTCGACAAGAAGGATGCGGGTCATGAGCCACTCCTGTCCGAATCAGCTGTCACATCATCCCGACCGCCCTGCGCCCGGGAGCCGCCATTGTGCCCCGGGATGCTGGGATCCCGCCCCGGATCCAGCGCGGGATCCGAGCCCGCCTGCGCCTCGGCCCCCGGCTCGGGGTGCAGGCGCGGCAGGACCAGGGTGAAGGTGGAGCCGCGGCCCGGGGCGGACCACAGCTCCACCGTGCCGCCGTGATCGGCGGCCACGTGCTTGACGATGCTCAGGCCCAGGCCGGTGCCCCCCGTGGCCCGCGAGCGGGCCTTGTCCACGCGGTAGAAGCGCTCGAAGACCCGCTCCTGGTCGGCCTTGGGGATGCCGATGCCCTGGTCCACCACGGCGATGCGCACCAGGTCGGTGTCGGAGGGGTCCAGCGAGACGCCCACGGAGACGCGGGTGCGGGGCCCGGAGTAGCGGATGGCGTTGTCCAGCAGGTTGCGCACCGCGGTGGTGATGAGAGCGGCGTCCCCCCGGACCCGCAGGCCCCGCCGCCCCCCGGAGACCAGCTCGACCTGCTGGCCCTCGGCCTCCACGCGCACCCGGTCCAGGGCCTCGGCCACCACGGCGTCGAGCTCGACGTCCTCGGGCTCGGCCAGGGCATCGCCCTCCTGGAGCCGGGAGAGCTCGATGATCTCCTGGACCAGCACTCCCAGGCGCTTGGCCTCCTTGCGCATCCGGCCCGCGTAATCGCGCACGTGGTCGGGGTCCTGCGCACCCGCCTCCACGGTCTCCGCCAGCAGCGAAATCGCGCCGACGGGCGTCTTGAGCTCGTGGGAGACATTGGCGACGAAGTCGCGGCGCATGGCCTCCACCCGCTTCGCGGCGGTGCGGTCCTCCACGAGGATGAGGATGCGCCCCTGGCCGATGCCGGCCACCCGCACCTGGAGGTGGAACCACCCGGCCCCGGCCACCGGCCCGCGGGCCACCGTGACCTCGGCGTCCTCGGCCACTCCTGTGGCGCGCACGCGCGAGACCATCGCGGCGATGGTCGGGTCGGCCACAGCGTCGCCGCGCAGGATCGCGAAGGTGTAGGCCCCGGCCGAGGCGCGCAGGACGTCGTCATCGTCGTCGAGCACCACCACCGTGGAGCGCAGCGCGGCGAGCACGGGGATGGCGCCGTCCATGTCCGGCAGGGAGCCGGAGGCCGGCCGGGAGGCGCGACGGCGGTCGCGCTCGGACAGGCCGAAGGCCAGGCCCGCCGCGGTTCCGGCGGCCACGCCCACCAGCGCCACCAGGATCAGCAGCCAAACAGGGTCCACGGCTCTAGGGTAGGAGGTCAGGGGCGGGAGCCGCGACCGGCCCCGGCCCGCACCACCCGACGGTGCTCGACCGCCCACTCCCCCGCATTCGCATTCAACTGAACCCACCACCGCAGTAAGGAACAGGAGCCGCCCCGTGCGCGACATCTTCAATCAGGAGCTCAGGCAGCTGGGCTCGGATCTTGAGTCCATGGCCAATCAGGTGGCCACCGCCATCGAGCGCGCCAGTGAGTCCCTGCGCCACAGCGATATCGTCATCGCCGAGCAGGTCATCGACGCCGACGAGCGGATCAACGACCTCCAGCGCGACATCGACGACCTGTGCGTCATGCTCCTGGCCCGCCAGCAGCCGGTGGCCGGGGACCTGCGCAATGTCATCTCCGCCCTGCGCATGTCCCAGACCCTGGAGCGCCAGGGAGATCTGGCCCGGCACATCGCCGCCATCGCCCGGGGCCGCTACCCCGAGCCCCCCGTGCCCGAGCCGGTGCTCGGCCTCATCCTCCAGATGGCCGACCTGGCCGTTCGCGCGGGCAAGGACGTCGCCCGTCTGGTCTCCACCCACGACCTGGACCTGGCCACCACCATCCAGGCCGGCGACGCCCAGCTCGATGCGCTGCACCGCCAGTCCTTCCAGATGATCCTGGACCCGGCCCATGAGATGAGCCGCCAGCAGGTCATCGACGCGGTGCTCATGGGGCGCTTCCTGGAGCGCTTCGGGGACCACTCCACCTCGGTGGCCCGCCGCGTGGCCTACCTTGTCTCAGGAGCCAGCATGCCGGGCACCCACGACGCCGAGGACGCCGACGCCCTGCACTGAGCGCGACGGCAGGGCAGAGCCGGCAGGCCGCGAACGGCCGGGGCGTCACGGGCCTGCGGCCCGCAGGCTCACTTGCCCTGGTTGGCCACGGCCGCGATCTTGGCCTCGGCCTCGGGGTCGAGATAGCGCCCGCCCTTCTTCAGGGGCTTGAGGGTCTCCTCGTCGAGCTCGTAGACCAGGGGGATGCCGGTGGGGATGTTGACCTCGGCGATCTCCTCATCGGAGATGCCGTCCAGGTGCTTGACGATGGCCCGCAGGGAGTTGCCGTGGGCCGCGATCATGATGGTCTTGCCCGTCTTGATCTCGGGGACGATGGTGTCCTCCCAGTAGGGCAGGAGCCGCTCCAGGACATCCTTGAGGCACTCGGTGGCCGGGATCGGCTCGCCCGCGTAGCGGGGGTCGGAGTCCTGGGAGAACTCGCTGCCCAGCTCGATGGCAGGCGGGGGGACGTCGTAGGAGCGGCGCCAGAGCATGAACTGCTCATCGCCGTACTCCTCGCGGATCTCCTTCTTGTTCTTGCCCTGCAGGGCGCCGTAGTGGCGCTCGTTGAGCCGCCAGTGGCGCTCGACGGGGATCCAGTGGAGGTCCGCGGCGTCCAGGGCCAGGTTCGCGGTCATGATGGCGCGGCGCAGCATCGAGGTGAAGAGCTTCTCGGGCAGGACTCCCGCCTCCTTGAGCAGCTCTCCTCCGTGGGAGGCCTCCGCGCGCCCCTTGTCCGACAGGGGGACATCGACCCAGCCGGTGAAGAGGTTCTTAGCATTCCATTCGCTCTCGCCATGGCGGAGCAGTACCAGGGTGTAAGCCATGGCCCTATCCTGCCAGGCCCAGCACGATGGCGCGAGGCCCTCGGTCCCAGCGGCACCGGCCCATCGGCGCGCGCCGCCCCCGGCACGTGGGACCGGCGGTCAGGGGCGCCATTGAGGCCGCAGGCCGCGGCGGGGCGGCACAGGGATATCCCTGTGCCGCCCCGCCGCGGCCTGCACTGCGTGCCGGGGCACGCGGCTCAGTGGGCGTTCTTGTAGGCCTCGCGGATCTCGGCCGAGACGCGGCCGCGGTCAGAGACCTCAATGCCCTGGGAGCGGGCCCACTCACGGATCTTCTGAGTGTCGGAGGTCCCCGAAGGACGGCGGCGGCCGGTCGTGCGGCGCCCACCGGTGCGGCGGGCCTTGCCGACCCACTCCTCAAATGACTCGCGCAGGGCGGCTGCGTGCTCGTCATTGAGGTCGATCTCGTAGTTGACACCGTCAAGAGCGAAGGTGATGGTCTGGCTGGCCTCGGAGCCGTCAACGTCGTCGACCAGGATGACCTGAGTTTTCTGCGCCATGATTCCCCATTCGGATCGGAGGGCGGGATCACCTGAGACGAATCCCGCGCGGGTTGATGCAAGAGTAAATGCAAGATCGGAATCTTGCAACACCGCCACCCCTTATGCCAGGACTCTTTCAGGCTCGCCCCGAGACGGCTCCCAGGGCGGGCGGGTTTCACCCCCCGCCCCTAAGCCCTCACCGCGGTGCGGCCTCGGCACGGATCCCGCCCACCGGCGTAATAAAGGGGCATCTGCGATCCATGGCGGAGACAACCGATTCCGGCGACCGCGACCGATAGGCGGCAGTGGCGCGCATGCGGCTCAGGATCATCACAGCGCGCGCATGGGCGCGTCCGGAACCGCCCCGTTGCGCAGACGTGATGTCGAGCGCCGCTGCGCATTGGGTGCGCAGCGCTCCGAGCATGGCCCGGCAGCGCCCGGAGAGACCCGGAGGGCTCGGTGGCATCGCCGGGATGACGCACAGGGAAGCCCCGGGAGAAGGGTCCCGGGGCTTGCGGAGCCGCCTGTGGGAATCGAACCCACGACCTATTCATTACGAGTGAATCGCTCTGCCGACTGAGCTAAGGCGGCACGCGCGCAGCGCGGCGAGTTGAAGATACAGCGCCAAGCACCCGCAGCGCAATCCGGTGCCACAGCGGACCGCCGTGGCGCTGGACACAGCACAGTCGCCGGCGCGGCAGGGCCCGATCCCACTGCGGGCGCTGCCGGTGGTGGGGTATCCGCCGGGTTCCGGGGCACTGGCCATGTGAGCGGCCACGACCACGGCACCTATCGCAGGGAGTCCCATGACGCGCCCTCCGTCCGTCCAGCGGCGACCAGCCGCTGGACCGCACCCCGGCCGCGGACTCGCCCCCACTATGTTGAACGCGAAAAGGCTCGGTGAGACGGAGTTCCGGCTCACCCTGGACCTGGGAGTCGTCTTCGCCTTCGGCGGCGCCCAGATGGCGGGCGCGAGCACGGGCACGGATGGGGCCGAGAACGCCGCGAGGATCCTGCCCGGGGCCATCAACTCGATGAGCCTGCGCTTCGTCGTTCTCCATGTGGGCCCAGTCATCCTCATGGCGATGGCACCGCCCCGCGCAGCCCACTCCCCACTCCACTCCTCACTCCACTCTTCACTGCAATCCCTCGTCACCTTCTTCTCCGGCATCGGCACGCCCTATGCCAGGGGCATCATCCAGGCGGTCGCGCTCACCGCCGCTCTGGGACTTGTGGCGCGGCACTCAATTCCCACCTGGCCGTGAATGCCCTGGAGATCATCATGAACCCGGCCGGGATCGGCATCGCCGGCGCTCCTCGGCGGCGTCGTGATCATGATGGTGGCAGGCTGGTACCTGGTGCGGGGCAGGATCAGGGCAGACCGGCTCGACGCGGTCCTGGCCGAGGAGTGAAACAGGAGGAGAGGCCATGCGCATTCACATCACCTACACCGGCGGCACGATCGGAATGATCGACTCCCCCCGGGGCCTGGTCCCCGGGGCCGACTTGGAGGGCTGGCTGGCCGCTCTGCTGGAGGGCACCGATCTGGCCGACTCGGTGACGATGACCAGCCTGGACCCGCTCATCGACTCCTCCAACGCCACCCCCGAGTCATGGCAGGCGATCATCGACGACCTGCGCGCCCATGGCGCCGCCGATCCCGGCCGCGCCTTCGTGGTGCTGCACGGCACCGACACCATGGCCTACACCTCGGCAGCACTGTCCTATGCGCTGACCGACCTCCCCTCCCCGGTCGTCATCACCGGATCCCAGCTGCCACTGGGCGAGCTCGGCTCCGACGCCGCGGCGAACGTCACCGGGGCACTGCGGGCGGCCGCCTCGGGGAGGCTGGAGGGCGTCGCCCTGTTCTTCGGCCACCGGCTGCTGGCCGGGAACCGGGCCTCGAAATGCTCCTCCTGGGATTTCGAGGGCTTCGAGTCCCCCAGCGCCGCGCCCCTGGCCGTCACCGGGGCGCCCTGGCAGTGGGGCCCCCGGCCCGAGCCGGGCCGGGGATGGCCGCGCCCGGAGCCCTATGCGCGCCACGACGTCGTCGTGCTCGACATGGCCCCGGGCATCACCGCCACCCGGCTGGAGGCGCTCCTGGACCCCGCCCCCGAGGCGGTCATCCTGCGGGCCTTCGGGGTGGGCAATGTGCCCAGCCAGGAGCCTGGCCTGACCGAGGTCCTCCAGGAGGCCATCGCCCAGGGGACCGCCGTCGTCGTCACCTCCCAGTGCCAGCAGGCCGAGGTGCTCCTGGGCCACTACGAGGCGGGCGACGCCGTGGCCAGGGCGGGCGCCGTCGGCAGCCGGGACATGACCCTGGAGGCCGTCTACGCCAAGGTGCAGTTCCTCCTGAGCCAAGGGCTGCGCGGGGCCGGGCTGGCCGGGAGGATCGGGCACTCGATCGCCGGCGAGCTGACCCCGTAAGGGCCGCCCACGGCCCGCACCGCGCGCAGACGGCACCGTCGCGGTGCGGGGCCCACCAGGGATCCAGGCGGGCCCACACCGATGGCCGCCGCCGCGGTCACCGACCGCGGGCCATCCGCGCAGCACAGCCGGGGCTCACTCCTGCCCGTGGCAGACCGTGCCCTCCGCGGGCAGGGTCCCGGCGAGCAGGTAGGAGTCCACCGCGCTGCTCACGCACTTCCCGCCACGGCCGTAGGCGGCGTGCCCCTGGCCCTCCCAGGTCAGCAGGCGGCCGGAGTCCAACTGGGAGGCGAGCGCCTGCGCCCAGGGGTAGGGGGTCGCCGGGTCGCCGGTGGTCCCCACCACGAGGATGGGCGCAGCGCCACTGGCCGTGATGGGGGCGCGCTCACGGGTGGACTCGTGCCCCCAGCCCTGGCACACGGCGTCGGAGTAGGCCAGGTCCGCACCGAAGGTCGGGCCGGCCTCCTCCAGCTCGGCGGCCTGGGCGTCCCACTGGGCCTCATCGCCCTCCACCGGGTAGTCCAGGCAGTTGATGGCGGTGATCGCCTCATCCCCATTGCCGGCGTAGGTGCCATCGGGGTTGCGCGAGGACAGGGTGTCGGTGATGAGCAGCAGGGTGGAGCCGTCGTTCTGCTCCATGGCCTGCTCCAGCCCGGTGGACAGCGTGCCCCACATCGCGGACTCGTACAGGGCCCCCAGGACTGCGGAGGCGGCCAGATCGCGGGTCAGGGGCCGGGCCTCGTCGGCGGTGGGGATCGGGGAGGTGCGCGTGACCTCGAGGAAGTCCTGGATCTGCTTGACCCCGGCGTCGACATCCCCCTTGAGAGGGCAGGAGCTCCCGGTCTGGCAGTCCTCGACGTAGGCGCGCAGGGCCTTCTCGAAGCCCTCGGCCTGGCCTCGCGTGACCTCGGCGGCGCTCAAGGAGGGATCAAGGGCGGCATCGAGCACGAGGCGCCCCACATTGGCGGGGAACAGCTCGGCGTACGTGGCACCCAGGTAGGTTCCGTAGGAGTAGCCCAGGTAGGACAGCACGCCCTGCTTGTCCACGGCGCGCAGCACGTCCAGGTCCTTGGCGGCGCTGACGGTGTCGATGTGGTCCAGGAGGCCGGCCGTCGAGGTCTTGGCCTCGCACTTGGCGGCCCCCTCCTGCCCCTGCGCGACCGCCTCCTGAGCAGTGGCCTCGGTGGCCGGGCCGACCTCACCGCTGCGCTCCTCGTCGAGCTCGGCATCGGTCAGGCAGTCCACGGCGGTGGACTGCCCCACGCCGCGGGGGTCGAAGCCCACGACGTCGTAGCTGTCGAGCAGCTCGCTGGTCATGAGGTTCTCCGCGCCGTCGACCAGGTCCAGGCCCGAGCCCCCCGGGCCTCCGGGGTTGACGAAGAGCGAGCCGATGGACTCCCCATCGGCGGCCCGCTTCTTCACCGCGATCTCAATGGTCTGCCCCTCGGGCTGCTCGTAGTCCAGGGGCACGGTGATGCGGGCGCAGGTGTAGCCGGTCTCGGAGTCGGCCTTGGTCATGCCCTCGCCCTTCTCGCAGGGCTGCCAGTCGACCTCCTGGTTGTAGAACCTCTCCAGGCCCTCGGGGACGGCGGCGGCCTGCTGGGTCGGGGGCGGAGTGGGGGTGATGTCCGCCTGCCGGTCCTGGCAGGCGGCGAGTCCGGTGCACGCCAGGGCGATGGCGAAGGCAGCGGCGAGGCGGCGCTGCGGGCGCAGTATCGAGATGGTCACGGCGGCAGCCTACGGCGGTCCGGCCGCGCCTTCCTCCTCCTTGAGGGGGACCCTTCTCCCCACGCGCCCTGGGCCCCGGGCACGGCACGCCTCCCCGGGGCCCAGGGCCCGCCCGGCACGTCCCGCCCTGCGCCCCCGGGCACTGAGGCACCCGGGGGCGCAGGGCGGGACGGCTCATCGCTCCCGACCGGTCACTCCTGACCGGTGCAGACCAGGCCCTCCTGCGGCATCTGCCCGGTGAGCAGGTAGGCGTCCACCGCCTTGTTCACGCAGTCGCCCGCGCGGGTGTAGGCGGCATGGCCGTTGCCCTCCCAGGTCAGGAGCTGGCCGGAGTCCAGCTGCTCGGCCAGGGAGACGGCCGCGGAGTAGGGCGTGATCGGGTCGCCGGTGGTCCCCACCACCAGGATGGGGGCGGCTCCCTCAGCATGCACCGGGGCGGGGGCGCGAGTGCCGTTGTGCCCCCAGGCCTGGCACCTGGCATCCGAGAGCTGGCCGCCGTAGTGCGGCGCGTCGGCCCTGTCGCGGCGGAAGTTGGCCTCCCAGGTGGCCATGTCCCCCTCCACCGGGTAGTCCTGGCAGTTGACCGCCGTGCCCGCGTGATCGACGACGGCCTTCTCCCCAGCGCTCCCGAGGCTGGCCAGGAGTGAGCCATCGTCCTGCGTCATCGCCTGGTTGAGGCCCTCAGTCAGGACCGGCCACGCCTCGGAGGAGTAGAGGGCGCCGAGAATGGCGTTCTCGACCTGCCTGCCGGTCAGGGGCGCGTCGGGATCCGCCGTCGGGACAGGATCGGCGGCCAGGCCGTCGATGAAGGCGTCGAGCTGGTCGGAGGCCGCATCGACATCCCCGCTGAGCGGGCAGCCCTCCGTGGCCAGGCAGTTCTCCAGGTAGACGCGCCGGGAGGCCTCCATCGCCAGCCTCTGCTCCCGATCGTTCTCAGCCTGCCCCTGCGAGGGGTCGATCGCGGCATCGAGGACCATCCTGCCCGTGTTCTCAGGGAACAGATCGGCGTACATCGTGCCGATGTAGGTGCCGTAGGAGTAGCCCAGGTAGTTCAGGTCCTCCTGGCCGGCCAGGGCGCGCAGCACATCCAGGTCCCGGGCCACCGAGATGGTGTCGACATGGTCGAGCAGCTCGGCGGGCTGGGTGTGCTGCGCGCAGGCGGCCTCGGTCCGGGCCGTATCCAGCCGCAGGAGCAGGACCAGGGCGGCGAAGGGGAGCTGGGCGAGGGGGTCGGCCCGCTCGACGACCGCGGGGTCGTCCAGGGGGTCGACCACCGGGCCCTCGACCAGGGGCGCGGGCAGCGCCACCGGGCCCCCCTGGGCCTCCATGGCCACCTGGGGGCTCTGCCCCGCGGCCGCGGCCTGCCCCGGGGCCTCGCAGAGCACCGGCGTGGAGGAGCCCACACCCCGCGGGTCGAAGCCGATGACGTCGTACGCGGCGGCGACATCCGCGGAGACGAAGCGGCCGGGCGTGGCCAGCCCCTCCACGGTCGAGACGCCGGAGCCGCCGGGGCCACCGGGGTTGAGGAAGAGCGCACCCCGGCTCGTCGCTCCAGTGGCCTTGTGCTTCTTCATCGCGATCTCGATGGTCTGGCCCTCGGGGTCCTCGTAGTCCAGGGGGACCTCCACGGTGGCGCACTCGAAGCCCGTGCCCGCATCGCCGGCAGTCATGCCGCCCTCGGCCGCGCAGGGGTACCACTCCACGCTCTGGCCGTAAAAGCGCTCCAGGCCCGGGGGCACCGGAGCCTGGGGCGCCGGGGGCGCGGCGAGCGCCGTCGTCGGCCCGAGGCCCAGGACCGCGGCGCCGGCCACGGCGACCATCGCGGTGGCACGGCGCAGCCGCCGTGCGCGCCGGGCGGCGCACTGCCCTCCCCGGGGCATGGCCGCACTCATCATCGGTTGTGTCACTGTCTCTCCTCATGCAGCGATAGGCCTGACGACGGGCTGAGCCCGATGGGCCCGCCGCGCCCAACCCACGGGTGAGCAGGGCCGGCTCCCGGGCCGCCGGTGCGAGATCGCACATAACGCCGTCCGTACATACACAGTATAGACAGACAGAGCAGTTCCGCCGCCCGTACTATTCCTGTGATACACACCATTCTTACATGATCGTCATAGAGAAATGTCAAGACCTTCTCCGGTCGGTCCTCGGAGGGCTCCGGCGCCTGCCAGCGCCCTCGCGGCCGGCGCCGGCCGGGATGAGCCCCCGCTGGAGGGGCCGGGCGGGGCCTCAGGCCTGCGGGCGCAGCTGGACCATGAGCGCCTCGACGGCCAGCAGGGGCGCGGCATTGGAGCGCAGGCGGGTGCGGCACTCCTCGATGGCGGCGATGCGGGCCAGGGACTGCTGGGGGGCGGTGGTGCGGGCCACCTGCTCGACGGTCTCGGCCAGGTCGATGTTGACCCGCTCGACCTCACTGCCCATCTGGGTGGCGAGCACGTCGCGGTAGAAGGAGAGCAGGTCGATCATGGCCCGGTCCAGCACGTCGGTGCGCGCGCGCCGGGCCCGCCGCTTCTGATCCTCCTCGAGCTGGCGGATCTGGGAGCGCAGGGCCGGCGGGACCCTGCCCTCCCCCTCCAGGCCCAGGGCGCGGGTGAGCTCGGCCCTCTCCCTGGCGTCGCGCTCGGCGGTGGCCTCCTTGGCCTCGGACTCGGCGGCCTCGACCAGGGAGGCGGCCGCCAGCACCGCATCGCCCACGCTGCGCAGGCTCACGGGTGACATGAGCAGGCGGCGGCGTCGGTCCCAGGCATCGGGGTCGGTGGCCAGGTGGCGGGCCAGGCCGATATGGGACTGGCTGGCCCGGGCGGCCCGGGCGGCCAGCTCGGGGTCGGCGCCGTCGCGGTGCACGAGCAGCTCGGCCACCGCCTGGGCCGGCGGGATGCGCAGGGTCACCAGGCGGCAGCGGGAGCGGATGGTGGGCAGGACGTCGTCGGCGCTGGGGGTGCACAGGAGCCAGACGGTCTGAGGCGGGGGCTCCTCGATGGATTTCAGCAGGACATTGGTGGTGCGCTCGGCCATGCGGTCGGCGTCCTCCACCAGGATGACGCGCCAGCGCCCGGTCCAGGGGCGGCGCTGGGCCTCGCCGATGAGCTCCTTGACCTCATCCATGGTGATGAGGAGCTTCTCGGTGGTCAGGCGCACGACGTCGGGGTGGGAGCCGGTGATGACGTCGCGGCAGGCCTTGCACCGCCCGCATCCCGGCTCCGGCCCCGTGCACTGCAGGCAGGCCGCGAAGGCGCGGGCGGCATTGGAGCGCCCCGAGCCCGGCGGACCGGTGATCAGCCAGGCGTGGGTCATGGCCGAGTGGGCCTGCGAGGGCGTCTCGGGCGCGCCCGGGGCCCCGCCCGCAGGCCCGGCCGAGCCGGCCTCGCGGGCCAGCGCCACCTGGCGGGCGGACTGCGCCGCGGCGGCCAGGGCCGCCACGGCCGCCTCCTGCCCGACGACGTCGTCCCACACGCTCATGCCCGCTCACCCGCCCGGGCGGTCCGGCCGGCCAGCAGCGGCTCGACGGCGCCCCGCACCGCACCGGCGATCTCCGGGACGGGGCGGGCGGCGTCGATGAGGCGGAAGCGCTGGGGCTCGGCGGCGGCCAGGGCCAGGAACTGCTCGCGCAGGGCGGCGCGAAAGGCCTCCCCCTCGCGCTCCAGGCGGTCGGCCCGCCCGCGGCCGCTGGTGCGCCGGGCGGCCAGGAGGGGGTCGGCGTCGAGCAGGATGGTCAGGTCGGGAAGCAGGCCCCCGGTGGCCCACAGGGACAGGTCGCGCACCTCGGCGACCCCCAGGCTGCGGGCGGCGCCCTGGTAGGCCACCGAGGAGTCGAGGTAGCGGTCGGTCAGGACGACGGCGCCGCGGTCCAGGGCGGGGCGCACCAGGGTCTCCACGTGGTGGGCGCGGTCGGCGGCGTACAGGAGGGCCTCGGCGCGGGGGGCCACATGCCCGCCGTCCAGGAGCAGGCCGCGGATCTGGGCGCCCAGCCCCGTGCCGCCGGGCTCGCGGGTGACGAGGTGCTCCACGCCCTGAGCCTCCAGATGCTCGGCCAGGGCGGCGATCTGGGTGGTCTTGCCCACGCCGTCGCCGCCCTCGAAGGAGATGAAGAGCCCTGGGCGGGGCGCGCGCGGGGCGGGGGCGCCGGGTGCGGCGGGCGGGACGGCGGTGGTCACGGGCACAGGGTAGCGGGCCGCGGTCAGGCCCCGGGTGCGCGGGCCGGGCGGGTGGGGCGCGCGCTGGTCGGAGCGGAAGGTCAGCCGGGACTCGGCGGGAGGACGGCGAGTTGGGCGTCGCTTCGCGACATATGCGTCACTTCGCGACTCATGCGATACCTGTGGGGTACGTCGATTCCGCGAGGTGACGCTTCCGTCGCGAAGTGACGTCGTTCTTGAGCCGCACAGGCCCGGGGCCGCCGGTGACGAGGCGGCGCAGGGCTGGAGGTGGGGACACGCCCGGCCCACCCCCGCAGTCGCACCGGCACTCCATGTGAGGATGAGCGGGCAGGAGCCTCTCCACCGAACCAGACGAAACCGAGGAGCCCGCCCATGTCAGAGACCAACACCGCCACCGGCGCCACCGGGCAGGGGGCTGAGGACGGCCCCTCCGGCGCCTCCCACGGTCAGGAGCAGGCGGCCACCGGCACCGCGGGCACCGCCCCCACCGGGCCCCGCCCCGAGGCTGAGGCCGAGGCTCAGGAGCCCGCGAGCGTGCAGGACAGCGCCTCTGGCGGCACCGACGACGCCGGCCCCACCGATGGCACCAGTGGGGCACCCGCGCAGGGCCCGGGCCCCGGGAGCACTGAGGGCGGCACGCAGATCCTCCCGCTCAACGAGGCCGAGCAGACCTGGGTGCGCGACCTGCTGGCCTACGCCAAGAAGCTGGGCATCACCGACTCCCCCCGGGCCCTGGAGGAGTTCTTCGAGGAGCAGCGCACCGCCTGGTACGCCGTGGATGAGGAGTCCCGCGCCGACCCCAACCCGCTCATCAACCTCATGGGCGCCGTCATCGGCCAGATCCTGGTGGAGCGCTGCGAGATGAAGTGGTGCGTGCTCATCGATGAGCAGGGGACCTCCCTGGCGGTGGCCAGCGAGGTGGGCTCCATCGCCATGTTCCCGATGAATGCTGTGGCCAAGAGGTGGACGGGGCAGAACATGACGAGCCTGACCGAGTTCCTCCGCCTGTCCCAGGCCGAGATCCGCCGGGTGCGCGAGGAGCTCGCCGAGGAGGAGTAGTCCGCGGCGGGCCCGGAGCCGTACTCATCGCCGGCACCGGAGATGAGTACGGCACTCTCAGGCAGTCCCCTCAGTGGTCCTGCCGGGTGTAGATGCGGCGGCAGATCATCCAGGAGGCGCCCAGCGCGGCCGGGGCGAGCACGAGGAGCAGGACGGCGAGGCCCAGGAGCGTCCCCGGCTGGGAGACGGAGGCCAGGGACACCGCCTCGGAGCCCGCGAGGAACCCGACGGGCAGACCCAGGCCTACGGACACCCCCATCAGGACCACGATCCTCACCAGGGCGCTGCGGTACCTGGCGAGCACCGGGGGCATCACCGCGCAGGGCACCACCACTGCCACCACCCAGGCCAGCACGATCGCCCAGGTCCGAGGGTCGGCGGCCCCGAAAGCCCCGAGGAGATGGACGGCGGCCAGGAGGACCGAGGCACCCCCATAGGCCAGGATGAGCAGGTAGTGGCCGGCCAGCACCTCGGTGCGGGTGACGGGCAGCGCCCCGTAGAGCCGCAGGGCCACCGTGGAGCGCGAGGGGTCCCACAGGGTCAGGCACACCGACCCGCTGAGGATCAGGAGGAGGAATGGCGGGATCACCCCCAGGAGGACCACCAGTGGGAGCGGGAGCACGGCCCCCAGCCAGTGGTCCGCGGCGATGGCGGCCGGCACGATGAGGAGCAGCCCTATCATCGCCACCAGGTACGGCTGAGTCCAGACGACCAGCTCCAGGCGCATGACGGCGCGCACCGACTCCCACCGGGGCGGGCCGCCCGCCGCGCGCACCGCCGCGGGCGCGCCGGGAGCGCGAGCGCCGGAGGACTCGGCGGCGGGCACGGTGGGGACAGTCCGCGCGGCAGGCGCAGCGGGCACTGGCATGGGCACTGGCATGGGCATGATCGGTCTCCTTACGTCTTCTCGCTTCTTCCTCGGCCGGGTCTCAGTGATCCTGGCGCCCGTACCAGCGCAGGCTCACCGCCAGGGAGGCGCCCAGGAGGGCGGGGCAGGCCATGGCTGCCAGCACCGCGGGCGCCGGTTCGCGCAGCGCCTGGGTCACGGGCCCGGCCAGCAGCAGGGTGCCGCCGTAGAGGGCGCCGGCCCCCGCCCCCAGGCACAGGCCCCACACCCACAGGGCCTGCTCCGGGGCCAGGCACAGGAACAGCGGCAGTCCGAGGGCCACGGACAGGCAGATGACGACCAGGCCGGCCATGAGGCCGCCCCAGTCACCGGTGAGGGCGGCCACCGGCACGCAGGCCAGGCAGGGCAGGATCACCAGGGCGAGCCCCTCGATCCAGCGGGCGCCGACCAGCTCGCTGCGCCGCAGCGGCAGTGCTCCGTGGAGCCGTCCCATGCGGTGAGCCGCCTCCACAGCGCCCTGGGCGTACTGGGCGCACAGTCCCAGGGTGATGCCCATCACCACCATCGCCTGCAGGCGGCCGGCCAGGGCGTCCATGGCGATGAGCAGTGCGAGCGGCACCAGCAGCAGGAGGAGCAGCGGACCGCGATGGCGCAGCACGATGAGGTCGAGCCGCAGGAGCGCCCCGACTCTGGCGGGCGCTATCGCGCCGCTGCCGCCCCCGGGGCCGAACGGCCGCCTCAGCACGGCCTGGCCGATGCGCCGCCCCGTCACCGGCACTGCCCCCGTCCTGGTCCCCATCATCATGGCGCTCACTGGTCCTGCCCGAGGTAGAGCCGGTGGCTCAGGGCCCACAGGCCGGTCAGGGCGCCGGCCCCCAGGGCCAGGAGCACGCCGCGTCCCAGCCCCGTCCCCAGGGCGAGGCCCTGGATCGGCCCGAAGCCGAGGATCAGCAGGCCCAGCACGCCCAGGACCACGATCGAGCTCATCCAGATGAGCAGGCCTCGCCCGCGCCCGAAGTGCAGGAACACCGGGATTCCCAGGGCCTGCCCCGCGATGAGGACCAGGGGGAGGACGAGCAGCTGACGCGGATGCGCACCCATGAGCAGGCCCATGACGGCGTGGAGGGACGAGGCGGTCAGGAGGAGAAGCGCCGCGACCGCCCAGTAGGAGTTGACGACCTCGGCCCGGGAGACGGGCAGGCAGGCCAGCAGGCGGTTGCTGCCCGAGCGCTCGACCATCACCCCTGACAGGCCCCCGACCAGGGCGGTCCCCGCGAGGAATCCGGTGACCGGGGCGGTATCGGCGATGAGGAGGCTGAGGGCGCCGGTCATGAGGAGAAGGCCGAGGAGGGAGGGAGCAGGGCCCCTCAGGCCCAGGAGGTGCAGCCGCACCAGGGCCGGCAGCCGCCCGGCACGCCCGGGCCCGGCCGCCGCTGCGGTCCCGGGGTGCTCGCGCACGTGCGCACTCATGAGGTCATTCACGGCCCGCCTCCTTGGCGATGTGCACGGCGAGGTCCTCGATGGTGGGGGCCTCGACGACGATGCGGTCGGCCAGCGCCTCGGCGGCATCGGCCGGCATCATGGCCTCCCAGCCCAGCTGGGTGCTGCGCAGCCCGAGGCTGACCTGGTGCACAGCGTCGGTCAGGTGCTCGGGGGTGCCGCGCACGAGTCGGAAGGAGCCGATGATCTCCTCGGCGGTGCCATTGGCCACGACCCTGCCCCGGCTGAGGATGACCAGGTAATCGGCCAGCCGATCGAGGTCGGAGGTGATGTGGGTGGAGAACAGGATGGTGCGGCCCTCCTCCACCATGAACTGGGCGAGCATGTCCACCATCTCGGCGCGGGCCAGGGGGTCCAGCCCGCCGGTGGGCTCATCGAGGATGAGCAGCTCGGGATCGTGGGCCAGGGCCACCGCCATCTGCAGGCGCATGCCCATGCCCCGGCTGAGCTCCTTGACCTTCCTGGTGGGGGCCAGCCCCGCGGCCTGGAGCTCGGAGTCGTAGCGCTCCTGGGACCAGGAGGGGTAGAAGCGCCCGATGCCCCGGCCCAGGTCCTTCAGGCGCCACTCGGGGTTGTAGGGCGGGGCGTCGAAGACGACGCCGATGCGCTCATGGCCCAGGGTGGTGGCCGAGCCGGCATCGGGGTGGATCATGCCCAGGGCGGCCTTGATGGTGGTGGTCTTACCCGAGCCGTTGGCCCCGACGAAGCCCGTGACGTAGCCGGCGGGCACGGAGAAGGTGACGTCGCTGAGGCTGAAGCCCGGGTAGTGCTTGGTCAGGTGGGAGATCTCGACGGGGTTCACTGCTTGTCCTTGAAGGTGGTGGAGGTGGTGATGATGGTCTGAAGCATGTCGTGGAGCTCCTCGTCGCTGAGCTGGGCCAGGCGCGCGCGCTCCACGGCGCGGTCGAGGTGCTCCTCGACCTCGCGCAGCACCTGCTCGCGCACCAGCTCGGAGTCCCGGGGCAGGACGAAGTAGCCCTTGCCGGGCACATTGGCCAGGAAGCCATCGGCGACGAGGTCGGAGTAGGCGCGGGTGGTGGTGATGACGCTGACGCGCAGGTCCCGGGCCAGGGCACGGATCGAGGGCAGCATCTCGTCGGCCTCCACCTGGCCGGTGAGGATCGCGTCCCTGACCTGCTGGGCGATCTGCTCATAGATGGGCACTCCCGCCGTGTTGGACAGGACGACCGTGAGCGGCATGACTACTCCTTCCGTACATGCACACTATAGACAGTAGGTGCATGGCGGCGTCAACTCCCGCCCGTCCTCCTCTTGCACATCTTCAGCACCCCCGCAGCCGGCCCAGCCGCGGAATCCCGCCGCATCGCCGGGTCCACTCGCCGCAGGACCCTCCGAAGATGTGCAGACTGGGGGGACCTGCACATCTTCAGTGGGCCCGGAGGCGATCGACCCGGTTCTCTCGGCAGAGCCGCGGGGCCACTCCAGGCGCAGCACTGCTGAAGATGTGCAAGAGGAGGACGGGGATGCTGGCGGTCAGGGATGGGGTCCGGCTCAGGAGCAGGTCCAGTACAGACCCTGGTCGAGCTGGTCGAAGGCCACCGTCGCGTTGCCGGTGCCGGAGTCCTCCACCACCGGGGTCCTCCCCACCCAGGCCACGACGACCTCACTGCCCGTGATGGTCACCCGGCCGACGTCCTGCACCATGACGATCAGGCCCGAGCCGTTGACCGTCAGGTGCTCCACATGCTCGGCCATGACACCCCCGGAGGCGTCCTGCGCCACCGTCAGGGTGGCGATGTCGCCCTCGATGTAGCCGCACTGCTGGCCCTGGAGAGTCATGTCACCGCCCTCGGAGCGCGAGTGCCTCAGCGCCGTGCCCTTCAGGCGCTGCCACAGCTCGCTGTCGGCCGCCGCCGAGGCCCCGGGGCGCTCCGCGCTGCCGGCCGGGCCGGATGCGGCCGCCCCGGCCTGGGCTGACTGGGAGGACCGCGCCCCGGCAACACCGCCCTGGGCATCGGCGGATGCCTCCTGCTCGGGCGCGCTGGCCTGTGCGGCCCCGGTGGCCTCTGCGCCCTGGGAGGCCTGCGCGGAGTCCGAGGAGCCGCCCGGGCCACTGAGGTTGATGCTGCAGGCGCCCAGGCTCAGGGCCAGCACGGCGGCAGCCAGGACGGCGGGGAGGCGACGGGTCATCGAGGTCATGAGGGCTCCTGGGGAGAGGCGGGTGATGAGAGGAGGAGGTCTTGGCGAGCCGGGCAGGTTCCGGCAGGGACGCGCAATCCGGTGGGCATCTCGCCCTGATCCGGCATGCGCCCCCTGGGGGTGGGGGCGCATGCCGGGCGCTCAGTCCCGGGAGCCCTGGAGGCCGGTGTCGTTGTAGGAGCCGAAGTCCTCGACGATCGGGGTACTGCCGGCCCAGACGACCTCATTGCTGTCCCCGTGGATGATGACCCGGTTGACGTCGCGGACGTAGACGTCGACATACGCGCCCTTGATCACCAGGGTGTCGACGTAGTCGGCCACGACCTCCACGCTGTCCGCAGTGATGGTCAGTGTCGCCACATCCCCGTCGATGCGGACCTCGTCATACTCCTTGTCCAGGAGCACGGCCCCCGTGGAGCGCACGGTCTTGTCCACACTGCCCTCGAAGCTGAGCCAGTCGGGGTCGGTGATCCTCGCCGCAGCACCGGGACGATCCCCCGAGGCCGGCGCGGCCCCCGCACTGCCCTGCGCACTGCCCGCGCTGCCCGCGCCGCCGGGCTGCGCGGACTGCGCACCGCCCGGGGAGGCCCCCTGCTCCGGGGCCTCGGGAGTCGCCGCGGACGGGGACTGGGGGGCCTGCATCTCGGGGGCCGGAGTCTCCAGAGTGCTCGCGGGCGTGCTCTGGGTATCAGCCGAACCCGAGGCCTGGGAGGCCTGCGAGGACCCCCCGGAGCCGCCGAGGGTGATGGCGCAGGCCCCCAGGCTCAGGGACAGCGCGGCGGCGGCCAGGGCGGCGAGGGAGCAACGGGGGGAGGGGATCATGAGAGCTCCTAGAAGGACGATGGTGGTGAGCAGATGCATGGAGAGGGACGCAGCAGGACAGGCGGCGGCCGGGCCGACCACTACTGCGTCGCCCGGGCAGGGGAGGGCGGGGCCGGAGCCAGGATCAATCCCCCGTACCCTGGAGACGTGTCTCGTTGTTGGCGCCGAAGTCCTCGACCTGCGGGGTGCGGCCAGCCCAGACCACCTCGGCGTTGTTGCCGTGGAGGACGACCTTGTTGACATCACGGACATAGACCTCGGCGTTGGCGCCCTTGATGACGAGGGTGTCGACGTGGTCGGCGATGATGGTGGCGTTGCCGCCCGTGATCGTCAGTGTCGCGACATCGCCCTCGACTCGGGTGTACTCGTTGGCGCCATCGATAAGCACCGCGCCTGAGCCCTGGATGGTCTTGTCCATGTAGCCCTGAGCGCTGAGCCAGTCGGAGTCGGTGATCGTGGCCGAGGCCCCGGGGCGGTCCCCCGAGGCGGGAGCGGTATCGGCACCGCCCGCACTGCCGGCCGCCCCGGCCTGCGGGTCTCCCACCGCCGCGGAGTGCTGGTCGGCGGGCTGCTGGGCACTGGGCTGGCCGCCCTCAGGGGCAGACGCGGCGGAGGCGGGCTCCTGGGCCACCTCGGGTGCCGAGGTCGCCGCCTGTTGCTGACCGGAGGCCTGCTCGGAGGCCGAGGAGCCCTGGGAATCGCCCAGGCTGATGGCGCAGGCGCCCAGGCTCAGGGACAGCGCCGTGGCGGCGACGACGGTCAGGCAGCGGCGGGTGGACATGCTCATGGGTACTCCTGAAGAACTGGCAATGAGGTGCGAAGGGGTAGGAAGGTGGCGCGAAAGCGCGCGAGGAGTCGTGCGGGGGATCGGGATGAGGCGGGAGTGCCGGGGCGGGGCACCGGGGCAGGTGGGGGGCGAGGCGCCGCCCTCTCCCACCGGCCCCGCCGCGCCAGCGGCGGCTCAGAAGGCGGGGATGAAGACCTCCACCCGCCGGTTGAGCTGGCGGCCGGCCGGGTTGTCGGAGCCATCGGGGTTCTCATTGGCGGCCACCGGGCGGGTCTCGCCATAGCCGGTGGCCTCCATGGAGGCGCTCACCCCGTCGCCCTGGAGCGCCGTCATCACCGCCCGGGCGCGATCCTCGGACAGGGTCTGGTTGAAGGCGTCGTCGGACACCGAGTCGGTGTGCCCGTGGATCTGGATGCTGGGGGCCCCGGAGTCGCGCAGCACCGTGGCCAGGTTGCCCAGGGTGGTAGCGGCATCGGGGCGCACCTGCGCCGAGCCGAAGTCGAAGAGCACCCCATCCTCCAGGGTGATGACCGTGCCGCAGGAGGTCACCGGCTTGACGGCGTCGATCGTGGGGAAGTCCCCGATGCTGCCGACCTTGGCCAGGGGCCTCATCGAGACCTCCTCGGTGTTGACCAGGCCGGAGCCATCACCGTAGTTGACGATGGAGATCGTGCCATCGTTGTAGACCCCCGAGCCGTCCCCGTGGTTGGTGATGGAGACCTTCCCCGCGCTGTACGTGCCCGATCCATCACCGTGAATGGTGATCGACTCCCCCGTCAGGGAGTTGGAGTAGGTCCCCGAGCCATCGCCGTGGACCGTCACCGACAGGGCTGCATCGGAGTAGGTGCCCGAGCCGTCCCCGTGCACCGTCATGGAGACCTGGCCGTTGGTGTAGGTGCCCGAGCCGTCCCCGTGGTTGGTGATGGAGACCTGGCCGTCGGAGTAGGTCCCCGAGCCGTCCCCGTGGTTGGTCACCGACCCGCTGTCCGAGGAGTGGGTGATCGAGCCCTCGCCCAGGACCGTGGTGCTGGAGGCCAGCACGCCCGGCTGATCGCAGCGGGCGGGGGTGACCGTGATGCCCGGGACAGAGGCGATGGAGCGGGTGAGGTCGGGGGTGAAGGCGCTGCCGGAGTCCGTGAGCACGCTGATATCGGGCAGCGCGAACAGGGGCACCGGGGGCATCTCGCCGACCGCGTAGCCGGGCACCGTGGGGCCGGAGGCCGTCGCGCTCGCGGTCGCGGCCGCGGTCGACGACGGTGCAGCGCCGGATGCCGAGGCCTGGGTACCGGCGCCGGTGCTGGTGCTGGTCTCGACGGCCTCCTGAGAGGCTGCTGCCCCGCCCTGCGAGGAGCCCCCCAGGCTCAGGGCGCAGGAGGACAGGGATAGGGCGGTGGCGGCGGCGCAGACGAGGATCAGGGAGCGCCGCGCGGGGATCATGTGCGTCATAACGGCAAGATTACTGGTCGGCTGTCGCCCGGCTGTCCCCAGCCTGTCGCGGTCCTGCGACAGGCAGTGACAGCCATACGCGCGTGCCCACGCCCTGGCGGGAGGCCATGCCCGCCCGACCCCCGTGCCGGCGGACGATCGTGGCCACCAGGGGAAGGCCGAGCCCGGATCCGGGCAGGCCCCGGGCATTGCCGGCCCGCCCCAGCTCGCTCCACACCACCGGCAGGTCCGCGGCGGGCACGCCGATCCCGGTGTCGGCGACCTCGATGGCCACGGTCCCGGCCTCCTCACGACCGCGCACCTCGATGCTGCCGCCGGCGGGGGTGTACTTCGCGGCGTTGGACAGCACGTTGTAGATGGCGGAGTACAGCAGGTCGCCGTCGCCGCTCACATGCGGCAGGGGCCAGGGCACCTGGGGCAGGTCCAGGCGGATGAGGGTGTGGTTGCCCGCCGCAGCGATCTCCTCGCTGACGGCCTGGACGGCATCCGTGACGGTCTCGGCCAGATCCACGTCCTCCAGGGCCAGGGGCGCGGTCTCCAGCTCGGCCAGCTTGCGCAGGTCGGTGATGAGGCGGCCCATGCGGCGGGCCTGGGCATCGACCACCTCGAGACGGGCCTTGCGCTCGGCGCGGCTGGCCTGGGGCATGTCGGCGACGGCGGCGCGCACCGCCGTCAGGGGGTTCTTCAGCTCGTGGTCCAGGCGGCGCAGGAACTGCTGGTGCTGGGACCAGGCCTCGCGCTGGGCCTGGAGGCGGGCACGCCGGCCCACGCGCCCGCCCCACCGCCGCACGGCCACCACGGCGGCGGCCAGAGACGTCAGGAGCGCCCCGGCCTCAGCCACCAGGAGCGCCGGGGACACCGCGATGATCATCCGGCCCTGCCCGACCAGCAGGTGGGCCAGGGCCGCCGCCAGGACGGTGAGCCCCAGCGCAGCCGCCCAGACCAGCCATCCCCGGCGCCCGCCGGGAGCCGCCTCCCCATCTCCCACCGGACCGGGCGCCGGGGCCTGCGGCGCCGACTCCGGGGTGAAGGAGGCGGCCGGGGCCACGGGGGAGGGCGCCCCCGGCACCGCCGGCCCGGGCTGCGCGGGAGCAGCCACCGGCAGGGGCGTCCCCGGAGCCGCGGGCGGGGACTGCGCGGGAGCAGCCACCGGCAACGGCGCACCCGGCGAAGGCCGGCTGGTCAGGCGCTCCGTGGCCGGCCCCGGGACAGGCGGCGACGGCGTCCCGGGAGGGGTGAGCGCGGGCGCGGCCGGGGGGATCGGCTGGGCGGGCGCGGCCCGGCGCGCCGAGGCGGCCCCGGTCGCCGGGGGGATGGTCCCCGGCAGGGGCCTGCTGCGGGGCCGGCGGGCCCCGGGCCCGGAGCCCTGGGCCCCCGCCGCGCTCACGTATGGACCCCCGCGCGGAAGCGGTAGCCCACGCTGGGCACCGTCTCGATATAGGTGGGGTGGGAGGCGTCGTCCCCCAGGGCCTGGCGGATCTCGCGGATGCGGTGGTCCACCGCCCGCGTGGAGGTGGCGAAGTCGATGCCCCACAGGGAGGCCAGCAGGGACTCGCGCGAGTGGAGCTCACCGGGGTGGCTCATGAGGTAGTCCAGGAGCATCGTCGCCTTGGGCGTCAGCGCCAGCTCCCTGCCGCCCAGGGTCACGCGCCGCGAGGCCCGGTCCAGCACCAGCTCCCCCGCGCTCAGCCGCGGGGCCGAGGTCAGGGGCTGGACGGAGCCGCGGGTGCGGCGCAGCACCGCGCGGATCCGCGAGGCCAGCTCGGCGGGGTCGAAGGGCTTGGACAGGTAGTCATCGGCCCCATCGTCGAGGGCCGAGACCCGCTCATAGGAGGCATCGACCTGGGTGAGCAGGATGATCGGCGTCCAGGCCCCGGTCCCGCGCACCCGGCGCACCAGCTCGCGCCCATCCATGCGGGGCATGAGGACATCGGAGACGACGATGTCGATCTCGTAGGAGCCCAGGATGTCCAGGGCCTCAGCCCCATCGGAGGCGAGCATCACCCGGTAGCCGCTGCGCTCCAGGTAGGGGCCCAGGGATCGGCGGATGGGGGCCTCGTCGTCGACGAGCAGCACCGTGGCGGGCGCCCCGGCGGGGGTGGTGGGCATCTGGCTCACGGCCGCCTCACTGCTCGAGCTTCTCGATGGAGTTGTCCGAGCCGAGATCCACCACCACCGGGGATCCCTCCAGGTAGCGGACCGTGACCCGCGAGCCCATGACCTGGATGGTCTGCGCCGATCGGGCATAGACCACGACATCAGAGCCCTGGATCGTGATCGACTCGGCGCTCTCAGCCGCGACGGAGACCTGCGAGCCCATGACCAGCAGGGTCTCGAGCTCACCGGTGAGATTGAGGACCTGGTCGGAGCTGGCCACGGTGTAGCTGCCCGAGACCTCCTGGTGCTGCCCGTCCTGGAGGATCCCCAGCCAGGCGGGATCGCTGATGCCGGCAGTGGCGCTCCCGGACGGCGCCCCGGCCTGCGGCGCCCCGGAGTCGCCGGAGCCCCCCGAGTCATCAGAGCCCAGGTTCACGGAGCAGGAGCTCAGGGCAGCGGATAGAGCCAGGGGCAGCAGGAGCGCGGCGCGACGGGACGGCTGAGGACCCATAGGGATCTCCTCTCGGAGCGGTGCAGGGAAATTGTACAGGTCATACAATACGGCACTGGTGTGGCCGGGGCGTCGCCGGATCATCGCAGTCCTGCGACCGCCCCCACCTGGGACGATCAGCGCCCGCCACCGGCCCCGGGCCCTCAGCGGGTGCCGCCCGGCACCGGGCTACTCCCCGTCCCCGCCCCCGGCGCCCGCGGCCGGCGCCTTGGCCGTCGAGGCCTTGGCGCTCGTCCTCGTCGTCCTCTTCGCGGTCTTCCTCGCCGTGGTCTTGCGGGTGGTCCGCTTCTTGGCCGGGCCCTTGGCGCGCTTCTCGGCCAGCAGCTCGTAGGCGCGCTCGGGGGTGACCGTGGCCGGGTCGTCATCGCGGCGCAGCGTCACATTGGTCTGGCCATCGGTGAAGTAGGGGCCGAAGCGCCCGTCCTTGATGACCACCGGCCGCCCCGTGGCCGGGTCCGTCCCCAGCTCGCGCAGCGGGCCACGGGTGGACTGGGCCCGACGGCGCTTGGGCTGGGAGAACAGCTCCAGGGCCTGCTCCAGGGTCACCGAGAAGATCTGCTCCTCGGTCTCCAGGGAGCGCGAGTCCGCCCCCTTCTTCAGGTAGGGCCCGTAGCGCCCGTTCTGGGCGGTGATGTCCTCACCGGAGTCCGGGTCCTGCCCGATCACGCGCGGCAGGCTCAGCAGGTCCAGGGCCTGCTCCAGGCTCACCGTGGCCAGGTCCATGGACTTCAGCAGGCTGGCGGTGCGGGGCTTCGGGCCCTTGGCCGCCCTGGCCGCGCGGCGCCCGGTCCCGCCCTTGGCCGCCTCGGCCGGCGCCTGCGCGGCCTGCACGGCCCCCTCCTCGGGCTGGGGCAGGACCTCGGTGACGTAGGGCCCGTAGCGCCCGTCCTTGGCGATGATCATGTGCCCGGTGGAGGGGTCCAGGCCCAGCTCGCGCCCGTCGTCGGCGGCTCGCGCGAACAGCTCGCGGGCCTTGTCCACATCCAGCTCATCGGGGGCGACGTCGGCCGGGACATTGGCGCGCCTGCCCTCGGCATCCTCCAGGTAGGGGCCGTAGCGGCCCACGCGCAGCGTCATGCCCTCACCGATGGGGATGGAGTTGATGTCCCGGGCGTCGATCTCCCCCAGGCCCGCGACCAGGCCCCGCAGGCCGCGCTCAGTCAGCTCCCGGCCCGCCCGGCCGGTGGCCTCCGGGGGCGCCTCCTGGCCCCCCTCGCCCCGGGAGCCGTTGTAGAAGCGCGTCAGCCAGCTCACCCGGTCCTCCTGGCCCGCGGCGATGCGGTCCAGGTCCCGCTCCATGGAGGCGGTGAAGTCGTAGTCCACCAGCTCGGTGAAGTTCTCCTCCAGCAGGCGGGTGACCGCGAAGGCCAGCCAGGTGGGCACCAGGGCCTGGCCCCGGTGCTCGACATAGCCGCGATCCGAGATCGTGGACATCGTGGCCGCATAGGTCGAGGGACGGCCGATCTCCCGCTCCTCCAGCGCCTTGACCAGGGAGGCCTCGGTGTAGCGCGGCGGCGGGGTGGTCTCATGCCCGCTGGCATCCACGCCCATGGGCGACAGCTCCTGGCCCGCGATCATCGAGGGCAGGCGCATGTCCCTGCTGTCCTTGGAGGAGGCCCCGGAGTCCTCCTGGTAGCGCTCGGCGTCCCGGCCCTCCTCATAGGCGGCCAGGAATCCGCGGAAGGTGATGACCGTCCCCGAGGCGCTCAGGCCCGCCATCGAGAAGGTCGGCCCGGCGTCGCGCGACTCCCCGCCGGCCGCTGTCAGCGGCACCTCCACGCTCACGGTGGCGGTCGAGCCCACGGCGTCGGCCATCTGTGAGGCCACCGTGCGCTTCCAGATCAGCTCGTAGAGGCGGAACTGGGCGCCGGTGAGCTGGGAGGAGACCTGCGCCGGGGTGCGGAAGTGGTCCCCGGCGGGGCGGATGGCCTCGTGGGCCTCCTGGGCCCCCTTGGACTTCGAGGCGTAGATGCGCGGCTTGTCGGGAACGTAATCGGCCCCGTAGAGCTCGGCCACCTGGGCGCGGGCGGCGGCCACCGCCTGACCCGACAGCGCCGTGGAGTCGGTGCGCATGTAGGTGATGAAACCGTTCTCGTACAGGCCCTGGGCCACGCGCATCGTCTCCCGCGGGTTCATCCGCAGCTTGCGGGAGGCCTCCTGCTGGAGCGTGGAGGTGGTGAAGGGGGCCGCCGGGCGGCGCCGGTAGGGCTTCTCCTCCAGACCCGCCACCCGCGGCTCACCCCGGCCGATCGCCTCGGCCACCGCCGTGGCCCCCACCTGGTGGAGATGGACCACCGAGGCCTTGAGCGCCGCCGGGCGCAGCTCGCCGTCATCCTTGAAGTCACGGCCCGTGGCCACGCGCCGCCCATCGAGAGAGGTCAGGCGCGCGGTGAAGGAGGAGGCCTCGCGGGCGGGGATGTCCACGGCGGAGAGCACCGTGGTCAGGCGGGCCTCCACCCCCCAGTAGGAGGCGGAGCGGAAGGCCATGCGCTCGCGCTCGCGCTCGACCACCAGGCGGGTGGCCACGGACTGGACCCGGCCGGCCGACAGCCCGGCCCGCACCTTGCGCCACAGGACCGGACTGACCTCGTAGCCCACGAGGCGGTCCAGGATGCGGCGGGTCTCCTGGGCATCGACCAGGTGGATGTCCAGCTCGCGGGTGTTGTCCAGGGCCCGGGTGACGGCCTCGCGGGTGATCTCGGTGAAGACCATGCGGCGCACGGGCACCGTGGGCTTGAGGACCTGCTGGAGGTGCCAGGCGATGGCCTCGCCCTCGCGGTCGTCATCGGTGGCCAGGTAGAGCTCGTCGGCGCCCTTGAGGGCCTTCTTGAGCTGGGCGACCGTCTTCTTCTTGTCCGGGTTGACGACGTAGTACGGCGTGAAGTCGTCCTCGACGTCGACGGCGAACTTCCCGTAGGGGCCCTTCTTCATGGAGGCGGGCAGCTCCGAGGGCTGGGGCAGGTCCCGGATGTGCCCGACCGAGGCCTCGACCTCGAAGTCATCGCCGAGGTAGGCGGCAATGGAGCGCACCTTGTTGGGGGACTCCACAATGACGAGCTTGGTGGACACGCAGATCTTCCTTACCGACAGGGCGCAGCGGGCCGCGCCACGGGCCGGGCCCGAGGGGCGGGTCCGAGCCACGGGGACGAGAGGACGGGGGCCGTGGCGGCACGAGGCCGCCACGAGCCGGCATTGGGGCGACTGTAACGCACCCGGCGTCCGCCCCCGATGGTCATTCCGGGACAGGACGCCCCATGCCCCCGGCGCCCTGCACCGGCAAGGGCTCAGCGAAGCTCGGACAGGGAGCGGCGGATCGTCAGCAGGCGCTGGTCCGTGGCCTCGGCGTCGTAGGGCAGGCCCAGCCCCCGGCACTCGGCCGCCAGCTGCGCCAGGGAGCGGACCTCCGGGAAGCCCTGGGCGGTCAGCGCAGCCACCTCGTCGACCACCGCCGAGCCCGAGGCCCCGGCGCCGCCGCCGCGCGCATCCACCCATTGGCCCAGGCGCCGGGCGGCGCGGTCCAGGCTGGAGGTCACGGTGCGCAGGGCGTCGTCGAGCTCGCCGACCTGGGTGGACACGGTCCGCAGCACCGGCGCCAGGCCCGCGAAGCCCGACTCCAGGGCCTCGCACAGGTCGGTCAGGGAGTGGACGGCGTCCTCCTCCGAGCCATCGAGGATCGACTGGGCGAAGCGCCCCACCATGAGGGTCAGCAGGCGCATGAGCGCCACCGCGAAGCGCAGCTGGGTGACGGCGTCGTGCATCGTGTGCAGGCGGTTGGGCAGCCCCGCCAGCTCGTTGTTGGCCGTCGAGGCGAACTCGGTGATCCGCTCGGCCAGGGCCTGGGCCTTGGTGCGGGCCGTCCCGCCGCCCTCCTGGGCGACGAGCTGGCCGATGCGGGCGATGCGCCCCTGGACCCCCGTCACCGAGCCGTGCGCCGCCTCCATGGTGGTGATGAGCCGCATGTACTCGTCGAGCTCGTAGACCAGGGCATTGGTGTCCCGCTCGATCGCGGCTACGGAGTTGAGGATCCTGGCCACCGGGCCCAGGCCCTCGGGCGCCGCCGCGGGCACGCGCACGCCCGCGCCCACCAGCAGGCCCACCTCGCGCGGCAGGCTCATCAGGGTCATCTCATGCAGGGAGGCGAAGCCCAGGGACCGCAGCTCCGCGCTCAGCTCCTGAGCGCCGTACTCCCCCACCTGGTAGCGGGAGGCGGCCCGCGCGGCCAGGTCGCGCTCCTTGGCGCGCACCCGCCGGTAGGCCTCCTCCACCGTGGTGCGGGTGGCGGTGTCCATCGGCTTGATGCGCACCGACAGGTAGCCCTCGCGCAGCGGCACGATCGTGGCGAAGACCCGGTAGTCCAGGCCATCGACCGCACGGTTGGTCACGTAGGCGCAGACCGGCTTGCGGTCCTGGAGGTCGTCCCACATGAGGCGGAAGACCCCCGCCGGCATGTCCAGGTGGCGGATGATGTTGTGCGCCGCCCCGATGAGACGATCACGGGAGTAGCGCGAGAGCACGTCGAAGGTCCTGTTGGTGTTCTGAATGACACCTTTGAGATCCGTCGTGGAGAAGAAGATGTCCTGCGGGTCGAACAGCCGCTCGTATCCGATCTGCGATTCCATGATGCTCTCCGCCTGGTTAGTAGAATATGCCCACCTCGGGGGCGCAGTACTTGATCAAAACCCCCAAAGCCGGCAAGGCCAGGGGAACTTTAATGGTCAATCCCAGCGGCTACCAGGTGTTTTACCTGATTGTCACCGAGTGACACCCAGTTGCGACCGGGGTGTCACTCGGCCTTGATCTGCCCCAGGGACTGGCGGACCGTGGCCACCCGCTCGCGGATGACCGGCTCATCGAGGGTCACCACGACACCGCGCGCCTTGGCGGCCAGCTCGGCGAGGGATGCCGTCTCCGGGAATCCCTGATCGCCGAGCTCGACGGCCTCCTGGAGCACGGCCTGCGCATCCACGCCCTCGGCCAGCGGCTGGGCGCCCTCATCGCTGAGCGCGCGGATCCACCGCTGGAAGGGCCGCTTGACCCGGTCCAGGTTGCTCACCACGGAGCGCAGGTCGGCATCCAGTCGCTCGGCCAGGTCGGCCGCCTTCTGGCAGGAGGGGATGAGGGGCTCCAGGTCGGCCAGCAGGGCCTCGGCCAGGTCGCCGATGGCCTCGGAGGCCTCCTCCGTCTCCACCTCATCGAGCACCGCCGCGGCGAAGATGCCCACCATGAGCGTGTGCAGGCGCATCATCGAGGAGCGGAAGCGCACCTCGGAGGCGGTCTCGTAGAGGGCCACCAGGGAGGAGTTGAGCTGCTGGAGGACCTCGACCGCCTGGGCGCTGCGCTCCTTGACGCGCTCGCCGACGGTGGGGACCGAGGACTCCTCATCCGGGCTGGTGACCTCGCCCACGAGGGCGCCCACGCGGGTGGCGCGCTCGATCACCGAGCGCACGCCCGAGGCCCACGAGCCCAGGCCGTTGATGAGGTCCTGGTACTCGCCGAGCTGGTAGACCAGCTCATCGGTGTCGCGCTCGATGGCCGAGACGGCCGACAGGATGGAGGACATGGGGCTGTCGGTCTCGGCGCGGCGGGGGACCCGCACCCCCTCGACCACCAGCAGGGCCAGCTCGCGGGGCAGGGCCGCACGGGCGAAGGAGTACAGGCCGCGGAACTGGATGGCGGCCAGCTCCTGGGCCAGCAGGTCCGCGCCATGCTCGGCGACCTCGCGGCGGCCGTGGCCCTGCTCCGCGTACTCGCGCTCGGCGGCGCGCACCCGCTGGTAGACCTCCTTGACCGGGGTGAACAGGGCGTGGTTGTTGGGCCGCACGCGCACCGAGAGGTAGCCGTCGGCCAGCGGGGCGACGGTGGCGAAGACCCAGTAGTCCAGCCCGTCCTTCGCCCGGTTGAGGACGTAGACGCAGGCCGGCCTGCCCTGCGCCAGCTCATCCCACATGAGCTTGAAGGCGCCCGCGGGCATGTCGTCATGGCGGATGATGTTGTGGGGCGCCCCCACCAGCTCCTCAGCGCTGTAGCGGGACAGGGAGTCGAAGACCCGGTTCGTCCTGCGGATGACACCCTTGGCGTCAGTCGTCGAGAAGAACAGGTCCTCCGCGCCGAAGCGGCGCTCCTTGCCTTCGACGTATTCCATGACACTCCTGAGATGCGGGTAGGGGATGTGGCGGCGGCCCGATGACCGACGACGGTATCAGCGTGTCGCGTAGCGCAGACAGCAATCAGATGGATACTGAGAGGCTACGCCAGGAGAGGCCTGCGGCACATGCGCGGTTCCGGCATCCGGGAGCCCGGCCCTGCGGGACCAGCCCCGATACCACCCACTGCGACCGTCGTCCTCTCCTGCGCCGCCTCTCGCATCCGGCCGAGCGGCCTGTCAGCACTCATCGGGGGTGGTGCCCAGGAGCAAACCCCCGATCTTGCGACGCAACCGCCCAAGCATGTCACACCGCCACGCGGGGCGGGCCCCCTCGGTGGTTTCAACCTGGTAACACAGCGTCAGCACAGGTCGCCCCCTGGTCACCTCCAGCCCGCTCATGTTGAATGGGCAACATGACTACTGCCCCAGAGACTCTGACCCGCCCGGACGGCTCCCCCGTCCGCGTCCTCGTCGTCGACGACGAGCAGATGCTGGCCGATCTCCTGGCCAGTGCACTGCGCTACGAGGGCTGGGAGGTCACCACCGCAGGCACGGGGATCTCCGCGGTCAAGGCCGCCCAGGAGATCGAGCCGGACGTCATCGTCCTGGACATCATGCTCCCCGACTTCGACGGCCTGGAGGTGATGCGCCGCATCCGCAGCCACAGCCCCACCGTGCCCGTCCTGTTCCTCACCGCCAAGGACGCCGTCGAGGACCGTGTCGCGGGACTGACCGCCGGAGGAGACGACTACGTGACCAAGCCCTTCTCCCTGGAGGAGGTCGTGGCCCGCCTGCGCGGCCTGCTGCGGCGCTCGGGCGCCAGTGAGCACAAGCCCGCCTCCCTGCTGGAGGTGGGGGACCTGCGCATGGACGAGGACTCCCACGAGGTCTGGCGCGGCCAGGACGAGATCCGCCTGACCGCCACCGAGTTCGAGCTGCTGCGCTACCTCATGCGCAACCCCCGCCGCGTCCTGTCCAAGCCCCAGATCCTCGACCGGGTGTGGAACTACGACTTCGGCGGTCAGGCCAACATCGTCGAGCTCTACATCTCCTACCTGCGCCGCAAGATCGACAAGGGCCGCGAGCCCATGATCCACACCATGCGCGGCGTCGGCTACGTCCTCAAGCCCGCCCCCGGCGCCGAGACCGCCTCCCACTAGCACCCACGGGCCCGGACATGGCCGACTCCCACCACCCCGCGCCCGCCCCCTCCCCGGGGCGCGGCTCCCGCCCCCGCAGCCTGCGCACCCGCCTGGTCGTGGGGGTGCTGGGCCTCGTCCTCATCACCGCGGCCGTCATGGGCGCCCTATCGACGCTGGCCCTGCGCCACACGCTCATGAACCGTCTCGACCAGCAGCTCATCGCGGCCTCCGAGCGCGCCGCGAATCGGCGGCACGGCGTCGAGCAGACCGGCGCGGACCCCCAGGCCGGGCCGCAGTCATCCACGCAGGGCGCGCAGGACCCGCAGGCGGAGCACGAGGAGCAGGCCCCGCCCCCCGACTCCGCCAAGGACCAGGACGGCCCGCAGGACGGCGACGGCACGCTGACCAAGGAGGCCAAGGTGCCGCCGGGCCTGGACGCAGCCGGCCAATCCACCGGGACCCTGACGGTCATCGTCTCCGGGGAGCCCCAGGACTCCGGCGCCGCGCCCTCGATCCAGGCCGCCTACATCGACACCCAGGGCCACTACACGGCCCTGGGCGAGCGCCACAGCCGGGTGCTGCTGGAGCTGACCGCCGATGGCAGGCCCGAGACGGTGCGCCTCGACTCCCTGGGCGATTACCGGGCCATGGCCTCCCGGGACCCGCGCAGTGGCGACACCGTCATCATCGGCCTGTCCATGGAGGGGGACAACGCCCTGATCCGCAGCCAACTGCTCATCGAGACGGTCGTCGCCCTGGCGGGCGCCGTCGTCATCGCCCTGGCGGGGCGGGCCATGGTGCGCTCCTCCCTGGCCCCTCTGGAGCGGGTGGCCCGCACCGCCCGGCGCGTGGCCTCCCAGCCGCTGGAGCGCGGGGAGGTCTCCATCGAGGAGCGCGTGCCCGTGGAGGACCTGGCCTCCTCCACGGAGGTCGGACAGGTGGGGGGCGCCCTCAACACCCTGCTGGGGCATGTGGAGGGCGCTCTCGCGGCGCGTCAGCGCTCCGAGACCCAGGTGCGCCAGTTCGTCGCCGATGCCTCTCACGAGCTGCGCACGCCCCTGGCCTCCATCCGCGGCTACACCGAGCTCATCCAGCGCGAGGGCGCACACACGGCGCTGCCGCCACAGGCCACCCACGCCCTGGAGCGCGTCCACTCCGAGTCCCTGCGCATGACCGCGCTGGTCGAGGACCTGCTGCTCCTGGCCCGCCTGGACGCGGGTCGCGAGCTGCGCCGCGAGGAGGTCGACCTGGTGGGCCTGGTCGTCGACACGGTGGCCGACGCCCGGGCGGCCGGGCCCGAGCACCACTGGGAGCTCGGCCTGGAGGTCCTGGAGCCCCCGGCGGGTCATGCGGGCGGTGATGGCCTGGAGGCCCCTGAGGAGGAGTTCGTCCCCGAGCCGGCCCTGGTCATCGGCGATGAGGCGCGCCTGCACCAAGTACTGGTCAACCTGCTGGCCAATGCGCGCGTGCACACGCCCGCGGGCAGCCGGGTGGTCACCACGGTCTCGCGCCGCGGCCCCATGCTGCTGGTGAGGATCGCCGACGACGGGCCGGGCATCGACCCGGCGGTGCGCGACCGGCTCTTCGAGCGCTTCGCCCGCGCCGACTCCTCCCGGGAGCGCCGCACCGGCTCCACCGGGCTGGGGATGTCCATCGCCCTGGCCATCGTGCAGTCCCACGGCGGGAGCCTGACCGTGGAGTCGAGCACGGGGATCGACCACGGCACCGCCTTCACCATCGCCCTGCCCGCGGCCAGCCCAGACTGACCCTGGACGGGATCCGCCGGCCCGGATGCGCCCAGAGGTCCCGGAGGCCCATCACCGGGCCCGACGCCGCCCGCCCCGGTGGCCCGACGGCACTGGTGGCAGGCCCCTACCGCGCGACCTGCTCCCGACCGGTCTCCCAGATCGTCAGGGAGACCAGGGCGGACAGGGCCAGGCAGGTCAGACCCGCCGTCGCCATGGCCCCCGTGGCGTAGGCGGCGAAGTAGTCCCAGCGGTAGAGCCCCTCGCTGGCCTCCTGGCACACCCGCATCCCGGCAATGGCGGCGCCCGCGCAGCCGAGCCCCCCGGCCAGGGCCAGGAGCCGGTTCCAGGCCTGCTGGCGGCGCAGTCGGCCACGCGCCGCAGCCGACCGCGGGGCGGGCCCGGCGCCGTCGTCCCTGCGCGGCCTGAGCGCCCGGGCGCGCGGGTCGGCGTCGTCGGCCCAGGCCCCCGCGGCCACGGCGATGGCGCCCCAGGCCACGGGCAGCAGGATCGCCGCCAGGACATCCGAGGGGCGATGCCACTGCATGACCAGCGTGGAGTAGCCCATGGCCGCCGTCCCCAGGGCGCCGAGCCACGCGGCGGCGGCCCGCCACCGCGGCCCGGCCAGCAGCACCAGCGCCACGGCCGCCGAGGCCGCCATGGTCGTGTGCCCCGAGGGCAGGGTGTTGGCATTGTCGAAGCGCTCGGTGATGCCGTAGTCCGGCCGCCACAGGATCCAGTGCTTGACCAGCTGGGTGCTGATATTGGCCCCGACCACGGCGACAACCGCCCACAGGGCCCGCCGGTGGCTTCGGCGCAGCAGGCCGATGATGAGGATGACCACCACCAGGGTCACCGCGGCGGGCATGGACACGACACTCAGCAGGGGCCGGGCGTGCGGCGAGACGTAGTGCGCCCCGATCTGGGAGCCCTCCAGCGCGGCCGCATCCAGGTACTGGCCGCTGTAGGTGAGCACGAACACGGCCCACAGGGCGACGACCCCCGCCAGGCAGGCCAGGGCCAGCAGAATGGCGAGCCGCCACCTGCGCCTGGGGGCGCCTGAGCGCGAGGAGATCATCACCGCCACATGCTAGGGGCACCGGGGGCCGATCGGGCAGGTGCCCGGCCGCGATTCCCGGTGGTCCGCGTCTCGGAATCCGGCCCCGCATCCGGGCCCGGCCGGCCGCCGCCCTCCCGCTGCACATCTTCGGCACCGGGTGCGGAGGTCAGGCTCACCCGAGCCGCATGATCCCGCGCCCCTGGCTCATCCGGGGCCTCTGAAGATGCGCGACGGCCGCTCAGCGCAGGGTCAGGAAGCCCTTGCGGGCCAGGTCCCGCACGGCCTCGACCATCTCGGCCCGGACCTGGAGGGCCCCGTCACGGTCGAGGCCGCCCAGGGAGGCGACGGCCGCGGCGATCTGGGCCACGCTCAGCTCGCCGTCGGCCACGCCCGCGAGCGCGGCGGTCACGGTGCTCGCCCGGACCGCGCGGCCCAGCGCCCCGCCCTGGCGCAGGATGATGGCGGCGGGCTCGCTGCTGCCCGGCAGGTGGTGGCGCTCCTCGGTGACATCGGCGGACAGGACCGGGGCGAGGCCGGCCACGGCGTCGTCGTCGAGGCCGGCCAGGCGGTCCTGGAGGGCCAGGACCCGGGCGAGGTGGGGCCCCAGGGGCCCCTGCCCGCTGGTGGCGACCTCCTCCAGGACGCGCCAGGGGGCGCGGCCCCCGTCGGCGGGCCGGGACAGGATGAGGTAGCCGAAGCCCACGGCCTCGATGCCCCGCTCCTCGAAGTCCCCGATCCAGGCCCCCAGGGCGGCCTCGAAGGCGCCGAGGTCGCGCTCGGGGGCCAGGCCGCCGTCGCGCAGCCACATGGTGGCGTACTCCACCGGGTCCTGGGCCTCCCGCTCCACGACCCAGGCATCGAGATCCCGGGGCAGCCAGGAGGCGACCTCATCGCGCCAGTCGCGCCTGCGCCGGTGCTCCCAGTTGCCCAGGGCCACCACCGTGCCGCCGGGCTCCAGGTGGTCGCCGATGCGGGCCATGAGGCCGGGCAGGACCGGGCCGCCGGCGTCGCGGTACTCCATGAGCGGCAGGCCGGCCCGCCGCACCGCCGGTGGGGTCAGGACGAAGGGCGGGTTGGTGGCGATGAGGTCGAAGCGCCGCTGATCCAGGGGATCGAGGAGGGAGCCCTCCAGCAG
The DNA here is from genome assembly GCF_017592395.1 of Actinomyces bowdenii. GTDB lineage: Bacteria > Actinomycetota > Actinomycetes > Actinomycetales > Actinomycetaceae > Actinomyces > Actinomyces bowdenii. The sequence continues at coordinate 130,307 of NZ_JAGFOU010000001.1, forward strand.
CTCGACGCGCTCCTGCTCCCCGGCCAGGGCGGTGTTGAAGGCGGTGAAGGCCAGAGCCCTTTGGGACACGTCGGTGGCGGTGACGCGCCCGGCGTGGCGCAGCAGGTAGAGGGTCTGGATGCCGCAGCCGCAGCCCAGGTCCAGGGCGGTGCGCACGGGGGTGCGGGGGGTCAGGGCCGCCAGGGTCAGGCCCGCGCCGCCGATGCCCAGCACATGGTCGGGGGCCAGGGCCCGGCCGGTGACCAGCTCTCCCAGATCGGAGGCCACCCACCACCGCACGGTACCGGCATCATCGTCGGCCTCGTGGGGGCGCAGGTCCACCTGGGCCCGGACCCGGCCGTCCTGGTCGGGGGGCGAGACCAGGCCGATGGCGGTGGCGCCGCGGGCGCGGGTGCGGGGCAGGACGGCGTCGAGCTCGGCGGCGGCCACGGGCTGGCCGAGCATGAACAGCGCGGTGAGGATCGCCGTCGGGGAGGGCGCGGCGCCCGCCTGGCGGTCCTCCTCCAGGGCGGCGCGCACGGCACGCAGGGCGGGCAGGCGCAGCTCGCGGCGCAGGGCCCCCTGGGCGGTGGGCCCCAGGAGGTGGGCGACGGCGTCCACGCCCCAGCCGGTGGCCTCCAGATCCTTGCGCAGCGCGGCCGCCTGCTCGGCGGTGGCGATGGGCGGCGGGGGTGGAGTGCGCGCGGCGGAGGGGGCGGCAGGGTCCTCACTCATGCTCATGACGCTACCCCCGCCCCCACAATCTTCGACGATTTGCATGAGATCGTACTTCTCCGGGCCTGGAGAAGTACGATCTCATGCAAATTGTCGAAAGTCGGGATTGGGTTAACTGCGGGGGTCGGCGTCGATGGCGCCCTGGGGGTCGTTGAACAGGAGGTTGGAGATCTCCACCTGCACCATCTCCACCTGCGGGACGTCCTCCAGCAGCAGCGGATCATCGGAGGAGGTCTGGAGGGACAGGGTGCCGCAGCCGAAGAGGCGGTCGCCCAGGCTCTTGTCCTGCTGGACATCCGAGATGCGGCTCAGCGGGAGGTCGTGGCCGCTGCGCGACAGGATCCCGGAGCGGGTGATCACCCGCTTGGTGGTGATGGTGTAGGTCGTGCTCCACCAGGCCAACCAGGGCAGGATGAAGACCGGGATGCTCACCACGAGCGCCACGATCCAGATCGCCGGCACGCCCCAGGGGCCCCAGTTGTCGGGGATGAGGAACGAGGCTGCGGCCGCGGCCACCACGATGAGGATCTGCGCGAAGATGCGCCACAGGATGATCTTGATATGGGTGCGGGTATGGCGCACCACGATCTCGTCTCGACTGAGCATGTCCCTCGGTGCAGGCATGCCCCCATGATGCCAGATGCTCCCGGAGGGCTGACCAGCGGCGCGGGGGCCGGTCCCCGCGCATCGCCACCGGGGCTCAGGCGGTGAGCATCTCCAGGCCCACCGAGGCGATGACCGGGACGATCCCCAGGATGATGAAGGCCGGCAGGTAGCAGGCCCCCAGGGGCAGCACCAGCCGGACCGCGAGCCTCTGGGCGGCCTCCTCGTCCTGGGAGCGCCGGCCGGCCCGAAGCGACTGCGCAGTCGCGGCCAGGAGGCTGATCGGGGAGGCGCCGTCCTGCCACCCCGGGGCCAGGCATGCCTCCAGGCGCGAGCGCCGCCTGCGCCAGTCCGGATCATCCGGAGCCTGCCAGGCCTCCTCCCACCCGGCCCCCAGCAGCAGGGCCCGCCCCACCACGGCCAGCGGCTCCTCCTCCAGCGCCCGCCCCAGGGCCACCAGCAGTCCGGGCACGGAGGCGCCGGCCCGCAGTGAGGCAGCGGCCAGGTCCAGCACCAGCGCCTCATCGACGCGGTCCGCGGATGCGGTGGCTGCACGCACCAGGCGCGCCGTCACGCGGTGCCCGACAATCATGAGGACGACGCCCACCACCCCCAGGGCCGAGCCCCAGGCGCCGTCGAGAAGCAGATGGGCGGGATCGGCGCCCACCAGGGCCCCCAGGGCCAGTCCCACCGGGGGCAGGCCGGCCAGGAGGCGCGCAGTGGTGCGTGGGCCGGTGAGGGCTGCGGCGCGCGAGGACTCCGCGCGGCCCGATTCGGCCACCCCCTCGGCCACTGCCTCCAGGATCTCGGCCAGGGGCGCGCCCAGGGTGGCCGACAGGCGGCAGGAGGCCACCGCACCGGGGACCGCGGCCTGGGCGGCACGGAGTCTGAGCGCGCTCCGGCCTCGGGGCGGCGGGCGCCAGTGTGGCCGCCCCGAGGCCCACTGGGGCAGCCAGGACCCGTCCCCGCGGCCGCCCAGGGCGCGCAGGGCCGGGGGCACGCCGTCCTCATCGGGCTCCAGGCCCCAGGCCAGGCCCGCCCGCCCCAGGGCCCGCCCCCAGGCCTGGGCCGGCGCGGCCCCCGCGCGCAGGACGGCGGCGACCTCGATGAGAAGCAGGCCGATATCAACCTCCGGGAGGCCTCGGCCGGCCTGCGGCCCGCGCCGCGACGCTCCCCCGGCCGCCTCCTGCGGGGCTGCGGCCCGGCGCGCGGGCCCCAGGGACTGGGGCCGCCCCCTGCGCGCGGGCAGGGACAGGACCGCCCCGGCCAGCGCCACCAGGAGCGCGGCCGCCCATGCCCCGCCGCTCAGGGCAGGCGCAGGAGTCAGGGAGATCATGGGAGCCCGCCTCCCAGGCCGCCCACACCATCGCATCCCTCTCCGCGCCCCTGACCACGGCCGCCCCCGGGATGCTGGGCCGAGCGCGCACCGGGGCCCGCGCCGCCGTCCGGGCCGGGGCCCGGGTCGAGTCGCGGGCCCGCGCCCAGGGGCCGCCCCAGTGCCGCCTCCACGGGCGGGCGCCCGATGCGCGCGGCCAGGGCCCCCACCCCGGGCCCGGCCTCCACCGTGCCGTCCTCACCGACCCTCAGGGCCTCCTGGCACTCCAGGACCGGGCCCGCCTGCGACACCCGGCGCCTGAGAACCCCCAGGGAGTCCACTCGACGGCGCGCCCCGGCCGCCCCAGCACTGCTGCGGCGCAGGTGGACCACCACGTCCAGGGCGCTGGCGGCCTGGGCGGCCAGCGCCGCCTCATCCATGCCGGCCAAGGCCCCCAGAGCGGTCAGGCGGGCGGGGACATCGGCCGGGGAGTTGGCGTGCAGGGTGGCCCAGCCGCCCTCGTGGCCGGTGTTGAGGGCGGTGAGCACGTCGCGGACCTCCGGGCCCCGGCACTCCCCCAGGACGATGCGGTCGGGCCGCATCCGCAGGGCCGTGCGCACCAGGGAGGTCATCGTCACCTCCCCCACGCCCTGGACATTGGCGCCCCGCTCCTGGAGGTGGATGACATGGGGGTGGTCGGGCCGCAGCTCACTGGCCTCCTCGATGCAGATGATCCGCTCGGTGCCGGGCACCCGGGCGAGAAGGGCGGCCAGGAGCGTGGTCTTGCCCGTCCCGGTCGCACCGGTGATGAGGCAGCTGGCCCGCTGCTCCACCAGGGCGGCCAGGACCACGTCGATACCGGGGGCGAGTGTGCCGGCCCCCACCAGCTCCTCAAGGGTGTAGCCGCGGCGCCTCCTAGTGCGCAGGCTGATGAGCGTTCCCTCACTGCTCAGGGGCGGCAGGACCGCGTTGAGGCGGGTGCCGTCGGGCAGGGTGGCGTCGACGGTGGGACAGGCCTCGTCCAGGCGCCGCCCCGCGGAGGCCGCCATGCGCACCGCCAGGGCTCGCGCCTGGTCCTCGGGCATGGCGGCCCCGGCGTCCTCCAGCCCGCGTCCCCGGTCGATCCAGATGCGGCCCGCCCCCACCAGGACATCGGTGACGCCCTCGGTGTCGATGAGCGGCTGGAGGTCGGGCCCGGCCCCCTCCATATCCGCCCGCACGCGCCGGCTCAGACGGGCCAGGCCCGAGTGCCCGGTGGCCGGGGAGGCCCCGGCGTCGAGAGCCTGATCCATGCTCCTGCCGTGCGCCAGGGCACTGCGCACGCGGGTCAGCTCAGAGCTCGCGACGCCCCGAGCCTCGCTGCGCAGGCCCATCGCCCCGATGCCCTCACCGGCCATGGGGGCTCACCACTGCGCCTGCGGGCTCCCCCACCGGGTCGCGGGCGATGGTGGGGCGGTCCTCCGCCTCCCCGCCGGCACCGCTGGCAGGCCGCCCCGCCCCCGGACTCCTCACACCGGCCTGCGGAGCAGCACCCGGCCCGCCCCCGACGACGCCCTGAGCCGCGTCCCCGACGGCGCACGGCGGCCCGCCACCCCCCGGCTCGTCCAGCTCCAGTCGGCGGACCACGGCGCCCACGGCGCGGCGCAGCGCTGAGCGGGAGCGCACCGGGTCCTCCCCGCGGATGATGCGCTGGCGCACGGCGCGGTCGGTGGGGATGGCGGCGAGCACCGGGCAGCCGGCGACGAGCTCCAGGTCGGGCACCGAGATGTCCTCGCCGACCTGGCGCACCAGGAGGCCCACTCCCGGCCCCTGCCGCGCCCCGCCGATCCCGGTCCCGGCCTGCAATCGGGGCACCAGCGCCTGGCAGGCCACCGCTGAGCGCAGGTCGAGGCCGCTGAGGAGCAGGACATCCGATCCCGGGGGAGGCGGGCATCCCCGCGGCAGGTCGAGCAGGACGACGTCGTGCTCGCACAGGAGCGCCTCCAGGACCGCGGGAAGGCAGGACCCGGCCGGCGGCGCGGCACCGTCCACGGGTGCGGGCGGGGCCGGTCCGCCCCGGCCATCGCCGGTGAGGAAGGGGATGGCGTGCCAGGCCGGCAGGGCGCCGATGAGCCTTCCCGGGCGGAAGGCCGACTCCTCGTCGGGCAGGTCCGCCCAGCGCAGCCCCGGCAGCGCCTCATCGCCCAGGAGCAGGCCCAGGCCCCCGGCGGGATCGAGATCCACCATGGCCACGCGCCTGCCCTCACGGCGCAGCGCCCAGGCCAGGTGGATGAGCAGGGTGCTCACGCCCAGGCCCCCCAGCGCCCCGGTGAGCGCCAGGAGGCGGGTCCCCGCCGGTGCGGGACGCATGGCCGCCGCCCCCTGCGCCCCCGGCCAGGGGTCTTCGCGGTCCGCGTGCCCGGTCGCGCCGGCACAGCCGGTGAGCGCGCCGGCGGGCCCCCTGACGGCGGGCTCATGACCGCCGCCGGGGACCTGCGGTGTCGGGGCCTCAGGCATCCACATCACGACCTCCTCGGACCGGTGCCGGCCAGCACTGACGGCATTGCGGGTGGGCGGTGGCCTGCGCCCTGCCGCCCACCGCCACTGTGCCGCGGCGGTCGGGGATGCGCCCCCGGAAGGGCCCGGCCCTGTGGATGGAGCCCGCAGAATGGGCCCCTGTGGAGCACGGCTCGGCCCGCGGTGACGGGGAAGCTCCAGCCGGGCCATGTCAGACGGGCCCCGCCAGGCGCCCACCAGGCGCCCGCCGGGCGCCCACCAGGCACCGCTGACGGCGCCCCGGGGAGAGGCGGAGTGGCCCCGGACACCGAACCGTGATGTGATGAGCCCATGTCCCCCGCGTCCCCCGCCCCCGCCTCCTCCAGCGGGGCCCAGGTCCCGCGCCCGGCCGGGGCGCCCCAGGACGCCCCGGCGCCCACCGCGCCCTGCGGCCCGCCGCATCGCACCGCCGCCTACTTCGACCTGGACAAGACGATCCTGGCGACCTCGGCGGCACTGGCCCTGGGCGAGCCGATGCGCCGCTCGGGCCTCATCTCCCGCACCGCTGTGGCCCGGGGCGTGGTCGTCCAGCTGCCCTACCTGCTCGTCGGCGTGGACACCCCGCAGGCCAACCGGATCATGGAGCGCCTGGCCCGGATGCTGGCGGGGATCTCGCGCCGCGAGCTGCGCCAGGTGGTGGAGGACGCCCTGGGGAGCGCCATCGAGCCGGCCTGCTACGCCGAGGCGCTCCAGCTCATCGCCGCCCACCAGCAGGCGGGGCACGATGTCGTCGTCGTCTCGGCCTCCACCAGTGAGATCGTGGAGCCGGTGGCGCGCATGGTGGGCGCCGGGCGGGCGGTGGCCACCCGCCTGGAGGTCGATGACGAGGGCCGCTTCACCGGCCGCATCGAGCGCTCCCTGCTCCATGCGCAGAAGGTGGTGGCCCTCCAGGAGGACGCCGCCGCCCATGGCATCGACCTGCAGCGCTCCTGGGCCTACTCCGACTCGGTCTCCGATGAGCCCATGCTGCGGGCCGTGGGGCATCCGGTGGCCGCCAATCCCGACCGGGAGCTGCGCCGCCTGGCCGCCCGGGAGGGATGGCCGGTGCGCGACTTCGTCCGGCCCGTGCGCCTGCGCTCCTGGGCCCCGCCACAGCCCGCCTCCGGAGTGCTGCAGGCGGCTCTGCTGCTGGCCGTGGCCACTGCCACGGGTTGGGCCGTGGCCCGGTTCCCCCGGCGTCGAGCCGCCGCAGCGCCGCTGGGCCGGCGCCTGGCCCGCAGGACCGGCCGCAGCTGATCAGCGCCCCGCGGGCAGCGCCGGGGGAGCCCCTTGGGCCCCGTCACCATCATTCCCACTCCCGGTCACGCGGCGCTCATCCCGCCCGCCAGGTGCCCGCCTGCACCGCGCGGCACAACCGGCCGGCCTCCTCGATCCCCACGAGGATCGCCTCCGCCTGCCACACCACCCAGTCCACCACTCCTTCCATGGTCCCCGTGGCGTAGGCGGCGGCCGCCTCGGCGTAGGCCCCGGGGGCCTGCGCCGCGTACAGCTCGGTGACGGCGGTGCCCGTGGGCTCCAGCGCGTCGGCGGTGATGAGGTGGCGCACCAGGAGCCTGCCCACGGCGGCGTTGCCCGAGCTGAAGGGCCGCAGCGCGACCATCTCGGCATGGACGACGGCGGCCCGCACCAGGGCGGGGGCATGGCGGGCCTCGATGAGGGCGAGCAGCCCTTCCAGACGCGCGCGCAGCCGCCCTCCCGCGGGGGCCGGTGCGGGCCCGCCCTCCCGGGGCGCGGAGTCGGTGCGCGGGGCGGCAACCTCGGCCATCCCGATCAGCCCAGCCGCCGCCAGGGGGCCGGTGACATCGCGGTGCAGCGCGCTGAGCAGGCCCCGCGCACCGGGGGCCGCCGGCCGGCCGCGCCCCACCAGGTCGGGCATCCAGCCGACCACCTGCACGCCCGCCCGCCACAGGCCCGCAGCCGCGTCCAGTCCCGGATCGCCGGTGAGGGCCTCGTCCAGGCCTGAGACCACCACATGGTCCCTCAGCACCTCCACGGGCATGACGACGCCCTCCGCCCCCGCGCTGGCCACCGCGGCACGGATCGAGGCCTCCGCCCGGGCCTCGCGCCACCGCCGCCGCAGGGCCCCGTGCCAGCGCAGCTCGGCCGAGGCCTGCCGGACCGCCTCCTCCGCCCGGAGCACGCGCTGGTCCTGGGAGATCGCCCGAAGGGCGCTGAGCATCGCATCCCCGGGCTCCTGCGCCCCCGCCGCGGGCATCGCCGCGCCCCGGGAGCCCGACGCCAGCGCGGCATCGGCGCCCGTCCCCCGCGCACCGGGGCCACCGCCGTCATCGCCCGGGCGCGCGGCTACCCGCCGCCTGCGCGCGGGCATCCCCGGGCCGGGCCCGGCAGAGCCGATCCCCACTGACATCCTGACCATGGGCACACTGTCGCACACCCCAGCAGCGGGCGCGCAGCGCGCCGGCGGGGGCCGGATTCGGCCGCGCCGCCGCCCCTGCCGGGATGCGGGCGCCGCCCCGGGAGGGAAGCGGCATCCGTCTCCCACTAGACTCGGGCGGGTGAGTTCCTCCCCTCTCCCACGCGCCTCGTCCCCGGACCCGGCGGCCACTCCCGCCTCGGGAGTGGGCCTCGTCCCCCGAGGGCGCCGCTGGGACCACATCCTGACCGCCCTGGCCGGTGTCGCGCTATGCCCAGCGGCCCTGGCCCTCATCGGCATGTCCGCCTCCGCCCTGGCGCAGGGCCGCCCGGTGCATGCGGCCCTGCTGCTCCTGGCCCTCCTGGCCCTGTGCCTGCCGGCCTGCCTGTTCTTCGCGGCCCGCTCCTCGGTGGGCCTGCTGGCGGCGGGGCTGAGCGCGCTGGCGGCCCAGATCGCCATCCTGCTGGCGCCGGGACATGCGGCCACCCTCCCCGCCGCCTGGGCCCGCGCCCTGGTCTCCTGCGGCGCCGCTCTGCTGGCTGCCGGGCTGTGGCTGGGCGCGGCCTGGGGGATGCGCCTGGCCCGCCGTGGCGGGCACCTCCAGGGCCGCTCGTCCTTCCGCCTGACGCGGGCCGACAGGCAGATCGGCACGACGCCCGTGCCGCCACCGTCCCGACGGCGCGACCACCTGCTGTCCCTCCCCTGGGTGCTGGTGCCCCTGGGTGCGGCGGTCCCGCTCCTGTACCGCTCCTATGCCACCGTCAGCAGCCCGGGCGTCCCGACCGGCCCGGGCGCCTACGCCCTGGTGCTGGCGGCCCTGGTGCTGCTCATCATCGCCGCCGCCTCCACCGGCCGCTCCTCCCTGGGGGCGCGGGCGGGCGGAGCGGCCATCATCGTCCTGGCCCTTCCCGCCCTGGTGGATCCCACTCTCACCTGGTACCGCCCGCTGGCCCGGCTCGTGCCCCACGGCCCGGGGCCGGTGGTGGCCATCGCCGTCGGGCTGATGCTCCTGACGGCGGGGTGGGGCGCCCATATGGCCCGTCGTCAGGGCCGCTCCCACGAGCTCGCCGACCTGCGCTCGGGCCCGGCCCGCCTTCCGGGGCGGCCGGGCAGCCACTACGGTGAGCACACACAAGGAGGAACCCGTGAGCACTGACCACCCCCGCGGACAGGATGACACCCCGACGCCGACCACCCCTCTGACCGCTGTGGCGCCGCAGGAGAGCGGCAGCCCGGCGGGCTCGGCCCCCGCCATGCCCCAGATGCCCCAGATGCGGGGCACCGGCGACGGTGCGCCCGAGGGCGGCGCGCGGCCCGAGCCCGTGCCGCTGCCGGGGGCGCCGGTGGAGGCACGGGCCGGTGACCCCTCGGCACCGGTGGCGCGGGGGGCCGGGGATCCGGCCGGGGACGGCGGGCGCCCGGAGGCGGGAGCCCGGCCCGCGGCCGCTGCCGGTTCCCCTCCTGCCGCCCCGACGGGTGCCGGCGCGGGTCATAGGAGCGCTGATGGCGGAGCAGCGGCGCCGTCGGCTCGCGGCTGGTCAGCCGACCATGGCCATGACCATGGGCACACCGCCTCCAGGCACCTGCCCGGCGAGGAGCTCGGCATCGCGCAGCCCCTGGCCAAGTCCGACGCCCTCCTGGACCACAACCGCAGGGGCAGGGCCCATCCTCCCTACGCCCTGCGGATGCCCGAGGCCCGGGCAGCATCCCCGCTGGCCCGCAGCGAGTCCCCGCATCAGGCTCCCGGTGTGCCCGAGACCCCCAGCGTCCCGCGGGCCGCTGATGTCCCGGAGGTGCCCAGCCTGCCCGAGCCCTCCACTGTCCCCCAGGCGCCCGAGGTTCCGCAGACCCCGACTCTGGACGACTCCTCCAGGGAGGATGCGGCCCCTGCGACCCCCGAGGCATCCGCGGCCCCGCCGGCCTCCCCGCAGCCGCAGGAGGCCGGCCATGCCCCGGCCGGGCCCAGCGGGGCTCCCGCGCAGGCCCCGGAGCCTGCGGGGCCGCGCCCGGCGCCGTCCACTCAGCGTCGCGTCATCGTTGACGATATGCCCGAGGCCGAGCCGATCATGATGGATGCGGCCACGCCCGAGGAGCCCCTCGACGAGGAGGCGGCCGCGGCGGCGGAGCCCGGCCCCGGCCAGGCAGCGGCCGGCCAGCAGACGGCGAGCGGACCGGGCGCCTCAGCGCTCCCGCTGTCCGGCGCCGCCCCGGGAGCAGCCGGCAGCCGGGAGTCAGCGGGCGAGCCGGCCTCGCACCAGGCGCGGCCCGAGACTGAGCCTGCCGGTTCCCAGGAGCCCTCGGCGCCCGGCGCCGCAGCGCGCCCTGCCGGCGCGGTGGCCGCTCAGCCGCCCGTCGCGGGCCCTGGCGCCGGGTCTGCCCCGGATGCCGATTCGCCGGCGCCTCTCTCGCCGGGTGCGGGCTCGACGGCGGAGGCCTCCGAGGCCGGGCCGGCCGTGGAGCCGGCTGAGACGCCCGTCGTCGACCCGGTGGTGGGGGCCGAGGAGGCCGTGGCCGCCGAGCCCGTCTCCCCCCGCGCGGGCGCGGCAGGCCCCGAGGCTCCCCTGGAGCCCCTGGCCCCCGCCGCCGAGCCATCCGCGGCCCGGGCCTCCTCCGCTTCGTCGATGGAGCCGGCCTCAGGCCCGGTCACCGCATCAGCCACCGCATCAGCACCAGCCACTGCACCCGAGCCGCTCACCCGGGCTCCCGGTGCCCGGGCGGGCGAGGGACCGCTGGCTCCTGAGGCGCCAGCGGCTCAGGCCGACCCCGATCAGCCGGCGCAGCCGCTTCCCACCCCTGCGGCGCAGGCGGTGCGGCGCGAGCCCTCGCAGGCCGCTGAGCCCGCAGCGCCCATTGAGCCCATTGACCCCATTGAGCCCGCAGCGCCCATCGAGCCCATTGAGCCCGCTGCGGCGCCGCTGCGCCACCCCCGGGAGGAGGCCCCCTTGGACGACGGGGAGGGCATCGTGCCCGCCTCGCCCCCCGAGGCCCCAGCCGCCCTCCAGGAGGTGCAGGCCCCCTCCGAGCCCGAGGAGGCCTCCCCCGAGGTGCGGCCGGGGGCCCAGCAGGGGCGTGGCTCGGATCCCGAGCCGATGACCGCCTCCCCCCGGAGTGCCGATGAGCGGGACATCCTCCTGGAGGGGGCCACCTCCTCCCTCTCGCGGCCTCAGAGGCGCACGGCCTCCCACTGGGCGGGGGTGCTGCTGGCTCTCGTCCTGCTCCCGGTGGCCTGGTTCCTGGTCAACGACGGCGCAGCCGCCCTGACCGGTGGGGATGCCACGGCATGGCCCGCCACGGCCTCGCCGCGAGGGGCCCTGGAGCTGGGGGCGGGCGCGCTGCTCCTGTGCCTGGCGCTGCTCATGGCGCGCCGCTCCTCCCTGGGCACCCTCGTCCTGGGCGGGATCAGCCTGCTCATCGGCCTGCCCTTCATCGTGGCGCCCGGGTCCGTGGCATCCCTGCTCGGTCCCACGGTGGAGCGCCTCCAGGCGCACTCCGAGCTGGGCGAGGCGCTGGCCACGTACGCCATGGCCGATGGGCTGACGGGGCGCTTGGCCCTCATGGGCCTGCTGATCATCATGGTGGGCCTGGTCGCGCACACCTCCCGCCGGGCCGGGCGTCAGGAGCAGGCGGCGCAGGACCGGCACGAGGGCGATGGGGACCCGGCGGGCCCCCGCCGCCCCCTCGACCGCAGATCATGAGCAGCGCCTCACCCCCGGCAGCGGGCCGGAGGCGGGAGGGGCGATGAGATGCGCATGAGCACCGTCGGCGACGCCGCCCGCGACGCCGTTCCGATCATCATCGGCTACATCACCCTGGGGCTGGCAGCGGGCATGCTGCTGGCGGCCGCCGGCCTGTCCTGGTGGTGGGCGCCGATCTGGAGCCTGCTCATCTACTCGGGCACCATGCAGATGCTCCTGGTCCCCCTGGCGGCGGCGGGGCAGCCGCTGGCCGCGATCGCGCTGTCCACGTGCTTCGTCTCGGGCCGCCATGTCTTCTACGGCCTGGGCTTCCCCCTGGAGCGGCTGCGCGGCGGCCCGCTGCGGCGGCTCTACGGCGTCCATGCGATCACCGACGAGGTCTACGCGCTGCTGGCGGCCAGGGACCGCCGGGTCATGAGCGGGCGCTACCTGCTGTCGGTGGAGGCCATCAGCCATGCCTCCTGGGTGGTGGGCACGACGGCGGGGGCGCTGGCGGGCACGGGGCTGGCGGCCCTGCTGGGTGAGCGCGTCGAGCTGCTCGGCTTCGTCCTGACCTCCCTGTTCGTGGTGCTGGCCATCGAGAACTGGCGGCACCACCCCGATGCCGCCGTCGTCTGCCTGGCCCTGGTCGCCAGCGCGACCGGGCTGGCGGTGGGCGGCTCGGCGATCCTCCTCACCGCTCTGCTGGCCCTGGCGCTGGGCCTGGTAGGGCTCTTCGCCCTGCGCTCCAGGCACCGGTTGCAGGAGGAGCCTGAGGAGGGGGCATGCTGAGCGACCCGCAGATCGCCGTGGCGGTGGCCGTCGTCGCCCTCATCACCTTCGCCTGCCGCATCCTGCCCTTCGCGCTGCTGCGCGGCCGTCGGCGCAGCCCCTTGCTGGAGTTCCTGTCCCACGCCATGCCCCTGGGGGTCATGGTCGTGCTGGTGGCCTACACCCTGAGCGGGGTGAGCGCCGCGCCGGCCAGCTGGGCTCCCGCCGTCTGCGGCATTGGGGCGACGGCGGGCCTGCACCTGTGGCGGGGCTCGATCGCCCTATCGCTCATCGGCGGCACCGGGGCCTATGTGGCTCTCAGCCTCCTGCTGGCCTGAGCCGGGGCGCTCGATGCGACCTCCCGCCCCAGGCGCGCCGCCGGTGGCGGGAGGCGATGGGACCGCGCCCACCGCCTCCGAGGGCCGGCGGTAGACTGCGCCGATGCCTGTCACTGCCAACCGCCCGGGCCCCTGGGCCCACCGCGATCTGACCGCCGGGGGGACCCGGTTCCATGTCGCCCTGGCGGGCGCGGAACCGGCCCTGGACGACGGAGCTGCCCTGATCCTGCTCATCCACGGCTTCCCCGAGTGCTGGTGGACCTGGCGCAGCGTCATCCCGGCGCTCTCCCAGGCGGGGCACCGGGTGGTGGCCCTGGACCTGCGGGGGTTCGGCGGCTCGGACCGCCCGCCCTCGGGCTACGACCTGGCCTCACTGGCGCACGACGCCGCGGGGGTCGTGCGCTCCCTGGGCGGGGAGCGGGCCGTCGTGGTGGGGGCGGGGCTGGGAGGCCAGGTGGCCTGGGCGCTGCCGGGGGTCGCCCCGCATCTGGTCTCGGCCATCGTCCCGGTGGGGGCGCCCCACCCGCTGGCCATGCGCTCCCTGCGGGGCCGGCTGCTCTCGGGGTCAGCGATGCAGTACCTCGGGCTCCAGATCCCCGGGATCGCGGAGAAGCGCCTGCGCCATCGCGGCAGTCTGGACAGGCTCCTGCGCGCCTGGGCGGGCCCCCACACGCGCGAGGTCCTGGCCCAGCCCGCCGCCTACTACGCCGACCTCCTGGCGCGCCCCGGTGCTGCGCGCTCAGCCCTGGAGCCGCTGCGCCGTCCGCGCCTGTCCCGGGCCGAGGCCGCCGCCCTGGCCAGGCCAGTGGGGGTCCCGGTGCTCTCGGTGCAGGGAGAGCTCGATCCCGTCCAGCCCGCCCAGGCCTACGCGCGCGACACCCACCGGGTCAAGGAGCGCCTGCACCAGGTGACGATCCGGGGCGTGGGCCACTTCCCCCAGGAGGAGGCCCCCGCCGACCTGGTCTCGGCGCTCCTGCCCTTCCTGGAGGAGCACGCCCGCCCCCGGTAGGGGCGCGCGTGCCGGGCCGCTCCTGTCAGAGGCCCGCCTGCGGGCAGAGCCCCGCGGTGAGCAGGGAGCACTCCCCGCAGCGCGGGGCCCGGGCGGTGCACACCGCCCGGCCGTGCTCGATGAGCCGGTGGCAGCCGTCGGTCCACCGCTGGGGCTCCCACAGGGCCGCGATGTCCCTCTCCACGCGCAGCGGGTCCTTCGCAGTGGTCCACCCCAGGCGCCGCGAGAGCCGCCCCACATGGGTGTCCACGGTGATGGCCGGCACGCCGAAGGCGTTGCCCAGCACCACATTGGCGGTCTTGCGCCCCACCCCGGGCAGGGCCACCAGCTCCTCGCGCGAGCGGGGCACCTCGCCCCCGAAGCGCTCGGTCAGCGCCGCGCCGATCCCCAGCAGGTGCCCGGTCTTGGCGCGCTGGAAGCCCAGGGGGCGCAGGATCTCCTCCAGGTCCTCGCGCCGGGCGCCTGCGAGCGCGGCGGCGTCGGGGTAGCGGGCGAAGAGGGCGGGCGTGACAGTGTTGACCCGGGCATCAGTCGTCTGGGCGGAGAGCACGGTGGCGATGAGCAGCTGGAAGGGGCTGCTGTGGATGAGCGCGCAGTGGGCGTCGGGGTGGAGCAGGGCGAGCTCGTCGTCCACGGCGGCCGCGCGCTGCGGTCCGCTCATGGCGCGGGCCGCGGGTGCCGGCGCCTCCGCCAGCGCCTCGACGACCGGCACGGCACCGTCGGCACCGTCGGCACCTGCGCGCCCGGCGGCGCCCGCCGGCTTCTTGGGGCTCACCCGAACGCCTCCCTCGCAGCATGCTCACACCCGGCCCCAGCCACCTGCCCGTGCGGCCCGGTTCGGGCCTCGGCGGGCAGTGGGGACCGGCTGGTCCCGGCCGTCGTCGACCGAGGACATGCTCTGGGATCACACGTCGGATAACAAGCCCTTCGAGCCTTTGACACGCGACACAGGAGGGTTACAATGCACGACGGCGTGCCTTGGGTCACAAGACCGTGGCAGGATAGACGTTGAGGGCTCCCGCACGCGGGACGCCAGCCCTACCAGAACACCAGGAGGACCTCCGTGGAAGACACCATCATCTCCAGGATCCCGCTCTTCGAGGGCTTGAACCCGGAGGAGCAGGAGGAACTGCGCGCCATGATGACGCAGACGACGCTGCGCCGTGGCGAGACTCTTTTCAATGAGGGCGACCCGGGCGACCGGCTCTACATCCTGCTCTCGGGCAAGGTCAAGCTGGGCCACGCCAGCCCCGACGGCCGGGAGAACCTGCTGGCCGTCCTGGGCCCCGGCGAGATCGTCGGCGAGCTGACCCTGTTCGACCCGGGCCCGCGCTCCACCACCGCCACCGCCGTGGCCCCCACCGAGATGCTCACCCTGGACCACAACCAGCTCATGGCCTACGTGGAGTCCCACCCCCAGCTGGCCAAGGACATGCTGCGCGCCCTGGCACAGCGCCTGCGCCGCACCAACACCGCCCTGGCCGACCTGGTCTTCTCCGACGTCCCGGGCCGCGTGGCCAAGGCGCTGCTCGACCTGGCCGACCGCTTCGGCTCGCCCACCGAGGACGGCGTCCACGTGCCCCACGACCTCACCCAGGAGGAGCTCGCCCAGCTGGTGGGCGCCTCCCGTGAGACGGTGAACAAGTCGCTGGCCGAGTTCGTCTCCCGCGGCTGGATCCGCCTGGAGGGGCGCGCCGTCACCCTGCTCGACGTCGACCGCCTGCGCCGCCGGGCCCGCTGAGCGGGCCGGCGCCAAGGGGCCCGGCCCCAGGGCCGCGCCCCGGGTCCCGCCGCAGGCGCCCCTGCGCCCATGCGGCATCGTCACGACGTCGGGCGGGCGGTCTGCGCGCTCGGCGCACCCCGGCGACGGCGGCCCCGCGGCACGCCGTCCCCCTGGGGCGGGGCGGGAGGCGCCCCGCCCCGGGACGCCCCTGAGGGGCACTCCTCAGGGGCGCTGTCAGGACAGGGGGCGCTTGAGGTAGGCCACCAGGTTCTCCGAGCCGGTGGGGCCGGGAACGACCTGGACGAGCTCCCAGCCCTCAGCGCCCCATTGGTCGAGGATCTGCTTCGTGGCGTGGGTGAGGAGGGGGACGGTGACGTATTCCCATGTCGTGGCTGCCATGGCCCCAGCCTAGGGTCGCCCGCCCGCGGCCGGAAGCCCGCACCCGGCGCATGAGACGCGCTCCGCACGGCCGCCGACACCGCGCAGCGGCGCCCGCCGCCCGAACCGGGAGCCGGGGCTCAGGAGGCGCAGCGCACCCGCGCCAGGATGCGGGGGGCCCGGCGGGCGTGGATCTCCGCCACGAGCTCATCGTCCTCCCGCTCCAGCCACACGCCCCAGTCCTCGACCTCGGGGAAGCGGCGCAGCAGGGCGCGGCGCTCGCGCTCGGTCAGCCCGCCCCAGACGCCGAAGCTCGACTCCGAGTTGAGCGCCTCGGCCAGGCACTCCATGCGCACCGGACAGGCGAAGCACACCGAGCGCGCGTCGCGCTGCTCGGCGCCCTTCCCGAAGAGGTAGTCCGGCTGGACAGTCGCGCAAGCGGCCTGTGCTGCCCAGGTCTGGTCGTTTGCTGCCATGAGTCTCTCCCCTAAGACGAACGACAGGTGCCGATGTCGGCCGCGTCACAGCCGTTACCGTATGGCAACCGAACGTCACATGCCAAATCCCTGGCGAATTCCTGTCATGCATCAGACATCTCACCTCTGGGACCCTGCGGCACCTGCGCTCATGCACCCTGCGTGCCCGCACATCCGACCACACCCACCGGCATTCCCCGCATGGGGAGCCCTCTCCGGCCGTTCTCTGTCAGCGAGCCCGACGGCGCGCGGCCACCGCCTTCCCGCCCCGCACCCCACGCTCCTCCTAGGCTCTTCTCAGCCCATGGGAGGGACTCGCCACACCACCGCCTGGGGATTCCACGTAGTCTGGGGGCATGTCGACATCCTCCGCCCGCGGGCGCTCCCTGAGCCCGGCCCAGGTCGTCTCGATGCTCCTGGTCTTCCTCCTGCTCTCCACGGCCGGGGGCATCCTCTCCGCTGGCTTCGCGGCGCCCTTCGTGGGGGTCACCACCGCCCTGACCAACGCCTCCACCCAGCTCTTCGAGGAGCTGCCCAGCGACTTCAACATCCAGGAGCCCAGCGAGGTCTCCGTCATCAAGGCGGCGGACGGCACCGACATCGCCGAGTTCTACGCGGAGAACCGGATCGTGGTGCCCCTGGACCAGATCTCCATCAACATGCAGAACGCGATCGTGGCGGTGGAGGACCAGCGCTTCTACCAGCACAAGGGCGTCGACCCCACCGGCATGGTGCGGGCCCTGGTCTCCAACACCCAGTCCGACAGCCGTCAGGGGGGCTCGACCCTCACCCAGCAGTACGTGCGCAACGTGCTGGTGGAGGCCGGGCTCCAGGAGGACGACCCCGCCGCCATCCAGGCGGCCACGGAGAGCACGATCCCCCGCAAGCTGCGCGAGGTGAAGTACTCCCTGACCCTGGAGCAGAAGTACTCCAAGCAGCAGATCCTGGAGGGCTACCTCAACATCGCGCCCTTCAGCCCCTCCACCTACGGGGTGGAGGCCTCCGCCCAGCACTACTTCTCCCACTCCGCCGCGGAGATGACGGTGGCGGAGGCCGCTCTCATGGCGGGGGTGACCAACGCCCCCAGCGCCTTCGACCCGGTGGCCTACCCGGAGTACGCCAAGAACCGGATGGACTGGGTGCTGTCCAAGATGCTGGAGGAGAAGTTCATCACCCAGGAGCAGTACGACGAGGGCGTGGCCACGCAGATCGCCGACATGCTCAACGTCAAGCCCGAGGAGGAGGCCGGCTGTGGCGCCGCGGGCAATGCCGCCTACTTCTGCACCTATGTGGTCAACGAGATCCTGGGCTCCGAGCTCTACGGCGAGGACATCGCCGAGCGCCGCCAGCTGCTGGTGCGCGGGGGCCTGACCATCACCACCACCCTGGACCTGTACAAGCAGAACAAGGCCCAGGAGGCCATCGAGAGCGTCGTGCCCACCGGGGACCCCTCGGGGGCCAACACCGCGGTGGTCTCGGTGGAGCCGGGCACCGGCAAGATCATCGCCATGGCGCAGAACACGAAGTACGCCGCGGTCGAGAGCGTCGATGGCACCGAGGTGGTCCTGGCCGCCGATGCCAGGCACGGCGGCGCGGAGTCGGAGTCCGGGACCAGCGGCTTCCAGCCCGGCTCGACCTTCAAGGCCTTCATCCTGGCCCAGTGGTTCCAGGAGGGCCGCTCCGCCAGCCAGTCCCTCAACACCCGGCCGCGCACCTTCCCCGCCGGCTCCTGGAATATCTCCTGCGCCCCCGAGCTGGCCGACAGCTGGGCGCCGCAGAACGTGGACAAGAGCCTGGACGGCACCCACACCGTCACCGACTCCACGAAGCAGTCCATCAACGTGGGCTACGCCCAGATGCTCAACGAGATGGACATCTGCAAGGTGACGGACCTCGCGGCTTCCATGGGAGTGGCCAAGAATGATGGCAGCCCGCTGGAGCCCCGCCCCTCCATCGTGCTGGGCTCCCAGGAGGTGCCTCCGCTGAACATGGCCAACGCCTTCGCCACCTTCGCCGCCCACGGCGTGTACTGCAAGCCGGTGGCCATCAACTCGGTGACCGACACCAATGGCACGGAGATGGCCGTGCCCAGCGCGGACTGCAAGGAGGTGATGAGTCCCGCGGCCGCCGACCAGACGGCCCAGACCCTGACCTCCACCACCCAATCGGGCGGAACGGCCAAGGACGCCCAGATCGGGAGGCCTGTGGCCGGCAAGACCGGCACCACGGATGACAACGACAATGTGTGGTTCGTGGGCTTCACCCCGCAGCTGTCCACCGCCACCTGGGTGGGGCACGCCAACGGCTACCGCTCGCTGAACAACCAGGTCATCGGCGGCCAGTTCTACGGCACGATCTACGGCTCCCACCTGGCGGTGCCGATCTGGAGGAACTACATGGGCCCGGCACTGGAGGGCGAGCCCGTGGAGAGCTTCACCCCCGCGGGCTCGGGCGGCGGCGGCCGCAGCGGCAACTGAGCGGGCCGCCATGCCTCGCTCCCTGGCCAGGGCCGCTCTGGGCGCCCTGGGTACGACTGCCGCCCTGGGCTCGGCCGTGCTGGCCTACAGCCTCATCGAGGCCCGCCGCCCCGTGCTGCGCCGGATCGACGTCCCGGTCCTGGCGAGCGGGGAGGAGCCCCTGACCATCCTGCACCTGTCCGACCTGCACCTGACCGACCGCACCGAGTGGCTGGTGGAGTGGGTCCGCGACCTGGCGGGGCAGCGCCCCGACGTCGTGATCAACACCGGCGACAACCTCTCCCTGGCCTCGGGCCTGGAGCCGCTGCGCCGCGCGCTGGAGCCCTTCCTGGATCTTCCGGGCGCCTTCGTCATGGGGGACCACGACTACCGCTCCACGGTGTTCAAGCTGCCCTCGCGCTACCTGCTGCGAGACCCGCGCACGGCGAACGATCCCGATCGGGAGGCGCGCATCGAGGCGCTGCCCTGGGAGGAGGTGCGCGACCTGCAGGCCTGCGGCGGGTGGGCGGACCTGACGAACAGGCGGGACTTCCTGGCGGTGCGAGGCCGGCGCATCGAGCTGGTGGGGGTCGATGATCCCCATGCAGACCGGGATCGGTTCCCCGATGCCCAGCCCGTGCAGGCCGGCTCCCTGGCCGCGGCGCTGCCCTCGGTGCGGGATGCCTCGGAGCGCACGCTGCGCCTGGGCCTGCTGCACGCCCCCTACCGGCGGGTGCTGGATGCGATGGTGGTCGACGGCGTCGACCTCGCCCTGGCGGGGCACACCCACGGGGGGCAGCTATGCGTTCCGGGCTATGGGGCGCTGGTGACCAACTGCGATCTGGACACCGGGCGCGCCTCCGGCCTGTCCCGGTGGCCCGATGGCGCTGGGGCGCCCGGCAGCGGACGGGCTCCCGCCGGGATGGCGGACGACGGCGCGGCGGCCGGGCAGCCGGGAATGTTCCTGCACGTCTCGGCGGGCCTGGGCACGAGCCCCTTCACGCCGGTGCGCATCGCCTGCCCGCCCCAGGCGGCGCTGCTGACCCTGCGCCCGGCCTGAGCCCGGGATCCCGAGCGGTCGTGCCGAGGAGCCGGGCAATGGGCGGAGGCTCTCGGGGTCACCGGGCCCGGTCCCCTGGGCACTTCGCTCCGTCTCGTGCGTGACCTGGTCCGCGGCATGCCAGTGGTGGCCGTCCTCCTAGGAGGGGCGTCCCACACCAGTCCCACTGCGCGGTCCTCGTCGTCGAGGCCGGGTTCGTGGTCCTCCGCCCGCTCGGCTCGGGGGCGCGCGCACGAGTCCCGAGGCCGGCGCATCACCGGCGCCTGGCGTGGTAGAACACTGCCACCCCCCGGACCGCCGCGCCCAAGCGGTCGCATCCCATGACCAGGAGGTCGCCATACCGCCGACTGCCGCTACTGACCCATCCCCTGAGCATGCGGACCTGCTCCTGGAGCCTATTCCGCCTAAGCGGGCGACCGCGCTGACGCACAAGCGCATGCTGCGCCTGACAGCGAAGGAGCTACCGACGATGGGCCTCAGCCTGGCCGCACTCCTGGAGCTCGCGCGCCCACCAGCCGGAGGGCAGGGCGTCTACCGCGTCGTCTTCCCGCAGGGCGTCTCCGGCAGCCTGGCCGCCGCGAAGGACAGGAGCGGCTTTCTCGGCACTATTCTGGGGGCACTGGAATCTCTGGGCAGGCCCGTCTGCTTCCCGTGAGAGTCAATCCGATGATGCTCGCAGTCACGCTCTCGCTCGCCGCCGTCACCCAACAGCTCAACAGGATCGAGCAGACCCAGGAGAGCATTCTCTCCTTCCTCCAGCAGGACAAGGAGTCTCAGGCACGTGGCGACCTGTATCTGCTGGGCGATCTCACCCGCGGCCTTGCCCACGAGCTCGGCAACACGGAGTACCGGATAGCAGCCTTGACCCAGACCCTGCAGATCAAGAGGCGCGCCGTTGGGAATACCCATCTCTACCGCAAGCGGATCGTCGCCTCGATGGACAAGCACGCGCGGGCCAGAACCGGGTGGGGCGTGGCGGAGACGCTGAAGGCGATCGAGCCCGAGTTCACCAGTTACCGCCTCGCCCTTCAGCTCTATACGCACGCGACGTTCCTCGAAGCGGTCCTGGGCAGCACTCACGACCCTGCCTACCTGGAGGAGAAGAAGAAGGACATCAGGGAGCGGGACTTCTATTACCGCGACCTGTACACGCAGTGCTCGGAGGAGCTCGAGAGGAATAAGGCCCGCACGATTGATGCGCACCTCAGACGAGGCGCCGCCAAGGCGAGCACGAAGATCGGGAGCGCTACCGGAAAGGCACCGATTCTATCGCGAGGCCCCGCAGATGAGGCACTCATCGAAGTGGGCCGACGGCTGGACCGCAGCGATGAGGCCTCCCGGATCAGAACTGTTCAGCGCTTCGCCGAGCACAAGGAGGCGCAGATCAAGCCGTTCGTCGATGGCATCGACTCCGTCCGCCGGTTCACGAACGAGCCCGTCGCCCTCCTGGTCAGCGGCAAGGGCGTCTTCCTGGACACGCGCGACGACGAGGACACCAAGATCTGAGACCACGTCTTCAACCGTCACGGACGCCGGCCACCTCGCCCCGGTCAACACCACCAGGGATCCGCATGTCACCCGGCCACCTGCGATCCACGGAGGTGGCCGGGACGGTGATGACCAGGGCGGTCACCGCCTCGTGGTAGCCGGCCTTGGGACGACCAGTGCTGGGCGCCGCCCGGCCCGCCCACCTCCGATGGCCGGTCGGGCGCAGCCCTCCCTATCCCACCGGTCCGCGGGGTAGGCCGCCAGGGCGCTCAACTCCACGCCTGCGACTCCCAGTCCGCGAGCTCGGCGCGGTAGGACTCATCCAATGGGTTCGCAGCCATCGCAACCTTGAGGTCGACGAAGCGCAGCTCACGCTCAGCCAAGGCTCGCGCGCCATCCCCGGTACTGGCCTGCACCTTGATCGTCGTCGCGCCAGGCGCAGCAGCAGCGTGTCCAGCGGGGGCACTGATCGCCATACCTCCTCGGCTGCACTTCCCTACCGAGTCAGGACGGCCCCAACATGGTGGCCCGACGGTCCCGCCCCTACGACGCGCGGGCCCGAGGGCTCAACGAGCCAGGGCCACGCGCCAGATATGCCTGATCACGACGAACACCAGTGCTGGCAGTCCGACGATCAGCGCGGCATAGACCTTGAGGATGAAGAGGAAGATCGGAATGAGCCAGATGAAAAGCACCAGGACAAGATTCGACCCCCATGCCGTATGGAGGGTGGAGAAAGGCCGGAAAAAGCGCAGCGCCCGCCAGCCGAAGGGGAAGCCGGCCCCCAGGCAGGCGAAGATCAGGTAGAACTGGGGCTCCGCGAAGGACCTGGTGAGAGCGTAGAAGCAGGCCGCCCCCGCCACGGCGCCCAGAAGCAGCAGCCCCACATCGATGGCGATCCTCTCAGTGATCTCCGAGGGCAGCACCCGCTGGCCGGGAGCCTCGATGATCGGCGCTGACTGCTGGATGAATACCACTGGTTGTGAATCCGGGACCGGTGGCTGATGGACCTGGGATCCCGGCGGCAGGTTGGGATCGAAATGTGCGGGGTCGGGAGCGGGGCCGCTAAGGAAAGTCATGGTGCGCAGTATAGACATGGATTCGGCAGGTGGAGTGGGCATTTCGACCTGTCAACGCAGCGCAGCATGGGTAGTTCAGCCCATGGCCACAGCTCCAGCGGTGCACAAGCCGCTTCAGGCCGACCCCGCAGGGCCGAAGCCCCGGTAGACGGCCGCGAAGGCCTGGCGCAGCTTCGTCGGCGAGAGGCCGAAACTATTTTTCCGGGCCAGGTCAGTAGCGGCTGAGCCAGTGCGGAGGCCCATCGCGAGCCTCATGCCCTGTTGGTGGCGTGACCGTCCGTCCGGATGCCCGCAGCGTATCCGCGGCGATCTCCTCCATTGAGGAGACCATGGAGCGTGCCTGCCCCTCACGCCATTGAGCCCGCTGGTCCTGGAGGATATCGAGCGCATCCTCACCATGGGCGATACCAAGATCACAGATGAGCATCTGGAGGAATTCCTCCAATGCAGGGCGGAGCCTCGGGCCACCAGCCGGGATATGCAGGTCGGAGAGCTGCGGGACACGACCCTCCTCCCTGTGCACAACCATCCGACGCGGACTGTCGGCATCATCCCGGGTCATGGCGTCAGTCCAGGCATCACGATGGTCGTGGATATGAAGGTGCGCACTCGGGGTTCCCGATCGAGGGTGGCGGTTGCACTCCAGTCTCATGAGCGGCTCGTTACCCTGCACTGGAAGCAGTGCGAGCTCTCGATCATCATGAGTTCGCGGCCCATCCATCAGTCGTCGCGGAGGAATCTCACCGCATGAGACTCTGAGAGAAGAACAGACTCCTCATCGGCATAGTTCCAGTCCTTCTCCCGGTCACACGCCCAATCGAGGCTTCTGAAACGCCGCGAGAGCTTCTCAGTGACCTCCTGGAGGCGCTGGCGAGGCCCGTCGTCTGTGAGAACCCGGACTCTTGCCCTCCCGGTCGGGACGTAGCGGTCATGGAGCCCGCCTCCTTCTGCTGAGCCGATCAGCACTACCGCACCCGGCCCCACCGACACGCATCCGCCGCCTCATGGACCCCACACCCCTGCGGCACACTGGGCCGGTGCCCCACGCGCCCCGACCCGACCTCGCCGAGCTCCTGACCTCCATCGGGGGCCGCGACGGGCGCCTGGTCCACCTGGAGCACGCCCCGGCCCGTCCGGGCCTCCAGGCCGACTGGCCCGCCTGGGCCGACCCCCGCCTCATCGCCGCCTACAAGCGCCAGCGCATCAAGCGCCCCTGGACCCACCAGGCCCGCGCCGCCCAGGCCCTCCACACCGGGCACCACACGGTCCTGGCCACCGGCACCGGCTCGGGCAAGTCCCTGGCCGCGTGGCTGCCGATCGTCTCCGACATCCTCGCCGCCCAGGACCGGGACGTGGCCCGATCCGTCGCCCCACAGCAGTCCTCCCCCGGTCCGCGAGCGCGCCCGACCGGCCCCGGGCTCGGCACCCACCGACCCACCACCCTCTACCTGGCACCCACCAAGGCCCTGGCAGCCGACCAGGATGCCGCGCTGTCCCGCCTGGTCGCCGAGCTGGAGGCGGTCCAGCGCGAGGCCGGTATCCCCGCGGGCTCCCTGCGCACGGTGCGCCCCGGCACCTGCGACGGGGACACTCCCCTGCCCGAGCGGGACTGGGCGCGCGCGCACGCCGATATCGTGCTGACCAACCCCGACTTCCTCCATTTCTCCCTGCTGCCGGGCCACGAGCGGTGGACCCGCCTGCTGCGCGGCCTGCGCTACGTGGTGGTCGATGAGTGCCACGCCTACCGGGGCGTGCTCGGCGCCCACGTCGCCCTGGTACTGCGCCGCCTCCTGCGCCTGGCCCGCCGCCTGCAGCGCGGCCCGGGCCCAACGGTGCTGTGCGCCTCCGCGACAGCAGCCGAGCCGGCCCTGACCGCGGCCCGTCTCATCGGCGTGGAGCCCGGGGCCGTCACCGCGGTCACTGAGGACGGCGCCCCCGCCGGGGAGCGGACCCTGGCCCTGTGGCAGCCCGCGCTGCGCGACCCCTGGCTGATCCAGGAGCCCTCCCCTGAGGGCGCCCCCGGGCCCAACCCCGAGGAGGATCCCTCGGCCCGCCGCTCGGCGGTCATCGAGGCCTCCGAGCTGCTCGTGGACATGCTGGCCGCAGGGGCGCGCAGCCTGGTCTTCGTGCGGTCCCGGCGCAGCGCCGAGGCGGTCGCCGAACACGCGCGCAGGGTGCTGGGGCGCTCCCTCCCCGAGCTGGCCGACACCGTGGCCGCCTACCGGGGCGGCTACCTGCCCGAGGAGCGCCGCGCCCTGGAGGCCTCGCTGCGCGCCGGGCGCCTGCGCGGCCTGGCCACCACCAATGCCCTGGAGATGGGCATCGACGTGGCCGGGCTGGACGCCGTGCTCATCGCGGGCTGGCCCGGCACGCGCGCCTCACTCAACCAGCAGGCGGGCCGGGCGGGGCGCGCCGGGGGCCGCGGCCTGGCCGTGCTCATCGCCTCGGACAACCCCCTGGACGCCTACCTGGTGCGCCATCCCGAGGCGGTCATGGCCGCCCCGGAGGCCACGGTCTTCGATCCCTCCAACCCCTATTTGCTGGCCCCGCACCTGTGCTCCGCTGCCTCCGAGTCGCCCCTGCGCCAGGAGGACCTGGCCCTGTTCGGCCTGCCGGACGACTCCCTGCTGGTCGAGCTGGAGCAGCGCGGCGCCCTGCGGCACCGCCCAAGCGGCTGGTTCTGGAACACCCACCTGCCCGGCCGCCCCCAGGACCTGACCTCCCTGCGCGGGGAGGGTCCGGGGCCGGTGGCGGTCGTCGAGGCCGGCACCGGCGCCGTCGTGGGCACGGTCGACGGGGCGGCGGCGGAGTCCACGGTCCACCCCGGCGCGGTCTACATCCACCAGGGGAGGGTCTTCGTCGTCGAGGAGCTGACCGAGGAGGCGGCCCTCGTGCGCGCTCGAGCCGCCGTGGACTACCGCACGCGGGCCCGCTCCCACTCCAGCGTGCGCATCCTGGCCGAGCGCCAGCACCAGGACTGGGGCGCGGGGGTGGGCTGGTCCTTCGGCTCGGTGGAGGTCACCAGTCAGGTCACGGGCTACACGCGCATGGCCCTGCCGGGGATGGAGGTGGTCTCCTCCCACACCCTGGACCTGCCCGAGCATGTCCTGCCCACCGCCGCCGTGTGGTGGACCATCCCCCTGGAGGCCTGCCGTGAGGCCGGCCTGGAGCCATCGGCACTGCCGGGGGCGCTGCACGCCGCCGAGCACGCCTCGATCGGCCTGCTGCCCCTCCTGGCCACCTGCGACCGGTGGGACCTTGGCGGGCTGTCCACCCAGACGCACCCCCAGACCGGCGAGCCCACCGTGTTCATCCACGACGGCCACGCCGGCGGTGCGGGCTTCGCCGAGCGGGGCTTCCGGGCGGGGCGGCAGTGGCTGGCGGCGACCCTGGCCGCCATTGAGGATTGCGGCTGCGCCTCGGGCTGCCCCGGCTGCGTGCAGTCCCCCAAATGCGGCAACAACAACGAGCCCCTGGACAAGGCCGGGGCGGCGGCCCTCCTGCGCCTCCTGCTGGCCGCCGCCCCCCGCGGAGCCGGGGCGCCGCCCCAGCCCGGGCAGAGCGGGGAGCCCGCTCAGTGACCACCCAGCGCCGTCGCCCCTGGTGCTGCACATCTTCAGCCCGGCCCGGGTCTCATCACTGGCGGGATTCTGCGGAA
Source organism: Actinomyces bowdenii (assembly GCF_017592395.1). GTDB lineage: Bacteria > Actinomycetota > Actinomycetes > Actinomycetales > Actinomycetaceae > Actinomyces > Actinomyces bowdenii. The sequence continues at coordinate 155,958 of NZ_JAGFOU010000001.1, forward strand.
AGGGCGGGACCGGTGGGTGGATCGGGGCGTGAAGATGTGCAACGGGGGATGCGCGGCCGCGCCGGTCTGCTCCTTACCCCGGCCCCAGGCCGATCCACCGCAGAGGCCGGCCTGCTCCCACTGGAGGCCCCATCGCCCGCGGTGGTCGACAAGGCCGGTGCAGGGCTCAGCCGGTCGAGGCCGTGGTGGTCACCATAACGGCTGTCGTCGTCACTTCGATCACAGCGCAGAGCTCGCGCACGGTCGTTGGCAGGAGCCGCCCCCCGCAGGAGGAGCACTGCATGATGCCGCCCCGTTGCCCTCACACGACGTCATGCTGCTAGGTTCGCGCTCGTGCTCATACCACTGCTGCGCACCCATCTGCGCCCCTACACCGGCATCCTCCTGGGCGTCCTGGTCCTCCAGTTCACCCAGGTGATGGCCTCCCTCTACCTACCCACCCTCAATGCGGACATCATCGACAAGGGCGTGGCCACCGGGGACACCGCCTACATCTGGCGCACCGGCGGGCTCATGCTGGCGGTCAGCCTCGCCCAGGGCGTCTTCACCGTGCTGGCCACCTGGCTGGCGGCACGCGCCGCCATGGGCGTGGGCCGGGACCTGCGCGCCGAGGTCTTCGACCGGGTGAGCTCCTTCTCGGAGCGGGAGATCTCCGCCTTCGGCGCGGGCTCCCTCATCACCCGCAACACCAATGACGTCCAGCAGGTCCAGATGCTGGTGATGATGAGCTGCACCATGCTGGTGACCGCCCCGGTCATGGCCGTGGGCGGGATCATCATGGCGGTGACCCGGGCCCCCAGCCTGTCCTGGCTCATCGCCGTCTCGGTGCCCACGCTGCTGATCGCCGTGGGCCTCATCGTGCGCCGCATGGTGCCCCTGTTCCGCTCCTACCAGGACCGGCTCGACGCCATCAACCGGGTCCTGCGCGAGCAGCTGACCGGCATCCGCGTGGTGCGCGCCTTCGTGCGCGAGCAGGCCGAGGCCGAGCGCTTCGGGGGAGCCAACCACGGCATCGCCTGGGTGGGCGAGCGCGTGGGCCGCCTCTTCGTGCTGCTCTTCCCACTGGTGCTGCTCATCCTGGATGTCACGATCGTGGGGGTCATCTGGTTCGGCGGCCACCAGGTGGGCGACGGCACCGTGGAGGTGGGGGTGCTCATCGCCTTCATGACCTACCTCATGCAGATCCTCATGGGCATCCTCATGGCCAGCTTCATGACCATCCTCATCCCGCGCGCCTCGGTGTGCGCCGAGCGCATCAGCGAGGTCCTGGCCACCGACCCGTCCCTGACGGTGGCCGACCGGCCCGTCACCGATTTCCCCGACCCCGGGGCTGTGGAGCTGCGCGGGGTCTCCTTCTCCTACCCCGACGCCGAGGCGAGCGTCCTGGAGGACCTCAGCTTCACCATCCCGCGCGGCTCGACGACGGCGATCGTGGGCTCGACCGGCTCGGGCAAGTCCACGGTGGTCACCCTGCTGGCCCGGCTGCTCGACGCCACCGAGGGCCAGGTGCTCATCGGGGGCACCGACGTGCGCTCCGCAGAGCCCGAGGCCCTGTGGGCCCAGCTGGGCCTGGTGCCCCAGAAGCCCTTCCTCTTCGCCGGGACCGTGGCCTCCAACCTGCGCCTGGGGCGCGAGGAGGCCACCGATGCCGAGCTGTGGGCGGCCCTGGAGGTCGCCCAGGCCAAGGACTTCGTATCCGCCATGGACGCAGGCCTGGAGGCGCCCATCACCCAGGGCGGCACGAATGTCTCCGGGGGGCAGCGCCAGCGCCTGGCCATCGCCCGGGCCCTGGTGCGCCGGCCCGATATCCTCATCTTCGATGACTCCTTCTCGGCCCTGGACGTGGCCACTGACGCCCGCCTGCGCGCGGCCCTGGGGCCGGCCACCGAGGGAGTGACCAAGGTGGTGGTGGCCCAGCGCATCTCCACCATCACCCAGGCCGACCAGATCCTCGTCCTGGACGCCGGGCGCCTGGTGGGCCGCGGCACGCACAGCGAGCTGCTGGCCTCCTCCCCGGTCTACCGCGAGATCGTCACCTCCCAGCTCGGAGCGGAGGCCGCAGCATGAGCGCCGTCGAGAGGAAGAACCGCGACGGGGCCACCGGAGCACCCGCCGGGAAGCCGGGCCGGGGCGCTCCCCGGGACCCCGGCCTGAGCGAGGAGGACCTCAGGCTCGCCGCCGAGGCGCAGGCCGCCTCCGATGACTGGACCTCCGGCCCGCCCCCGGGGAGGGCCACCGCCTTCTGGCCCTCCTTCACCCGCATGGTGGGGCTCCTGGGCGCCTACCGGGGGACCCTGGCCGTCATCGCGGCGGCCTCCGTGCTCGGCGTCGTGCTGTCCGTGGCCGCCCCCAAGGTGCTGGGCAGCGCCACGAACCTCATCTTCGAGGGCGTCATCTCCTCCATGCTACCCGAGGGCACCACCAAGGAGCAGGCCGTCGAGGGCCTGCGGGCACGGGGCATGGACGACTTCGCCGCCATGCTCGAGGCCATGGAGCTCACCCCCGGGGCGGGCATCGACTTCACCCGCCTGGGCCAGACCCTCGGGCTCGTGCTGGCCCTCTACCTGGTCTCCGCCCTCCTGATGTGGCTCCAGGGATTCCTGCTCAACCGCATCACCATGAAGGCGGTCTACCGGCTGCGCACCGCCGTGGAGGACAAGATCCACCGCCTGCCGCTGAGCTACTTCGACCAGATGCAGCGCGGCGAGCTGCTCAGCCGGGTGACCAACGACGTCGACAACATCACCAACACCCTCCAGCAGTCCCTGTCCGGCGCGCTGACCTCCATCCTGACGGTGGTGGGCGTGCTGGGCATGATGTTCTCCATCTCCTGGAGGCTGGCGCTGGTGGCCCTCATCATCATCCCCTTGACCGGGATCGTCTTCGGGTTCATCGGCCCGCGCTCGCAGAGGGCCTTCACCCGCCAGTGGGCCCGCACCGGGCGGATCAACGCGCGCGTGGAGGAGTCCTTCTCCGGTCATGCCCTGGTGCGCGTCTACGGGCGTACCGCCTCGATGCGCGAGGCCTTCGCCCAGGAGAACGAGGAGCTCTACCGCGCGGCCCTGAGGGCCCAGTTCCTCTCGGGCATGATGATGCCGATCATGCTGGTCATCGGGAACCTGTCCTATGTGGCCATCGCCGTGGTCGGCGGGGCGATGGTGGCCTCGGGCTCCCTGCGCCTGGGGGATGTGCAGGCCTTCATCCAGTACTCCCAGCAGTTCTCCCAGCCCCTGGGCGAGCTGGGGGGCATGGCCACGGCCGTCCAGTCGGGCACCGCCAGCGCCGAGCGGGTCTTCGAGCTGCTCGACGCCGAGGAGGAGTCCCCCGACGAGCATCCCACCGATGAGCCGGCCGGGCAGTCCGCCGGGACTGCGACCGCCGGGCCCGGCGTCATCGAGCTGGAGCATGTGCGCTTCTCCTACTCCCCGGGCACCGAGCTCATCCGCGACCTGTCCCTGCGGGTGGAGCCGGGGCAGAGCGTGGCGATCGTGGGCCCCACCGGGGCGGGCAAGACCACCCTGGTCAACCTGCTCATGCGCTTCTACGAGATCGACGGCGGGCGCATCCTGCTCGATGGGCGGGACACGGCGCTCATGCCCCGCCAGGAGGTGCGCCGCCGCACCGGCATGGTGCTCCAGGACCCCTGGCTCTTCGAGGGCACGATCCGGGAGAACATCCGCTACGGGCGCCCGGGGGCCAGCGATGAGGAGGTCGAGGCCGCGGCGCGCGCCTGCTTCGTCGACCACATCATCCGGGCCCTGCCCCAGGCCTATGACACGGTCCTGGATGAGGATGCGGCGAACATCTCCGCCGGCGAGCGCCAGCTGCTGACCATCGCCCGGGCCTTCGTGGCCGACCCCGCCGTGCTCATCCTCGATGAGGCGACCAGCTCGGTGGACACCCGCACCGAGCTGCTGGTCCAGCAGGCGATGAACGCGCTGCGCCGGGGCCGCACGAGCTTCATCATCGCCCACCGCCTGTCCACCATCCGCGATGCCGACCTCATCCTGGTCATGGAGCACGGGGACATCGTGGAGCAGGGCAGCCATGCCGAGCTGCTGGAGCGCGACGGGGCCTACGCCCGCCTCCATGCCAGCCAGTTCGCTGAGGGCGCCGCGCCCGAGGGCTGAGGGGCGCCGGCCCCTCCCGGCGCGATCCTGCGGCCCGAGGCATCGGGGCGCCTTCCGCGAATGCGGCTGGCGGGAGGCGCCCCGCACGCCTGGTGCGCCCCGTCAGGGCAGGGGATTGACCGGGCCGGCCCGGGCACTGGCCCCCGCCTGCCGGGCCAGCCCCAGGATCCTGACCGGGACGACGACGTCGACGCTCACGTCCTCGCCGCTGATCCGGCAGGAGGTGAGGCGGGCGCCATTGGCCCGGGCGACGCGCTCAGCGGTGGCGCAGGGATCCCCCGGTGCGAGCACGGAGCTCAGCGCCGTGGCTCCCGCCAGGGCCGCGAGGTCGGCGGCCGAGCGCGCCCGCCCGGAGGCGCCCTGGGCCTGGATGAGGCCGATGGCGCCCAGGCCCAGGCTGAGCGCCACGGCGATGATGGCCAGGGCCATGACCGTGCCCGCGCCCGTCTCATCCCCGTCCGGGCGCCGGGTCAGGCACCGGATCGGGCGCCCCCGCGGCTGGACCGGGCGCTCGGCGCCCTGCCCTGCCGGATCCGGTCCGGCCGGGTCATTCGCGGCCAGGCGGGGATGGGGCGCGCGGGAGCGTGCCGCACTCATGGGGAGCTCGGCTCGGTGTAGGCGCAGGCCCGTGCCCGGGCGTGCAGGCCCAGGCCGCCCAGGGGCCCGGGCACGGGGCGTGAGACGCTCACGCAGGTCAGCTCCCCGGCCTCCACCCCCACGCTCACGGGCCCGGCGATCCGGCTGGCGGCGCCGGCGTAGTCCTGGTCGCCGATGGCGGCCTGGCGGGCGGCCGCCCGGGCGGCATCGGCCACCCGCAGCTGGGTCAGGCCCGCGCTGATGGCGGCCAGCACCAGCAGCAGGACGAGGACGACTGCGGGCAGGCAGACGGCGATCTCGGCGGTGACCATCCCCGCCTCGCCCGAGCCTCTGCGGGAACGGGCGGGACGGGGCCTGGCGGGCCCAGGGCGGGGGACTGCGCACCCGCCTGGTGCGGGGCGGCCGCACATCACACCGACAGCGCGGACTCGATGATGGACTGGAGCATGCCGGTCAGGCTGCCGGACCTGATGAGTGCCAGCAGCAGGCCCGCGAAGGCGGCCGCCGCCAGGGTGCCGATGGCGTACTCGGCTGTGGCCATGCCCTCCTCGGCCGACAGGTCCGTGCTGCGGCCCAGGATCATGCAGGTGCGCAGGGAGCGCAGGGTGTTCCTCATGGGGGTCTCCTCCCCGATCATGGGGCCCGCTGCTGCCGGGCCCCAGCGGGCGCCCTGCCCGCAGGCCCAGGCTCGCCCAGGCGGGTCCTCCCCGCTGAGCGGCCGCTCGGCCCTGTGGAGGAGCCCTGCAATCGGCCGCTTGTGGAGCACGGCGCTCCAACACGCCTTCGACCGCCCCGGCGACCGCCCGGCCGATGGCGCCGTCGGCCGCCCTATCGATCCGCCGTCAGCCCTCCCCGGCTGCGGGCCTCAGCGCCGGCCCACCGCGCCTTCCCGGCAGGCCGGGCCATCAGATCGCCGGCCCTGGCCCGCCATCCCGGGGCACTGCGCCTCCCCCGGGCACAGGCTCAGCCCAACCGGCCCAGCCGCTCCGTGGGCCCGTGATGCGGCGCCACCATCGCGGGCAGCATGCCGGCGCAGTGGTGGCGGCTGCTCAGACGATGCCCAGGGGCTCCCCGGGGGTGAAGCCGGGGAAGACCTCGGCCATGGAGGCCCCGTTGCCCAGCTTGGTCGAGACGATCTCCGAGAGCGCCTGGCGGTAGTCCAGGGTGATGGGCACGTCCCCCAGGGACAGGTTGGCCTCCTCCAGGCTCGGCACCGTGCCCAGCACGCGCCCGCCCTTGACCCCGCCGCCCATGACGAACATGGTGTTGCCCTGCCCGTGGTCCAGGCCCCCGCTGCCGTTCTCGGCCACGCGCCGCCCGAACTCGCTCATCGTCACCACCGTGGTCCGCGCCCAGTGCTCCCCCAGGTCCTCGCGGAAGGCCGCCAGGCCCTCGGCGAAGTCCCGCGCCCGGCGGGAGAACCAGGCCTGCTCATCGGCGGCCGTGCCCAGGGAGGCGTGCATGTCCCACTCGCCGATGTCGATGCAGGCCACCTCGATGCCCACATTGGCCTTGGCGAGCTTGGCGATCTCGGCCAGGCCCCTGCCCCAGGTGGAGTCGGGGTATCCGCCGGGGGCCTGGGAGGGCTGGGCGGCGCGCAGGTCGCGCAGGGTGGAGGCGGCGGCGAAGGTCGCCGCCGCGGTCTCCTGCGCCTGGCCCCCGGCGCCGCCGTACATCTCCTCCAGGGCCGAGGAGACCCGCGACTTGACCTTCTCAGCGCTCCAGGCCTCCAGCTCGAAGGAGTCGATGCGGGAGACCGCCAGGGTGTCCAGGGCGTTGGTGGTCAGGGAGAAGACCGTGGAGGTCCCGATGCTCACGCCGCGGAAAGTGCCGGTCTGCGAGGAGGCGGTCTGCAGGTGGCGCCCCAGCCACCCGCTGCGCACCGAGGCGGGGGCGGCCCGCTCCACGGTGACCTGGTCCTGGAAGTGGGAGCGGGAGACATCCGGGGAGCCCGATCCCTGGATGATAGCCATCTGGCCGGCATCCCACAGGGGCTTGAGCGCCTTCATATGCGTGTTCAGGCCCCAGGTGGAGTCCAGGCCCAGGGTCTGCTCGGGCCGCACCGCGATGGAGGGGCGCGCCGCGTAGTAGGCGGGGTCGCCCACAGGCACCACGGCCGAGAGCCCGTCGAAGCCGCCGCGCATGAACACGCACACGAGCAGCTCCTGGGGGCCGGTCGAGCCGGTGGAGGGGGCGGCGAAGGAGTAGCGGGGCATCGCCGTCGTGGTCAGCAGGGCCCCGAAGCCCGCCGCTGCACCGGCCAGGATGTGGCGGCGCTTGACATTGCGGGGCCCGCCCTCGACGTGCTCGACCTCGGTGAGCTCGGGCAGGCCGTGCTTCTCGGTGATGTAGCCGTCGGCCTGGCAGCCGGTCATATGGCGGGTGACGCCGTCGACCTCCACCAGGAGCGCGTCCTGCGACTCATCGTGGTGGTGCATGGGGGTGACGATGTCCTCGCGCATGAGGGCCGAGCCCTGCGTGAAGCGCGTCTTGCGTGAACGATCCATCGGTGGTCCTTAGTGGTCAGCGGAGGAAGCCGTAGGGGCTGGCGAAGCACAGGCGGACCGCCTGCTCGGCGTTGTCGATGAGGGCGGCCTCGGCCACGGTCCACTCCTCGATGCCGCCGGAGTCGGGGACGCCGGCGAGCAGGGCCGCCACGGGCTCCAGGTGGTTGTCGGGCCAGGCGTAGCCGGTCAGGTGCCAGGCGATGCGCGCGGCGGTGTCCTTGGCCCTGGCGCCGGGGGTGATCTGGAGGACCCGGGACCAGTCGGTGCGACCGGACTCCTCCACGTCCCCGCGCACGGCGGTCTGGGTGGCGTTCCACAGGTTCATCAGGAGGCTGGAGGACATCCAGTGCTCCGCGGTGTCCGGGTAGCCGTCGACGGTGGCATGCATGCGGGGCTCGTGGCCGGCGTTGACCAGCAGCCAGCCGTAGAGGCCCAGGTTGCCCGCATCATCGCCGTCCACGCGCCCGCGGGGGTTGATGGCCTCCACGTGGGCGGCGCGGGCGATGGTCATGAGCAGCTCCATGGGGCGGCGCCACTTCTTGCCCACGGACTCGGCGAACTCGGGGTGGGTCAGGGCGGCGCGCACTGCCGGGGCGATCCGGGTGTCGTTGTCCAGGTAGGCCTTGGCGATGTGGTCGACGACGGCCTGGCTGGGCTCGTCGGCGATGAAGCGCCGGGCGATGCGCAGGGCCAGGCGCTTGGCGGTCTCCTCGCGGGCGCACAGGTGCTCCACGTACCGCTTGAGCAGGTCCGGGCCGGCGGCCGGGTCGGCATTGGGATCCTCGAAGCCCAGGACCCTCACCGCCCCGGTGGCATGCTGCTCAGGCCGGTAGACGTAGGAGTAGGGGGCGGCATTGGAGGCGCCGAGGTCCTCCCAGGTCATGCCGTGCCCGGTGAGCACGATGGTGGAGCTCTTGACATCCTCCTCGGTGTAGGCGTCGCGCCCCACCGTGTAGAGCTCGAGGAGCTCGCGTCCCAGGTTCTCATTGGGGCTGTCCTTGGTGGAGGCGGCGTTGTCGAGCTCCAGCAGGAGGGCCGGGTGGGTCAGGGCGGCCAGGAGGAGGTCGGCGTAGCGGCCCAGGCAGCGGGTGCGCAGGATCTGGTCGAACTCGGTGATGAAGGACTGGGCCTTATTGCGCATGGGCACGTAGACGTGGTCGCCGATGAGCTCGACGACGGACTCCTGGAGCACCCGGTTGCCGAAGCGCAGGCGGGTGAGCACCGCCAGGGTGGCGGCGTTGGAGCCCTTGTGGATCTCCCCGCCGGTGGGGCCCACGAGCTCGGCGGTCGTGAGATTGGCCCACGGGAAGTAGGCGCTGATGTAGCCCTCCGCCCGGGAGTCCTCGATCCCCTCGGGGGCCAGCTGGGCATCGATCCAGGCCTCGGCCCCCATGGACTCGATCTGGGCGGCGATCTCCGCGGTGGCCGAGCAGGCGGCGGCCCGCCGGGCCAGGTGCCAGGCCGGTGAGGTGCGCAGGGTGATCTGCGGGGCGAGCTCGGTGCTCCTGTCGATACTGGCCGACGGCGGTGTCCTGCCGTAGACGTCCGGCTGGCCGGAGGCCCCGGGCTGCTGGGAGCCGTCCGCGCCGGCGCCCCCCTCGCCAGCACCGCCGTCACCAGCGCCCCCCTGATCGGCACTGCCGCCGCCGGCACCGTCCTGGCCGGTGCCGCCCTGGGGCGCGCCGCCGTCGGGCCGGCCGCCCCCGGAGGACTGCTCCGCCGACTGCTGGGCCACGGAGTCTGCGGCCTGCTGCTTGCCGGAGAAGGGGTCGGGATCCATGTCGGAGGGGTCGTCCTCGGCGGCCCCCGCCTTGGGCTGGCTGAGGCTGCCGGTCACCGTTCCGCTGCCGGGGGTCGGAGCCGCCCCCGGCGACGGCGCGGCGCCCCCGGCCCCGGGGCCGCCGGTGGGCCCTGCGGAACCGGTCGAGCCGCCCGATCCCGCCGAGCCGCTGCCGCCGGCGCCCTGGGTGGAGCCGGCGCCGGAGCCCCCGGAGATGGTGCAGCCAGCGGCTCCCAGCATTCCCAGGCCGACCGCCCACAGGGCGGCGCGCCGCGAGCCGGGGGAGGGGGCGCGGCGAGCATCCCGGGCGGTCTCGGCGGCCGGGGAGGGGTGCGGCACTGGGCCCTCGGGGCCCGCCGGGCGCTGCGGCGCACGACCGGCGCTCGGGTCATGACCGGTCAGGGGGTCCGGGTCGAGTTCAGGCATGGCAGTCTCTCAGATATCTCAGAGAAGACGGGTCTTCTCCTGTGGTTTTTCACTGCCTTCGACCCTACTGTAACGAAATCACCACAGCATGTGCTCAGGATTTAGTCAGCGATCTTGGATTGTCCGATGACGCCGCAGGAAGGCCCCGATGTCACGCTTTCTCGCAGGTCCTACAACGAGGAAAATGTGATCTTGTTCGCTTCGTCAAGAGCGTTGTCATGGCGCGGCCCTGGGCCTGCCGGTGGCGCGGGTCGAGCTCCACGCTCAGGACCTGCTCGGTCCTGGCGGGCAGCTCGGCGGCCACCTGCTCCTCGGCGCGCCGCAGCAGGAAGGGCCGCATCCGGCTCCGCAGGCGGGCCAGGGCCGACAGCCTCCCAGGGGAGTGCCGCTAGAGCGCCTCCTGACTCCCCCCGGCGTCGTCGGCCAGGGCGAGCGCCCGGTTGAGGGCCTCCCAGACGCGCGGGGTCAGGCGGTGCTGCGTGGTGCTCAGGTGCGTGAGCACCTGGCGGAAGAGGTCCTCGCGCGAGGTCCAGGCGCTGGAGGAGACGCGCACGGCCTCGATGGCCCCGGCCAGCTCGCGCGGGTGGATCTCCTCGATGCCCACGTAGTCCATGGCCCGGCGCCGGTAGGGCGGGGCGGTGTGCACCTGGTCCCTGCGCAGCCACACGAAATCGTGCTCGTCGATATGGGCGAAGGCCTCCCCCAGGATCCGGCGCACGGAGTCCTCGCGCGAGGCGGGGACCTGGGACAGGCCGAAGGCCCGGCACACCTGGACCACGAGGCGGTGGCGGCTCAGGGGCGCCTCGACCTCGCAGATCCTGCGGGCCAGGCGCCGCACCTCATTGCGGGAGGCCGAGTCCGCCTCGGCCTCGTCCAGCACCGACTGGGGCCGGACCTGATCGGGCACCCACTCGCGGTACTCGGGGATCGCCTGGCGCCCCGGGGCACCGGGGGCCGTGCCGTCGGGCGTCCCCTGGCCCGTCGCGGCACCCTGGGCCGGTGCCTCCTGGGCGGCCTCGGCGCGGCTGAGCCCGCAGGCCTCGACCAGGCGGGTGATGACGGCCTCCTTGTCGGCGGCCCACTGCGGGGCCCAGACGCGCTCGACCCGGGGCCAGCCCATGGCGCCGAGGACATCGGCCGGCATGATGTCGCGATCGGCGGCGGTCTCGCGCCGGTTCCACTGCCTGCCGTCGAGCATGACGGCGACCCTCGGCTCCTCGGGCCGGCCGGCCGGCGCCAGCACGAGGTCGACCGTGAAGCTCGACTGGCCCACTGCCTCGCGGACGTCCAGGCCGGCGGCGCGCAGCTGCTCGGCGATGGCGTGGCGGTACCAGTCAGGGGCCGGGCCCGCCGGGGCCAGGGCCGCCGGGGCGCCGGCCTCCCGGGCCTGCTCCAGGTAGTCGCGCAGGTCCTTGACGCCCTGGTGGCTGGAGCGGTCGGCCCGGAGCTGCTCGGGGTCGAAGCTGGAGAAGACGATGATCTGCCTGCGGGCGCGGGTGATGGCCACATTGAGCCGCCGCTGGCCGCCCTCGCAGCTCAGGGGCCCGAAGGTCAGGGGCAGGTCGCCCCGGGAGTTGGGGGAGAAGGTCACCGAGAACAGGATGGTGTCGCGCTCCTCGCCCTGGACGTTCTCCAGGTTCTTGATCAGCAGGCCGTCGTCCTCCTCCAGGGCTGCCTGGATGCGCGGGGATCCCGTGTCCCGCAGCAGCTCCTCGATGAGATCGCGCTGCTTGTCGTTGAAGGTGATGACGCCCAGGGAGGGGGTGGCGTGGGGGGAGGCCTCGAAGTGGCGCAGGACCTCGGCCACCACCTGCTCGGCCTCATGGGGGTTGGTCCGAGGCCGGGCCTTGCCGCGGCCCTGGGCATCGGCGGGCCGGAAGTAGTGGCCCTGGACGCGGCGCAGGATGATGCCGTGCCCTCCCGGGGAGTCATCAGGGCCGGCGGCCATGGCCAGCGGGCTGGGGAAGGATCGCAGTGCGCCGTCGTAGTAGCGCTGGTTGGAGAAGGTGATGAGCGACTCCACCCGGCTGCGGTAGTGCCAGGGCAGGCGGTAGTGGCGCATCCGCGCGCTCAGGCACTGGGTGAGGATGGAGGCCTCCTCCTGGGTCTCCACGCCGACGAGGTCGTCATGGGTGACGGCCTGGATGCCCAGGGAAGCGGCGATGCTCGTGGGCGGCATCTGCTTGGGGTCCCCGGCGATGACCACGGAGCGGCCGCGGCCGATGGCGCCCACCGCATCGGGCACGGGGATCTGGGAGGCCTCATCGAAGATGACGATGTCGACGTACCTGCGCCCGGCGGGGAAGAAGCGGGCCACCGAGTCGGGGGAGACCAGGATGCAGGGCGTGATGGCGGTGATGAGGTCGGGGTAGCTCGTCAGCATCTGGCGGATGCTCATGGAGCCCTTGCGGCGGCTGATCTCCCGGTGCAGGGCCAGGGTCCGCTCGGTGTCCCGGGTCAGGACCTGGTCGCGGTGGGACAGCACTGCGCACAGCAGCTCGGCGGGCAGCAGCTGGCGCAGCCGCGCCACCGCCCGGCGGTAGTCCTCCACCAGCTGGTCGTGGCGCGCGGCGTCGAAGGGCTCGCCCGGCTCCCCCGGCTCGCCGGCGGTGACAGCCGCCTCGTAATCCTCGTAGCGGGAGCGCCCGGAGTCGGCGGGCCCGTGGAGGCCGCGGCGGTAGTCCTCCAGCCGGGCGCGCAGCTCGCGCACCGTGCGGCGCCGCTCCTCCAGGTCGCCCAGGTCGATGCTCTCGGTCCGCAACTCCAGGGCCCGGCGCAGGGACTGGCTCATCTGGGCCGGCTTCATGCCGTTGTCATGGAGGTTGAGCAGGAGGTCGCCGATGCCGGCCTCGGAGCGCAGGCGGCGGGCGACGACGTCGAGGGCGGTCTGCTTCCCGGCGACGAACATGACGGTGCGGCCGGTGGCCAGGGCCCGGAAGATGAGGTTGGCGACCGTCTGGGACTTGCCGGTGCCGGGCGGCCCCTCGACGACGAGGCTGCGCCCGGCCACGGCGTCGGCCACGACCCGGGCCTGGGTGGCGTCGGCCGTCAGCGGCAGGTTCTCCACCACCTCGTCGATGCCGGCCGGCTCGGGGCCCTCGGGATCCTCGGCGCCGTCGGGCTGCACGGGGTCGATGAAGGGCCGGCCGGCGGGGTCGGGGATCTCGATGAGGTAGCGCACCAGGGGGTTGTCGGCGATGGGCCGCCAGGAGTCCTCCAGGTCCTTCCACATGCGGTAGGTGGAGAACTGGAAGAGGCCGAGGTGGACGGTGGGGGAGACCTCCTCGGGCCGGCCCGCCTGGGACAGGCGCTGGCGGATCTCCTCCAGGGCCGCCAGGAAGTCCTCCTCGCGCTCGGGGCGCAGCCGCTCGACCGGTTCGGACAGGTCGATGCCGGTGTCGGCGGCGAAGCGGGCCAGGAAGGAGTGGTTGGGGGTGGACTCCCCCGCCTCGTCCAGGACCAGGCCGTAGTGCTCGCCGGAGGGGTGGAGGGTCACGGGGATGAGGACCAGGGGGGACAGGGCCCGGCGCCCGCCGATCTGCCACTCCATGGTCCCGAAGGCCAGGTAGAGGTTGTTGGCCCCGGTGTCCTCCACGATGACGCGGGCCTTGGTGGCCAGGGCGCGCAGGCGGGAGCCGTAGTCCTCGGCGCTGAGGTCGACCTCGACGGCGCGCTCCTGGGCCAGCAGTCGGGCGGCCCGCTCCTGGGGATCCTCGCCCCCTGCCTCCCGCCCGGCGTCCGGGCGCAGGACCACCAGGTCCTTGGCGAGCACCATCCGCTCGATGCCGCTGATGAGGCCGGGGGGCAGTGCCAGGGGGATGGCCTGCTGCCGGCTGCGGTCGATGAGGGGGTTGTGGGCAGTGAGGTCCAGGAGGCGCTGCTTCCACTCGCGCACGAGCGCGGGGACCTCCTGGTCGGCGCCACCGGCCTGGGCGGCGGGCGGTTGGGCGGCGGGCGGAGCCTCGGCCGCCGGGGCCAGAGGCCCGGCCAGGGCCTCGGGACCAGTCTCGTGGACGACGCCGTCCGCGTCGCGCTCCAGGAGGGGCTGGGGGGCGGCGCCCTGGGCGCGGGCCTGCCCGAGCCACAGGACCAGGGCCGCGTCCCCCAGGGCGGAGGCGGTCTGGAGGCGGGCGGCCTCGGGCAGGAGGTGGAGGACGGGCCGCTCCGAGGACATCACCAGGCCGGGGTCGACGATGCCCAGCAGGTCCTGGGCCACCAGATCGGCGATCGCCTCGGGGTCCTGGGGCGGGGCCTCGGGCGCCGGCCCGCCCCGCCAGTAGCCGACCAGGGCGCAGCCGGGGGTGAGCAGGAGGAGCGCCGGGATCTCCAGGCGCTCCAGGAGCCCGGCCAGTGCGATGGCGAGGTCCAGGGTGGTGCCCCGGCGGGTGTCCATGAGGGCCTCGGCGGAGCGGATCGACTGGGGAGCGCCGGCCCAGGGCCCCTCAGGGGCGTGGATGCCCAGGCCCTGGATGCGCAGGGCGGCGCAGGCGGCGCCGACCAGGGCGTCTGCCGGTGCGGGGCCCCAGGCCCCGGCCTCGGGGGCCTCGGGGCGGTCCTGGCGGCGCGCCGCGGCCTCCAGCGCCGCGAGCGCGGGCTGGGCGGGCTGGACGAAGGTGGCCAGGGAGGCCCCGGACCACTGCGCCGGGCCCGCCAGGGTCCACTGCCTCACGGGCAGGACGGTGGGGCCGGGCAGGGTGCGCACCTGGGTGGCGCCGTCGGGCAGGCGCAGCTCGACGCGGATGTGGGAGGGGCAGGGCTGGGAGATGTGGAGCAGCCGGTCGCGCTGGAGGGGCAGGTCGATGGTGGCGCTCAGCTCCTGGGAGCCGTCCTCCCACTGCCACTGCGGCGCCGGGTCGAGCCCGGTGGGACCCGCGACCTCGTTGCCCTCGCCCTCCTCGATGATGCTCACGGTGATGGTGGGGGCGGCTCCCTGGGGCTCGGGATCCTCGTCCAGGAGGCTGTGGAGGGTCAGGCGGAGGCGGACGCGGGGCACGAGGCGGGCCACGGCGTGGGCGTAGCTGATGACGGGTGCGGTCTCGGCCCGGGCGATGATGATGGGACTGCTGCCGCTGCCAGCCCCGGGGCCCGCCTGCGCGCGGGTCTCCGGGGCGGAGGCCGGATCGGGGCCCGGGCCCTGCTGGCCGTCGTCGATGGCGGCGATGAGGGTGCGCAGCTCGGCCACGCCGTCGTCCGCGCCGATGCGCCGCAGCACCTCGCCGACGGCGACCAGGGCGGCCAGGGCGGCCTCGGGGTCGAAGGACCGGCCGTGGGCGGCGGCGTCGTGGAGGCGGCGGACCTCCTGCAGCCCGCTGCCCAGGCCCGGGGGCAGCGGGAGCAGGTAGTGACCGTCGTCATCGCGGGCAGTGAGGACGCGGATCTGGGTGGTCACGTCTCCGATGTCCACATGGGGGGAGGTGATGTGGACGGCCTCGATGAGGCGGCGCTGCTCCTGGGGCGCCAGGCCCCTGACGGTGGAACGGACGTAGGGCTCCAGGTGGGCCGGCAGGATGCTCAGGGCAGCCCGGATCACCAGGTCGCGGTTGTCTCGTCTCATAGGTTTTTCTTCACTCGCTGAGGTCCTGCACCAAGCTGCCGAACGTAGGGCCTCCCGGCCGTGCCGGGTCTCTGCGCGAGATTACCCTGAGGTATCGCACCGCGCTCTATTCCGGGCCCTCGACCTCCGCCGGGCTCGAACCGCGGCATCCCCGGCCTCCCCGGGCCAGCAGGAGCAGGGCCCTATCGGCCTGCCCGAGCAGGTCCTCGGGCGGCCGGGCCGCGGCGCCCGCCGTCGGCGGTGCCTCCCCCGCCATCGGTGGGGACCGGGCCACGTCGCCGGGGTTATCTGCAGATTGCCGGGGTTGTCTGCAAACCGCAGGTCCTGTCAGTGCTCCGCACCCCTGGGACCCCTCCGCTCTGCTGACTTCCCCGGCAATCTGCAGACAACCCGGGAATCCCCGCCCTCCTCCCCACCACCCGCCAGCCAGGACTCGCCCAGGAGTGGCCGCCACGCTCAGGGACGCCGGCGGGTAGCCCAGACCAGCAGGGGCTCGGCCCGGGCCTCACCCCCGCATAGGCGCGATCGACTCGTCGGCCGCCTCGCCCCATCTGGAAGCGGTGGCGTCAGGACAGTCGATCGATGGGGCGCTCGCCGATCTCCACCTGCGGGCGGAGCAGATAACCGTCGGGATCCATCACCACCAGCTGCCGCACCCCGATGAGCCTGTCACCCGCGGCATACCATCGCTGCTCGGGATCGACGACACAGGCCCAGCCAGCCTCCTCAAGGCGCTTGCTGATGGCATCGAGGTCTGGCACCTGGATCTCGAGGTTGATGCCCCGCCCCAGGGGCGGCTCCAACTCAGCCGTCTGCCACGTGCGGCCGCACGAGATCTGGTCGAGCATCACGTGTGAACGCCCCAGGGTGACATACGCGAAGCGCTCCTGCGGACGGGCGTACCTCACCGAGAAGCCAATGAGACCGCACCAGAAGTCCAGGGAGGCGTCCAGGTCACGAACGGCCAACTCAGGGACCAGGTCCGGCTGATGCCTCATTGCCCCACCTAAGCGCGCTCACCAGCGGCCCGTCAAGCGGCCCGCACGCGGCGCCGCGGCCCGGCTGCTGGCGGTGGTCTTGCGGCGAGCACCGATGACGGGGCCTTCCCGCACTTACGAAACTATTTGACTTCGTTTCTGCGGCCGGCGAGGCTGCCGCCATGCCCTCCCCCTCAGAGCCCGCCGCCCCGGCCTCCGCTGCGACCAGCCCAGCCAGCACGGGCAACCGGCCCGCGCCGGCCCCCACGGGCCCCGGGTACGGCACTCCCCTGCTGACCCACGGCGGCATCGACCTGCGCGGCATCCCCGTGGATGCCTCCGCCCCGGTCATGGTCACCGGGGCCAGCGGCTACCTGGGCAGCTGGGTGGTCAGGGGCCTGCTGGAGGTGGGGGTGAGCGTGCATGCGGCGGTGCGCGATCCGCAGGACGCCGCGAGGACGGCCCACCTGCGGGCCGCCGAGGAGCGCGGCCCGGGGCGCCTGCGGCTCTTCACCGCAGACCTGCTCCAGGAGGGCTCCTACGGCGAGGCGATGGAGGGCTGCGCCGTCGTCATCCACACCGCCTCGCCCTTCATCCGCTCCGTGGCCGACCCCCATCGCGACCTCATCGCCCCGGCCCTGGAGGGCACGCGCAATGTGCTGGCGGCCGTGGATGGCACGCCCTCGGTGCGGCGGGTGGTGCTCACCAGCTCGATCGCGGCCATGTACGGGGATGCCGCGGACCTGGAGCACTACCCGGGCCGGATCGTGGGCGAGGGGTCGTGGAACACCACCTCCTCCCCGGAGCACGAGCCCTACGCCTACTCCAAGACGGTGGCGGAGGAGGAGGCCTGGCGGATCGCCGGGGCCCAGGAGCGCTGGCAGCTGGTGACGATCCACCCCTCCCTCATCCTGGGGCCCGCGCTCAATGCGGCCCCGACCTCGGAGAGCTTCTCCATCGTGGGGCGCATCCTCGCGGGGGAGCTGCGCGCGGGAGCCCCGGATATCGGCATCAGCGCCGTGGATGTGCGGGAGGTGGCGCAGGCGCATATCGCGGCGGCCTTCCTGCCCCGGGCCCATGGGAGGTACATCGTCTCGGCGCAGGACACGGACCTCCTGGGGCTGGCCCACTGCCTGCGGCCGCGCTTCGGCCGCGGCCTGCGCCTGCCCCGCCACTGCGCCCCTCGCGGCCTCGTGCTGGCCCTGGCGCCCCGGCTCGGACTGACCCGCCAGTACGTGCGGCGCAATGTCGGATATGCGCTGAGGGTGGACGCCTCCCGCAGCCGCCGGGAGCTGGGGATCCGCTACCGCCCGGTGCAGGAGTCGGTGGAGGCGATGGCCGTCCAGATACTGGCCCACGCCTCCCGCCGCCGGGGTGCGGGCCACCGCTCCTGAGGCCCAGCGCCCTGCCGGCCGACCCCGCCCCCTGCTCCTTGGGCCCGGAGGGCTCCGACCTCCATCGGAAACGGCCCTGCCACCATCCGTGGCCTGCGGCGCCGCTGCGAGGCGCCGCGTTGGGCTGCGCGGCGGGCTGGTGAGGGTGAAGAATGGGGGCATGCTCATGCCCTATGCCCCCGCGGCTGAGCCGCTGATCTCCCGATGAGCGAGCCCGATCGCCTCCTGCCGAGACCGATCGCCCACCGGCATCATCATCCCCCGGGGCCCGGGAGCGCCGGCTCGGCGTCGAGTGCCGAGCGCGGTGGCCCCATGGGCGCGTAATGCCCCTCCTGGAGGTAGAACAGCGGGGTGCGCAGCGCGGCGTAGCGCTCGGACAGGCCGCCGGCCGTGCAGCGCTCGTCGACGGCGACCCGTGTGACTGTCCCCAGGATGAGGATCTCCCCGGCCTTGATGTCCAGGATGCGGTCCAGTCGGCACTCCAAGTGGGCGGGGCACTCGCGCAGGTGGGGCACGCCGACCGTCACGCCCTCCTCCACAGTCAAGCCGGAGGAGCGCAGCCTCTCACCGTGCCCCTGCTCCGGCATCCTCCAGATTGCCGGCGCCATCTCCTCTCCCGGGACGTTGACGACGAACTCCCCGCGGGCCTCGATGTTGCGGCAGGTCGCGTGCTCGCGGTTGCAGCCGAAGCCGAAGGTGGGGCCGGAGAAGGATGCCATGACCCCGCAGCTCTTGGGGGCGATCCCCACCCGCCCTTGATCATCCAGGGTGGTGATCAGCAGGACCTGGCTGGGCAAGGGCGAGGGGGACCAGTGGAGCTTGTGCAGGGGCATGTCCACGAAGGCGCTCATGCCAGGCATGCTACTGGCGCGCCGACCCTGGGGGGCGCGACAATGGGGGCATGCTCATGCCCTATGCTCCCGTGGCCGAGCCGTTGACCCGCATGGCCGATGGGACTGTCAAGCAGATCAGCCCCTTCACCGGCACGGAGGTGTGGACGGTGCCGGGGCGCGGCAACCGCCCGATCGCCCACCAGGCGGCCGAGGCGCGCCCCTTGACGGCGCGGGATCGCGCGCATGCCTGCGCCTTCTGCCCGGGCCGCTACCTGGAGACGCCGCCGGAGAAGTCGCGCGTGGTGCGCTCGGCCGACGGCGGGTTCGCGCGCCTGGATGCCCTGCCCGCCACGGAGCTGGAGGCGACGACGGCGGAGTTCCGGCGGATCCCCAACCTCTTCGAGATCCTGTCCTTCGAGTACTGGAGCGCCAATCACGGCTACGAGGTGCCCGATGCGGCCCGTGAGCGCATGGAGGCCTACCTGGCCGATCCCGCGGGCGAGGCCCACCTGACGGCGGTGGCCACCGCCAAGCTGCGGGCCTCGGGGGCTGAGCCCTCGGCGTGGGCGCTCATGGACGAGGCCTCGCGGCGCCGCTACCTGGCCGCCTTCTTCGCCGGCGGGCACGACGTCATCGTGGCACGGCGGCATTTCACCGACGACGCGGTGGACTCCTCGGGCCTGGCGGGCTCGGGGACGCTGAGCGTGGCCGAGCACCGGGCCTACACGCGCCTGGCGGTCGATGCCATGGCGGACCTGTATGCCGCGAACCGCTGGGTGCGCTATGTGGCGGTGTTCCAGAACTGGCTGCGCCCGGCGGGGGCGAGCTTCGACCACCTGCACAAGCAACTGGTGGCCATTGATGAGCGGGGGGTGACCAGCGAGCTGGAGCTGGCTCGGGTGCGGGCCAACCCGAACCTGTACAACGAGATGGCGGTGGACTATGCGGCCTACCGGGGGCTGCTGGTGGCCAGCAATGAGCACGCGGTGGCCTTCGCGGGCTTCGGGCACCGCTACCCCACCTTGGAGGTCTACTCCACCTCCGCGACGCCTGAGCCGTGGCTGATGCGGGCCGAGGAGGTGGAGGCGGTCTCGGACCTGGTGCATGCGCTGCATGCGGCCACGGGCGTGGAGGTGCCGTGCAATGAGGAGTGGCATCACAAGCCGATGGATGTCGACCAGCCGATGCCCTGGCATGTGACGCTCAAGTGGCGGGTCTCGACGCTGGCGGGCTTCGAGGGGGGCACGAAGATCTACCTCAACACCATCGACCCGTGGTCGCTGCGGGACCGGGTGGTGGCGCGCCTGGAGGATCTGCGGGCGGACCGCCTCATCGCCCCGATGGCGGTGGGCGAGGAGTGCCCGACGACGCCCAACCGGCTGCTGTACAACCCGGTCCTGGCCGCCCGCGCGGCCCAGGATGTGTAGGGCCTGGACCTCTTCTCATCGCGGGCCGCACCCGCGCCCTGGCCCGATTGGACCCGGCCACTGCGAGCAGGACGCCGGCACCCGACACGGGTCAGCAGGCGGATAGCGCTCAGGAGGTCAGACGGGCCGTCGGGTTCGGGGCCCCACCCGGGACCGCTCGTGCCACAGCTTGTTGGTGTCATTGATGGACAGCTCGGTCTCGGTGAGCTGGACATCCACCGGGATGCCCGGGCGCCCGCCGACCTTGACCAGGAACTTCCCACGCCCCGGGGGCTCGGCCTCCCGCCCGGTCGAGGGATCCCAGGCGGGAGGGTCCTGCCACCCGATGAGCAGCTCCTGCTCGGCCCCCGAGAAGGGCACGGCCG
Source organism: Actinomyces bowdenii (assembly GCF_017592395.1). GTDB lineage: Bacteria > Actinomycetota > Actinomycetes > Actinomycetales > Actinomycetaceae > Actinomyces > Actinomyces bowdenii. The sequence goes on from NZ_JAGFOU010000001.1 coordinate 175,948, forward strand.
CGGTGAGCTGCGGCATCTCCGCCGAGGGCAGGCCGCCGCAGATGACCATGCCGGAGCGCTCCACGAAGCCCCGGGCCTTCATCCGGTCCTCCTGGCCGGCCAGGGCCAGCAGGTCGCTCATCGTGTGCGAGATCATCGCCATGCCCACGCCCCGCTGCCGGTTGAGGCGCGTCAGGGCATCCACCCGATCGACCATCCCCCGCCCGGCGCGCAGCGCCCGCCACAGCTCGTCGAGGATGACGAAGTAGTGGCGCCGGGGCTCCAGCCCCGCATCGGCCAGGGCATGGGCGACATTGACGGTGCTGAAGCCGGCCGACCAGCACGCCAGCAGCGTGGCGGCCTGAAGGTCCATCTCGGAGTCGTCGATCGCGGAGACGTCGTAGGCCACCGGGGCGTCGCGGCGCATCGGATTGGTGGTCTGGCGCGAGAACGCCTCCCCCAGCCTCCCGCCGCCCACCAGGCCGATGAGCGAGGCCTCCAGGCCCTCGGTGATCTCCCTGTAGCGGGCCTCGTCGCCGCGGTCCAGGGCGACCGCGCGCACCTGAGGCGGCCCCTCCTGGATGACGCGAAGAAGATCGCCCAGGACGGGAACGCCCTCGTGGTGCTCATCGAGATGCTTCAGGGCCCGGTCCAGGATCGTCTCCTCACGATCCGTGGGCGGGGCCTGGCGCAGGATCGTCAGCAGCGCGGAGACCATCGTGTGCCGGCGCCCATGGGCATCGGCCAGGACCTGCGCGGCCTCCTTGCCCAGCCCCGCCTCCCGCAGCCTGGCCGCTGCCCGCACGGCCTCGCCGGGGTCGAGGATGTTGAGGTAGCCGCGCCCGCGGCCCAGGGTGATGACCTGCCCGCCCAGGGCCTCGATGAGATCGACGTAATCGGGCTTGAGGTCGCCCAGGACGATGGGCATGACGCCGTAGCCGGCCAGCCCCGTGGCCATGCGGCGAACGATCGTCGACTTGCCCAGGCCCGGCTTGCCCAGCACGAAGGCGCTGGGGTTGGAGATGAGCTTGGCCCGCTGGAACCAGGAGATCGGGTCGCAGCACAGGGTGGCGCCGGTGTGGGCGTGCCGGCCCAGGGGCACGCCCACCATCGGGGTGCCCGTCCCGACGGCGAAGGGCCACAGGCCGCAGACCTGCACGGTGGTGCCGCGCCACTCATCGGCCTGCTGCACGTAGGCCGAGGCTCCCCGGCCGCGCCCCAGCCACCCCCGCATCGGCGGGCGCAGGGGGCGCGCCTCGCGCTGCTGGGCCCGCTCCCTCCCGTCCTGTCGGTGCTTCCTCCGATCCGCCCGCCTGCTCACAGCTTCTCCCTCAGCTCCGTGGGCACCCTGATGTGCTTGGGCAGCACCAGCCCCAGGGGCAGCGCCGCTGCGAAGGCCGAGTCCTGGGAGCCGTAGACGGGCCGCAGCCGCAGCCGCGCGGTGGCCGCGAGATTGTCGATCGCCGCGCGGGCATCGGCCTGCCTGGACAGGTCCGCGACGGTGGCGGTCACCAGCATGCCGAACTGGACCAGGCCCGCGCCGGAGGCCTCCTCCTGCGCGGTCGCCGCCGCGGCCCGGACCGCGAGGCTGTCGCGCGCAGCGGGCTTGCTCGTCGAGGTCACCCGGAACTCGGCCGCCCGCAGATCGGCCTCCACGATCGCTGCGGCCCTGGCGGCGTCGATCGGCCGGTACAGCAGGGTCACGCGCTTGCGGGTGATATCGCGGTGCGGGGCCAGCAGGCGCGCCAGCACCCCGGACTGCACGGTGCCGCGCGGGGCCTGGGTCATCGCCCAGGTGCACGAGTAGGCCGAGTCGTGGCGGTAGCCGCCCCATGAGGCCTGCGCCGCGCTGGGCCCCACCTCCGGCCAGGTCAGCTCCACCCTCTGGCCCGCGGCGCGGGCCTCGTCGATGAGCACCGCCGCGGCCGGGTCGTAGGCGATCCGCACCGCCTCGCACAGCTCCTGCGCCGTCAGCGGGTGGGCGGCGCCCGCGCCCGTGGCCTGGAGGCCGGCGGTCAGGCCGGGCAGCCGCGCCGCCAACTCGCGGCCCATCTCCTCGGCCTGGCGCCTCTTGCCGCCCGGCCGCTGCGCGGCGCTGAAGGTGATGGCCACGAAGGCCTTCACCGTGGAGGATCCCTCCGGGTAGCGGCCCACCACCTCCCTGAGCATCTCGCGGGCGAAGGCCGGCGCATCGGGGTCGATGTTGATCTCCACCTCGCGGCGCAGGCGCGTGCCCGAGTCCGGCGCCGTCTCGATCGTCACCGAGGCGGCCTCGATCCCGGGCTCATCCCCGAGATTGGCCAGCCAGTGGCCCCAGTCGGCCACCCACACATCGACCTGCTCGCAGTCCACCAGGGCGGCGCCGTCGGGCTCGGTGCCGATGACCACCGAGTAGGAGCCGGTGGCGGGCGTGTGCAGCAGCGCGAAGGGCCGCCCGTAGGAGTCCGTGTGCTCGCTCAGCCGTGTGGCCGCCGCCAGGCCGGGGAGCTGGTGGGTGCCCCACAGGGCGCGCCCCAGGGGCCCGGAGCGGTAGAGGTTCGAGCCGCGCGAGCGCGCCGCCCACCACCCCAGGCGCGCTCCCCCACGGGTGAGCAGGTTGCGGCCGTGGGCGTCCCTGGTGAGGACCGCCAGCATGACGGCGCCGAGCACTGCCGCCACGATGACGGCCCGCAGGAGGTCGGCCACCATCACCGTGATGACCACGACGATGAGTCCTGCCAGCAGCAGGCCCGTGCCCACCGACCCCAGCCCGAGGATCCCCGGCGACGTCGGCCGGCGCCAGTTCCCATAGGTCCGCGGAGTCCTGCTCGTGTCAACGGCTGCCACTGGGACCGCCCTCCCCCTCACTGCTCGACTGCCGGCCCCGGCTCCTGACCGCTGCCGGGAGCACGTGGCGGGCCTTCCTGTCCGCCTCCTGCGCGGGGCCGGCGGCTGAGCCGGCAGCCGCGCCGCCACCGGGGCCACCCGTCCGGGCGCTGCCGGCCGATGCCGCCACCGTTCCCCTGCCTGTGCTCCGCCCCGCTCCACCACCGGTGCCGCCCGGCCCGGCTCCGCCCGCCCGGCCCGCCTGCCGGGCGCCGGGGGACGGCGCCGGAGCCGGGGTCCCCCCGCCGCTCCGGCCGCTGCCCGAGGGGGCCCACGAGCCCGACCGCCCCTGCGGGCCGGAGAGTCCCGGGCCTCCCGCGCCGACCGAGCCGCTGCCCGATGCCAGGCGCCCGATCGTGGCCGCACCCGTGGGAAGGCCTGCCAGGGCGCTCACGGCGGCACCACTGCCCCCGTGGGCCGCCACCCCCACCACGGGTGCCACGAAGCTCATCAAGGCCGGCATCGCCAGCAGGGCGAGGATCATGAGCATGAGGCCGGTGAGAACCGTGAGCAGCCCGCTGCCATCATCGGAGAAGGCCTCCGTGCCGGAGATCTGGAAGGCGGCCGCGTACACGATGGCCGCAGCCGGCTTGTAGGCGATGAGCGCCACCAGCCAGGACACGCATCTCCTGAACCATGCCTGACCCGTCTGCGTATTGGTGAGGGCGGCTGACAGGGGCAGAGTGCCGGCGAGGATGACCAGCATCCCTCCCCGGGCCACCATGAGCATGACCTGCGCGATCGCGGCCAGGACCGCGATGAGGCCCAGGATGATGATGAGCAGGTAGCCCAGCCCGCCCGCCTCATCGCTGGTCGTCAGGGCGAGGAGCGTCAGCATGCTCCTGGCGAAGCAGGTCGAGTCCGAGGCGATATCGCAGCCCAGGGAGCCGTTGAGGAGCCAGACCGAGAAGGAGTCCGCCGCCGCCACCAGGAGCCCGGCGATCGTCACCCCGGACCCGGCGACGACCACCAGGGTGAGCAGGCCCTTGACGGTCTGGCGCCCGGGCTCCGCCCGCTGCTCCCAGGCCATGCGCGCCCCGCCGATGATCACCGACAGGACGGCCGCCGCTCCCGTGTACCACCACAGCCCGGACTGCAGGAGCAGCACGGCGCCCCCGGCCCGGCTCGGCCCGGCCGGCATGAGCGCGGAGACGATCGCGCTCGACGCCGAGATGAGGACCACCGCGGCGAGCACGAGACCGACCCTGCCGATGGCCAGGACGCCATCGCCCGATCTCATCCGCACCGCCATCATGCCTCCCAGCGCGAGCAGGGACAGGACCGCCAGAGCCAGGCTCACCCACATGACGTGGCCCAGGACGGTCGCGATCCCCTCCGCGTCCGGGGCGGAGGATCCGGCCTGGAGCGCCGAGCCGCCGCCCGCACCGGTCAGGCCGGGTGTGCCGATATGCACCCAGACCGCCCCCAAGGACGCCACGCTCTTGCCGTAGGCCTCCATGACGGCATTGGCCAGGTTCCTGATCGGGTCCCCGAACGCCTCATCAGCCGCCTGGGCCTGGGCGCAGCGCTCGGGAGAGGCCGCCCAGGAGATCGGATCGCATGCCATGGCTCAGGACCCCCAGCTCACGTAGCCGGCGGCATCAGGGATCGTCACGACGTCGAGCGGCGCCGGTGAGGCGGAGCTGAGCCTCCAATCCCCATCGGACCACTGGAGGTGGTAGACCATCGAGAGGGTGATCTCACGCCCCTGCGTCGATGCCCGCACCGCCAGGTCCACACTCGCCCGGTCGCCCGTGTAGGACAGGAGGCGGAAGCCGATGATCCTCAGCCTGGCCGAGCCCTCGGGCGCGGCTCCCGAGGCTCGGGCCGGCGCCTCGCCGAGGAGCTGCTCGCGGTACGGGCCGGGGGCGAGGAAGTACTCGATCCAGGTGCGGGCCAGCGCCTCATCCGTTCCTGTGGCCAAGGCGCCCGCCGCGGCCAGGAGGGCGCCCTCGGCAGAGCGCTGGAAGCAGTAGCGGTACCCCTCCGCACTGGTCGCAGCAGGCCCATAGACCTGAGAGACGGGATAGGCGGTGGTGCCCTGGTAGTCCCACCGGTCCACCTGCGGGGCGGCATCCAGACGGGCCGGGCCCAGGGCCTCCCCGCCAAGGCCGCACACACTCGCCCCCGCCCCCTCGGGGCCGGGAGTGGAGGCCGTAGCGGCGGGGACCGGATCCCCCGTGGAGGCGCCAGCCGGTGGAGCGGCCTCCTCCCGGGCCGTCCGGAGGATCCCCAGGACGGCGCCCAGGACGAGGACCAGGGCCACGACGAGGGCCGAGGCGATGAACCCGGGACGGGTGACGGGGCCGGCCGGAGCGCCGCCCGCATCCGCGGTGGTCATGAGGGGGCTCCTCCTCTCAGCCGGCGAGGAACCCCACCAGGGCGGCCGCGGCCGAGATGACGACGACCCCGCCAAGAGCCATGGCGATCTTGCCGACGTGCTCACCGCCCTCACCGCGGCGCGACTGGACCGCCATGAGGGCTCCTGCGGCGAACAGGCCCAGGACGCACACGGCCAGCGCCACCCACTTCGCCCAGCCCATGACGGCGGTGAAGCCCTCGGTCCCCGGGGGCTGGACGGGGTCCGGGTCGGGAATGGCCGCAACGGCCAGCAGCAGGGAATCAACGGTGCTCACGGGCGCACTCCTCGGTGTGGTGGTGGGGGGTGGGTGTCCTATCGGACACCAGACTGGAGAGGTCATCGATCATGCGGCGGGCCTGACGCGGGAGCCGGTCATGGGCGAGGCCCTGGCCCAGGCGCCATGCCTCCACCCACGGCACCTCCCATACCCGCGGGGCGCCGCCGCCGACGATGCGCCCCAGGTCCCTCAGCGCCCTGGGGCGGCGCCCGGGGGCATCCGCCAGGAGGATCAGGCCCAGCAGGCGGGGATCGCCGACCGCCCCGCTGGCCCACTGCGTCAGCACCGCCTGAGCCCGCGTGAGGCCCTCGAAGCCGGTGCGGGCCGCCAGGACCACGGGCGCCGAGGAGTCCGCGGGCCAGGAGTGCCCGGCGGCCATCCAGCCCTCCTGGAGCGAGGACAGGAGCGACTCCCCCGAGCCCCCGTGCGCGCCCAGCACCCACAGGACCGGCCGCTCGGGCCTGGTGGCGACGGGCAGGGCGCCCCTCGCCGGCTGGTCGATGCCGGGCTGAGGAGCGCCGGGCCCCGTCAGGGGGCACAGGGGAGGCTGCGAGGGAGGCGGGGTCGGGAGGGAGGCAGGCCGCCGGGTCACCCAGGGATTGGTGGTCACGGGCACGGGCTCCTTCATGGATGGTGGGCTCGTGAGGCTCTGGCCCCTGAAGTTTACTACAATGTGACACTGAGAACGACATATGAACATGGTTGAGCATCTTCACCACTTGGAATATTTATATACGTTTTTTGTGCATGTAGAGTGCTGGGAGAGCATGCTGCCCCATGGTTGCCGACCTTCCCCGCGCACTCATCGCCGAGCGCTGTCGGGCCTGACCGGCGCCGCATCAACCCCCGGGGCGGGAAGGAGCCCCCTTGCACCGCACCATCCCGGCACTCCTCCTGCTCGCCCTGGTCGCCACCGGCTGCTCGCCAGGAGACGGCCACGGCGAGGCGCCCTCCTCCCCAGCAGCGCCCCCCGTCGCGGCCGCCACCCCTGTCCAGCTGCTGACCGAGGACCCCATGGATGACCTCGGCGCCATCACCCCGAGCTGGTCGGGGACCTACCTCCCACCCACCTGGGACCAGGCGGCCGAGGACGCCGCCGTCCAGCGCGCCTCGCAGACCATGACCGCCTACCTCGCGGGAACCGACCAGGAGACCTGGTGGCGGGAGCTCCTGCCCCACCTGACCCCGCAGGCCCGGGACGCCTACCGCCACACCGACGTCACCCGTGTGCCCCCGGCCGCCGTGGATGGGGCCCGGGCCTCCTTGATCTCACCCACCGACGAGGCCCACCTGCTCACCGCACTGGTCCAGGTCCCCACGGACAAGGGCGTCTTCGGCGTGGTCCTGACCCGTCACAGCGGCAACGACTGGCTGACCCAGCGCATCATCCTGCCGGGGGACGCCGTCCCGGAGGGAGTCCTATGAGGCCGGGGAGGCTGGTGGTCGGCCTCGCGCTGGTGCCGCTCCTGGCGCTCGTCCCCGCCCTCGCCCTCCTGCTGCTCCTGGGGGGCCAGGAGGATGACTGCACCGCGGCGGGCGAGGGCAGAGCGGTTCTCGTCGATGAGCGGGCCGCCGCAGGGATCTCCGTGCCCGGCTGGGATGCCTCCCAGCTGGCCCATGCGGCCACCATCATGAGGGCGGCGGCCGATAGGGGCCTGACCCGCCGGGACCAGACCATCGCGGTCATGACCGCCATCGGGGAGTCCGGCCTGCGGAACCTGGATCACGGGGACACCGCGGGCCCGGACAGCCGCGGCCTGTTCCAGCAGCGGGCGAGCTGGGGCAGCCTGGAGCAGCGCATGGACCCCTACCAGTCCGCCTCGCTCTTCCTCCAGGAGCTGGAGAGGATCACGCAGCGCCACACCATGGAGCCGACCCTCGTCGCGCACCGGATACAGGCCAATGCCGACCCCTACCACTACGAGCCCTCCTGGCCCGCCGCCGAGGCCATCGTCGCGGCCCTCGACGGCGGAGCCGTCACCGCCCCCACCGCCTCGGCCTCCGAGACGACCGGCGCCGCCGACCTCGCCCGGGCCCAGGAGGGGGTCCCGTACCTCTGGGGAGGGGCGAGCCCGAGCGGATTCGACTGCTCCGGACTGGTCCACTACGTCTTCTCCCAGCTCGGGATCGAGCTCCAGCGCACCTCCGCCCAGCAGGGGGCGCAGGGCCGGGAGATCTACACCGGGCCGGGCACGGGCGCCCCCTGGGACGAGATGAGCCCCGGGGATGTCATCTTCTTCCCCGCCGGGACCGACTCCTATGACCACATCGGCATCTACTCGGGCCACCGGAGGATGATCCATGCGCCCACCACGGGCGAGGCGGTCACGGAGGTCGACCTGGACTCCTCCTGGCAGGAGCGGTCCTGGAGCGTGCGCCGGATGACCCAGGCCGCCCAGCCGCCCTCCAGCGCTGCTGCGCCGACGGGGCGATGCGCCTCCGGGGCGGCTGGCGGCGCCCCGGCCGCCGTCGGCCCGGGCGGGTGGGCCGCGCCGGCCGCGGGCCCCCGCACCAGCCCCTTCGGCATGCGGGTCAACCCGGTCACCGGCGTCAACCGGCTCCACGCCGGCACGGACCTGGCCGGCGGTGGATGCGGCGGCCCCATCCATGCCGCGGCGGGGGGCACGGTGACCTTCGCCGGCCTGTACGAGGACGGGACCGGCGCCATCGAGATCGACCACGGCGGGGGCGTGACCACCGCCTACCTTCACATGGAGGCCTCAGGCATCACGGCGCGGGTCGGGCAGGGCGTCACGGCAGGGCAGCACATCGCCGCAGTGGGCTCGACGGGGAACTCCACCGGCTGCCACCTCCACTTCGAGGTCCATCTCAATGGGCAGCCCACCGACCCCGAGCCCTTCATGAGCCACCGGGGCGTGACCCTCGGCCAGTGAGCACGGCGGTGCAGCGCCGGATGAGTCATGACCACTGATCACTGGCCGCCGCGTGCCGGGACGGGCGATCAGGCCGGCCCGCCCCGGCCCGCAGCACGATGCCGGTGCCGCGGCCCCGCTCAGCAGCCCAGGGCGTTGCGGTCCTCCGGCCCCACCCAGCCCGAGCGGCCCTCCAGGGCGCGGAACCAGCGGGCCAGGGCGGGCCAGAAGGAGATCGGGGGGGCCTCGCCCCCGGGGTAGCGCTGCCGTCCCCCGTACTCGTAGTCCTGCACCGTGGTGAACAGGCGGATGTCGCTGCCCGTGGGCTGGTCCCCGCACAGGAACTGGCCGATGGACACCACGGAGGACAGCGGCGGGCCATCGAGGATCGTCAGCCCCGCCTCGCGGGAGGCCTCCATATGGGTGGCCCGGGCCAGCAGCGTGTCGATGACGTCGAAGCCCACCAGCACCCCGTTGGCGGCGGCGGCCGCCTCCTCGGGGTCCTTGCTGTGGGTGGCCACCGAGTGGCCCCGGTTGATCTGGGAGCCGATCCACTCATCCCACGCATCGGTGGAGTTGCGGCGGTTCAGGGGGTAGAGGTCGGGGGCGCCCTCGCGGTGCTCATCCCACCAGGCGGTGGCCAGGTCGAAGAGCATGCCGCCGGAGTCATCACTGACCACCTCGCCCGTGGTCATGTCCACCAGGGCCGGGACCGTCGGCGGGGGCTCATAGCCGGGCGTGCGCGCATAGACCTCCGCCAGGGAGCGGGCCCCCAGCGCGGGGTCCTCCCCCGGCTCGCCGCTGGGGCCCGTCAGCTCCCAGTAGCCGTCCTCCCCCCTGCCGTAGCTGGAGGACAGGGGGATGGCCTCCACCAGGCCCAGCAGACGGCGGGCGATGAGGACGCGGCGGGACCACGGACAGCTGGCGGCGGCGATGAGTCGGTAGCGCCCGGCCTCCACGGGCAGGTCGTCGGCGGAGAATCGGTGCGAGGTTGCGATGGCCATGGGGAGCCTCCCGGGGGTCGGTCAGGAGCGTTGTCGTGCTCGCGGCCAATCATCCCCTCCCCCGGCCCGGCAGTCAGCAGATTCACAGGGGGCGAACCCCCGGATCCCGGGGCCGGGGGCCTCCCACGGCCCTCGGCCCCGACGCCGGTCAGGAGAAGCTCTCCTCGATGGAGGCCACGAAGGACAGGGCGTCGTGGTTCTGCCAGCGCGGGTGGGCCAGCAGCTCGCGCACCCGCGCGCAGGCGGCCAGCGCCTCGTCCCTCTCCTCGCGCTCGGCGTGCAGGCGTGCCAGCATGCACAGCGACCGGGCGGCCGACTCGCGATCGTCCTTGCTCATGTAGCCCTCGTAGGCCGCCTCGCAGTGCTCAGCCGCCAGGGAGTTCTCATCGGTGCGCCACAGGATCCAGGACATGTCGTCATGCCAGTCCCCCATCTCCCAGGCGCTGGAGTAGTTCCCGCCGTCATCGACCTCGATGAAGGCCGCGCGGGACTCCTCCATGATCTCCACCGCGTCGTCCAGGCGCGAGCGGGCCATGGCCACCGTGAAGTCGTCCACCAGGGCCCGGGCCGCCCGGCGCAGCATGCGGCCCCGGTCGAGCCGGCCCTGATCGGTGCTGGTGTCCTCCAGCGCGGCAGCGCGGCGGAACAGCGCGGAGGACTGGACATTGTCATCCATATTGCCCGCCGCCATGGCGGCGTTGGTGTAGGCCTCCTTGGCCGCCCCCATGCGCCCCGCGGCCTCCAGGCCCTCGGCAGCCGCCAGGGAGTGCTCCAGGACCCCGGCGTGCTCCCCCAGCCCCATGTGCACCTGGGCCAGGAACTGGTGGATGAACAGGATCATGCCGGGCACCTGGAGCCTCTCGGCGCGCGAGAGCGCGGACTCCAGCACCTCGGCGCTCTCCAGGTAGCGCTCCCCCACCCCCAGGGCCTGGCCCAGGTTGAGCAGGGAGCCGATGCTCGTGAAGGGCAGGCCGGCGGCCATCATCATGTTGGCGTGCTCGCGGAACTGCTTGACCGCCTCCTCGAACTGCTCCACCTGCATGGAGGCCACGCCCAGCAGGCGGCGGCCGCGCCCGGCAACGAGCAGGGACATCGGCTCGTGGCGGCGCATGACGTCCTCGGCCAGCTGGCAGCCCTCGAACACATCGCCGCACTCGGCCAGCACCTCGGCGCGCGCCATGTCGACGGCGTCGCGCATGTTCTCGGCATGCATCTCCATGGGGATGCGCGACCACACCCGCTCCATGAGGGCCACCGCCTCCAGGGCGCGGTCCTTGGCCTCCAGCTCGGTGAGCACGCTGATGATGTTGCCCAGGGCGTCGGCGGCCATCACGCAGGCCTCGGCGGAGGGGGACCCGGACTCCAGGGAGGCGCCGGGGGACCTCTCGGGGCCGATGAGCGCATCGATGCGCGAGGCCACGCTGCGCAGCATCTCCTCGGCCCGCTCCAGCCTCTCGGGCCGCTCCTGGGTGGCGTCACGGGCGGATTGGCGGTCGGCCGTCATCTCATCATCGAGGTTGGCGATGTCGATCTCGACGGCCCCCAGCACCCCCACCTGGCTCTCACGCATCGAGCGGATGCGCAGGCGCTCCTCGATGGCCCGGTCGTACTCGGTGCGCCGGGAGTAGGCGTTGGCGCGCAGCAGGGAGGCCTCGATCTCCAGGCCGTCGGGGGCGCGGCCGGGCTCGGGCAGCAGGCTGTGGGCGGCCGCCTGGTCCACGATGTAGAGGTGCTCGGTGTCCACGCCCACCCGGCGCAGGGTGCGGGCGTAGCGGCGCACGGCGTCGTCGGCGTCGGCCAGCGGGGCGGGGCGGGTGAGGTCCACCAGCGGGAAGGGCTCGTCGGCCTCCTCCAGCGGCCCGGGCCCCGGGGCCGCCCCGGGCTCCTCATCCCGGTCCAGGGAGACCACGCCCAGGGCGGAGGAGAAGCCGAACTCCTCCCCGGCGCCGGCCTCCACCGGCTGGCAGGTGGGGACGGCCTCGGGCAGCTCCTCGGGGGTCTCCAGCAACTCGACCCGGGTCCCGGCGTCGGCGTGCTCGGCGAAGGAGGCCCGCGCCAGGCTGCGCTCCAGGTGGTCGGAGATAGTGGTGTTGCCGTTGCGGGCGTCGAAGGAGGCGGCCAGGCGGCGCGCCCAGCCGGAGAACTCGGCGTAGGCCTGGGAGATCGTCGTCTGCGCGCCCAGGGTGGGCTGGGGGGCCCACAGGGTCTCGGCCGGCACGACGACGCCCAGCGCCTCCTCGCCGCGGCCGAAGCGCTCGGCCTCCCGCAGCACCAGGCTCATGCCCCGCAGGGCCCCCAGCAGGGCGTGGGCGGACTCGGCCTGATCCAGCCAGGACACGTGGCGCCGCAGGATGTCCAGGCCGCGGTCGATCTTGCCGACCAGGGCCAGGTACTCCAGGTGGTAGCCGATGGAGACCAGGGCATTGGGGTGGCGGCGGATCTCGCGGTAGGAGCGCAGGTGGGCGTCCCAGGCGGCCTTGGGGCGCCCCGAGGCCAGCAGGGGCAGCAGCACCAGGGACTGCATCATCTGGGGCTGGACCCGGCACCCCACATCCTCGCGCAGGATCGGCACGGCCGTGCCCACGGCCAGCTCCCAGTCCTCGGTGCGGTAGGCGAAGGAGACCTGGCGCATGGGGTCGCAGCCCTCGCAGTCGGAGTTCTCATCACGGGGGGTGGCCCGCCAGGCGGCCAGCTCCTCGGCGGCCTCTTCCTCCAGGCCCAGCAGCCCCGCCACCGAGGCCCGCTCGCCGTGGACCACGTGCATGGAGGCCCCCTCGGAGCGGTAGAACTCCTCCAGGCTGGCCTCCAGCTGGCGCACCTGGTCCTTGGCCACCTTGGGGTTGGCCGCCGCCACCGCCACCGACCACTTGAAGTGCCAGTGCAGGGTGCGCACCTGGTCGGCGTCGAACAGGTCCGGGCGCTCCTTGTAGCGGGCGAGGTTCCACACGAAGGGCGCCAGCGCCTTCCACTCCTCGTTGCCGTGCTGGTAGCCGTCGGTCAGTGCCAGGCGGGTGACCACCTGCAGATCCTCCTCGCCCAGCGCGTCGGCCCAGGTGACGGCCTCGGCGATGAGTGCGGAGGCCTTGGGGCCGTAGCTCAGGGCATCGGCGTAGGCCAGGCGCTCCAGGATGTCTTCGCGAGTGGTCATGGGTTGGTCCTTCCGATGAGTGGGGCCCAGGGGGTCCTGAGAGTCGTGGCGGGCCGGGGCCGCCGGGTCGCTGCCGGGCTCATATCGAGTCCGGCAGGGCAGAGTCGAGCAGGGAGCCGAGGGTCTCGGCGGCCCAGGAGCGCTCCTTGGGGCCCAGCGGCTGGCGCCCCAGCAGGAGGCACTGGATGTACAGCCCCCGCAGGGTGCTGGTGACCACGGCGTCGTCGGCGCGCGCCGTCACCAGGCGCACCACCAGGGGGTTGGTGCGGTTGAGCACGAGCCTGGGCACGTGGGACCCGGCGAAGGGGTCGGTGACCCCCAGGACCTGCGACCACACGCCCGTGGCGGCCTTGCGGGAGGTGCGCGCCGCCACCCGCCCGGCCAGGTCGGGGTCGGGCAGGTAGAGCGCGGGCAGGGTGGCGGGCTCGAAGCGGCGCATGACCACCTCGCAGTCCTCGGGGTCGATGGCCCGGGAGGCCATCATGAGGATGTCCATGGCCTCGGCCTCCTCCGCCGGGGAGCAGGGGGAGAAGGCGTCGAGGAGCTCGCCGGGGTCCACCAGGGCGATGTCGGCGGCCGGGTCGAGCAGGTCGGTGCGCGCCAGGAAGGCGGAGATGACCTCCTCCTCGTAGGCGTAGCCGGCGTTGACCAGGACGATGCCCTGGGAGCCGGCCACATCGGCCAGGGCGCGGTACTGGTCCACGGTGCGTGTGAAGCGCACCGTGTCGCCGCTGGCGGCCAGCTGGGCCAGGGTGCGCGCCCCCTGCGTGGTCTCCACCGGGGCGTGGCGCACGACGAGCTCGAGCATGTCCGGGTCGGTGACCGCCACCGAGCGCAGGCCCACCGCATGGGCCCCCACGAACTCCGCGAAGCGCCCCGGCGCGGTGCGGGCCAGGCACTCCATCCAGGAGCGCACCGCCGCCCCGATGGCCTCGCGGGTCTCGGCGCGCAGGTCGTCGTCCATGAGCTGCTCGCGCGAGGCGGTCAGGCGCAGGTGGCTGGAGTCGGCCACGACGCGCACGAAATAGGCCCACTCGGGGGCCAGGCCCTCGGCCGAGCGTGAGACGAGCATCCGCTTGACGTAGGCGGTGTGGTGGGAGGTGGCCGTGGGGTGGGCGGCGGTGACGACGGCGGCCAGGCCCTTGAGGCCCGCGGCGGGCACCTCCAGGCCGATGATGTCGAAGGGCTCCCCGCCCAGGTTCTCGGCGCACCAGCGGTGCTGCTCGCGGCGGGGCAGCTCCCAGGGGGCGTCCTGGTGGGCGTGACGGGTGAGGGTGCCCCCGCTGCGCACCTCGACGTCGATGGGCAGCAGGGCGCCGAACTCATCGACCAGGGCCCGCACCGTGTCGGCCTGGAGCCAGGGCTCCCCCGGAAGGCCCATGATCTCCACGCTGGTGCCCGGGCTGTCCAGGTTGCCCGGCTCGTGGGGCTCCAGGGCGCGCACCTCGTAGGTGCCGTCGGTGCGCCCCCGCCACTCCACGGTGGGGGCATCGGCCAGGCGGGCCGAGCGGGAGCGCACGAGGATCTCCCCGGAGACCATGAAGCAGGAGAGCATGCCGATGCCGAACTGCCCCAGGTAGTCCCCCCGCGACAGGCCCAGCTCGTCGCGCTTGGAGGAGGCGCCGATGGTGGACAGCAGGCTGGAGGCCTCCTGGAGGGTCAGGCCCACGCCGGTGTCCCGGCAGCTCAGGCCCGCGCCCTCGATGGTGATGGTCACCCGTGCGGGGCAGTCGGGCTCCTCCTGGCGACGCGCGGCAATGGCGTCCACAGTGTTCTGCAGCAGCTCGCGCACGTAGACGCGCGGACCCGAGTAGAGGTTGCGCGAGAGGAGGTCCACCATCCCGCGCAGGTCAACCTGGAACGTCGCCATAGGTGTGTGAGGGTTCCTTCCTGTCATGGTGTGCAACAGCGCAGAGTCCTAGATTCGACCACAGACGGGCTCCAGGGCAACCCGGCCAGTATCCGCCGCTTGACTGGAAGCCTCATGACAGTTCCCAGCCCGCGCAGGCGCCCCGGCAGCACCATCCGCATCACCGATCCCGCCGGGCCAGCGCCACCATGGCGGGAGCCCGGCGCCGGCCGGGGCCCGGGCCTCCAGGACGCGGCCCGGGCGGCACCGGGGTCCTAGCCGTCCTGCTCCCCATCTCCCCCGGCCCCCGGCACGGGGGCCTCCGCGGCCTCCGCGGGCGAGGGCTGCCCCAGCTCGGCGAGGATCTCGGCGATGGCGCCGTCGACCCCGCCGATGAGGAAGTCCATGACCCCGGCGAGCTGCTCGTCGTTGAGGCCGGCCCCCGTGCTGGAGGTGGCCTCCGCGTGCAGCCCCAGCCCGTGCTCGTCGATGATGAGGTAGACCGCGGGCATGATCCGGGAGTCGGCCACCCGGCGGGCCACCGAGCGCACCCGCTCCACGGTCTGCTCATCGGTGGGCAGGGCGGTCAGGTAGCGGCCGTGGATGACCAGGAGCGAGTCGCCGGCGGCCTTGAACATGTAGGACACGCCGTCGAAGCCCGAGTAGACGGCGCCCTCGTCGCGGTCCAGCTCATAGGTGTAGGAGTGGGAGGTGAACCAGGCCGCCACCCGATCCACGCCCACCGAGGGGGTCAGGCTCCCCGCGGGCTTGTTCCACCAGGCCATCAGTCGTCCCCCCAGGTCACGAGCGCCGGGTAGCGCTCCTCGATATCGGCGAACAGGCGCATGTTCATCCTCATCACCAGGTCCATGAAGGCCGCCAGCTGCTCATCGCTGCGGCCCTGGGCCACGTACTCGACCATCTGGGTGCCCAGGATGGCGGTCTCCTGCCCCTCATCGCCCTGCGAGGCCAGCACGGACAGGCGCGGGCCGTAGGCCTTCTGGTGGTGGGCGTCGGCCAGATCGTGCAGCTCGGGCATCTGCTCGGCCGGGAAGCGGCCGCGCCAGTAGGCGCGCGCCAGCAGCAGCTCGCCCTCGGCCTGCATGTAGAAGGCGAAGTAGCAGTTCTCGAAGCCGACCATGATGTCGCCCTCGTCATCATGCTCGAAGACCAGGTCCTCGCCCGTGAGCCAGGACTCGACCCGCTCCAGGGTCACGGCGGGTTGTGTGCTCATACGCGCACCTTCCGTTCAGTGGTGTCCATGATGGCCGACGACGGCGCCGGCCTTCCAGGGTGCGGCCGTCCACCGGCCCCGCGGGGCGCCGTCGGCCCCCTGGACGGCCGACGGCGCGGGCTCAGAACTCGATATCGGCGGCGATGTCCTCCACGCCGTCGGGCAGGGCGCCGGGGGCGACGTCGGAGGAGTAGCCGGTGATGGAGGTGAAGATCTCCTTGGCCCTGGCCTCCTGCAGGGCGGTGATGCGGGAGAGGTTGGCCGGGTCGGACATCCAGGCGAGGCCCGCGTTGGAGACCTGCATGACGGTCACCCCGTAGTTGGACTCCAGGTAGCCCCCGGCGTCGATGCCGGCCTGGGCGGCGGCCTGGCCCGCGGCGGAGGCCTCGATGTAGAAGTCCATGTCGGTGCGCAGGCGGCCGGAGTTGTCGACCCCTCCCGGCAGCGCGGAGGCGCCCCCGCCCGCGGCGGCGCAGGCCTCGGCCGTGAGCCTGGGGTGGGGGGTCTGGGACAGCGGGGTGTACTGCATGCCCACCGTCATGGGGTGGGTCTGGGTCATGCGCGTGAGCCACTCGTTGGCGGCCGCGTCCCACATGGGGCGCTCCACCCCCAGGACCGTGGCGACGACGTCGGCGGAGACCCCCTCCTGGATGCGCTGGGAGCCGGCCACGTAGTCGTGGAAGGAGACGCCCTGGACGGGGGCGAACTCCGGGCCCGAGGTATCGGCGCCGGCACCCGGCATCATGCCGGGCATCCCCGGCATCCCCGGCATGCCCGCCATGCCGCCCATGCCCGGCATGCCGGCGTAGGCCTCGGCCTCCGCCTGGGCGGTGGCCGCGCCGGAGGGGTCGGCGAAGAAGGCGGCCACGGGCCGGTTGAGGGCCACGTGCATGTTGACGATGCAGGCCTGGGCGGACTCCACGGCCCCGGAGGTGTCCTGGCCCAGGGAGCGGCAGTTCATGTACTCGCGCAGCGCGTCCGCCACGTTCTCGAAGTGCTCGTTGACGTCGTCGACGGCCACCGACAGGGTGCGCGCCCCGTTGAAGTCGCCGAGCTGGTGGGCCGAGGTGCGGGCCTGGCTGATGCCCTGCTCCCAGCGGTAGAGCAACTGCTGGGCGCCGGCGGCGTCACCGGCCTCCAGGGCGCGGGCGATGTCGATATGCCCCTCCAGCAGGCCACCCCAGGGCTGCCACCAGGCCCGGGCGTAGTCGGCGGCCCCGGGGGGCAGCGCGGCGGGGGGCTGGGGGTACTGGAGGTAGGCGATCTCATCGCCGGGCAGGCCGTGGTCCATGGGACGGGAGAAGCCGTGCGCGACGTCGACCCGGTAGTAGGTGTCGGGGTCGTAGCCGCCCGAGGAGCTGGAGGTGACATCGGGGGCCTTGACCTGGATGTTGGTCTCCAGGCCCAGGGCGGCCGTGCCCTGGTTGATGGCGCTGGACAGGGCGCTGGCACCGGCGTTGGCCACCGTCTGCTTGGCTGCGTTCTTCGTGGCGTTCTTGGCCCTCTGGAGGAATCCGGCCATGGTCTGGGTCCTTTCGGGAGGTTCGGTGGGAGACGGTGGAGGGTGTCCCGCAGGGGGTCAGATGGAGTCCAGGGGGCTGGGGAACTCGGCGGGCAGGCGGTTGGCGGCCTCGATGCGCTGATCCCACATGGCCTCGGTGAAGGTGCCATCGAGGATGGACTGGGCCAGGGCGTCACCGGGTCGCATGATGTCCCGGATGGTCTGGAGGAGCAGCTCGCGGTGCTCGGTGTGGCCGGACCGGGTCATGGCCATGACGCTGGTGCCGATGTTCCCCACGGCGTTGAGGTACTCCATCTCGTAGTACTGGGGCGTCACGCTGTCGGGCCCGCCCTGCTCGGTCATGATCGTCCAGGCCTGCTGGATGTCTCGGCGCAGGGCCTCGGCCTGGGAGCGGGCGTAGAAGGGCAGCATCCGGCTCATGACGCGGTGGTGGGAGGTGACGTAGTAGACGTAGTGGACGAACTGCATGCCGCCGATATCGCTCCAGTCCTGCTCGGAGCGCTCCCACTCCTCGTGGCACTCGGCCTTGGCCAGGTCCTCGGCCGCCATCGGGGCGGCCTGCATGGCCTGGGAGGGCTGGAAGGTCACGCGCGAGCCGCAGCCCTGGCAGGTGACGTAGACGGCCACGTGGTAGAGCTCGGGCAGGGCCACGGGGGCGCCGCACTGGCTGCAGGTGAAGGTCTGCTGGGCCTGGCGCCAGTCGGCGATGGCCTGGTCCCAGCCGTCCTTGGCCTGGGCGGTCTCGCCCTGGGCGAAGATCCCGTCGACGACCCGCTCCAGGCGGTCCTCGAAGTCATCGACCTTGTGCTCGGCCCGCTCCCAGTAGGCCTGGAGGAGGGCGTGCTCCTCCAGGGACACGTCGTCATCGTCCAGGTCCTCATAGGGGCCGAAGTGCTGCTCATAGGCGCGCTCGGCCTTGGTGTGCAGGAACATGATCTGGCGCTGGACCTCCATGCGGAAGGAGCCGACCGAGGCCGGGTCCTTGGCCTGGAGCTCGGCGGCGGTGGGGGCGGCCTCGGCGGCGAACTCGCGGGCGCGGGCCTCCATGCGGTCCAGGTAGACCTCCAGGCGCTGGGTCAGGGCCTGGAGCTGCTGCTCGTAGTGGGTGTAGTGGGCCATGTGTGTCTCCTCGTGGTGGGGAGTGCTGGACAAGCGGGATGGGGTCGTCGTGGCGGTCTGGTCTCACGGCCCCGGCGGCCGGCGGGACACCGGTGGTCAGGGGCCGGGGAGGCGCTGCCGGGGATGGTGGCCGGCCCGGTGCCGACCGGGAGGCCCTCCTCGGGGCCGCAGCGGTGGGGTCGGGGACCGTTGGCGCAGTCCCGGGCGCCGGCCCCGTCCACCGCGGCCAGCGCCTCAGTAGCGGTAGGACTGGCCGGGATCGTCCTCCTGGCGCCCCGCGGTGACGAAGACGTAGCCGCAGTAGACGCATTCGGCCAGGTCGTAGGGCTCCTGGCGCCCCGCGCCGCAGCCGGGGCAGGTGCGCACCACGGCCCCCAGCTCGTCGCGGGCGTACTGGATGGAGGAGGCGGTCGAGGCCTGGCCCTGCTGCTGGGCGCGGCGGCGCATCCGCTCGATGAGGGACTCGCCCATCAGAAGGCCTCCAGGATCTGGGCCTTCTTGGCGGCGTACTCGTCCTCGGTGATGAGTCCGGCCTCGGCCAGCTGCTTGAGCCGCTGGAGCCTGGCCACCGGGTCCTCACCCGCGGCGGGGGCCGCGGGCGCGGGTGCCGCGGGAGGGGCGGGGGCCTGGACCGGCGCGGCCGGCGGGTACCCCTGCGCGGCGGCGGCGCCCTGGGGCATCTGGCCCATCATCATGCCCATGGCCAGTCCGGCCTGCGTCCCGGCGCCCACGGCAGTGGAGGCCTCCCCGATGGCCGCGGCCGTCTGGAACTGCTGGAAGCGCTGCATGTCCCCGATCATGTTCATCGAGGTGACGGTGTCGTAGTACTTGTTGACCTCATCGGGCAGGGTCACCGAGGCGATGGTGAACTGGGTGATGGACACGCCCAGGTCCTCGAAGTAGGGGGCGATGGCCGGGGCGAGGCCGGCGTTGACGGCCGAGAGGTTGGCGGCGACGTCGCGCACCGAGATGCCCGAGTTGGCCAGGATCTCCCCGAACTTCGCGGCGATGTAGTCGCGCAGCTGGACCTCCAGGTCGCGGATGGACAGCACCGGGTAGGCCCCGGCGTACTCGCGGAAGAAGCGGGCGACGTCGGTCACGCGCGCCGAGTAGGAGCCGAAGGCCCGCACCCGGACCTGCCCGAACTGGGGGTCGCTCATCATCACCGGCGCGGGTGTGCCCCACTTGAGGTCGACGAACTGGCGGACCGCGACGTAGAAGACGTCGTAGACGTGGGGGGAGGCGAATCCGTACTTCCATCCCGCCAGGTCCGACAGGACCGGGATGTTGTGGGTGGGCAGGGTGTGGGTGCCCGGGCCGTAGACCATGGAGGCCTGGCCCCGTGAGAGCAGCAGGGCCGCCTGGTTCTCGCGCACCACCAGCTGGGCGCCGGACTTGATGCGCCCGTCCTCATCGGGGAAGCGCCACAGCACCCACTGGGGGTGGGGGTCGAGACACTCGATGATCTCGATGAAAGGGAGGCTGCGAGCCATGTTCCTGCTCCTCAATCATTGCGCTGGGGAATGCTGGGGAATGCGGTCGATGCGGAGCCGTGTGCCCGGCCCTGGATGTGAACCGATGGGGAGTGCGCACTCACGCCAGTTCACGGGGCCGCAGCAGTGGAGCACCCTGGGCGACCAGCGGTTCGATGCTAGCCCGCTGGAGGATTCAACTGCGAGCCGCTCCCCGTGGAGTGCATGGGGAGCCCTCCCCATCCCCATGAGTGCCCATTGACAAAACTTCCTGCCCGCCCGATCCCAGCGGCCCCAGCGCCAGGGCGCATACCGTGAATACTGGTCCCGCCAGTGAGAGGACGGCCACGCTATGGACAAGGTCACATCTGCGTCGGCCCGCCGTCCCGCCCGCTCAGGCGGCGCGGGAGCGCCGGCGGCGACGCCGCCGGGCTGCCTGGAGGGCGGGGTCGGGCACGGGCACGGCGGCCACCAGGCGCCGGGTGTAGTCCTGCCGGGGGGCGGCCAGCACCTGCCGGGTGGGCCCCTCCTCCACCAGGCGCCCGCCGCTGAGCACCACGGTGCGCGAGGCGATGGAGTCCACCACCGCCAGGTCGTGGGAGACGAAGAGGCAGGCGAAGCCGAGCTCGGCCTGGAGCGAGCCCAGGAGGTCCAGGACCACCGCCTGGACCGAGACGTCCAGGGCGCTGGTGGGCTCATCGGCGATGACCAGGCGCGGCTCCAGGGCCAAGGCCCGGGCGATGGCGACCCGCTGGCGCTGGCCGCCGCTCATCTCATGGGGGTAGCGCTGGGCCATGGCGGCGGGGAGCCGCACCGCCTCCAGCAGCTCGCGCACCCGTGCCTGCCGGGCGGCGGCGTCGGCCCGGCCGTGCACCACCAGGGGCTCGGCGATGGAGGCCCCCACCGTGCGCCGGGGGTTGAGGCTGGAGGCGGGGTTCTGGTAGACGACGCCGGTGGAGCGGCGCACGGGCAGCAGGTCGCGGCGCCGGGCCCCGGCGACCTCCACCCCGCACACGCGCACCGACCCCGAGGAGATGGGCACCAGGCCGGTGAGGGTGCCGGCGATCGTGGACTTGCCCGAGCCCGACTCCCCCACCATGCCCAGCACCTCGCCGGGGGCGATGCTCAGGCTCACGCCCTGCACGGCGCGCACCGGGCGCCTCCCGCCGCCGTAGACCACCTCCAGGTCGCGGATCACCACCGCGGGCTCCTGCGCGCCCGCGCCCTCGGCGCCCTGAGCGCCGCCGGCACGGCTGCCCGTGGTGCCCGCAGTGCCCGCAGTGCCCGCGGCGGCCCCGGGCCCGGCGGGGGCGGCGGCCCCCGCGCCGGCCACGGCCTCGGGGGGCTCCTCCTGGCGCAGGGAGTCCAGGCGCGGCACGGCCGCCAGGAGCCCGCGGGTGTAGGAGTGGCGCGGGTGGGAGAAGATCTGCGCCACGGGGCCGCGCTCCACGATGCCCCCGGAGCGCATGACGGCCACCTCGTCGGCGATGTCGGCGACCACCGCCATGTCGTGGGTGATGAGCAGGACGGCCAGGCCCTCCTCGGTCAGGGACCGCAGGAGGTCCAGGATCCCGGCCTGGACGGTGACATCCAGGGCGGTGGTGGGCTCATCGGCGATGAGGACCGGGGGGTCGCAGGCCAGGGCCAGGGCGATGCAGGCGCGCTGGAGCTGGCCCCCGGAGAGCTGGTGGGGGTAGGAGTCGGCGATCCGCTCCAGATCCTCACCGGCCCCCAGGCCCACCCGCTCCAGCAGCTCCAGGACGCGGCCCCGCACCCGGGCGCCCCCGCGCCTCCTCCAGCCCCGCAGCGATCCGCGAGCGCGAGGGGCTTGCCGGTCCCGCGGCGCCCGGGCGCCCTCACCGGGGTGGGCGCGCACCGCCTCACCGATCTGGAAGGCGATGGTCTCCAGGGGGTTGAGGGCGGTGGTGGGCTCCTGGAAGACGGTGCCGGCCAGGCGCCCGCGCACGTCGTCGAGCACCTGCCGGGGGGCGCCCACCAGCTCGACGCCGTCGAGGCGGGCCGAGCCGGTGACGCGGGCGGTGGGCGGCAGCAGGCCCAGGGCGCCCAGGGCGGTCACCGATTTGCCCGAGCCCGACTCCCCCACCAGGGCCAGGACCCTTCCGGCGCGCAGGTCGAGGTCGATGCCGGCCGAGGCGGGGCCGGGGGCGCCGGTGAAGGAGACCCCGAGGCCGCGCAGGCGCAGCACCCCGCCGGGCTCCTCCCCTCCAGGGTCCTGAGGACCGGGCTGCTGGGCGCCGCTCACGAGCCGCTCACTCCCACCACCTGGTAGCTGGGGTAGCCGGGGTAGGACTCCACGGAGAAGCCCTGGACCCCGGAGCCGCGCAGGAAGGAGTTGCGCCGGAAGGCCAGGGGCACCACGGGCACGTCCTGGGCGATGGTGCGGTCCAGCTCGGCCCACTGGGCGCGGGCCGCCTCGGTGTCCAGGTTGGCCGCGGCCTCGGCGATGGCGGCGTCGACCCTCTCGTTGGAGTAGCGGGAGATGTTGTGCCCTCCCCCGCCGATCTCGGAGGAGGCGAACAGGGGCTGGATGTTGGCGTTGGCCGAGGGGTAGTCGGGGTTCCACGAGGCGATGGCCAGGTCGTAGGTGGAGCCGTCGCCCTGGGTGGCGCGCTCGTTGAAGGCCTCGGAGGTCTGGGCGTCGATGGTCACGCTCAGGCCCGCCTCCTTCAGGGACTGCTCCACCGCCTGGGCCACGGCCTGGTGGGCGGCGGAGTTCTGGGTGAGCAGCACCAGGGAGGGGACCTCCTTGCCCTGGAGCAGGGAGGCGGCCCGGGCCGGGTCGGTGGGGTAGGGGTCGTAGTCCTGGCGGCCCGGGATGCCCGGGGTGATGAGGGTCGAGGCGCTCACGGCCCCCAGCTCGCCGCCCAGGGCGGCCACGACCGCGGCCTTGTCCACGGCGTGGGCGATGGCCTGGCGGACCTGGGGGTCGGTGACCCGCTCGACGTTGATCGCCAGGTAGGTGGCCGGGCCGCCGTCGGGGGTGGTGGCCAGGCGCTCCTTGGCGGCCGGGTTGGCGCTGACCTGGGCGAGCTGGGCGGCCGAGACCCGGTCGGCGCCGAAGGCGGTGCGGTCCTTCCCGGAGTCGGCGATGAGCCGCTGGGCGGCGGTGGACTCGTCCTGGCTGAGCTCGAAGACGATGGTGTCGGGCAGGGCCAGGCGCACCTGGTCGGTGTCCGCCGACCAGTGGGGGTTGCGCTCCAGGGTCACCGAGGAGCCCTGGGCGGCCTGGGCGACGACGTAGGGGCCCGAGGCGATGGGCGAGGCGGTGTAGGTGGCGGGATCGTCGCCCTCGGGGACCGGGGCGAAGGCCCCCTGGGCCACGATCCAGGGCCAGTCCCCGAAGGCGCGGGTGAGCTGGAAGACGATGGTGGACTCGTCCGGGGTCTGGATGGAGTCCAGGTGCTTGCCCTCGTAGGGGCCCTCGTAGTCCGTCGCCCCGGCCAGGAGGGCCTTGTGGTAGGTCAGCCCGCCGGCCAGGGCCGGGGCGAAGGAGCGCTCCACCCCGTGCTTGATGTGGGCCGAGGTCAGGGGGGTGCCGTCGGACAGGACCAGGCCCTCCTTGAGGGTGAAGGTCCAGCTCAGCCCGTCGGGGCTGACGGTGCCGGTGTCGGTGGCCAGGTCGGGCACCAGCGCGACGGGCTCGCCCGGGGCCAGGCTCCAGGTGGTCAGCCGGCGGTGGACCAGGGCCAGGGAGGTCATGGGCATGGATTGGCTCTTGGCCGGGTCCCAGTTGATGTCGGTCTCCGAGGTCAGGATCCTCAGGGTGCCCCCGGCGGTGGCGGTCCCCGAGCCCGAGGAGGTCGCCGAGTTCGCCCCGCAGCCGGCCAGGGCCAGGGCGCCCAGGGCGCTCATGCCCGCGCCCAGGAAGAGGCGGCGCGAGGCGGTGGGGCGGGCCAGGCGCACGGCTGTGGGCAGCGAGGGGGTGGTGGGCTTGTCAGGCATGGTGTGTCCTTCCTGGGGTTGCGAGCCGCTGTGGGCCGGAGGTGGTGGGGCCCCGCGTGGTGGACGGGGCGGCTGAGGGGGCGGCGGGCCGGCGCCGCCCCTTAGACGCGGGGGTCGATGAGGGCGGCCACAGAGTCGACGATGAGGTTGGCCACTACGACGAAGGCGGCCGAGACGAGGGTCAGGCCCATGACCACCTGGATGTCGGAGGCGCCGACGGCCTCCATGAGCAGGGCGCCCAGGCCCTGCATGGAGAAGACCCGCTCGGTGATGACGGCACCGCCCAGCAGGCCGCCCAGGTCCAGGGCGAAGAAGGTGAGCAGGGGCAGGGAGATGTTGCGCATGACGTGGCGGCCGATGACCCGCCTCTCGGGAAGCCCGACGGCGCGGGCGGTGCGCACGTAGTCCTCCCCCAGGTTCTCCAGCATCTCGCCGCGCACCATGCGGGCGTAGACGGCCGCGGAGATGAGGGCCAGGACGCACCAGGGCAGCAGCAGGTGCCAGGCCCAGTGCAGGGGGTTCTCGCTCAGGGGCGTGTAGCCCGAGACCGGGACCATGTCCAGGGTGAAGCCGAACAGGAGGATGCCCAGCAGCCCCAGGAGGTAGGAGGGGGCCGAGACCCCCAGGACGGTGCCGGTCATGATGCCGCGGTCCAGGCGCGAGCCGCGCCGCAGGGCCGAGACCGTGCCCGCGGCCACGCCGATGACCAGCCACAGGACGGCGGCGCCGATGGCGATGGAGGCGGTCACGGGCAGGCGGTCGGCGATGAGGTCGCTCACCGGCGTCGACAGGCGGAAGGAGTAGCCCAGGCAGGGGGCGGCGCAGGTGATGGCCTGTGCCCCGTGCCCGAAGGTGCGCCCGGCGACGATGCCCACCAGGTAGTTCCAGAACTGGGTGTACCAGGGGTCGGAGTAGCCCATGAAGGCGCGGGCCCGCTCCAGGTTCTCCGGGGTGCAGGGCTTGCCGCAGGCCAGGGCGGCGGGGTCGGAGGGCCACAGGGAGAACAGGGCGAAGGTGGCCAGGGCGGTGAGCACCAGGGTCAGCAGGGTCAGGGCCAGGCGGGAGGCCAGATGGGCGGCCGCCCGGGGGGCCAGGAGGCGGGCTCGGCTCAGGGACTGTCTCATCGCTGCTCACCGGTCCTGGGGTCGAGGGCGTCGCGCAGTCCGTCGCCGAAGAGGTTGAAGGCCAGGGTGACCAGGAACAGGGCCGTCCCGGGCACCAGGAGGTACCAGGGGTCGGTGGCCACCCAGGAGATGGCCGAGCCGATCGTGCGCCCCCAGGAGGGGGTGGGCGGGGCCACCCCCACGCCCAGGAAGGACAGGGCCGCCTCGGCGGTGATCCGGGCGGGGATGGAGATCGTGGTGAACACGATGATGGTGGCCATCAGGTTGGGCAGGACCTGGGTGGTCAGGATGCGCAGTCCCCCGGCACCCATGGCCCGCGAGGCCTGCACGAAGGTGCGGCTGCGGATGGCCAGGGTGCGCGATCGCAGGACCCTGGCGGCCGAGGGCCAGCCCAGCAGGCCGATGATGAGGATCATCACCGGCACGCGCGGCGCGGTGGCCGGGATGATCGCGGAGACCGCGATCATGAGCACCAGGTGGGGGAAGCCCAGGGTGATGTCGGTCAGGCGGGCGACCAGGGCGTCCCACCAACCGCCCAGGTAGCCGGCGCTCAGGCCCAGGACGATGGCCACGAGCATGGACAGGGCGGTGGCGCCCAGGCCGATGGACAGGGAGGTGCGGGTGCCCTCGATGACGATGGCCAGCAGGTCGCGCCCCGT
Source organism: Actinomyces bowdenii (assembly GCF_017592395.1). Taxonomy (GTDB): domain Bacteria; phylum Actinomycetota; class Actinomycetes; order Actinomycetales; family Actinomycetaceae; genus Actinomyces; species Actinomyces bowdenii. The sequence continues at coordinate 201,398 of NZ_JAGFOU010000001.1, forward strand.
CTGGGGCTCCACGCCCAGGGGGTGGGCGGTGCTGGCGCCCCCCAGGGGACCGCGGGGCACGCCCGAGGGGTCGAGCAGGTCGAGGTGGTAGCTGTAGGGGTCCACGCCCAGGGCCCGGGTCAGGAGCGGGGCCAGCAGCGCGATGAGTGAGGTGAGGACGACGACGGCGCCGCCCGCCAGCGCCCAGCGGTCGGCGGCCAGGCGGCGGGTGACGTAGCGCCAGCCGGTGGGGCGGGCAGGCGCCCGGTCCGCGGCACCGGTGGCACCAGGGGCATCCGGGGCGGCAGGGGCCTCGGCGGTCTTGGGCGCGGACAGGTCCTGGGCTGAGGAGGGCATGGAGGAACCTCTACGGGCAGGGGAGCGCCTGGGGCGCTCAGGGCGGATGGATCGGCGAACGGGTCACGGAGCTGTCATCAGCGACAGCGGCGACAGCGCATTCGCCTGGTCATCAATCCGATTCCTCCTACGTGGGGCGCCCGGGTGGCGCGGTGCGAAGAAACGTAGCACTGCTCGCGCCATGAGAGCCCTATCAACCGGCGATCTGAGACCATAGTCACCCTATCGCCGCCCGACGGGCCCTCATCGCATGATCAGCGGAGCCGACCCGTGCGGGAGTCGGGCGGGGTGCGGGACCATCCGGCAGGGCCTCAGCAGGGCCTCAGCGGGATCTCAGCCGCCCGCGCCCAGGAAGCGGGAAACCTCCTCGTCATCGCAGTCCCGCAGCTCCTCCATGGGGCCCAGGGCGCGCAGCCGCCCCCGGATCATGACCCCCACGCGGTCGGCCACGGTGCCGGCCTCCTGGTGGTCGTGGGTGACATGGAGCGCGGTGGTGCCCTGGGCGCGCAGGATCCCGGCCAGCTCGACGGCCAGCTCCTCGCGCAGGGCCCGGTCCAGGGCGGACAGCGGCTCATCGAGCAGGAGCAGGCGCGGGCGGGGGGCCAGGGCCCGGGCCAGGGCCACGCGCTGGGCCTGCCCGCCCGAGAGCGTGGTCACCGGGCGGTCGGCGAAGTCCGGCAGGCCCACGAGATCGAGGACCTCGGCCACGCGCCGCTCGCGCTCGGCGCGGCCCATCCGGTTCAGCCCGTAGGCCACATTGCCGGCCACATCGCGGAAGCCGAAGAGCTGGCCGTCCTGGAACATCAGGGCGAAGCCGCGCTTGTGGACGGGCACTCCGATGATGTCGCGCCCCTGCCAGGTGATCGTGCCGGAGGCCACCGGCTCCAGGCCGATGACGGCGCGCAGCAGGGAGGACTTGCCCGATCCCGAGGGCCCCAGGAGGGCCACCACCTCGCCGTCGGCCACATCCAGGTCCACCGAGTCGACGGCGCTCAGCGCCCTGCCCCGGCGCGAGGCGGGGGGGTAGACCACGCTCAGGCCGCGCAGGCTCAGCACCGGCGGGGCACCGTGCTCTGTCATGAGGACTCCTTGGTCGATTTGGTCGAGGCGGATGCGGGCCCGCTGGGCGCGGGGGGCGAGTCGGGCCGCGGCGTCCGGCGCACGGGGCCACGGGGCCCTCGGGGGAGGGCGGGCCCCCGGCCCGCGGCCGCCCACCGGTTCTGGGCCTGCTCGCACACGATCATCAGGGCGGCGGTCATGGCCGCCAGCACCACGCCCGCCGCCAGCCCCATCCCCTGGTTCTGGGCCCCGGGCGAGCCGATGAGGCGGTAGAGGACCACGGGCAGGGTCTGGGTGGTGGGCCGGGCCAGGAACGACGTCGCCCCGAACTCCCCCAGGCTCGTGGCCAGCGCGAAGCCGGCCGCCAGCCCGGCGGCCCGCAGCAGGTGGGGGCCGTCGATGGTGGCCAGCACCCGGCCCGGGCCGGCCCCCAGCGCCGCGGCGGCCTCGCGCTGGCGCGGGTCGATGGCGCGCAGCGCGGGCAGGAGGGTGCGCACCACCAGCGGCACCGCCACCACCGCCTGGGCCAGCGGCAGGATCCACCACGAGGCGGTCAGGCCCACCGCGGACAGGGTGATGAGGAAGCCGAAGCCCACCGTGACCGCCGAGACGCCCAGGGGCAGCATGACGGCGGCGTCGAGCAGGGCCGAGGCGCGGGCGAGCCAGGGCGGGCGGGGGCGCCGGGAGAGCACCAGGGCCAGGGCCGCCCCCACTGCCAGGGCGATGGCGGCGGCCGCCACCGCCACCTGCAGGGACTGCGCGGCGGCCTGCCACACGGTGGCCGTCAGCGCGTTGCGCTGGCCGGTGGTGCCCAGATCGGTGTAGTTCGCCAGGGTCCACCGCCCCGCGCGGCGCAGGGAGCGCAGCACGAGCACCACCATGGGGGCCACCAGCAGCCCGAGCGCGACCAGGAGGGTCAGGGCCAGGGCGGGGGCGTCGGCGGCCCCCAGGCGCGAGGGCGCCACGTCCAGGCGCAGGCGCAGGGCGGCCTCGCTGCGCCGCCTGGCCCGCTCGCTGACCCACAGGACCCCGGCGATGACCACCAGCTGGACCGCGGACAGCACGGCCGCCCCGCGCAGGTCGAGGTACTGGGCGGTGAGCACGTAGATCTCGGTCTCGATCGTGCCCACGCCGGTGCCGCCGAGGACGAGGACCAGGCCGTAGGCGGTGGCGCAGAACAGGAAGGCCAGGCTCGCGGCCGAGGCGATGGCGGGAGCCAGGCTGGGCAGGGTCACCGTGCGGAAGGCCCGCCACGGCGAGGCGCCCAGCGAGCGGGCCGCCTCCACCGCGCGCGGGTCCAGCCGCGACCACATGGTGCCCACCATGCGCACCACGAGCCCGTAGTTGAAGAAGACCAGGGCCGCCACGACGGCGCTCATGGTGCCGTCGAGCCCCAGCGGCCCCAGCGGGCCGCCGGTGGTCACCAGGGCGTGGAAGGCCACGCCCACGACCACCGTGGGCAGGACGAAGGGCACGGTGACGATCGCCCGCAGCACCCCGGCCCCGGGGAAGCGGCGCCGGTAGAGCACCAGGGCTCCGGGCACGCCCAGCACCACGCACAGGGCGGTGCCGGCCGCCGCCTGGAGGAGGGTCTGGCGGATGATGCGCCAGGTGCGCTCGCGCGTGAGGACCTCCCCGAAGCCGGAGAGGTCCAGGGCGCCGTCGACCAGCAGGCCGCGGGCCAGCAGGGTGGCCACCGGCCAGGCGAAGAGCAGGGCCAGGAAGCCCAGGGGCAGGGCCACGGCCAGAGCCCATCCGGTCCCCTGCGCCCAGCCGGGGCGCGGGCCCCGCGGCCTGCCCCTGCTCACGAGCCGGCGGCCCGGGTCCAGGCCTGCAGCCACTTCTCGCGGTTGGCGGTGATGTCGGCCGCGGAGACCTCGATGGGCTCATCGGCCAGGGGGCCGAACCTCTCCAGCTCGGCGGGCAGGGCGGCCCTGCCGTCCACCGGGTACATGTACATCTGGCCGGGGATGTCCTCCTGGACCTTGGTGGAGAGCATCCACTCCACGAAGGCCCTGCCCCCCTCGGGGTTGGCCGCTCCGGCGAGGACCCCGGCGTACTCCACCTGGCGGAAGGCGGTGCCCAGCAGGGCCGCCGTGGTGGTGGCCGACTTGTCCTCGGTGAGGGTGTAGGAGGGGGAGGAGGCGTAGGACACGACGATGGGGTAGGCGCCCCCGCCCCCACCGGCGGTGAAATCGGTGTAGTAGGCGTCCGTCCAGCCCGCGTCGATGCGCGCGCCATTGGCCACCAGGCTCTTCCAGTACTCGGCGAAGCCGTCGACCCCGAAATGGCCGACGGTGGCCAGCATCCAGGCCATGCCCGGGGAGGAGGTGGAGGGGTCGATGGCCACGAGCAGGTCCTTGTACTCGCTCTTGAGCAGGTCCTCGAAGGTGGCCGGGGCGCTGAGCCCCTTGTCGGCGAAGTAGGCGGTGTCGATGTTGAGGCACACATCGCCGACGTCGATCGGGGCCAGGGCCGGGGTGTCGTCCACGAGGTAGGCCTCGGCGCCGTCCGGCAGGGTGACGGTGGCGGTCCTGTCGACGACCCCCTCGGCCAGGGCGCGCGAGGCGTAGGTGTTGTCGATGCCGAAGAAGGCGTCGCCCAGGGGGGCGTCCTTGGTCAGCACGAGCTTGTTGACCAGCTCGCCTGCGTCGCCGGAGGCCACCAGGGACAGGGTGTAGCCGGTGTCGGCCTCGAAGGCGCTGATGAGGTCCTCGGAGACCTTGAAGGAGTCGTGTGTCAGGACGGTGACGCTCCTGCCTCCCCCGGAGCCCGAGTCCCCCGGCCCGCAGGCGGCCAGGGCCAGGCCCAGGGCTCCGGCGGCGGCACCGCCCAGGAGCCGGCGCCGCGAGGGGGTGTACCGGGTCGGCCCGGGGATGGGTGAGCCCGGGGCGGGGCGGTGGCCGGTGGCACGGCCCGCGGGTCGGGCAGGGCTGATGTGCCTGGTGGTCATGGCAGTCCTCCTGGAAGAGTGTCCGGAGGGCCCGGGCCGCAGTGCGGTGCCCGGGGAGATGTTCTCGACTTCCTTCGCCGGTACTGGCCGGAGCAGGTTCGAGGGTCTGCGGCTGCGCGCACTCTCAGCGCCGGGTCCCGGCCCGTCTGCGGTGCCGGGGTGGCGCTCCCCTGTCGTGGGGGCAAGTCTAGGCCCCCGCCCCACCCTGCTGCACATCTTCAGCCACGGCGCCCACCAGATCATGCGGGAAACTCCAGGCCAGGGCCCCGCAAGCCCCCCGAAGATGTGCAACACCACCACCGCTGCACATCTTCAGCCGCGGCGCCCACCAGATCATGCGGAAAACTCCAGGCCAGGGCCCCGCAAGCCCGCCGAAGATGTGCAACACCACCACCGCTGCACATCTTCAGCCACAGCGCCCACCAGATCATGCGGAAAACTCCAGGCCAGGGCCCCGCAAGCCCGCCGAAGATGTGCAACACCGGCCGGTTGTGCGCGCAGCAGCCCCGGTGCGGCATGATCGTCTCGACACCAGGGGCCCGGCCGGCCCCGGCAGCAGATGACGCTCCGCGCATCGCGCGGCGGGGCGCGCGACATCACCTGACTCGGAGGATTCATGGCCAAGAAGGACAGCAGCGGCACGGACTTCACGTGGAAGGCGACGGCCGCGGTCGCCACCCTCGCCTCGGGCTTCGTGGCCGAGAAGGTCGTGGCCCTGGGGTGGAGGGCCCTCACCGGCAAGCCGGCCCCCCGCGAGGAGGACCAGCTCCTGAACTACCAGCTGACCGAGGTCGTGGTCTTCGCCGTCATCTCGGGGGCGACCATCACCCTGGTGCGCGAGCTCGGGCTGCGCCAGGCGGCCAAGTGGTACAGCCGTCGTCGTCCCTCCGGCGCGCCCGCCCCCAAGGCCATCGGCGCCTGAGCACTCCGGCCGGGCGCCCGCCGCCCGCGCTCACCCGGCCGGGGGCGCCCGCCCCATGGGGCTCCTACATTGAGCAGGACGCCCATGGTGGCCGTACGGATGGCCCGGCCGGGCGCCGTCGACCCACTCCAGGCGGCCCCTGACCTCGTTGACGCATCTGAGGAGAAGCCGAGCCGATGAGCGCTGTGCAGATCGTCTGTGCCATCGTCGTCATCATCACCACGACGATCGGGCTGGCTGTTTTCGCACGCGCCTGCTGCACTATTGCCGCCCGCATGGCGGTGGGGCGCGCCGTGCCCCACGCCCGGATCCGGCCGGCGGGCAGGCGCCTGGCCCTCATGCTGGGCGCGGTGGTGGGCCACACCGCCTTCAAGGGCCGGCCCCTCATCCGGACCGCCCACTGGCTGGTGATGGTCGCCTTCCCGCTTCTCTTCCTCACCCTGGTCTCCGGGTACGGGCAGGTCCTTGGCGGGGCCTCCTTCTCCCTGCCGCTCATCGGCCACGCCGCCTGGTGGGGGTGGGTGGTCGATGGGATCGCCTGGCTGTCGACGGCGGGGATCGTGGGGCTGAGCATCCTGCGCTGGCGCCTGACCCGCGCCGGGCGCGCCGCGCCCCCCTACCCCCAGGACTCCCAGGGCGGCCAGCGCCCGCGCACCTCCCGCTTCGCCGGGTCGACCGCGTGGCAGGGCAGGTTCGTCGAGGCCACCATCATCGGGGTGGTGGCCTGCGTGCTGGCCCTGCGCATGCTGGAGCACGCCCACCTGGCCCTCTCCCCGGATGCCGCCCAGCGCGCCCTGGCCTCCTGGACGCACTTCCCGCTGACCGCCTGGAGCGGGCCGCTCCTGGAGCCCCTGGGGGCGCGGGCCCTGGAGGGCGCCATCCTCATCACCGCCACGCTCAAGGTGGTGCTGTCCATGAGCTGGTTCGTGGTGGTGGGCCTGCAGCCCTCCATGGGCGTGGCCTGGCACCGCTTCCTGGCCTTCCTCAACATCTATGCGCGCCGCGAGGCCAACGGCTCCAAGGCCCTGGGCCCCCTGGAGCCGATCCTGGTGGAGGGCGAGCCGCTGACCGAGGCGAGCATGGAGCGCCTGGAGGAGGCCATGGATACCGCCGAGAGCGGGCAGGGCCCCGAGGTTCGCCTGGGGGTGGGGCGCATCGAGGACTTCACCTGGAAGGGCCTGCTGGACTTCTCCACCTGCACCGAGTGCGGCCGCTGCCAGGACCTGTGCCCCGCCTGGAACACGGGCAAGCCCCTGTCCCCCAAGCTGCTGGTCATGGCGCTGCGCGACCACCACGCCGCGGCCGCCCCCTACCTGCGGGCGGCCGGCGCCCTGGGGGTGGATCCCGAGGAGGTCACCGATGAGATGGTGGCCGGCCGCCCCGCCTCCGGCGGCCCGGTGGGCCGGGCGCTGGGCATGCGCGACGGCCTGGCCCGGGGGGCGGATCTGGGCCAGGAGGCGGGCAGCCCCCACACCGGGGATGTGCTCGGCGCACTGCTCGCGGCCAAGGCGGCCCCCTCCCCGGAGGGCGTGGCCGCGCGCCCCGCGCCCCTGGCCGGGGAGGTCATCCCGCCCGAGGTGCTGTGGTCCTGCACCACCTGCGGGGCCTGCGTGGACCAGTGCCCGGTGGATATCGAGCATGTGGACCATGTGGTGGACATGCGCCGCCAGCAGGTGCTCATGGAGTCGGCCTTCCCCAAGGAGCTGGGCGGCATGTTCCGCAAGCTGGAGTCCAAGGGCAACCCCTGGGGGCTGGCGGCGCGCAAGCGCATGGACTGGGCCAAGGGCCTGGACTTCGAGGTGCCGGTGGTGGGGGCGGATGTGGACTCCGCCGCCGAGGTGGACTACCTGTTCTGGGTGGGCTGCGCCGGGGCCTATGAGGACCGGGCCAAGCGCACGACGCGGGCGGTGGCCGAGCTGCTGCACATCGCCGGGGTGAGCTTCGCGGTGCTGGGCGACGGCGAGACCTGCACCGGGGACCCGGCCCGGCGCGCGGGCAACGAGATCCTCTACCAGACGCTCGCGGCCCAGAATGTGGAGACGCTCAATGAGGCGGGGGCGCAGCGGATCGTGGTCACCTGCGCGCACTGCTTCAACACGATCGCGCGGGAGTACCCGCAGATCGGCGGGCGCTACGAGGTCCTCCACCACACCCAGCTGCTGGCCCGCCTGGTGCGCGAGGGGCGCCTGAGGCCCGTGGCTCCCGGGGCTGCCCGGGATGCTGAGCCCGCCAGCCCGACGGCGCCATCACCCCAGGAGCGGCAGGCTGCGCCAGACGCCGAGGGCTCCACGGCTGACAGCGCCGGGAGCGCGACTCCCGCGTCGTCGGCGCCGGTGGCCCATTCCGAGGGGGCACAGCCGATCCCGGATGCCGCGGAGGCCGGGCCGGCAGCCGGAGCGCTCCGGACGCCGGCGGCGTCCCAGGCCCCCTCCGCGCCGACCGTCACCTACCACGACGCCTGCTACCTGGGGAGGCACAACCGCCTCTACTCCCCTCCTCGCGAGCTCATCGAGGCCACGGGGGCCACGGCGGTGGAGATGCCGCGCAGCCGGGAGCGGGCCCTGTGCTGCGGGGGCGGCGGGGCCAGGGCCTTCATGGAGGAGTCCATCGGCACGCGCATCGCCGCGGAGCGCTCGCGCGAGGCGGTGGGCACGGGGGCCCAGGTGATCGCCACCGCCTGCCCCTTCTGCACCACGATGCTCTCCGACGGCGCCGCCTCCCAGGGCGCCGAGGTGAGGGTGGCCGACGTGGCCACCCTCATGCTGGAGGCCGTCCAGCGCGGCCGGGGCTGAGCCGGGGCCGGGGCTGAGCCGGGCGCCCACCACCGCCGGCCCCTCCTCCGCGGTTTTGCCCTTCAAGACGCAGTTTCACCCCGATAGAGGGGGCGGATCTGCGTCTTGAAGGGTAAAACCGCGGGCGAGCCCTGTGCTGGCGCCTCAGGCCAGGGGCTGGCGCTCGGCCCACTGCTCGGGGCTCAGGCGGCGCCCGGTGTAGAAGGGGGTGTCCTGGCGCACGTGCAGGCGCGCCTCGGTGTAGCGCTGGTGGTGGATGACCCCCTCCAGGCGGTCGAGGGTGTCGGCCTCGAAGCCCAGGATCCACTCGTAGTCGCTCAGGCCGAAGGCCGCCAGCGTGGAGCCCTTGACGTCGGGGTACTTGGAGAACCCGTTGCGCCCGTGCTGGGCCATCATGCGCGAGCGCTCCTCAGGGGCCAGCAGGTACCACTCGTAGGAGCGCACGAAGGGGTAGACCATGAGCCAGTCGCGCGGGGCGACTCCGCCGAAGCAGGCGGGGATGTGGCGGCGGTTGAACTCCGCGGGCGTGTGCAGCCCCATGCAGGACCACACCGGCTCCAGGTAGCGGCCCAGGGCACTGGCCCGCAGGCGGTGGTAGGCGTCCTGGAGGACCTCGGGGTCGTCGTCGAGCCACCACAGGAGCAGATCGGCGTCGGAGCGGAACCCGGCGACGTCGTACCAGCCGCGCGTGGTGGCCCCGGAGCCCTCCATGAAGTGGGAGGACTCCCCGATGAGGCGCTCGCGCGCGGGCTGGGCGGCAGGCAGCGGCGAGGTCAGGCGGAAGACGCCGTAAAGGGCGTAGTGGTTCTGGTCGTTGACGGCGTCGAGGTCGACGTCGGTGGCGTCACGCGGGTCGCGGTGGGGGTGGCGCTCCTCATCACGGAAGCGGTGCACGCGGCCCTCCGGCTGCGGGGCCTCCCCCTGCGCCCCGCCCTGCGGGGGCCGGGTGCCGGCGGGCGCCTCCTGGGCGTGATCGGGGTGCTGGCTGTGGGTCATCGGTACTCCTTCATCTCTCATCTCTCTTATCTGGCTCGCGCCGATGCTCACCGGCGCTGCTCGCCCCCGGCGGAACCTACCGGACCTCCCGGGGCCGTCCCACATGGCCGGCCCCGGGCGGCGCGGGCCGAGGCGCGCACCCGAGTCAACTGCGGGGACCGCCCCCATGCCCGTGGCCCGGGTGCCCTCCCTGCCCGGCGGAGGGGCGGCAGCACTCGGGCGGGCAGACGGTGTGGAAGGGCCCCAGGCCGGTGGTGGACTCCGGGTGGACGCTCTCCCCGCGGGCCGCGGCGGCCCGCTCGGCCAGGACGTCGACAAGGGAGGAGACGAAGGCCGGGTGCGTGCCCGCGGTGGCGGCCCGGGCGTAGGGCATGCCCAGGGCCTCGGCGGTCTCGCGGGCCTCGGTGTCCAGGTCGAACAGGACCTCCATGTGGTCCGAGACGAAGCCGATCGGGGCGACGACGACGCCGGGCGCCCGACCCCGGGGCGCCTGGTCGGCGATGGCCTCCAGGCGGTCGTTGATGTCGGGCTCCAGCCAGCGGGCCTGGGGCGGCCCGGAGCGCGAGCAGTAGACGAGCTCGTGCTCGGGCCGGCGGTCCAGGCCCAGGCGCTCGACCACCCGGGGAAGAATGGCCTCGATGAGGGCCTCATGCTGGGCGACGTAGGAGATCTCGGTGGACAGGTCGGGGCTCACCCCGGGATCGAGCGGCCCGGGGCCCCCGGGCTCCACCGCCCGCCCGGGCCGGGGGGCCGATCCCTCCTCCATGGGCACGGGGATGGAGTGGGTGACGAAGAGCAGGCGGATGTCCTGGGCGGCCACGCCCTGGTCGGCCAGCCGCCGGTAGGCGGTGGCGATCGCCTCGGTGTTGGCCTCCAGCATCCCGGGGGTGTTGTAGTAGGGGCGGGCCTTGTCGACCACGGGCGCCTGGGCGCCCAGAGGGGCCCCGCCCCTGCCGCCCACGCGGGCCGCGGCGTCGGCCTCGGGGCCCTGGCCGGTGGCGCCGTCGGTGCCGGACTCCAGCTGGCCCAGGGCCGCGCTGAGGTCCTCGCGGTACTGGCGGCACCCGGAGTAGGAGCCGTAGGCGGAGGTGGTCAGGGCCAGGATGCGGCGGGCTCCGGCGTCGGCCAGCTCGCGCAGGGCCTGACTGACGAAGGGGTGCCAGTTGCGGTTGCCCACGACCACCGGGACGCTGGAGCCGCGGCGCGCCAGCTCGGCACGCAGGGCCTCCAGCAGCTCGGCGTTGCGCTCGTTGATCGGCGAGGCGCCCCCGAAGCGCTGGTAGTGGCCGGAGACCTCCAGCAGCCGGGAGTCGGGCACGCCCCGGCCGGCGGTGGCGTTGCGCATGAAGGGCAGGACGGCGTCGGGGCCGGTGGGGCCGCCGTAGGACAGCAGGAGCACGGCATCGTAGGGGGCGAGCATGTCCGTGCCCGGGCCGCCGGCCAGATCGGTCAGGTCAATGGCCTCAACGGGCGCGGGCCCGGTGCCGGCGGTCTCGGCCGGGTCGCGCAGGACCCCCGCCTGCCTGGTATCGGTCCTCACATCGGTCATGTCATATCAGCCTTATCAATATTCGCCTGGACAACATCAGATCCTATCACCAGGGCGAGCGCCTCCCGGTAGGCCTCCTGCTGCCCGGCCTCACCGGCGCGGCGGGCCTGGACGGTGGGCCGGTGGAGCAGGCGGGCGGCCAGGCGGTGCAGGGCCTGCTCGGCCTGGGCCAGGGGGATCATGGGCTCAGAGCCGGGCCCCGCCTCCGGCTCGGGCCCGGAGCCAGCCGCCCGCTCCCGGCCGGGCCCCGAGCCCCCGTGATCCCGGGGGCCTCCGGCGGCCGCGGTGCCGGCGGGGCGCAGCCGCACGACCTCCTCCTCCACGGCCCGGGCGACACGGGAGCGCAGCCCCGCGATGACGGGGCCCATGCAGCGCCCGGCCAGGCTCCGCTCGAAGTCGGCGAGCTCCTCCTCCACGATCCGCCAGGCGCTGTCCACCTCCTGGCCGGCGGCCTGGGGGACGGAGGCCTGGACATGGTCCAGGTCGAGGTGGATGACGCCGGGCAGGTCGGCCACCTCGGGCTCCACATCCCTGGTCAGGGCCAGGTCGAGGACCACGCGAGCACCGTGCCGTGCGGGCTCCAGGCCGCTCATGAGCCCCGTGGTCAGCACCGGTGCGCCCAGGCCGCGGCAGGTCAGGACCAGGTCGGCCCGGCTCAGCGCCTCGCGCAGCCCCCCGGGCGGGACGGCCCGCAGTCCGCGCTCCTGGGCGAAGGCCCGGGCCCTGTCAGTGGTGGAGTACACGCCGATGCGCCCGGCCCCGCGCTCCCGCAGCGCACCGACGGCGGCGCCGGCGTAGGAGCCGGTGCCCACCAGGAGCACCCGGCACTGCGAGAGCGCGGGCAGGTGGGATCCGGCCAGGTCGAGCCCGACGGCGACGACGCTGCGCCCCCGGCCCGCCAGGGCGGTCTCCCCCGCCACCCGGCGCGACACGACCGAGGCGCGCTCGACGGCGCGGATGATGGGGGTGCTCAGCGTGCCCTCCGCTGCAGCGGTGCGCTGGGCCCGGCGCAGCTGGCCGGCGATCTGACGCTCGCCGACCACCATGGAGCGCAGCCCGCAGGCCGTGGCGAACAGCTCGCGGTAGGCCTCCTGCCCGCTGGAGCCCTCCAGGCGCAGGTCGCCGACGGGCAGGCCCGCGCGCTCGGCCAGGAGCCCGGCGACGGCGTCGGTCAGGACGGGCGGGCCCATCCGGGCCGGGGCGGCCGCACCGCCCCCGCCCTGCGGGCCGGGAGCCTCCTCGTCGGTGTCCACCAGGAAGGACAGGCGGTTGCAGGTGGACAGCACCAGCGCTCCTCGCAGCCCGAGTGGCGCGGCGAGGAGATCGGGCCCCAGCTGCGGGGCGGCCGCCCCCAGGCGCGCGACGACGTCGAGCCCGAGGTGGCGGTGATCGGCGGAGAGGAAATGAATAGCCACTGCCTCCGCATTGAATCACCAGGGGCCCCTGTGCGCACAATTGGTGCGCTGACAGCACAGCATTGTGGTGACAGCGCGTCAGAATTACTTTCATGACGCCGGGTCATCTCCTGGTCACAGCAGCAGACCCGCACCACGACAACGAAAACCACCCGATAAGGAAGCCCTCGCACAATGACAGGCATTTCGTCGAGACATTCCGGGAGCGCCGCGCCGCAGCCCCCCGACGCCCACAGCGCCGACGATTCTGAAAGCAATTCGTCACAGAATTTGCGCGGCATCGGTGCGGTGCCTCTCGACGCCCCCCTGCCGCCGCTCCTGGAGGCCCTGGGCGGCCGCGCACCGGCCCGCACACCGGTGTGGTTCATGCGCCAGGCGGGCCGCTCCCTGCCGGAGTACCGGCGCCTGCGCGCCGGCCGCCCCATGCTGGAGTGCTGCCTGGATCCGGGCCTGGCCGCCGAGATCACCCTCCAGCCGGTGCGCCGCCACGGCGTGGACGGGGCCGTGCTCTTCTCCGACATCATGGTCCCCCTGCTGCTGGCGGGCGTGGGGGTGCGGATCGTCGAGGGCGTGGGCCCCGTCCTGGACTCCCCGGTGCGCGGCCCCCGGGACATCGAGGCCCTCATCGCATCCGGCCAGGACAGCGGCCTGGCCCCCGCAGGGCGGCTGGCCCCCCGGGTACTGGAGCCCATCACCCAGGCGGTGGGCCGCGCCGTCGCCGAGCTCGGCGCCCCTGGCCGTCCCGGCGCCCGCGAGCACCTGGGCCCACGAGCCCGCGCCGGCCTGGAGCACAGCGCCGGGGAGGCGGGCTGGACGCCGGTCATCGGCTTCGGCGGGGCCCCCTTCACCCTGGCCGCCTACATGGTCGAGGGCCGCCCCAGCCGCGACCACCTGGCGGCCCGCACCCTCATGCACTCCGAGCCCGCCGCCTGGGATCGGCTGATGACCTGGTGCGCCTCCATCACCGGCAGCTTCATGGCGGCCCAGGTGCGTGCCGGGGCCGCGGCGGCCCAGCTCTTCGACTCCTGGGCGGGCAGCCTGTCCCCCGCCGACTACCGCGAGCGGGTGCTCCCCTACTCCGCCCTGGCGCTGAGGATCGCCGGCGAGGCGGTCAGCCCCACCACGGGCCGGGCGGCGCCACTCATCCACTTCGGCACCGGCACCGCCCGGCTCCTGGCCGATATGCGCCGCGACGCCGACGCCGTCGGGGTCGATGAGCGCATCGGGCTGCGCGAGGCCGCCGAGATCCTGGCGGCCACCCCGTCGGGGGCCTGCCCCGTGCAGGGCAATATCGACCCGGCCCTGCTGGCGGCCCCCGAGGCGGTCCTGGGCCCGGCGGTGGAGCGGTGCCTGGAGCAGGGCGGAGCCGCTCCCGCCCATGTGGTCAACCTGGGCCACGGGGTGCCTCCGACCACCGACCCCGACGTGCTCACCGGCATCGTCGCCCAGGTGCACGGCTCCGACTCCTGGCGCGCGGTGGCCCGGGAGGGCTGGGACCCGCTACGGGATGAGGAGCCCGGGGCATGAGCGGCCCGCTGCGCTCCCGGTGGGACGCCGTCGTCGTCGGCGGGGGCATCGCGGGGCTGAGCGCCGCCTGGGAGCTGGCTCGCGCGGGGCTGCGCCCCCTGCTGGTGGAGGCCCGCGGCTACACCGGTGGGCTGGTGGCCAGCGCCCCCATCGCCGGGGTGCCCATGGATCTGGGGGCCGACGGCTTCGCCGACCGGGGCGGCGCTCCGACAGCAGATGGCGACCTGGGGCCCAGCGGCCTCATGGCCGGGCTCGGCCTGCGCACCGCCGCCCCGAGCGGGCGGGCGCGCCTCTTCCTGCCCCCCGCCCCGGACGCGCCGGGCGGGCCGGTGGCGTCCCGGGACTGGGGCATGCACCCCTTCCCCGCCGACTCCTTCCTGGGGATCCCCGCCGACCCGCTGGCCGACGACGTCGTGGCCATCATCGGCGCCCGGGCCGCCCGCCAGGCCGTCCGGGACCGCGAGCTGCCCGGCACCGTGGGCACCGATCAGGCCGGCGACCTGGCCTCCTTCGTCACGGCCCGCATGGGCCAGGGCGTCCTGGACCGCCTGGTGCGCCCCATCGTCGCCGGGATCCACAGCGCCGATCCGGGCGCCCTGGCGGTGGACAGCGTGCTGCCGGGACTGCGCGGGGCGACGGCCCGCCTGGGCTCCCTGGGGGCCGCGGTGGCCGAGATGCTCGCCCAGCGCCGCGCCACCGGTCAGCGCAGCGGGGACCTGGGCGTCGTCGGCGGCCTGTTCCGGGCCGCCGAGGCGATGCACCGGGGCATCGAGGCGGCGGGGGGCACGGTGCTCACCCGCACCGGCGGGCAGTGGCTCCGGCAGGAGGGGCCCGGCCGCTGGCGCCTGGGCCTGGCCCCCACCGGCCGGGGGCCCAGGCCCTCCGATGAGCCGGTGCCGGTGGGACCCGTGCAGGAGGTGGGCACGGGGCGCCTGGTCCTGGCCTGCTCCCGCGGTGCGGCCCTGCGGCTGCTGGGGGGCCTGCCCGGCCTGGAGGCGCGGGTGGAGGCCCCGTCGGGCTCGCCCATCGCGCGCCTCATCCTGGTGGCCCGCGCCCCCGGGCTCGATGAGGCCCCCGTGGGCTCGGGGCTGCTGGTGGCCCCCGCGGTGGGGGATGGCTCCTGCCCGGTGGGGGCCAAGGCCCTGTCGCATCTGAGCGCCAAGTGGCCCTGGATCGGCCAGGCCCTGCGGGAGCGGCACGGCCCGGGGGTCCACGCCCTGCGCCTGTCCTACGGGCGGCCCGGGGCGCCGCGCCCCCGGGTGGACCTGGACCGGGCGCTGCGGGACGCCGCCGCGCTGACCGGGGTGCGCATCGCGCCCCCGGAGGTCATCGACCACATGCTGGTGCGCTGGGATGAGGCCCTGGCCCCGACCACCCCCGAGGGCCGCGAGCGCGTGAGGCGCCTGGAGGGGCGGGTCGCGCGGGCCGGGGGCGTGGGGCTCACCGGGGCGTGGGTGGCCGGCAGCGGCGTGGCCGCCGTCGTGGCCCACGCCCGCCGGGTGGCCCGGACTGTGGTGGACGGCGCGCCGGAGGCGGGCGGGGAGCAGGGATGAGGATCATCGGCGATGAGCAGGGAAGGGGAGGAGCCGCTCATGCATGACCGGCACAGGGGCCGCGGTGACGGCGAGCGGCGGGCCCGGGGCCGGCCGGGCCCGGGCCTGCGCCTGGGGACGCGGGGCTCGCGCCTGGCCCTGACCCAGTCCGAGCAGGTGGCCCGCGCCCTGGAGGGGGCGGGCGGGCCGCCGGTCTCGATGGTCACCGTGCGCACCCGCGGCGACGGCAACCGCACCCCCCTGCGCGACCTGGGGGGCGTGGGGGTCTTCGCCGCCCGGCTGCGCCTGGCCCTGCTGGACGGCGAGGTGGATCTGGCCGTCCACTCCTGCAAGGACCTGCCCTCCGCGCCGGCGGAGGGCCTGGAGATCATCTGCATGCCCGCCCGCGAGGATGCCCGGGATGCCCTGTGCGCCCGTGATGGGCTGAGCCTGGAGGAGCTGCCCCACGGGGCGCGGGTGGGCACCGGCTCCCCGCGCCGGGCCGCACAGCTGCTGGCGCTGCGCGGCGACCTGGAGGTGGTGGACCTGCGCGGCAACGTGCCCACGCGCCTGGCCCGGGTGCGGGGCATGACGGGGGCGCTCGGGGTGGGCCGCGATGAGCCGGTGGCCCCGGCGGTGCGCGACGCCGAGGGGGACCTGGACGCCGTCGTGCTGGCCATGGCGGGGCTGGAGCGCCTGGGCCTGGGGCACTGCGCCACCCAGGTCCTGGACCCGGGGGGCATGCTGCCAGCCCCGGCCCAGGGGGCGCTGGCCCTGGAGGCCCGGGCGGGCGCGCGCCAGGACTGCCCCGCCCTGGGGCATGCCGCGGCCCGGCTGGAGGATGCGGCCACGCGGCTGGCGGTGACGGCGGAGCGCGCGCTCATGGCCTCCCTGGGGGCGGGCTGCGCGGCGCCCCTGGGGGCCTGGGCCCGCGTGGTCGAGGTCGACGCGGAGCCGGCGCCAGGCGGGGCCGGCAGCACGGGGGCCGCAGGCCGGGCGCTGGAGCTGCGCGCCCTGGTCTGCGCGCCGGATGGCCGCCGGCGCGTGGCCTGCACCGAGCGTGCGGCCCTGGGCCCGGCCTGCCCTCCCGGGGGCGCCGGCACCGTCCCGGCCTCCGGGCCCGACCTGGCGGCGGCCCAGGAGCTGGGCGCCCGTGCGGCGGCGGCCCTCCTGGAGGACGGTGCGGGCAGGCTCGTCGACCTGCGCGCCGGCAGGCCGGAGCGGCGCGGATGATGAGCCCCACCCACGTCGCGACCCACGATGGGGGCGGTGATACGGCCGCCCCTGAGAGCCGTCCGGGCACCGCCTCCCCCCGCTCCCCCCACCGGGGCTCCACCGCTGGGGCCCTGGCGGGGCGCACGGTGCTCCTGCCGCGCCGGCGCGATCCCGATGCCCTGGCCCACGAGCTCGTGCGCGGCGGCGCCCGCGTGCTGCGGGCCGCCCTCACCCGCAGCATCACAAGTCCCCGGCACCAGGAGGGGCTGTCGCGCCTCTGCGAGGATCTGGCGGCGGGCAGGGCGGCCTGGCTGGTGCTGACCTCGGCGCGCACCGTGGAGGCCCTCGCCCCCCACCTGCTCCGGGCGCTGCCCCGCCCGGAGCCGGCGAAGCGGGGCGGGACGAGGGCTGGCGGGAGGGTGCGGGTCGCCGTCGTCGGCCCGGCCACGGCCCGGGCCTGGCAGAAGGCCACCGGCCTGGCCCCGGACCTGGTGGCCCGGGGAAGCGCAGCGGCGCTCCTGGACCTGCCCGAGCTGGCCGCCGGCCCGCGCCCCGCGGTGGCCACGGCGCCCGGCGCTCAGGCGCCGCGCGCGCCGGGCCCGCCCGCGCGCCACTGCCCGGAGGCCCGCTCCCGGGATCCGCGCGCGGACCGGCGCCTGCTCCTGCCCGCCTCGGCCCTGGCCGACCCCGCCCTGGCCCGGGGGCTGCGGCACGCGGGCTGGGAGGTCGCGCAGGTGGAGGCCTACACGACGCAGGCCCTGGAGCCCGGGGAGGTGCCCGAGGAGCTGCGGGGCGCCTGGCGCCCCCGGGGCGGTGAGAACGGCACTGATGACAGCAGTGAGGGCCGTGGTGAGCGCGGCGTGGACGCCGTCGTCCTGACCGCGCCCTCCACGGCCCGGGCCATGGTGGAGCTGCTGGGCCGCCCCCCGAGGTCCGTGCGGCTCGTGGCCATCGGGGCCACGACGGCGCGCGCGACCAGGGGCCTGGGCCTGGAGGTGGCGGCGGTGGCCGGTGCGCCGACGCCGCAGGGCGTGCGCGAGGCCGTGGAGGAGGCCCTGCGGGGGCCGTGAGGGCGCCCCGCCGAGGCGGCGCTGCACATCTTCAGAGCCCGGGGAGCCGATCCCAGCCGCATGATCCGCATGATTTCGCGGCCCACTCCCCCACCACGCGGTTGAAGATGTGCAGCACCACCTGCGTTGCACATCTTCAGAGCCCGAAAAGCCGATCCCAGCCGCATGATCCGCATGATTCCGCGGCCCACTCCCCCACCACGCGGTTGAAGATGTGCAGCACGCGGGCGGGCGCCCCTGCCCCGCGGCATCGCCCGCTCATGCCATCCTCATCCCACCACCGCAAGTCCACGAAGGATCGCCATGACCCCCCACGCCACGCCCGCCCCCGCCCCGGCCGACGCCGCCGGCCTCCTGGCCCGCCACGGCATCCCCGCCCCCACGCCGCCCGTGGTCCGGCCCCGGCGGCTGCGCACCACCCCGGCCATGCGGCGCCTGGCCCGCGAGCACGTCGTCGACCCGGCCAGCCTCATCCTGCCGGTCTTCGTGCGCGAGGGCATCAGCGAGCCCCGCCCCGTCGGGGCCATGCCCGGCGTCGTCCAGCACACCCTGGAGACCCTGCGCCGTGAGGCCGCCGCCTGCGCCGAGGCCGGCATCGGCGGCATCGACCTGTTCGGGGTGCCCGCCGCCCGCGACGAGACCGGATCCCAGGCCTGGGCGCAGGAGGGCATCCTCAACCGGGGGATCGCCGCCGTGCGCGCCGAGGTGGGGGACGCGCTGGTCGTGTGCGCCGACACCTGCCTCGATGAGTTCACCAGCCACGGGCACTGCGGGGTGCTGCGAGGCCCAGGCCCCCGCGCCGGCGAGGTCGACAACGACGCCACCCTGCCCCTCTACCAGGCGATGGCGGTGGCCCAGGCGCAGGCGGGGGCCCATATGGTCTCCCCCTCGGGGATGATGGACGGGCAGGTCGCGGCGATCCGAGGCGCCCTGGATGCCGCCGGGCACGACGACGTCGCCATCCTGGCCTACTCCGCCAAGTACGCCTCGGCCTACTTCGGGCCCTTCCGGGAGGCGGTGGGCTCCACGCTCACCGGGGACCGGCGCACCTACCAGCAGGACCCGGCCAATGGGCGCGAGGGGCTGCGCGAGGCGGCCCTGGATGCCGCCGAGGGCGCCGACATCGTCATGGTCAAGCCCGCCGGCCCCTACCTCGACGTGCTGGCGGCGGTGGCGGCCGCCAGCCCCGTGCCGGTGGCCGCCTACCAGGTCTCCGGGGAGTACGCGATGGTCGAGGCCGCCGCCCGCAACGGCTGGGTGGAGCGCGAGCGCGTCATCGCCGAGTCACTGCTGGGGATCGCGCGCGCCGGGGCGGACATGATCCTGACCTACTGGGCCCGCGAGGTCGCCGAGAACCCGGCGCTGCGCTGAGGCCCCAGGCCAGCGGACCTGCAAGTTGAGAGCAGCGAACCTACGACTTCTCGCATCAGCGAAGCCACGGATCAGCGTCAGCGACCCTGCGGGCAGGCCGCTCCATGCCCCCGGGGCCGATTCCGGGCACGGGCCCCGCAGCCGTGGGCGCGGCACCACCCGGGCGCGCCGGTAGACTCCCTGGGCAGCAGGGCACCCACCGCCGCGCGCCCGGCGCACCGGGCGCGGGAGCCCTCCGCCCGCCAAGCCCGCCGTCCTCACCACCGCAGGAGCACGCATGCCCCACCAGGAGCCCCCCGCCCCGGAAAGCCTGACCAACGCCGAGCTCTTCGCCCAGGCGCGCGCCGTCATCCCCGGGGGCGTGGACTCCCCCGTGCGGGCCTTCGGCTCGGTGGGCGGAACGCCCCGCTTCATCGTCTCGGCCAGTGGCGCGCGCCTGCGCGATGCGGAGGGCGCCGAACTGGTGGATCTGGTGGGCTCCTGGGGCCCGGCCCTCCT
This sequence comes from Actinomyces bowdenii, assembly GCF_017592395.1. Classification (GTDB taxonomy): domain Bacteria; phylum Actinomycetota; class Actinomycetes; order Actinomycetales; family Actinomycetaceae; genus Actinomyces; species Actinomyces bowdenii. The sequence goes on from NZ_JAGFOU010000001.1 coordinate 220,633, forward strand.
GGGCCACGCCCACCCCCGGGTCGTCGCGGCCGTCCAGGAGGCGGCGGCGCGCGGGCTGTCCTTCGGGGCCCCCACCCAGGCCGAGACGCTCCTGGCCCAGGAGGTGCGCCGCCGCGTCCCGGCGGTGGACAGGATCCGCTTCGTGTCCACCGGCACCGAGGCCACCATGACGGCGGTGCGCCTGGCTCGCGGGGCCACCGGCCGCGACCTGGTGGTGAAGTTCGCCGGCTGCTACCACGGTCACTCCGACGGCCTGCTGGCCGAGGCGGGCTCGGGGGTGGCCACGGGAGGCCTGCCGGGCAGCGCGGGGGTGCCCGAGGCGGTGGCCGCCCAGACCATCGTCCTGCCCTACAACGACGCCGAGGCGCTGGGCGAGTGCTTCGCCGCCCAGGGCCCCCGGATCGCCGCGGTCATCTGCGAGGGCGCGCCGGCGAATATGGGGATCGTCCCGCCCCTGGATGGCTTCAACGCCGAGATCCGGCGGGTCACCGCCGAGCACGGCGCCCTGATGATCCTGGACGAGGTGCTCACCGGCTTCCGGGTGGGGCCGGCCGGCTGGTGGGGGCTGGAGGCCATCGACGGCTGGAGCGGTGGGCCGAGCGCCCACGGGACCGGGCCCACCGGGAGCCCCACCGCCCCATCCGCTGCCGCCGCCACTGCGGCAGCCCCCGCCGCCCCCTCCTGGCCGGGGCGGGACTGGCGCGAGCGCGCCGCCTGGGTGCCCGACCTGCTGACCTTCGGGAAGGTGGTGGGCGGCGGGATGCCGTTGGCCGCCGTCGGCGGGCGGGCCGAGGTCATGGATCTGCTGGCGCCCCTGGGCCCGGTCTACCAGGCCGGAACCCTCTCGGGCAGCCCCCTGGCCACTGCCGCGGGCCTGGCCACCCTCCAGCTCGCCGACGACGCCGTCTACCGCCGCGTCGAGACCGCCGCCCGGTCCATCGCCGAGATCGTCTCCCGGGCCCTGGAGGCCCAGGGCGTGGCGCACCGCGTGCAGCGGGCCGGCTCCCTGTTCTCCCTCATGCTGGGCCCGCAGGCCGCCGAGCGGGGCGTGCCCGACTACGAGGCGGCCCGCGCCCAGGAGACCTGGCGCTACACCCCCTTCTTCCACGCCTTCCTCGAGGCCGGGGTGGCCCTGCCGCCCTCGGTCTTCGAGGCCTGGTTCGTCTCCGCCGCCCACGGCGAGGCCGAGATCGAGGCGATCGCGGCCGCTGCGCCGGCGGCCGCCCGGGCCGCCGCCCAGGCCCGGCCGGCCTGAGCGCCCCGCACCCGGGGCCGGGCGAGCAGGGGCGGGTCACCAGCAGCAGCCACTGCGCTCCACGCCCGGGGCCGGGCCCAGGGAGCGCCTCCCCGGGAGGCTGTGGGCGCGGCCGGCGAAGACCCGGCCTGGGGGCGCACCAGCAGGGTTAAGTGCTTCAGGAGGGCTGCGGGGCTCACGTCCGGCGTCGTTTCGCGAAAAGAGCGTCACTTCGCGACTCAGGCGACACATACAAGGTACGTCCATTCCGCCAAGTGACGCCCTTGTCGCGAAGTGACGTCCCATCGCACCCCTGGGGATCGATCATCGGGGCCGGGAGCCGGGGCCCGGCTGGATGGGAGCGGGCCGGATGGGCCCGCCCGCTCAGGGCGCCGGGGCCAGGGTCCCCTCGAAGGCGGCGTACTCGGCCTCGGAGGTCAGGGCGATGACGACGCGCAGCCGGGAGTAGGGGTGGTCGGCCATCCACTGGGCCAGGGCGTCGAGGGCCACGGCGGCGGCCCAGGGCTTGGGGTAGCCGAAGGCCCCCGTGGAGATGGAGCACAGTCCCAGGCTGTTCATGCCCAGGCGGTCGGCCAGGTCCAGGGCGCTGGTGTAGCAGGAGGACAGCAGGTAGCGGTCCTCGCGGTTGGGCGGCCGGTTGTCCTCGGCCATGGGCCCCACCGAGTGGATGACGTAGAGGGCGGGCAGGTGGTAGCCGTTGGTGAGCACGGCCCGGCCGCTGGGCTCCCCCGTGCTGCGGCGGGCGGGGTCGGCGGCCTCGGCGTCGGCCATGTAGCGGGCGCACTCGGCGCGCAGCCCGGGCCCCGCCGCCGAGTGGAGCATGTTGTCCACGCAGCGGTGCCCGGGGACGAAGCAGCCGAGCATGCGCGCGTTGGCGGCGTTGAGCACGGCGTCGGCCCGCAGGCGCGAGAGCTCGCCCTGCCACAGGGCCACCCGCTGCCCCAGCGTCCCGGGCACGCCGTGGGTGGCCGCGAGGTTCGGCAGGGACAGGGCGTCCACGGCCCCCCGGGCGGCGGCCTCCGTGGCCAGGAGGAGGTCGAGGTCCCTGGCGGCGGCGATCGGCAGGGGGCCGGGCGGGCGGGTGGTGAGCAGGTAGTCCAGGTAGACGCGCAGATCCCCCGTATCCGCGGGGAGCGTCAGGTCCCCCCAGCTGGAGACGACCGGGGGGTCGGTGCGGATGAGGGAGAGGACCAGGCGCAGCAGGAGGGCCCTGCGGTCGCGGATGCCTCCGCGCGCGTCGAGGACGCCCGCAGCGGACCACGGGTAGGAGCCGTCGGCGACGTCGGGATCGTCCGCGGCATGCGCGAGCAGATCCTCCACATTGCCCGGGATTCCGCCAAGACGGCAGCCGCTCATCTACCCTCCTCGCCTTGCCTGAGCACACCATAGCCCGTGCGGCAGGCGGGAGGGCACCGGCCCCCGTCCGCCCTCGGAGCCGCGAATCGGCGTCATTGCAGCAACAAAACCGATACGCAACCGTGACCTGCGAGGAGATTCACGTCATTGCATGATGCTTCTCAGTGAGATTCGCACAGGCATCGCCATAGGACGCGGCGAAGTCTCATAGGACATCACACCGTGCCGCCGATCCCCGGCAGGACGGGCGGCAGGCGGGCGGGAGGCGGGGCGGGCCCACGTACCGGTGCGCCCGGACGATGGCGGGGCCCGCCCCGGCCGGGCTCAGCCCTCCTGCTCGGCGATCTTGGCCTTGACCTCATCCATGTCCAGCTCGCGGACCTGGGTGATGAGGGCGTCCAGGGCGGAGGCGGGCAGGGCGCCGGCCTCGCGGTAGACCAGGACGTCGTCGCGGAAGACCATGAGGGTGGGGATGGAGGAGATGCCCAGGGCGCCGGCCAGCTCCTGCTCCTCCTCGGTGTTGACCTTGGCGAAGGTGATGTCGGGGTTGGCCTCGGAGGCCTTCTCGAAGACCGGGGCGAAGCGCTGGCAGGGCCCGCACCAGGAGGCCCAGAAGTCGACGATGGTGATGCCCTCGCCGTGGATGGTGCTCTTGAACTCGGGGCCGGTGATGCTCGTGGTGGCCATAGGTCGGACCTTTCGGATCGGAGGTTTCAGGATGGCTCAACAGATGCTCCCCGTCGCCTATTCCTGGCGCGGCCCTGGTCGGCCGCGGCGGATGTCACGCGGCCTCCGCTGTGGTGGCCGCGGTCAGCCCTGGTCGCAGGACAGGTGCACGGATTCGAGCCCCAGGAAGAAGCGCCGCACCATGCGGCTGAAGGCCTGGGCGTCGAAGGGCCGGTCGCTCAGCAGGGTGTAGCGCTGGGCGCCCTCGTGGATGGTGCATCCGGCGGGGGTGAAGCCGTTGCGCTCGTAGAAGGCCAGGCGGCGACGGCGCTGGTCGGGGTTGGGGGCTCCGGCCTCCACCGGCTCGATCTCCAGGACCACGGGGCGCCCGGCCGCCTCCCGGCGCACCTGGGCCAGGATGCGCGAGCCGTAGCCGCGTGAGCGCACGGCGTCGTTGACCGCCAGGTAGAACAGCCACACCATGGTGCGCGACTCCACGGTGAAGGTCAGCCCGGCCAGCGCCTCCCCATCGCGCCAGGCGCGCAGGGCCACTCCCGGCAGCAGCGACATGAGGCGCATGTGCCACAGGGGGGTCTGCTCCTCCTTGGGGAAGGCCCGCCGGTAGAGGTCGATGACCTCGCGGTAGAGCGGTGACCCGCACATGACAGCCTGCGCCTCAAGATCGGCTCCGCCGCCCTGGCGCTGCACCGTTGCCGTCGTCATCACTCCGGGTTCCTCCTGTTCGGGCCTGTGCGGTACATGACGCCGATAGGCTACCGGCCAAGCGTCCACATACCCCTATGCCCCAGGGGGCATGGCTGTCCGCAACGGTGGGCGCCACAGCACAGGAGGTGCTTCGCCCGTGCCTCAGCCCGGGATGACCATCCGCTAGGAGGAGATCACGTGACCGAGCCGATCGACTTATGGAACAGGCTGCGCGCACCCGCAGCGGCAGTAGTAGCGGCGCTGATGGCCACAGTCCTCATTCCCGGCGACAGCACCTCTTCATGGAGTGAGGACCCCATCTCGGTGTCGCAACTGCTTCAGGGGATGGTGCTGATCGTCGGCTTCAGTGCCATCATCGGTCGGCAAGCCACTGCCTCCGCGAGTGCTGGAGCTGCCTTGAGCATCATCGGCACCGGTGTCATCGTGGCTGACCTACTGGTGGACAACCACGGCTCGGGGTTGAACCACAAGGTCGAGATCATGGTGACGATGCTCTTCATCATCGCGGGCTCACTAATCGGTCATGCGGTGGTCTGCACCGCCCTCGACGCCGCACGGGCCAGGGATATCCACGAAACCCCTCCTGGTCTCCTGCGCAACCGCTTCCGCGCCTCACGCATACTCGAGGGAACCTTCCTGGGGGTCATGGCTCCGCTTCTCATCACTGTCCTCGCATATGGCTTCTCGCAGCAGGACGAGGCGGTGTGGCTGATTCTGCTCATCATGCTCCTCATCGGAGCAACCGTGATGATCGCGGCTCTGAAGTCACCCATCGCACCAGTGCTCAGCGCTGCAGCGCTCGCCGTTCTTGCACCGGTCCCGTATGAGATGAGCACGAGGAGCATCTACCTCTGCGCCACTGCCGTCTTCGCCCTGACGGTGTCGCTGGTGCTGCCGGGCGCACGCGCCCGAGGCCCCGCGCACTATCGGATCGACGGGGACTCCGGCGTGCAGCCCAGGAGCCAGGGATAGTCAGCCGCGCAGCTCGGCGGCCAGGAGCTCGGCCAGCTCGACGGCATTGAGGGCCGCGCCCTTGCGCAGGTTGTCGCCCACGACGAAGAACTGCAGGCCGTGGCCGGGGGCGAAGGCCTGGTCGGCGCGCAGGCGGCCCACGAAGGTGCCGTCGCGCCCGGCGCCCTTGAGCGGGCTGGGCACGTCCTGGAGCTCGACGCCGGGGGCCGCCCCGAGGAGCTCGCGGGCCCGCTCGACGCTGATGGGCCGCTCGAACTCGGCGTTGACGCTCAGCCCGTGGCCGGAGAATACGGGGATGCGCACGCAGGTGCCCGAGACGGCCAGGTCCGGGATCTCAAGGATCTTGCGGGACTCGTGGCGCAGCTTCTGCTCCTCGTCGGTCTCCCCGGAGCCGTCGCCCGCGTCGCCGCCGGCCCAGGCCACGGCGTTGAAGGCGATGGTGTCCACGTAGACCTCGGGGGCGGGGAAGTCCACGGCCCGCCCGTCCAGGCCCAGGCCCTCCAGGTCCTGGCCGACGGCGGCGCGCACCTGGCCGGCCAGCTCGGCCACCCCGGCGCGCCCCGAGCCGGAGACCGCCTGGTAGGTCGAGACGATGAGCCGGACGAGCCCGGCCTCCTCGTGGAGCACCTTGAGGGCGGGCATGGCGGCCATGGTGGTGCAGTTGGGGTTGGCGATGATGCCCTTGGGGCGGTGGCGCAGGGCGTGGGGGTTGACCTCGGAGACCACGAGGGGCACCTCGGGGTCCTTCCTCCAGGCCGAGGAGTTGTCGACCACGACGGCGCCCGCGGCGGCGAAGCGCGGGGCGTACTCCTTGGAGGTTCCCCCGCCGGCGGAGAAGATGGCCACGTCGATGCCGGCCAGGTCGGCGGTGGCCACATCCTCGACCTCCACCTGGGCGCCGCGGAAGTCCACGACGGTCCCCGCCGAGCGGGCCGAGGAGAAGAAGCGCACGGCGCGGGCGGGGAAGTCGCGCTCGGCCAGCATGGCGCGCATGACGCGGCCCACCTGGCCGGTGGCGCCCACGACGGCCACGACGATGCCGTCGGCCGGCCCGCTGTAGGTGTTCACGGGTGCGGTGCTCGCAGTGCTCATCGTCCGGTCCCTCCGTAGACGACCGCCTCGGCGGCCTGGGTGTCGAGGCCGAAGGCGGAGTGGACGGCGCGCACGGCCTCGTCGAGCACGGCGTCGTCCACCACCACCGAGATGCGGATCTCGGAGGTGGAGATCATGTGGATGTTGACCCCGGCCTCGCTCAGGGCCCCGAAGAGCCGGGCGGAGACACCCGGGTGGGAGCGCATGCCCGCGCCCACCAGGGAGAGCTTGCCGATGTTGGGGTTGAAGTGCAGGGATTTGAAGCCCAGCTCCTCACGGGCCGCCTCCAGGGCGGCGCGGGCGGCGGCGGAGTCGCCGTCGGGGCAGGTGAAGGAGATGTTGGTCAGGCCCGTGCCCTCGGCGGAGACGTCCTGGACGATCATGTCGATGTTGGCGTCGGTGCCGGCGACGATCTCGAAGATGCGGGCGGCGGCGCCGGGGACGTCGGGCACGCCCACGAGGGTGATCTTGTCCTGGCTGCGGTCGTGCGCGATGCCGGAGATGACGGGGGCTTCCACGTGGTCCTCCTTGGCTGAGGGGCGGGGGCGGGCGCTGGCCCTGGCGGAGATGGCGTTGCGGTGGGCGGTGTCGACGTCGTGCGCCGAGGGGCCCTCGTCCAGGGGGCCGCGGGGCGGGCGGGGGCCGGCGGGCTGGGCGGGCTCGTCGGCGGCCCGGCAGGCCCCGGGCGATTCGGCGGAGTCGGCGGCGACGACGTCGTCGAGCTGGGCGGCTGCGGGGGAGGGGACGAAGGCGCCCTCGCGGCGCCCGTCGTAGATCCAGGTGCCGGTCCGGTCGGAGAAGGAGGAGCGCACGTGCAGGGGAACCCCGAAGCGGCGGGCGTACTCCACGGCCCGCAGGTGGAGGATCTTGGCCCCGTGGGCGGCCAGCTCCAGGGTCTCCTCGCTGGAGAGGGCCTCCACGCGCCGGGCGCTGGGCACGATACGCGGGTCGGCGGTGAACAGGCCGTCGACGTCGGTGTAGATCTCGCACACATCGGCGTTGAGGGCGGCGGCCAGGGCCACGGCGGTGGTGTCGGAGCCGCCGCGCCCCAGGGTGGTGACGTCCTCGACCTCGTTGATGCCCTGGAATCCGGCGACGATGGCCACCGCCCCGGACTGGATGGAGCGGGCCACGCGCTCGGGCAGGACGCCGACGATGGAGGCGCGCCCGTACTTGGAGTCGGTGAGCACCCCGGCCTGGGCGCCGGTGTAGGCCTGGGCCGGCACGCCCAGCTCGTGGATGGCCATGGCCAGCAGGGCCATGGAGATGCGCTCGCCCGCGCTGAGCAGGATGTCCATCTCTCGCACGGGGGGCTCGGCGGTCAGGGCCCCGGCCATGTCGAGCAGCTCGTCGGTGGTGTCCCCCATGGCGGAGACGACCACCACGACGGTGTTGCCCGCCTCCCGGGTGGCCACGACGCGGCGTGCGACGCGCCGCATGGCGTCGATATCACTGACGGACGATCCGCCGTACTTCTGCACGACCAGTGCCATGCGCGCTCCTCGGGTCCTTGTGCCGGCTGGGGAGGCCAGCCGCCTGCCGCTCCCGGCGGCGGGCACCGCACCCGCGGGATCGGACCTCGCCGCGGACGGCACCCACGACGGCGTGACTGGGGCACAGCATACGGGATCGACTGTGACGGCCCGGTGTCACGATCCCACGGTGAGACGAATCGAGGGCTGGGGCGTCGACATGGGCTACGGCCCGGGTGCCGCGTCGCGCTCGGCGGTCTCCAGGGCCGCGTCCATGGCCGCCCACACCCGCTCGGTCAGGCGACGGCGCTTGCTGCTGAGCCTGTCCAGCGCCTTGCGGAACAGGTCCTCCTTGGAGATCCAGGCCGGGCTGGCGGAGCGGATCTCGCTGAGGAGGCTGACCAGCTCGCGCGGGTGGATCTGCTCGATGCCCTCCACATGGTCCAGGGCGTTGCGGCGGTAGCGCACCGGCTCCCCCGCACTGGCCATGCTCACCCACACGAAGTCCTCCTGGTCGATGTAGGCGAAGGCGCTTCCCAGCGCCCGGCGGAGCCCCTGCTCCCGGGAGGCCACCGTGCGCGTCAGGCCGAAGGCCCGGCAGAGGTGGACAGCGAGCCGGTGGAAGGCCAGCGGCGACTCGACGGCGCAGATCTGCCTGGCGACCCGGACGACCTCGGCACGGGCCTCGGGATCCGGGCGCGCGCCGGCCACGGCCCGGTCCAGGGTCTCGCGGGGAAGCACCTGGGTGCGCCGCCAGGGGGTGTACTCCGGGGCCCTTGTCGCGCGCGGCGCCTGCCCGCCCTCACTCGCCGCCGTGGGCGCCTCCGGGGCAGTGGGGCCAGGCGGACCGGCTGCGGCCCCGGCTCCCGAGGACCCGCCGGAGGCACCGGCAGGGGCGGCGGCGCCAGTGACGGCGCCAGCAGTCACGGTGGTGCCCGCAGCAGGCGCGGCCCCGGGGGCCCCGGGCGGTGTCGGGGCACTGGAAGCCCCCGCAGGCGCAGGGCCGCCGGGGGCTGCCGAGCCCTTCTTCCCCCCGCAGGCCCCAGCTGCCGCGGGGGCCGGGGGTGCCGGGGGCTTGCCACCGACCGCGTCCACCATCCTGTCGATGACCGCCTGCCGGTCCCGGACCCACTCGGGGGCCCAGATGCGCTCGACCCGCGGCCAGCCCATGCGCTCCAGCACATCGACGGGCAGCAGGTCGCGGTCGGTCACGCTCATGCGCCCGGACCACTGGGGGCCGTCGAGCAGGACGGCCACCCGCGGGTGATCGGGCCGCCCCGGGCCAGAGAGCACCAGGTCGATGGTGAAGGAGGACTGCCCCACACCGGTCTTGACCTCAAGCCCGGCTCCCCGCAGCTCCTCGGCGATCTCCTGGCGGTGCCAGTCCACCTGCGACCGGGCGGGGGAGGGAGCGGAGAAGAAGGAGGGCGGCGCGCCCCCGTCCCGCGCCATCTCGAGGTAGGCGCGCAGATCCTTGATCCCCTGATGGGCGGACCGCTCGGCGCGCAGGTCCTCGGGGTCGAAGCTGGCGAAGACGATGATCTGGCGGCGGGCCCTGGTGATGGCCACGTTGAGGCGCCGCTCCCCACCGGCCCGGCTCAGCGGCCCGAAGGTCAGCGGCAGCTCCCCGCGGGAGTTGGCCGAATAGGTCACCGAGAACAGGATCGTGTCGCGCTCCTCGCCCTGGACGTTCTCCAGGTTCTTGAGCAGCAGGCCATCGGGGTCGTCCAGGGCCTCGACCACCCGCGGCGGCCCCTCGGCGCGCAGGCGCTGCTCGATGAGGTCCCTCTGCTCCAGATTGAAGGTGACGACGCCCAGGGAGGGGGCGCGCTCGGGCGAGGCCTCGAAGCGCCTGATGACCTCCATGACGATCTCCCGGGCCTCCTGGGGGTTGGTCCCGGGGCGCGCCCGGGGGTACTTGTAGCGCTCCTCGGCCCGGATGTAGTGGCCCTTGACCCGGCGCATGGAGATGCCGTGGCCACCCGGGGAGTCATCGGGCCCGGCCTCCATCCCCAGCGGGCTGGGGAAGGAGTGCAGTGCGCCGTCGTAGTAGTGCTCGTTGGAGAAGGCGATGAGGGACTCCACCGTGCTGCGGTAGTGCCAGGTCAGGCGGTGGCGGCGCACGCCGCCGGCCAGGCACTGGGTGAGGATCGAGTCCTCCTCCCGGGGGCCTCCCTCCCCCGCGTCCCTGGCGGCCGCGCTGGCCACCGCGGTGGGCGGCATCTGCTTGGGGTCCCCGACCACGACCACGGAGCGGCCCCGGCCCATGGTCCCCACGGCATTGGCCACCGGGATCTGGGAGGCCTCGTCGAACACGACGATGTCCACGAACTGGCGGTCGGCGGGGAAGAAGCGGGCCACGGAATCGGGGGAGACCAGGATGCAGGGGGTCAGGGCGGTGACCAGGTCCCCGTAGGAGTCCATGATCTCGCGCACGCTCATGCCCCGGCGCCGGCGATGGATCTCCTCGCGCAGCCCCTGGGCCCGCTGGCCTGCACCGGCCAGGGCCTCCTCGCGCTTGCGGGCGACCACGCTGAGCAGCTCGGCGGCCAGTGCCCCGCGCAGGCGCTCCTGGACCTGACGGTAGGAGCCCAGCAGGCGGGCGTGGGCCGCCGCGTCGAAGGCCTCCAGCCCGGCCCGGCGGGAGCGCTCCACGAAGGAGGCCTGCGCCACCCGCCTCCTGGTCGCGGCATCCAGCACCCGCAGATCGGGAGCCGCTCCCTGGCGCCTGAGGCCGCCCGTCCCACCTGGGCCCGGGGCGAGCAGGTCCGCAGCAGCCTCCTCCAGGCCGGCGCCCTGGAGGAAGGAGGCGAGGGCGTCGCGCCCCTGCGGGAGCCCACCTGCCCACCACTGCTCCGACTCCGGAGGAATCCCGGCGCCCGCCTGCCCCGGCAGGACCAGCTCTGCGCGCGCCTCGTAGTAGGAGTGGCCCACGCAGTTGGGCCCGTGCACCCCGGCGCGGTAGGCCTCCAGGTGCTCCCGGATCGCGGCGATGGCCCGGCGGTCGGCGCTCAGGCTCCCGGGCACCTGGCCGGGCCTGAGGTCCAGGGCCTCGCGCAGGGCCTGGCGCACCGCCGAGGGCCTCATGCGGTTGTCGTGGAGGTTGAGCACGAGTCCGCCGATCCCGGCCTCCCGGCTCAGGCGGCGGGCGACGACGTCGAGCGCCGATCTCTTCTCCGCCACGAACATGACCGTGCGCCCCGTGGCCAGGGCGCGGAAGATGAGATTGGCGACGGTCTGGGACTTCCCTGTTCCCGGCGGCCCCTCCACCACGAAGCTGCGCCCGGCCACGGCCTCGGCCACCACCCGGGCCTGCGTGGCATCAGCCGTCAGGGGCAGGGCCTCGATGACGGCGTCGATGTCCGCCTCCGGCGCGGCGCCGGCCGGATCGGCGAAGGGGCTCGGGGGCGCCTGGACGAGATGACCCACCAGGGGGTTGGCGGCGATCGTCGGCCAGTGCTCATCCAGGTCCCGCCACATCCGGTAGGTGGAGAACTGGAAGAGTCCCAGGTGCACGGTGGAGGACACGGCGTCGTGCCGGCCCTCCTGGCGGAGCCTGCGGCGGACCCGGTCCAGGGTGGACTCCAGGTCGAGGCCGTGCTCGTCGTGCAGGGGCTGGGCGAGCTCTGCCAGCTCGATGCCGGTCTCCTGGGCGAAGCTGGTGAGGAAGGAGTGGTTCGGGGTGGAGACCCCTGTCTCATCGAGCGCTATCCCGTACTCATCGCCCTCCTGCCCGGTGCGGTGGAGGGTGACGGGGATGAGGATGAGCGGGGAGCGGACCTGCCGCCCGCCCAGCGACCACTCCAGGGTCCCGATGGCCAGGTAGAGGTTGTTGGCCCCGGTATCGTCCACGATGGTCTGGGCCCGGGCCGCCAGGGCCTGGAGGGTCGCCGTGTAGTCCTTGCGGGCCAGTGAGGTCTCCACCTGGCGGTGCTCGGCCAGGAGACGGGCCGCCCGGCCCTCCTCCTGGGCGCCGGGCCCCGGATTGTAGTGGGCCGGGCGCAGGACGATGAGCTCGCGGTCGTTGACCAGATCCTCCAGTCGCCCCACCAGATCCTGGGGGACCTCGAGCTCGATGGGCGCGTCGGTGGAGTGCGAGAGGCGGTTGATGAGGGGATTGCGCAGGGTGAGGTCGAGCAGGCTCCGCTTCCACCACTCGATCCGTGGCGGGACCGCCCGACCGGCCGCACCGCCGGTTGGGGCACCGGCCGCCTCGGCCTGAGGGGCGCTGGGAGCCGGCGGCGCACCACGCCCGCGAGCAGCCGGGCCGGGGCGGTACTGGCGCGGCGCCGGGGCCTTCCCGGCCCGGGGCGCATCGGCCGGGCCGGGAAGGCCGAGGGCGCGGATGAGCTCGTGCACCTCCTCGCGGCCCTGCGGGGAGCCGATCAGGCGCAGGACCTCGCCGACCGCCACCAGCGCCGCCAGTGCCTTGCCGTCGTCGAAGGCCTCGCCGTGGTCCGCCTCATTGCGGAAGCGGCGCACCTCGTGGAGCTTGCCCGCCAGGCCTGCAGGGAGGTGGAAGAGGTGGCGCCCATCGCCGCCGCGCCTGGTCAGCAGGTCGATCTGGACGGAGAGGTCGGCCAGATCGGCCAGATCGCGCGCCTGAGGGCCGGAGTCCTCGATCCTGGCGCGCAGATAGGGCTCAAGGCACCTGGGCAGGACGCCCAGAAGCGCCTTGAGGACGATATCGCGGTTATCCAGTTCCATGGCTGTTCCTCACCTGCCCAGCCCAACAGGTCCCGACGCGGCCGGGAGGATCACCGTCGCGCCCCGGAGCAGGCGGGCCCGGGATCGCGCCGGCCCGGCAGGAGTCCGGGAGGGCAGGTGCGAGGTCTGGTAGGGGTGATGAGAAGGAGGGGATGCGGCCGGAGCCGGCACACGCAGGCTACCCCACCACACGCGCACCATCGACAACCCGCCCACCACCCCGCTCACCCCGTGACGCAGGACCCACTGCCAGTGGGCGCCACCATCGATGGGAGAGCAGCGCAGGCCGAGTGGGCATCCGCCGAGCGGGCGCGGAGAGCGCCCAGGCCCGGGAGGACGGCGGCCCTCCCCGCAGGTCCGTTGGACCCATGCCACTGGACCCATGCCACGCATGGCCCGATCGCTACCCTGGGGCCATGAGCATCGAAGTGACGGAGGTGTCCCGCTTCTTCGGCCGGTTCCCGGCGGTCCAGCAGCTGAGCCTGACGGTGCCCTCGGGCAGCGTCACCGGCCTGGTGGGCCCCAATGGCGCGGGCAAGACCACCCTGCTGCTCATGCTGGCCGCCCTCCTGGCCCCCGACTCCGGCACCATCCGCATCGCCGGGCTCGATCCCGTCGCCCAGCCCCAGGAGGTCCACCGGGCCGTGGGCTGGATGCCCGACGCCTTCGGCACCTGGGACTCCCTGACCTGCACCGAGATCCTCCTGACCTTCGCCGATGCCCAGCAGATGGACCGGGCCGCCTCCCGGCAGGCGGCCGGGCGCATGCTCGCCGCCGTCCACCTCCAGGAGATGGCCCACCAGCCCGCGCGGGTCCTCTCCCGAGGCCAGAAGCAGCGCCTGGGCCTGGCCCGCGCCCTCATCCACCGGCCCCGGGTCCTGCTCCTGGACGAGCCCGCCTCGGGCATGGACCCGCGCTCCCGCGCCGACCTGCGCGCCCTGCTGCGGGACCTGGCCGGCGCAGGCACCACGATCCTCATCTCCAGCCACATCCTGGGCGAGCTGGAGGAGATGGTCGACGGCGCCGTCTTCATGGCCCGCGGCCAGGCCCTTGGCGGGCCCGTCGCCGTCGAGCCGGCCCCCGCCGCCTCAACCGTCCCGCCAGGAGCACCGCCCCCGTCCGGCGCGCCCGGGCAGGCGCCGCCGCCCGGCTCTCCCCGCCCGATCGGCCCCATGCCGGTGCGCCGGACCTGGCGGCTGCGCGCCCTGGATGGGGAGCAGGCGGCCCAGTGGGCCCGCCAGGCCGGCCTGGCACTCACCGCCGTCGGGCCCGACGGGCTGCGCCTGACGGTCAGCGACGACGCGGCAGCCGCCCGGATCCTGCGCCAGGCCGTGGAGGCGGGGATCGACGTCGTGTCCTTCGGCCCCCTCACCGGCGCCCTGGAGGAGGCCTATCTCGCCATGGAAGGAGAGCGCCGATGAACCGCACCGGCGTATGGACCGTCGCACAGCTCGAGCTGCGCCAGCGGGTGCGATCCACGCGGTGGCGCATCATGCTCCTCATCTGGGCCCTCGTGCTCCTGCTGGTCTGCGGTGGGCTGACCCTGTTGATGCTGTCCACTGGCGAGCCGCTGCGCAGGGCCACCCCCTGGCTCTACGACTTCATCGTGTGCTTCGTCATGGGGATCGGGCTCATCGTGGCCCCCACCCTGTCCTCCACCTCCATCAACGGCGACCGCGCCGACGCCACCCTGGCGCTCCTCCAGGCCACCGCGCTCAGGCCGGCGCAGATCGCCCTGGGCAAGCTCATGGCCGCCTGGCTGGCGGCGCTGGCCTTCCTCGCCGTGGCACTGCCCTTCCTGCTCGTGCTGGTGGCCGGGGGCGGGGCCTCGGCCTGGGTGCTCCTGGCCCACCTGGGGGTGCTGCTCATCACGCTGGCCAGCGTGTGCGCGATCGGCCTGGGGCTCTCCGCGCTGACGGCGCGGACCTCCGCGTCCACGGTCCTGACCTACCTGGTGGTGGCGGCCCTGGTCATCGGCACCCCGCTGGCGATGGTCGTCCTCGTCCCCGCGGTGCGTGACACCCAGGAGGTGACCATCCACTCCCTGTCCTCCTCCCCCGACCAGCCCGGCGCACCAGAGGATGAGACCGAGCCGCAATGCACCCGGAGCGTCCGCACCGAGGAGATCTACCGCGTGGAGAGGATCTGGTGGCTGCTGGCGCCCAATCCCTTCATCATCCTCAGCGACGTCTCCGCACGCCACAGCAGCGGCAATCCCCGGTACTCACCCGACAGCCCGCTGGGCGCCATCGGGGAGGAGGTCGATGCGATGCGCACACCCGAGCCCGCCAGCAAAACGGAGGACTACTGCACCTACTCGGAGTTCGACAGCGTGCCTCCAGAGGACTCCAGGGGCTCCTCGCTGGCGCACCTCGCCTTCTGGCCGGCCAGTCTGCTGCTCCTCGCGCTCCTGGGCACCGGCGCTGCGAGCGCAGCGGCCCGCCGCCTGGCGGTGCCCGCCAAGGCCCTGCCGCGCGGCATCCGCCTGGCCTGAGGAGCACGCCGCGGCACGCAGAGCCCGAAGGACCTCCACAACCGCCACCGTCATGGGTGGAGGCCGGTTCAGTCCTCCACCCGCCGACGCCCCTCGAAGGCCCGGCCCAGGGTGACCTCATCGGCGTACTCCAGGTCGCTGCCCACCGGCAGGCCGGAGGCCAGGCGCGAGACCGGCACCTCCATGCTGCGCAGCATGCGGGTGAGGTAGGCGGCGGTGGCCTCGCCGACGACATCGGGATCGGTGGCCAGGATGACCTCCTCGACCTCCTGCGAGCCCAGGCGGGTGAACAGGTCGCGGACCCGCAGGTCATCGGGCCCCACCCCGTTGATGGGGTCGATGGCCCCTCCCAGGACGTGGTAGAGGCCCCGGTACTCGCGCGTGCGCTCGATGGCCACGACGTCCTTGGGCTCCTCGACCACGCAGATGACCCGGCGGTCGCGGCGGGGGTCCCGGCAGACGCCGCACTGGGCCTCCTCGGCGATATTGCCGCAGGTCTCGCAGAAGCGGACCCTGGCCTTGACCGCGCGCAGGGCCTCGATGAGCCGCTCGACGGCGGCGGTATCGGCGGCCAGGACGTGGAAGGCCATGCGCTGAGCGGACTTGGGGCCGATCCCGGGCAGCTCGCCGAACTCGTCGATGAGGTCCTGGACAGCGCCCTCGTAGATCGCCGGCATCTCAGTGCCCCTCCTGGGTCACGGTGATCTCCTCGATGACAGTGGCCCCCAGGATGCGCTTGACCACCTCCAGGCCGACAACACCCGCATCCTCAGCATCCTCGTCATCGTCACTGGGGGTGTCATCGGCCAGGGAGGCGTCCTCGCTCTGCGCGGCGGCCCGGGCGGCCGCCATGGCGGCGGCGAGCCTGGAGCCCGCCATGCCCGACGGCGCCCAGGTCGCCGGATCCTGCGGGGTCGGGCCGTCGGGATCGCCGGGCTCCTCGGGCAGGGGGACGCCGTCGGAGAAGGTGGAGTGCCCCTCCCAGGAGGCGGGCCTCGGCCCGGGGGCGCTGCCGGGATCATCGGCTCCAGCGGGGCCGGCCGTCTGCGCGGGCACGGCCTCGGCGGCCCCGGCCGTTGTCGCGGCGGGGCCTGGGGCCGCCGGACTGCCCGCTGACGCCGGGCCCGCCGGGGTGCCCGCCGGGATCGGCGGCAGGGCCCGCAGGCGGTGGACGGTGGCCAGGCGGGACTCGCCCTCCTCCGGATCCCCGTCATCCCGGGGGTCCTGCGCGCCCGCACCGGGCGGGCCGGTCTGGGGCTGCGCCCGATCCTGGCCGAGTGCTGCGCCGCCGGGGGTGGCCACGGGGCCCCAGCCGTCGTCCTCCACTGCGCGCCCAGAGCCTGCGGGCGGGACTGCCGCGCCCCGCGGGCCGGGGCCCGCGGCATCCTGGCCCTGCGGCGAGAGGCCCGCCCCCGCCCCGGGAATGGCAACAGGGCCCCAGCCGTCATCGCTCGGCGGGGCCCCGGTGGTGGCCGGTACTGGCCGATGAGGCTCGGCCCGGACCGCTGCCCCGGGCGAGGGGGCCGACTCGGCGGGGGCCTGCTCACCAGGAATCGCCTCCGCGCCCCACTGCTGGTCGTCCTGCGCGGGTGGGACCGTCCCGGTCCGGGCGCCCCGGGGCTCGGCGCCCGCCGGGTCCGCGGCATCCGCACGGCCCGCGCCGCCGGAAGGCTCGTGGCCCGCGGTGCCGGCGGGGGGCGGCGCCTCCCACTCCTCCGGGGCGGGCTCGGCCTCCCAGTCATCGGAGGGGCCGGAACGGCCGACGACGCCAGCGCTGCGATCCCAGCCACCGGGGGCACTCGCCCCGCCCGGGCCCCCGGAGCCCTCGAGGCCCTGCGGGCCCCGGGCCCCGGCTCCTCCGCCGGGACCGCCCCCTCGGCCGCCCCTCGGGCCCCCGGGCCCACCGGAGCCCCCGGGCCCACCGGAGCCCTCAGGGCCATCATCACCGGTGAGGATCGCGCGCACCTCCACCTGCAGGCCCAGGGCCTGGTGGATGGCGGCGGCAAGGATCGGGCCGTGCCCGCCGTTCTCGAAGGCGCCCACCAGTCCGGGGGCGTTGAACAGGAGGGTCAGGACGCCGTCGGCCAAGGTGCCCGGTCGGGAGTTGGGGCCCACCAGCGCCCACGTCGCGCGGCGCGATCGCTTGGCGGCCTCCAGGACCTCCTCCCAGCGGGTCCGGAGCATCTCGGCCTCCGCTGCGCCGGGCCCCGAGGGCGCCCCGGTGGGCGCGCCGGTCGACGGCGCCGCTGGGCCCGGGGCGGCCTCCTGCCATGACGCCGCTGGTGCCCGCCCCGGCGATCCGGCTCCCCCGCGGGCGCCGGAGACCCGGTGATCCCCCGGGAGCGCGGGCGCCTCGTCCTCATCCCAGGCCACAGGCGCCATCCCGGCTGGGCCGGCGGCTGGGACCGGCGCAGGACCCGGGGATGCGGCCGCTCCCGGGGCAGCGGTCCGCCTCCCGGGGGCGTTGCCATCTAGTGGCTGCGCGGCGCCGGGCCGGGCCGGGCCACCGGCAGCCGCGCCACCTTGCCCGGGCGGCGCCCCGCCTCCCGGGGAGCCCTCGCCGCCAGCGGCCGGCGGGGACTCCGGTGCGGAGCCCATGGATGCCTGGCGGGCGGCCTGCGCCGCCAGCCGTCGCCCCGATCCCGGGGCCGCGCCGCTCGGGCTCGGAGCACCGGGGCCGGACGGGCCACCGGCGGGACCGGCCGGGCCCGCCGGCCCAGGAGCCGCTGCGACGGCCGCGGCGCCCGCGCCCTGGGCCCCGGCGGCGGGCACGATGAGCCTGGCCACGAGCAGCTCGAGCTGGAGCCTGGGCGAGGTGGCGCCCACCATGGCGGTCAGGGCCTGCGCCGTCATGTCGGCCGCCCGGGACAGGGCCGCTGCCCCCAGGGTGCGGGCCTGGACATCCATGCGGGAGAGCTCATCGATGGGCAGGGAGCCCAGCGCCGGGCCCGCCTGGTCCCCGGCCAGGGCGATGACCAGCAGGTCGCGCAGGCGCTGGAGCAGGTCCTCCACGAAGCGGCGGGGGTCGTGCCCGGAGGTGACGACCCGGTCGACCACGCGGAACACCCCGGCGCCGTCGGCGGCGGCGATGGCATCGACGCACTGGTCGAGCATGGTGATATCGGTGTACCCCAGGAGGGCCACGGCGCGCTGGTAGTCCACGGCGCCGTCGAGGGCCCCGCCGATGAGCTGGTCCATCACCGACAGGGTGTCGCGCACGCTGCCGCCCCCGGCCCGCACCACCAGGGGGAAGACGCCCGGGCCGGCATCGACCCCCTCGGCCGCGCACAGGTGCCCCAGGTAGCCCTCCAGGATGTCGGGGGGCACGAGCCGGAAGGGGTAGTGGTGGGTGCGCGAGCGGATGGTGCCGATGACCTTCTCCGGCTCGGTGGTCGCGAAGATGAACTTCACGTGGGCGGGGGGCTCCTCCACGAGCTTGAGCAGGGCGTTGAAGCCCTGGGCGGTGACCATGTGGGCCTCGTCGAGGATGAAGATCTTGTAGCGGTCGCGTGCCGGGGCGAAGGCGGCGCGCTCGCGCAGATCGCGGGCGTCGTCGACGCCGTTGTGGCTGGCGGCGTCGATCTCCACCACATCCAGGCTCCCGGGGCCGCCGGTGGCCAGGTCCCGGCAGGAGGGGCACTGCCCGCAGGGGGTGTCGGTGGGCGCCTGGGCGCAGTTGAGGCAGCGCGCCAGGATGCGGGCGCTGGTGGTCTTGCCGCAGCCGCGCGGCCCGGAGAAGAGGTAGGCGTGGGTGACGCGGTCGGCGCGCAGGGCCGCCATGAGCGGGGCGGTCACATGGTCCTGCCCGATGACGTCCTGGAAGGCGTCGGGGCGGTAGCGGCGGTACAGGGCGGTGGTCACACTCCGAACTCTAGCCCGGAACCCCAGCCCCGCCGCTGCACATCTTCGGCTCCTGCGGCCCGGGCCCCAGACCGACGATCCGCATGATTCCGCGGGTCCGGCCCGAGCCGCCCGGGTGAAGATGTGCAGCGGGGCCCGTGCTGCACATCTTCACGGCTCCCAGCGGTGCCCGCGGCACCGGATCTGGCGCTACGGCGCCATGGGCCGGGGGCAGGCCGGCGCGAAGATGTGCAACCGGGCATGTTGTTGAGAATGATTATCATGTATGGTGCTGTTATCGGGCCCACCGGCCCCCACCGCACCCATCCCCACGCGCGAAGGACACCACGTGAATCAGCAGCAGGCCGAGCAGATCCGACACGGCGCGGGCTTCATCGCCGCCCTCGACCAGTCCGGCGGCTCCACCCCCAAGGCCCTGGCCGCCTACGGCATCGGCGCCGATCGCTACACCAACGAGGCCGAGATGTACGAGCTGGTCCACGCCATGCGCAGCCGCATCATCACCTCCCAGGCCTTCACCTCCGAGCGCATCATCGGAGCCATCCTCTTCGAGCGGACCATGGACGCCCAGGTCGAGGGGCGCCCCACCGCCGAGTACCTGTGGGAGGTCAAGCGGGTCGTCCCCTTCCTCAAGGTGGACAGGGGCCTGGCCGATGAGGCCGACGGCGCCCGCCTCATGAAGCCGATCCCCGGCCTGGAGGGCCTCCTGGAGCGCGCCGTGGCCGCCGGCATCTTCGGCACCAAGATGCGCTCGGTCATCCTGGGCGCCGAGGAGGCCGGCGTGCGCGCCGTCGTGGCGCAGCAGTTCGAGATCGCCGAGAGGATCCTCGACGCCGGCCTGGTCCCGATCATCGAGCCCGAGGTGGACATCCACGCCCCCGATAAGGCCGAGGCCGAGGACCTGCTCGTCGCCGAGCTGACCCGCCGCCTCGACGCCCTGGGCGAGGGCCGCGATGTCGTCCTCAAGGTGACGATCCCCAGTCGCAACGGCCTGTACTCCCCACTCATGGGCCACCCCCGGGTCATGCGGGTGGTGGCGCTGTCAGGCGGCTACGAGCGCGAGGACGCCAACGCGCGCCTGGCCCGCAACCCCGGCCTCATCGCCAGCTTCTCCCGAGCCCTCCTGGAGGGCCTGTCCGATGGGCAGGACCAGGCCGACTTCGATGCGACTCTCGATGCGACGATCGCGGGGATCCACCGGGCCTCCACGGCATGAGGGGCCCTCGCTCATCGTGGCGGGCATGAGCGGGGCACTGGGCCCGACCCCGCCCGCCACCCGGTCCGACGCGCCGGGAATCGTGGTGCAGCGTCACGCGGCGGCCGTCGTCGGAGTCCTCCCGACGACGGCCGCCGCCGTGCTCTGGCGGCGTGGGCGCGCCCGCTGCCGCAGGCCGGGCCCCGCCGGGAGCGCGAGCCCCGCAGGCCGGCGCATAAGGACCCCTCGCGCACCCGCCAGAGCCCGCTTACCCTTGCTACCTTCCGGTCCTGGGGGATTCGCTGGATGACGCCGCACGAGGGGCCGGGGACGAGTGTACCCGACTCCCGGGCCGCGCAGAACCTAGAAGGGCCCGGTGGGCGAGCCCTCGCGCGTGACTGATCCCACCGCCGTCGGGCGGCCAGCGGGTAGCCCCGGCCCCCCGGTCTCCGATATATTCCCTTCCTGTTGCAGCGGGATCTCCTGCTCAGCACACCTGGAGGATTCGCCTAGTGGCCTATGGCGCACGCTTGGAAAGCGTGTTGGGTGCAAGCCCTCGGGGGTTCGAATCCCCCATCCTCCGCCCTGAGCGCTGCCCCCGCCGACCGACGTCGGCGGGGGCAGCGGCCTTCCGGTGATGATCCGGGACCGGGCACGAAGAACTCGGACCGCTCCGCCTCCAGCCCCCTCCCGGCCGCCCCGCCAGGCCCCGCTCGGCCCTGCTCGCCAAGCAGCCGAGCACCGGAGGCCCGCCGGGGGCGCGGCGACGATGGGCAGGGCTGCCCATGACTACCCGCAGACGCCGGGGGAGGCCGCTGGCATGGTGAGCACATGAGCACAACCACCCGCGCCCTGATCGCCATCCCCGCAACCATCCTGCTGACCCTGGGCCTGAGCGCCTGCCAGGACCAGGCCGTCTCGACCCCGCCCTCGCAGGACTCCCAGGCCGAGGCGCAGACCACCGGATCCAGCGAGGCCACCACCGGCGACGACAGCACTGATGACGGCGCCGCCGCCCGCGAGCGCACCGCCAGCCCCACCCGGAGCCCCAGCGCCCCCGAGACCTCCTCCGTCAGCTCCACCAAGGTCGCGGTCGGCAACTGCCTCAAGGACCTGGGATCCGCCGCGAACGGCGAGGCGGTCGGTGACGTCACCGTCGTGGACTGCTCCGAGCCGCACCTGTACGAGGTGTACGCCGAGTCCGAGATGACCGGGACGGCCCTGCCCTCCGAGCAGGAGATCGAGACCACCGCCGCGCAGACCTGCGGCGCCGGCTTCGAGAGCTTCGTCGGCATCAGCGCCGAGGCCTCGCAGACCTACACCTACACGTACTTCTACCCCACCCAGGCCTCGTGGGATCACGGCGACCGCCTCATCTCCTGCATGGTGGTCACCCAGGATGAGACCGAGACCACCGGCTCGGCCAAGGGCGCGGCCCAGTAGACCGCACTACCCATGCACATGGGCAGTCATGGGGAGTACATGGGGAGTCGTCCCCATAATGGCGCAATGCAGCGGATCTCCCGGGTCGCTACGATCCGAGCATGCGCAAACTCAAGCCACTCCTCATCATCCCTACCGCTGCGATCCTGGCCGCCGGCATGACCGGGTGCAGTGTGATCCAGTCCATCACCGGCGGCACCCACTCCACCGACATCTCGGTGGGCCAGTGCATCAAGGACCTCGGCGAGTCCTCTGAGCAGGTGGGCCAGGTCACCGTGGTGGACTGCTCCGAGCCCCACCTCTACGAGGTCTACGCCGAGGTCGAGCTCAACGCCGATCAGCTCCCCGATCAGACCACCATCGAGTCCGAGGCCGAGTCCGCCTGCCTGGGCACCGGCTTCAGCGACTATGTGGGTGTGGCCTACGAGGAGTCGGAGTACGGCACCACCTACCTCTCCCCCTCCCAGGACACCTGGGACGCTGGGGACCGCAAGGTCTCCTGCCTCATCACCTCCTCCGACGGCTCCGAGCTGACCGGCTCGGCCAAGGGCACCGCCAAGTAGCCCCGCCATCCCCAGCCGGCCTCGGAACGACGACGGCGCCTCGCCCTGAGGGGCGAGGCGCCGTCGTCGTTGTCCGACGGTCGTGGTCGGATACCGCCCGGGGGCGCCCGGGACGGCGCATGGGAGCACCGGCCCTACTGGGGAACGGCCTCCTGCGGCGCCGCGACTCGCGCGCCGAGGGCCCTTCCCAGGGGCTTGAGGGCCCGGAGCACGGTCCTGGGGCCGAGCCCCTCATGCGCACCGCCCTCATCGCCGCGGCGGGGGCCGTCGCGGTCCTCGCGCCTGCGGTGGTCGCGCACCAGGGCCTCCATCCACTCGGGGGTAGAGGCCTCCTCCCGGGGGAAGAGGCGCCGCTCCTCGGCGCAGTCCTCACCGGTGCATGGCGGCAGGAGGTAGGGCCGACGGTCGTAGGCGAAGTCCGAGATCATCTCGTAGTCGCGGGTGCTCATCGACAGGAAGGCGGTGGTCCAGGCACCGCTCCCGGGCCGGGCCATGGCCCGGCGCAGCTCGATGGCCCTGTCCACGATCTCACGGGGAACACCGCCCTCCACCCAGCGCAGCCGCCGCAGCAGGCCGCTGCGGCGCAGGGCGCGGTGGGTGCAGTGCGAGCGGCGGCCCAGGGCATCGATCTCCACCACCAGCTCCTGGGCCCCACTGGATCTCAACCACCTGGCGCAGTGGTCGGCGAAGCTGTCAAGGGCCTGGTCAGGGGTGCTCCCTTGTTCGCTCATGACTACTGCTTCCTCTTCCTTCCAGCAGCACCCGGGTGGTGCGCGAGGGCGTGGGCGCGCCGCCCACACTGGAGCACGTTACAGGGTCGTTATCCGCCGGGTACAGCGCCCGAGGCGCGGCGGGCGCCCCGAGGCGAGGGGAGGCCCTCGGATACCGCCGCGGGGGCTGTCGATGGGCCCGGCGGGCACTGGCGGGAATCGTCACCACCATGAGTCCTTCCCGCAGTGAGCCGGGAGCGCCCGGGGCCTCTAAGATGGCGCCGTGATCTTCAAGGCAGTGCGTGAGACGGCCCCGTATCCGGAGCACGGGGTCACCACTCAGCGCGAGTGGGCGGTCATCGCTCCGCGCCAGGTCCGGCTCGCCGACCTGACCACCACGCGCGCCACCCTGGATCTGCGCAGCCTGCTGGATGACGACTCGACCTTCTACGGCGACCTGTTCGCCCACGTGGTGTCCTACCGCGGCCAGCTCTACCTGGAGACGGGGCTGCACCGGGCCCTGCGCGCCGCGCTGCAGGGGCGCACCGCCATCCATGCGCGCATCCTGGAGGTCGCCGACGACGGAGTCCCCCGCCTGGCGCCCGCGCCTCCCGGGGCGTGAGGCGGCAGATGCGGGAGCATCACGGCTCGCGGGAGCGTCCACTACCCTGGAGGGCGTGAGCACTCCCGCAGACCCCCGCACCGAGTACCGTCGACGCATGATGCGCCGTCAGACCACTGTCATCGGCTCCCTCGTCGTCGTCATGGCCGGTCTGGTGGCCGTGTCGCTGCTGGTGTGGACCGGCGCGCTGCCGATCAAGGGGCCGGGCTTCGCCCAGGCGGAGGAGACCGTGGCCTACACCCCGCCGCCCTGCCCTCCGGAGGGTGCCACGACGGTGGACCTGGCCTCCTTGACGATCAATGTCTACAACGGCTCGGAGACCGTGGGGCTGGCCAGCAATGTGGAGGAGGTGCTCACCGACGCCGGGCTGACCGTGGTCACCGCTGCGGACTGGCCGCAGGGCGAGTACAAGGGCAATGTCCAGATCATGGCCTCCGAGGCCGGCCTGGCCGGCGCCTACTCGATGACCCAGATCTTCCCCGACTCCACGGTGCAGATCGACACCACGCTGGAGCCCGCTGATCCGACCGTCTCGGTGGTCCTGGGCGACGAGTACGCCCACACGGTCCTGCCCGCCGACGAGATCCAGCTGCTGGGCTCCGGGCAGGCGATCGCGGCCCCCGACAACTGCGTGGCCGCCTCCTCCGCGGCCAAGGAGGGCTGAGCAGCCCCCGGGCGCCGGGACGGCGGGCGGGCCCCGGCGACGGCGCAGCCGTCAGCAGCCGATGGCGGCGGATGACAGCACGGCTGAGCCCCGACCCCTCAGAGGGCCTCAGGGCTCAGCCGTCGTCGCCATGGGGCGCGGGTGCTGACCGCGGACCGATGACAGGCCGGGAACCGGAGTCCCCGCCGCTCAGTCCTGCCCGTCCGGCGCCGCCTCGGAGGGCTCGGCGCGCTCGATGTGGGCGACGCGCGTGGAGTAGGCGGGGCCCTCGAGCTCGGTGCCTGCGGGCGCGGAGGCCGGGGAGGCCTGCTCCAGGTTGGTGCCCCTCATCCGGGAGATCCACCGCATGAGGTGGTAGATGCCGATGGCCGCGGCCGTGCCCAGGGCGATGCCCTCGAAGGTCATGCCGCCGCTGACCAGCGTGTAGTTGGCGATGGCCACCACCATGGAGACGGCGGCGGTGTTGAGGTTGACGGGGTCGGAGAAGTCCACGCGGTTCTGCACCCAGATGCGCACCCCCAGCATGCCGATCATCCCGTACAGCACCGTGGCGGCCCCGCCCAGCACCCCGGCGGGGATGGTGGCGATGATCTCCCCGAACTTCGGCAGCATGGACAGTCCCAGCGCGCTCAGCGCGGCCACGACGTAGGCGGCCGTGGAGTAGACGCGGGTGGCCGCCATGACGCCGATGTTCTCCGCGTAGGTGGTGGTCCCCGAGCCGCCCCCGCTGCCGGCCAGGGCCGTGGACAGGCCGTCGGCCAGCAGGGCGCGCCCGGTGACGTCGTCGAGATTCTCCCCGGTCATGGCGGCCACCGACTTCACGTGCCCGATGTTCTCCGCCAGGAGGACGAGGACCACCGGGATGAACAGGCCCAGGAGGGAGGGGTCGAAGGCGGGGGCGCGGAAGTGGGGGGCGCCCAGCCAGGGGGCCTGGGCGATGGCGGAGAAGTCCACCTCCCCGCGCGCCATGGCGGTGGCGTAGCCGATGAGCACTCCGATGAGCACCGCCAGACGGCCGACGATCCCCTTGAACAGGACCGTGATGAGCAGGATGGAGGCGATGGTCACCACGGCGGTCACCGGCGCCTGCTTGACGTTGTTCCAGGCCGAGGGCGCCAGGTTGAAGCCGATGAGGGAGACGATGGCGCCGGTGACGATGGGCGGCATGAGGCGGTCGATCCAGGCCGAGCCGGCCAGGTGGACCACCAGGCCCACCAGCGCCAGGGACAGGCCGGCTGCGATGATCCCGCCCTGGGCCAGGGAGGCCCTGTGGGGGTCGACCGGGCCCCCGCCGTCGGCGACATAGCCGGTGACAGCGCCGATGGGGGCGATGAGGGCGAAGGAGGAGCCCAGGTAGCTGGGCAGGCGGCCACTGGTGATCCCCAGGAACAGCAGGGTGCCCACGCCGGTGAAGAACAGGGTGGTGGCCGGGTCGAAGCCGGTGAGCAGGGGAACCAGGAAGGTGGCCCCGAACATGGCCACCACGTGCTGGACGCCGATGCCCACGGTGCGCGGCCAGCTCAGGCGCTCGGAAGGTGCGACGACCTCGCCGGGGGCGATGGAGCGGCCGTCGCCATGGAGGCGCCAGCCGCGGAAGGAGGGGGATGATGACACATTGTCTCCTGCAGGACGAGGAACAGCCGGCGCGCGGGCTCGGGGCCCTTGAGCATGGGACCGGGCGCTGGCACGGCCAGAATCACGGCAGGATCCGGCGGAACCCACCGGAACTTCAGCATAGACGCACCGGGACCCGGCCACGGGCCTCGCAGCGGTGTGGTATCGCACGCCGGGCCCCGCGCATCGGCGCCACGGGCCCGGGCTCCTCCCGGCGGAGGAGCCCGGGCCGTCCGGGGGCGGGCATGATGGGCCCATGAGCACCTCACCCGGATACCAGGGGCGGGCCGCCTCCGGGCCCACCGGCACGATCGGCGGTCCGCCGACGGTGGGCATGGTCGGGGGCGTGCCCGTGGACCTGTCCTACGACAGGCTCCCTGAGGGCTTCGTCTTCCCCGGCACCGAGGAGATCAACCCCTTCGCGGTCTTCTCCGGGCCCGGCTACCAGGCCCCCCAGCCCCGCACCGACCGCGTGGCCACCATGGCGCTGGTGCTCGCCCTGCTGCCCTTCATCCCCGGCGCGGGCCTCCTGGCGGCATGCCTGGGGTGGTGGGCGCTGCGCCGGCTCAGGCGCACGTGGAGCACGGGCCAGGCCCAGGCGTGGATGGGGGTGGTCGTGGGAACGGCCAGCACAGCCTTCTGGCTGTGGATCGCCTGGGCGGCCGCGATCAGCCCGTGAGCGCCCCCCGGGCGGGGCGGGATGTGGCATGCGGCCACCTGCCCGCCCGTCAGGCTCTACAGTGGGCCCGTGAAGCCTTTCATCATGGTGTCCACGCGCTCCGAGCTGGAGGTGGCGCAGGACGAGTACGATTCCTTCCTCGCCCAGAGCGGGCTGGCCCGCGAGGACCTGCAGCACCTTCAGCTGGAG
Organism: Actinomyces bowdenii; assembly: GCF_017592395.1. Lineage (GTDB taxonomy): Bacteria > Actinomycetota > Actinomycetes > Actinomycetales > Actinomycetaceae > Actinomyces > Actinomyces bowdenii. Next base: position 246,913 of record NZ_JAGFOU010000001.1, read on the forward strand.
GAGGCCGACTTCCTGCGCGATGTCTCCGTTGAGCGGGTCTCGGGCGTCTTCATCGGGGGCAGCCCCTACAACATCACCACCCCGGCGAGGGCCAAGACCCGCAGCCAGCTGGATGTGGAGCGCCAGGTCCGCGACCTGCTGGCGGTGGCCCTCAAGGAGGGGGTGCCCCTGCTGGCCACCGGCTTCGGCCTGCAGGTCCTGGCCGGCTACCTGGGGACGGCGGCCGGCCCGGAGTACGCCGAGGAGCTCGGCTCGGCGGATGTGTTCCTCACCGCCGACGGGCGCCAGGACCCCCTTCTGGCCGGGCTGCCCCAGGCCTTCACGGTGTTCGTCGGCCACGACGAGGGCGTGGGCGAGGTCCCCGCCCACGCCACGCTGCTGGCCTCCTCCCCCGACTGCCCGGTGCAGATGGTGCGCGTGGGCCGCAATGTCTACGGCACCCAGTTCAACCCCGAGCTCGACGTCGAGCGCTTCAAGCAGCGCGTGAGCATCTACGACGAGGCCGGCTACGGGGACCCGGACCTGAGCGAGGACATCCTGTCCAAGGCCCGCTCGGAGGAGCCCCACCAGGCGGGCCGCATCATCCGCAACTTCGTGGCCCAGTTCTCCCGCGACTGAGAAGCCCCTGCAGGCCCGTTGGCGCCGCCGCGGCGGCTCTGGATCGGGGCCGCGCGGTGGCCGCCACCCCGGGCTCCCGAGCGCATCATCGCTTGGCCGGCCCCATGAGGGCGGTCAGTCCCGGGCGTGGACCTCCACGAAGTTCCTCAGCACCTTCCAGGAGTCGCTGACGTCCTGGGCGCGCACCCGGGCCTGCAGGGCGGGAAGCTCATCGGGCACGAAGTACCCGTGGTTGGCGTAGAAGCTCAGGCGGTGCGCCAGGTAGTCGCCGTCGAGCTCGGGGTGGAACTGGGTGGCGTAGAGGTTCGAGCGCACCCGGAAGATCTGGACCGGGCAGTCCTGCCCCGTGGCCAGGATGACCGCATGCTCAGGCGGCACGGTGACCGCCTCCTTGTGCGCCACGAAGGCCCGGAAGACCTCCGGGATGCCGGCGCAGATCGGGTCCTGCCGGCCGGCCCGGGTCAGCGTGATCTCGGGCGCCCCCACCTCCTCGCGGTAGGTGGTGTCGATGACGGCCCCCTGATGGCAGGCCAGGGTCCCCACCCCGTAGCAGGCCCCCAGGAAGGGGAAGTCCGCCTCCACCACGCGGTCCAGCAGGCCTCTGAGCTCGGCCTCCACACGCAGCTGGACACTGGACTTCAGGTCCTCGGGGGTGCTGGCGTTGAAGGGTGAGCCTCCCACGAGGATCCCCGACCAGTCCTCCAGGTCGAGCTCGGGGAGCGGCTCGGCCTCCAGGCGCAGCCGCACCAGGGAGGACTCATCGAGGCCCGTGCGCGCCAGGAACGCCTCGTACTCGGCGTCGGCGGGCTCGTCGTCGTCGCGGGTGGCCAGGAACAGGAAAGGCTTCACGGCGGTGACCCTAGCGCCATCACGCCCCAGCAGGGGCGCAATCCCACAGATCGGCTCCTCACACCGGCTCAGGCGCGCAGGCCGCCGAGGACGGCCTCGATGGCGTCGCGCACCACCGTCGCGGCGGGGCGCTGGAGGCGCGAGGCGGAGGCCGGGGCGGCCCGGCGGCCCGAGGGCTGGGCCGCCGGCTCGGCCAGGACCTCATCGATGACGGCCAGCGCGGCCGTGGGCACCCCTGCGGCCGCCAGGGTCATGCCCTCGGCCACCGTGTCGGTCACCGCGGCGTCGGCGCCCATGCCCGCCAGCACCCGGGCCTCGGCGGGGGTGGGGAGCATGGGCCCGGGGGTCAGGGCCACCACGCCCATGCCCCGCACGCCGCGCAGGCGGGCCAGGCGGGCGGTCAGCGCCTCATCCCAGGCCGCCGAGACGATCCCATCGGCGGGGAAGAGCGGGGCGCAGGACAGGTTGATGTGATCGCCGACGGCCAGCAGGTCGGCCGGGGCCGCCGCGCCCAGGGAGGAGGCCCGCGCCACCAGCAGGGCGGCCCGCACCCCGGCGGCCCCGACGATCCGGGCCAGGGCCGTGGTGGTCCGGGCGGACTTCCCCTCAATGGGGCTGGTGCGGCCGCGGGCCACCAGGACGCTCAGGCCGTCGCGCTCGTAGGAGACCAGGGCATCCTCCTGCCCGGGGGCGACGGGGGCGCACACCCCGGGCAGGAAGGACAGGCGCACGCGCGCCGAGGGGCGCCCCCACGCGGAGTCCAGGCCCCCCAGGAGCGCGGGGTCGGCGATGACCAGCAGGTCGTGCCGGGCCCGCCCGGTGGCCAGAAGGATGGAGACGCCGGAGGGATCCTCATCCCAGGTTCCAGGGGCAGCCGCCTGCTCAGCCATGAGGTCCTCCGTTTTTGATGAGTTCAACAAATTCTGCCCGCTAGAGTACAGGCAGATGCACAACCCGATCTGTGCGATTCAACGAGGCATAGCCACATTCCCTAGAGAAAACCTAGAGGAGCATCAATAGTTGCAGTTGAGTAACAACTGAATCCCCTGGGGCATGGCAGCGCTGTCATTCACCGGGAGATCTCATTCCCGCGCTGACGCAGAAGGCGGGCCCGGGCCATGCCGACAACGACCAGGGCGCCGGCCCGGCGCCGCGGCGCCGGGAGGGCGCACCGTTATCCAGGACGGCCGCAGGCCCGCGCCAGCGCGATGCCGTGCACGGAATATCCCGCATGCGCCCCCACCCCTTCAGGCACCCCGCTGCACATCTTCAAACGCGAGCCCGACGGGATCATGCGCAAAGGTCGGGATCGCAGGCGCCATGCGCCCCTGAAGATGTGCAGCGCCCCTGCCGTTGCACATCTTCAGGGCCCCGGGAGCGGGGCGCCGGGACCGGAACCGCGGAATCCTGCGGTTCGACCGATGGGTCGACTGCTGAAGATGTGCAGCAGGGGAGGATAGGGGCATGTGCCCGGACCGCCGCCCCGACCCGCTGGCCGCCCTGCTCTCCTCACCGCCCGACCTGCCGATCCTCACAGCCCTGCCCGGGCTGCGAGCGGCCCTGGCGCAGGGCACCCGGCCCGTCATCATCACCGCGCCCCCGGGCACCGGCAAGACGACACTCGTGCCCGTGGCCGTCCACGACCACCTCCGAGTCCAGGGCGATGGCCGCACCGGGGCGGGCCCGGAGGATGCGGAGGCCGGGAGCCCCCGGGCCCGGCCAAGGCGCGGGGCCCCCGCCCCGGGCCGCATCATCGTCACCCAGCCGCGGCGCATGGCCGCGCGCGCCGCCGCCCGGCACCTGGCCCGCCTCCTGGGGGAGGAGGTCGGGGCCACGGTGGGCTATGCGGTGCGCGGTGAGCGCCGGGCCTCGCCCGCCACCCGCATCGAGATCGTCACCAGCGGCCTCCTCCTGCGCCGGCTCCAGTGCGACCCCGAGCTGACCGGGGTATCCGCCGTCGTCCTGGACGAGGTGCACGAGCGCTCCCTGGACAGCGACCTGCTCCTGGCGCTGCTGCTGGATGCGCGCGCCCTGCGCGAGGACCTGCCCCTGGTCGCCATGTCGGCCACCGTGGAGGCCGGGCGCCTGGCCGAGCTCCTGGATGCCCGCATCGTGGAGGCCCGCAGCGGGCTGCACCCCGTTGAGGAGGTGTGGGCGCCCTGCCGCGCCGGGCGCCTGGGGCCGCGCGGCGTTCCCCGCGAGCTCCTGACCCATGTGGCGGGCACCGCCCTGCGGGCCCTGGCGTCCCATGAGGGCGATGCCCTGGTCTTCCTTCCCGGCACCCGGGAGGTCGATGAGGTCGTCCGCCGCCTGCGCACCGGCGCGCCCGACGGCGTCGAGGTGCTGCCCCTGCACGGCAGGCTCCCCGCCGCCGCCCAGGACGCGGCCCTGTCGGCCAGCGCCCCCGGCCGGCGGCGCATCGTGGTGGCCACCAGCGTCGCCGAGTCCTCCCTGACGGTCCCGGGGGTGCGGATCGTCGTGGATGCCATGCTGGCCCGTGAGCCGCGCCTGGATGTGGCCCGCTCCATGAGCGGGCTGGTGACCGTGGGCGCTTCACGCGCCTCGGGCATCCAGCGGGCCGGCCGCGCGGGGCGGGAGGGGCCCGGCGTCGTCTACCGCTGCTGCTCGCCCACCGACTGGGCCCGGGCGCCGCTGGCACCCACGCCGGAGATCCTCACCGCGGATCTGACGCGCACCGCCCTGGAGCTGGCCGCCTGGGGCGCCCCCGACGACGATCTGGTCTGGATCGATGAGCCCCCGGCAGCGGCCATGGCCTCGGCCCGTGAGACCCTCGCCTCCCTGGGCCTGGTCGACGACGGCGCCCTGACGCCCCTGGGGCGCGCCGTGGCGGGCATTGCGGCCGATGTTCGGCCCGCACGGGCCCTGCTGGCGGCCTCACCGGTCCTGGGGCGCCGCCGCGCCGCGGAGGCCACCGCCCTGCTCACGGCCGACCTGCGCACCGCCGACGCCGACCTGCCCGCCCTGGCCCGGCGCCTGCGTGACGGCGGTCCCGGCAGTGGGCCGTGGCGCGCGGAGGCGCGCCGCCTGGAGCGGGCCGCGGGAGCGCGGGACGTCGGAGAGCGTGCTGCCGGGAAGGGCATGGGGCCCCTCCCCTCACCGGCGGGATCGCGGCTCCCCCTCGACGCCCAGGAGGCGATCGCCCTGGTGGTGGGGCTGGCCCACCCCCAATGGATCACCCAGCGCCGTGGGGATGACCCGGGGCCCGGCTCCCCGGCCCGATACATCACGGTGGCGGGCAACGGCGCGCGCCTTCCGGAGGGCTCGCCCCTGTCCGGGCAGCGGTGGTTGGCGGTGGCAGAGATCGACCGCTCCCCCACCGGTGGGCGCGAGGGCCTCATCCGGGCGGCAGCCCCGCTGAGCGAGGACATGGCCCTGGAGCTGGCCGCCCCCTGGCTGGACCACCGCGAGCACCTGAGCTGGCGGGGCGGAACCCTGCGCAGCCAGCGCGTGCGCGCCCTGGGGGCGATCGCCCTGAGCCGCGCCGCCGGGGCGGACCTGGATCCGCAGGAGGTGGCGCGGGCCGTCGTCTCCCGGGTGCGCGACGAGGGCCTGGAGGTGCTTGCCTGGAGCGAGGGGGCCTCACGGCTGCGCGCCCGGCTGGCGCTCCTGCACGCCCATCTGGGCGACCCCTGGCCGGCGGTGGACGAGGGCGGTCTGCTGGAGCGCGCCGAGGAGTGGCTCGTGCCGGCGGTGCTCAGGGCGGCGGAGGCCCCCTCGTCGCGATTCAGCCTCACGCAGGTGGATGTGGAGCAGGCGCTGCGGGCACTGCTGCCCTGGCCCCAGGCGGCGCGCCTGGGGCAGCTGGCGCCCGAGCGCCTGGAGGTGCCCTCGGGGGCGCTGGTGCGGGTGGATTACGGGCAGCGGCCCACGCTGGCGGTGGCGGTCCAGGACTGCTTCGGCTGGCAGGCCGCGCCGCGGATCGTCGATGGGCGGGTGCCAGTGCTGCTCCACCTGCTCTCCCCGGCCCGCAGGCCCGTCGCGGTCACTGATGACCTGGCCTCCTTCTGGCGGCAGGGCTACCCGCAGGTGCGCGCCGAGATGCGGGGGCGCTATCCCAAGCACGCCTGGCCCGAGGACCCGTCCTGACCCGCCTGCCTCCCCGCTGCGCATCCGCACTGGCGGCTACTGGATGGATCCGCATGATTCCACCGATGCGCCGTCACCTCGGGTCTGCGCTGGGCGCCGATGGCGCGCAGCACGGGATCGGGGCGAGGAAAAGGCCCCCGGCAGCCCGTGGGCTGCCGGGGGCCGGCGCGGTAGCGCTGGGATTCGAACCCAGGGTGGCTATGAACCACACAGACTTTCGAGATCTGCACCTTCGGCCGCTCGGACACGCTACCTCAGGCGTCGAGGGTACACGCCCGCCCGGCCCGCGCCCAATCCCAGGAGGCTGCGGTCTGCATCACCGCCCCGCCGGGCCGGGGCGGCGCGGGACGGGCGGCGGCACGGAGGCCGGCCTCAGCGGCGCTGGGCGAAGAAGCCGGTCAGGAGGGCCTGGGAGTCCTCGGCCCGCAGTCCGGCATGCACCTCGACCCGGTGGTTGGCCCGCGAGTCGCGCACGACGTCGCGCACCGAGCCGCAGGCGCCGGTCCGCGGCTCCCAGGCCGCGAAGACCAGGCGCCGGACACGGGCCAGAACGATCGCCCCCGCGCACATGGTGCAGGGCTCCAGGGTGACCACGAGGGTGCATCCATCCAGGTGGGAGTCGCCCAGGGCGGCCCCGGCGGCGCGCAGGGCGCGGATCTCGGCGTGCGCCGTCGGATCGCACTGCGCCTGGCGGGCGTTGGCGGCCTCGGCGAGCACCCTGCCGCCGCCTGACAGCACGACGGCGCCCACCGGCACCTCACCGGCGCGCCCCGCGTCCCGGGCCAGCTCCAGGGCGCGGGCCATGGCCGCATCCACGGCCCCTGCCGGGTCGGCCCCATCGATCCGTCTCACCGGCCCAGCCTGGCACACCCGCCACCGGGACGGGCCTCAGCCCGCCGTCCCTGCCGGGCCCGGGCTGCAGCCGGGCGGCCCCGGGCCGGGCGGCCCGCACCCACTGGTCGGCGGCCCTCCGCGAAGCCATCCGATCCATAGTATGATCCACTTCACAGGAACATGGTAAGTCTTCGCCAGCAGCGAGGACGCCGCGCCCGTATCCGCCAGAATCCGCCGCCTCGGCTTGAAGCATCCCGCCAAACCTGGAAAAGTCTCAATAGTTATCTGATCGTCATCAAGGACCCGGGAAGGAACGGAGCACCTCCGTGACGCATTCCTCCATGACCACCACCGAGACAGCCGTCCAGCCCCGACCGCTCAACCGAGTGGTCTTCCTCGCCTCCGCGATCGTCATCGCGGTGGTCGCAGGAGCGGCGATCATCAACCCGGTCGGCCTCCAGGGGGCCTTCGGCGCCGCCGTGGACTGGACGGGCCGCTGGTTCGGGTCCTTCTACATCCTGCTGGTCACGGCGGTCCTCGTCTTCGTCGTGGCGCTGGCCTTCTCACACTTCGGGACCGTGCGCCTGGGCCCCAGCAACTCCACCCCGGACTTCTCCACCTTCTCGTGGGCCGCCATGCTCTTCGCCGCCGGCATCGGCACGGGCATCATGTTCTTCGCGATCGCCGAGCCCGTCGCCCAGTACATGGCTCCCCCCACGGGCCAGGGCGAGACGATCGCCGCCGCCCGGCAGGGCATCGTCCTGACCCTCTTCCACTACGGCATCTCCGGCTGGGGCCTGTACTCCCTGGTGGGCATGTCGATGGCCTACTTCGCCTACCGCCGTCGCGACAGCCTGGCGGTGCGCTCCACGCTGCGCCCCCTGCTGGGCGACCGGGTCGAGGGCCTGGCCGGGGACCTCATCGACACCGCGGCGCTCATCGGGGGCGTGTTCGGCATCGCCGCGTCCCTGGGCGTCGGCGTGGTCCAGCTCAATGTCGCCCTGAGCATCCTGTTCGGGCTGCCGCAGGGCGCCCCCACGCAGATCGGCCTCATCGCCCTGTCCGTCCTCATGGCCACCGTCTCAGCCGTCTCGGGCGTGGACCGCGGGGTGCGCATCCTGTCCAACATCAACGTGCTGCTGGCCATCGGCCTGGCCCTGTGGGTCCTGGTCACCGGCAACACCGCCTTCCTCCTGGACTCCCTGGTGGGATCCATCGGGGACTTCGCCACCCAGTTCCCGCTGCTGACCCTGGAGACCTACGCCTACAACCGCCCCGAGACCTGGCTCAACGGGTGGACGCTGTTCTTCTGGGCCTGGTGGATCACCTGGGCGGCCTTCGTCGGCATGTTCCTGGCCCGCATCTCGCGGGGCCGCACCATCCGCCAGTTCGTCCTGGGCTCCCTGGCCCTGCCCTTCAGCTACATCGTCATGTGGGTCTCGATCTTCGGCAACCAGGCGCTCAGCCTCATCCGCTCCGGGGACACCGCCTTCGCCCAGGCCACTGTCAGCCAGCCCGAGCAGGGGCTCTACCTCCTGCTCAACTCCATGCCCGGGGGCACGGGCCTTATCGCCCTGGCCCTGTTCATCGGCATCCTGTTCTACGTCACCTCCGCCGACTCCGGGGCCCTGGTGATGTCCAACCTGTGCGTGCGCGCCCGGGGGGAGCACCAGGACGCCCCGGCCTGGCTGCGGATCTTCTGGGCCTCCCTCACCGGGATCCTGACCATCGCCATGCTCCTGGCCGGCGGCATCCCGATCCTCCAGCAGGCCACGATCGTCATGGCCCTGCCCTTCTCCTTCGTCATCATCACGGTCATGGTGGGCCTGTGGCGGGCCCTGAGCACGGAGGCCACCCACGCCGAGGCCCGCTCCATGGCCTACCGCAACCGTGCCCTGGGCTTCACGGGGACCGCGGCGGGTCTCAAGCGCATCTCCTGGCGCGACCGCCTCTCCCACACCTTCGACACGGTCTCCCCCGCCCGGGCCAAGCGCGCCCTGGAGGGCCGGATCGTGCCCGCGCTGGAGGCGGTGGCCGCTGAGCTGCGCAAGGAGAGCCTGCTCGCGCAGGTCTACGTCGAGGGCGAGGAGGCCCAGGACCCCGACGACGAGCGCAACTTCCTGGGGCGCGCCACCCTGGTGGTCAGCCCCCCGGGCACCCCCGCCCCGCCGGAGGAGGATCCGCTGGCCGTGGAGCGGTCCTTCGGCCTGGACTCCTTCCGCTACGTGGTGCGCATGGTCCAGGCCCCGGTGCCCGCCTATGGCGCCGTCGTCCATGAGGCGGACGACCTCACCGTGCGCCTGGAGGTGCGCCCGCGCGGAGGCGGCCAGGGCTACGACCTCATGGACTGGACGGTCGACCAGGTCGCCCATGACGTCCTGGACCACTACGAGCGCTGGCTGGAGTACCTGAGCACCTCCGAGACGGTCTGAGCCCGACTGGCCCCCGCCCAACCTTCGACAATTTGCATGAGATCGGCCTTTTCCGGGGCTGGAGAAGTACGATCTCATGCAAATTGTCGAAAGTGAGGAGGGGCGGCCTCAGTCCTGGGCACGCAGCACCAGGCCCGGGCCGGCTCCCCGACCCCGCGAGGAGCCCACCACAGCCACGGCGATGGTGCCCAGGGTCGCCGCGCTGATGATGGCCAGCTGCTTCCAGGGGGAATCCCCCACCACCTCGAGGAAGGGCTTGCCCGAGGCGGTGCTCATGGCCAGGGAGGTGCCCAGGCTCACCACGGCGCCCAGAGCGATGGCCACCAGGGCGTGCACGAGGCCCTCGATGATCTCGATGGCCACCAGGTCACCGCGCCTGGCACCCGCCGCCTCCAGCAGGGCCGCATCACGACGACGACGCCCGGCACCCATGGCGATGACCGCCACCCCGCCGATCCAGGCCACCAGGAAGGGCAGGCAGAGGAGGGAGAGGAAGCCGCTGGACGTCAGCTCCACCGCCTGGCCCCCGTAGATGATCGCCACCACGCCGATCGCCACCGCGAAGGGCATGACCGTGGCTGTGGAGCGGGCGGACTCCTGGGCGCAGGTCCGCCCCGCGATGAAGACCCGGAAGCCTGATCCCGGCACGGCGGCGGCCAGGAGCCTCTCCAGTGCTGGCACCACCCACGGGGTCGAGGCGATGACGAGGCACAGGCACGCCAGCCCGCATCCCAGGGCGGAGAGAACGGCCTGAGGGCTCCTGGGGGTGGCGTTGTGGCTCATGGCGAGCAGAGCCGCATAGCCAATGCCCGAGCCCAGGGCGCACAGGACCCGCAGGACCAGTGCGGCCCGCCATCGGACACCGCCGGGGGCATCCGGCACGCGGCCTGCCAGGAGCGCCGACTCCGGAGCCGCCGCCTCGCGCGCCGCCCGCAGCCCCCCAAGAATGGTGAAGAGCGCGACCGCGAGGGCACCCGCACCCACCTGCGCCGGCACCGCCTGCGGCTCCACCGCCCGCAGAAAGAGGTTCTCGTGCTGGTCCCATCTCCAGACCTGCAGCACGGACGGGGCCAGGAGCATCCCCCCTGGCAGGCCCGCTGCTCCCGCCGCCGCCCCCAGCAGGCCCAGCTGGCCCAGCACCACCCGGCGCACCGCGGAGGGCCTCATCCCCAGCGCCTTCCACAGGCCGTGCTCGCGGCGCCTCATCGCCATCACCAGGGAGGCCGTCGAGCTCAGGACACTGGCAGCCGCAATGCCGATCGCAGTGATGAGCACCCAGGCCACGGCATGGCCCGCATCGGGCTGCTTGAAGGCCCGCGCGAGCCGCGCCATCCCCTCGACGATCTGGAGCTGGGCGCAGACCCCGGCCCCGGCCACCAGGGCCACGACCGCCGTCCACACCCAGGTCCCGGCATGACGCCTGAGATCCATCACCAGGAGGCGGATCATGCCGTCCGCCCCCGGCGCGCTCCCAGCACGGCGGCGGAGACGGCCTGCGGGTCGCCTCCCTCCAGGCCCGTGACGATCCTGCCTCCCTCCATGACCAGGACCTGCTGGGCCCGAGCGGCGGCAGCAGCATCGTGGGTGACCATGAGGACGGTGGCCCCGCCTGCGGCGATCTCCTCGAACCAGTGCAGCACGGCGTCACCGGAGCCGACGTCGAGCGCCGCAGTCGGCTCGTCGGCGAAGACGATGTCCGGCGCCGAGGCCAGCACGCGGGCGATGGCCACCCGCTGGCGCTCGCCCCCGCTCATCTGGTGGGGCAGGTGGCGGGCCTGGGCGGTCAGGCCCACGCGCTCCAGGGCCTGGCCGATCTGGTCCCGGCCCAGCGGCCGGCGGCGCAGGCGCCCCGGCAGGGCCACGTTGTCCCACGCCGACAGGGAGGTGACGAGGTTGTCGTCCTGGAAGACGAAGCCGACGTGCTGGGCGCGGAAGGCGGCCAGGGCCCCGGCCCGCATCCGGGAGGTCGGCCTGCCCAGGAGGCTGACGGAGCCGGAGGTGGGGCGGTCCAGGCCGGCGATGCACTGCAGGAGGGTGGTCTTCCCGCAGCCGGAGGCGCCCACGAGCGCCGTCAGGCTGGCCGCAGGGAGGTGGAGGCTCACGCCTGCCAGCGCACTGACCTCAGCGCCTCGCCGTCCTGGGAGGCGGAAGCTCCGGTGCAGGCCGACGGCGGCCACTGTGATCACCTGCTGCGGGGCCCGGGCCGGGGTCGGCTGCACGGGCGGGCAGGCGGGGGCCCAACCCTGGGGGCGGGCTCCCGCGCCCCGCGCCTCCTGGGGTCGGGCATCCGGGCGGAGGGCCCGGGGCATTGCCGACGCCTCGGGGCCAGGGCCCTCCGGCAGGGTCATCGGGCTGTGAGGAAATGGTGATGTCATGGGGAGATCGCATCAGAGGAGCCTCGGCGCAGTCACTGGACCAGCCTGCCCGGCTGAGGGTGGAGCGGGCTCCACCCCGCACGGGTGCCGGCCCCCGTGCAGGGGCTGCCAGCAGCCAGTACTGTCCCTGGTCATGCCGCTCTCCCCCTCCCCTGCGTCGATGCGGCCGGGCCGGACCATCCAGCGCCGGACCCGCGCCGCCCGCTCCCGCGGCTCCGTGCGCGCCATCGGGCTGTCAGCCACGGGGAGCTCGGTCCCAGGCACAGGCACAGGCACAGGCACAGCGCACCGCCGCCGACAAGCACTGCTCCTGGGGCTGATCGAGCTCGGCCAGGCCGTGAGCTGGCCGCTGACCGCCGTCCTGGTCGCGATCGGCCCCCTCCTGCCGGTGTCGATCACCCTGGTCGCCGAGGCCCAACGGCTCCTGGCCCGCTGCGCGGGCGCCGACGCCCCCTCGGGCCGGTGGCGCGAGGAGCCCTGGCCCAGATGGGCCGCGGGCCGCGTGGCCACCGCGCCCTTCTGGCGCCAGGACCTGCCCCTGGCCCTGGTCGCCGTCCTGGCGGGGATCGCATCGATGCTCGCAGGCCTCCTGGCCCTCCTGGCGGTCCTCTTCCTGCTCATGCCGATCAGCGCCGCCACCAGTGGCGGGTTCACCGTCGAGATCGGAAGCACCCGGCTGACCGAGCCCTGGCAGCTGTGGTGGACCCCGCTGGTAGCACTGGTGATGGGGATGTGCGCGGCCATGATGCTCGGCGGGATCGGCCTGCTGCGCACGAGCGCCGTCTCGGCACTGAGCCGGGACCGGGAGGCCGAGCGCGCCGCGGCCCTGGGCCGCCAGGTGGGAGACCTGCGCCGCGGCCGGGCCACCCTCGTGGATGCCTTCGAGGCCGAGCGCACCCGCATCGAGAGGGACCTGCACGACGGGGCGCAGCAGCGCCTGACCGCACTGACCCTCACCCTGGGATCGGCCCGCCTGGCCGCCCAGTCCCTCACCTCGCCCCGGCCCGCCCCGGACCGCTCCTCCCACGCCACCGCGCGGCGGGGGGCGCCTGCCGGCCCGGGGGCCGCGCAGGGCCCGCACGGCTCCGGCACCCCGGGCAGCGTCGAGGGCCTGGAGAGCCTGCTCGCCCAGATCGACCGCGCCCAGGAGCTGGCCGAGACGGCCCTGGGCGAGCTGCGGGCCACGGTGCGCTCGGTCAGCCCTGCTACCCTGCGCGATCACGGCCTCCTCGCGGGGGTGCGGGAGCTGTGCGCCGACTCGGGGCTCGACGTCGCCCTGACGGCCTCGGGCGAGGACTGCGCCCTGCCCTCACCGACCGCTACCGCCATCTACTTCGCGATCAGCGAGTCGCTGACCAATGCGGCCCGCCACTCGGGATGCGGCCGCGCCTGGGTGAGCCTGTCCTGCAGTCCCACCGGCGTGCGGGCGGAGGTGGGTGACACCGGGGTGGGAGGCGCCCCGGGGGCACCGGGCCTGACCGGCAAGCCTGCGGGCACCGGCCTGGCCGGCCTGGCCCAGCGCCTGGAGACGGTGGGGGGCTCGCTGGAGGTCGTCTCGCCGCCGGGGCAGGGCACCCGCGTGATCATCCGGGCCCCCATGACCCTGCCATGGTGAGGGCCGCTGAGCATGGGACAATCCGCCAATGAGGATCGTCCTGGCCGATGACGCGGCACTGCTGCGGGAGGGGTTGGCCGGGCTGCTGGGCGCCGCGGGCCACGAGGTGGTGGCCCAGGCCCGCAGCGCCCCGGAGCTGTGCCGGGCGGTGCACGACCTTGCGGCCGTCGGCGCCCTGCCCGACGTCGTCGTCACCGATGTGCGCATGCCCCCGGGGATGGCCGACGACGGCCTGCAGGCAGCCCTGGAGCTGCGGCGCGCCCACCCCGGACTGCCGGTGGTCGTGCTCTCGGCCTACGTGGCCGGGCCCTATGTGCGCACCCTGCTGGAGGACGACGCCGGTGCTGTGGGCTACCTGCTCAAGGAGCGCGTGGGCCGCGTCGCCGACTTCATGAGCTCCCTGGAGCTGGTGGTCGCCGGCGGCGTCGTCGTCGATCCCGAGGTCATCGCCAGGATTCTCGCAGGTGGGGGGCACGGGCCCGGTGCGGGCGCCCGGGGGACCGGCCCGCAGGCGGGCTCGGCCCACCCGGGGCTGTCCCGGCTCACCGAACGCGAGCGCGAGGTGCTGGCCCTCATGGCCGAGGGCCTGGCCAACTCCCAGATCGCGCAGCGGCTGGTCCTATCCGAGGGGGCGGTGGCCAAGCACATCGCCAACGTCTTCCTCAAGCTGGACCTGCCGCCCGGGGAGGACAACCGGCGCGTGCGCGCGGTCCTGACCTGGCTGCGGGCCGCCGCGTAAGGGCACGCGCAAGGGCAGCATCGCCCGGCCCCGGCCCTGGGCGCCCGGCCCCTCAGGGCCGCAGCGCCACCTCCCTGACCTCGGTCTCGGGGGCGTTGACGAAGACCCGCCCGGTGCTGGACTGGACCACCGACCAGTCGGTCCTCAGCGCCAGGAGCCAGCCGGTCCTGGCCACGGGGTCGATCGCGCAGGTCTTGCCGGCACCGGTGTGGACCAGCAGCCCCTCCTTGGCGCAGTAGGACAGGGTGGAGAGCCGGTAGCCGCTGATGCTGCTCTTGCGCCTCGGGTCGGGCCGCAACCGCAGGTACTCCCTGAGACCGCCGGTGGCGGGGTCCATCACCAGGACGCCGCAGGGCACGGCGACGTACAGGGCGCCCTCCACCAGCAGGGGGCTGTTGAGGACGTTCTCCCCGGCCACCTGGACCCTCCACAGCTCGCGCTGCCGACGCGCGTCGTAGGCCAGGACGTGGCCGGGGCCCTGGCCATCGCCGTCACCGCCCTTGATGGAGGTCGTGGCGTAGACGGTGTCCTCGCCGTCACCGACCAGGCCCACCACGGACTGGCCGGGAACGAGGTCGGTGAGCACTGTGGCAGTGCCATCGGCGGGGTTGATGAGGGACAGCGAGCCCCCTCTGATCCCCGATCGCGCAGCAGTGCCCACGCACAGCCTCCCCCCGGCCAGGGCCAGGCCGAAGGGCCGGGACTGCTGGTGGGAGCCCAGGTCGGCGATCAGGGCCGCCTCGCCCAGCCCGGGCCGGGAGGCGCGCCACACGCGGGCCTGCTCATAGCTGGCGAAGCACAGGGTGGAGCCGTCGGTGGCCATGGACTCCACCTGCCCCTGGGTGCCCGGGGTCCGCTGCGCCTCGGCCGCGCCCAGATCACCGCCACTGAGGTCGAGTCGGGTCAGGGTGCGCCCCTGGTAGGCACCCACGTACAGGGCGTTCTCATCCTCGGGGATGAAGGGCGCCTGGCTGATGAGCCCGGCTGCGGCGACGGCGAGGTCCCGTTGCGCCACGACCCCGCCCGCCTCGACGTCGACCTCGATGTACTGGCATCCCGCCTCGGTGGAGGCCACGATGCCGACGACGGCGCCACGGCCGGGGACCGCCATCATCCTGCGCGCGTAGCGGTTGGGGATGACCGTGATCTCCGCGACCTTCCGGCCGGTGGCGTTATCCATGGTGAACAGCACGCCGGTGCCATCGCCCTTGCCCTGGATGGCCAGGCTGTGCCCGGGCCTGGTGGGGTGGGGGGCGTACTGGAAGTTGAAGGGGTAGACCTCGGTCTGGGTCCAGGTGCCTGAGGAGGTGTCGTAGATGAGGCTGCGCCCGTCGTTGGGGGAGCCCAGCGGCAGCTCGACGGCCAGGCGGGTCTCGTCCAGGGCGGTCAGGTAGTGGGCGAAGCCGGCGCTCGCGGCCCGGGGGTGGCGGATGGTGGTGGTGATGCGGCCCGGGTCCTTGCGGTCGAAGGCCACGATGCGCGGGGCGGCGTGGCCCACGCCCGCGTAGACGGTGTCCGCGATGACGGCGATGTGGCGGGTGTAGGTGGCGTCCTCACCCGCAGTGGCACTCCCGTAGGTGACGCTCTCCCCCACGGGGTCGATCCTCACCACGCCGGCATCGGGGTGGTTGCCGATCCACACCATGCCCTCGGAGTCGAGGCGGGGCTCGTAGCCCTGGGCCCAGCGCTTGCCCTGGTCGGTGACGACGGCGCCCAGGTCCTTCCAGGCGTGGTCGCGCACACCGGCCTTGATGATCCTGGTGCCGCAGGTGGCGATGATGGCCTCGGCCCCGGGGGCGTAGACGAGCTCGCGCACGCCGGCGCCGTCGGACAGGCCGGTGAAGGTCAGGGCGGCGTCGAGCTCGCCGGTGGCGGCATCGATGATCTGCAGGTGGTTGCTCACGCCCACGACTCCCAGGGCGATCTTGAGCCTGCCGTCGGCCGGGTGGGCGAAGAGGTCGGCGGCCATCACCTTCTTGTCGCTGCTCACATCGGTGCGGGTGGCGATGACGCGGGTGCCGGTGTCCGTGGTGGTGATGGTCCGCAGCTGGGTCTCGGTGTCCGGGGTGACCGCTACCGCGGGGGAGGGAGCGGCGGAGGCCCCCGCCGGCAGGGCGCCCAGGGCGCATGCCCCCAGGGCCCCGGCGACGACGCTCCGGCGGCTGGGGAGGGCGGGAGGCGGGCAGGGCGATGCGGATGCTGGGGACATGGGGCTCCTTCCGTCAGGCGCCAGGGCGGCCGGAATGTTGTTGACGCTTCACCGTATGGATGCAGCCAGAGAGTTGCCTGAACGCCAGCAAGACGCCCCATGACCCCCACTTTCGACAATTTGCATGAGATCGGCCTTTTCCAGGCCTGGAGAAGTACGATCTCACGCAAATTGTCGAAAGGAAGGGGAGCGGCTCACTCCTGCCCGAGCACGAAGCCGTGGCGCACGGGATCACGGGGATCCAGGAGCATCTGGCTGTAGCCGGTGACGTAGGCCGACCCGGTGACACGGGGGATGATCGCCGGGTACTGGCCCACCGTCGTCGTCCCGAGAGCCTCCCCGCGCAGATGGGTTCCGATGAGGCTCTCCTGGACCAGCCCCCGGCCCACCGGCAGCCGTCCCTGAGCGTGGAGAAGCGCCATGCGGGCGCAGGTACCCGTGCCGCACGGCGAGCGGTCGACCTGCCCACTGCCGAAGACCACGACGTTGCGCCAGTCCACATCCGGGGTGGTCGAGGACTCGTAGACCTCGACCAGGTCGACGCCGGTGATGTGCGGCAGGTCGGGGTGGCGGACCTGGACCTCCTCGTTGATGCGCTCGCGCAGGCGCAGCGCCGCCTCAGTCAGGGCGGGGAGGTCCTCGACGCTCACCCGCACCCCCAGCTGAGCCGCGCTCACGATGGCGAAGAAGCTGCCGCCGAAGGCGATATCGCACACCACCGCCCCGCCCCGCCCGGGCTGGAGCTCGAGGCGCACCTCGCGCCGGTAGGCGAAGGCGGGGACGTTGACGAAGGAGACCTGCGTGACCGCGCCGCCCTCCACCAGCGCCTCGGTGCGCACGAGACCGGCGGGGGTGTCCAGGACCACGGGGTTGAGGCCCTCACGGGAGGGCACCATGCCCGTCTGGAGGACGGCGGTGACGGTGCCAATGGTTCCGTGGCCGCACATGTTGAGATAGCCGCCGCCGTCCATGAAGACGACGCCGACATCGGCCCGCTCGTCGGCGGGCGGCAGGACCACCGCGCCGAACATGTCGGCATGCCCCCGGGGCTCGTGGATGAGGGCGCGGCGCAGGTGGTCCAGGCGCTGGCGCAGGTCCTCCCGCTTGGCGGCCATGTCCCGCCCGCGGACCTCGGGCACGCCGCCGACGATGACGCGCGTGGGCTCCCCGGCGGTGTGGGTCTCGATAGTGCTCAGCGCCGGCGGGCCGTCCCGGTCGGGGCAGCCGGGGCGATGGCCGCCGCGCCGACCCCTCCAGTCATGATCCTCCACGCCTGCCTGTGCGCCCACGGCCTCCCCTGTCGCCTGTCATCGTTGCTGCGGATCGGCTCCCCGATGCGCCTGGCCCGACGGTAGTGCGGCCCCTCCCCCGCCACCTGGGACCCCCGACCCCCAACCTTCGACAATTTGCATGAGATCGGCCTTTTCCAGGCCTGGAGAAGTACGATCTCATGCAAATTGTCGAAAGTGAGGGGAGCGGGGGGCGGCGCGCATCGTAGGCTGGGACCATGCGCCTCCACATCGCCGATCACCCCCTCATCGACCACAAGCTCTCCGTGCTGCGGGACTCCAGCACCCCCTCGGCGGTCTTCCGCCAGCTCGTCGATGAGCTCGTCACCCTCCTGGCCTACGAGGCCACCCGCGATGTCCGCACCGAGGGGGTCGAGATCACCACCCCTGTCGCCGTGGCGCAGTGCCGCCGAATCGCCAGCCCCAGGCCCATCGTGGTGCCGATCCTGCGGGCCGGCCTGGGAATGCTGGAGGGCATGACACGGCTGCTGCCCACCGCCGAGGTCGGCTTCCTGGGCATGAAGCGCGACGAGGACACCCTGGAGGTGGAGACCTACGCCAACCGCCTGCCCGACGACCTCTCGGGCCGCCAGTGCTTCGTCATCGACCCCATGCTCGCCACCGGGCACACCCTGGTGGCCGCCATCGACTACCTCCTGGAGCGCGGGGCCCGCGACGTGACCGCCCTGTGCCTCATCGCCGCCCCCGAGGGAGTGGCCACCCTGGAGGCCGCCGTGGGCGAGCGGGCCAATGTCACCGTGGTCACGGCCGCCGTAGACGAGCGCCTCAACGAGCACGCCTACATCGTCCCCGGTCTGGGCGACGCCGGGGACCGCCTCTACGGCATCGTCGACTGACTCCTGGCTCCCAGGCGCTCACACCCGACTCCGTCAGGAGGACCCGGCTCCAAGGCGGTGCGGGCGGTCCGGCGCGCCGGGGGCGGGGCCGGCTCCCCGCCGCCCCGATCAGCCCCCGGACCCAGGGCCCCGCTCCAGGCGCGACCACAGCCCGACCCAGGCCGGGTGCCTGGCGGGGCGCCGCACCCGGCCGGTAGCCTCGCGCTCGGCGTTGTCCAGCAGATCCTCGATGACGGCGTCGTGCAGCGGCTCCACGACCAGGGGGAAGAGCGCGCGCATCGCACCGCGCGCCCGGCCCAGCAGGATGTGGCGCATTCGGCAGCGGTCCTCCCCCAGGGCCTCCACGGCGAGCTCATGGATCCCCGAGATGCCGGTGGCGGGGTGGAACACGAAGCGCACTCTCCTGCCCGGCTCATACTCCACCACCCGGTAGCGGATGGGGCCGTGCCCGCCGTCAGCGCCCACGGCCAGCGGGCGGTCCAGCACCATGGGGGTCCAGCTCCCAGCCGGCCACAGGCGGTCGCCGTCCCGGCCCAGCCCGTCAAGCAGAGGGGCCAGGACCGAGGCCGGGGCCTGGATCGTGCGCTCATGAATGTTGCGGATCATCGGGCCCCCTTCCACGCCCACACTACCGTCCCGGGCCAGTCGCCGGTGAGGGGCCGCCCCTCAGCGGGCCGCCCGGTAGTCGATCTCGACCACGGCAGGCGTCGGGCCGCCGCCCGCGGTACCGGCGATGACCACTGAGCTCCCGGCCGCCTCCCGGCCCTGCTCGGGCTCGACGACGTATCCGGGCAGGGCCAGCTCCTCGGCGTCGGCCATCACCGTGCAGCGGGTCCCCACGGGGAAGGCCCCCTCGATGAGCGTCGGCGCGCCCGAGCCCCGGGCGCTGACCGTGCCCGCCTGGCCATCGGTGCAGGTGTAGTCCAGCAGGTAGTCCCGTACCAGCGCCGCCGGCGCCCCCGTGACGCGCACCGAGACCTGCAGGTCGCCAGTGCGCACCGCCTGCGCCCGGGCCGGGATCACCACGGCCAGGAGCACCACCATCGCTCCCACGAAGACCACCAGGACGAACCGGTGCCTGTCCAGCGCTCCCCTGAGCCGGGCAGTCAATCCCATCAAGCCGCCGCTTCCCTTTCTTCCACTCCTCCCCGCCGGGCACGTCCAGCGGGAGGCAGAGGCTATGCCCGCCCCTGGGCGGCCGGCAATGCGCCCACGGCGCTCGTTCCCAACTCTTGACTCAAACGTGACGGCTTCATGACCGCGGGGCCCCGGAGCCGCACGCGTCCACTGACGCCGTCACCCGCCCTCTACATAAGAAAACACTAAAGCTGATCTCGGGCAGCCCTGCACCGATCCGGGCAGGATGGAGGACATGAACAGCGCACGCCGTATTCTCGCTCTCGCCGCCGTCATGCTCATCCCCGTCCTGCTGGCGCTGGCCGCAGAGAGCCTGGCCTTCATGCCGGGCCCGCCCCAGGCGCCCGACGCCGTCCACCTCAGTGGCGGCGCGCAGGGGGGTTGATCCCATGCCCACCACCGTGCAGAGCGCCTCCTCCCCGAGAACCGACGGCTCCCGCATCCCCGCACGGCTGCGCATCGTGGCCTGGATGCTGTTCGTGGTCGCGCTGGGACTGGTGACCATGGTCGTCTCCGTGCGCTCCACCCTCATGGCCGACATCGCCCAGAGGGCCAATGAGGAGGTGACCCAGGAGGTCACCGAGCTCCAGCGCTTCGCCGCCACCGGGCTCGACCCCGCCACCTCCAAGCCCTTCACCTCCACGACCAGCCTGGTCGAGGTCTTCCTGTCCCGCCAGCAGTTCGCCGAGCACGAGTCCGTCGTCGTGGTCAACCACTCCACCGGGAAGGCGGAGCAGTTGTCGGGCGAGGGCACCCCCAGGCTCGACCTGAGCCTGTCCGACCCCTTGTTCACCCAGATGATCCAGTCCCCCTCGGGAGCCATCGAGTACGGCAACGGGGAGATCCGCTGGGCCCGGGTCGAGCTCCAGCCGGAGGACCCCCAGCAGCACCTGTCCTTCATCGCCATCAGCTTCACCGGGCCGCACGTGAGCACGCTCAACTCCACGATCTGGCTCATGGTGGGAATCGGCGCCGCCGTCCTGATCCTCACCGGGCTCATCGGCCTGCTCGTCTCCCGGCAGATCCTGCGCCCCCTGCGCACCCTGGGGGAGGCGGCGCGCTCCATCACCGAGCAGGACCTCACCCACCGCCTGCCCGTCCACGGCCGCGACGACATCGCCACCCTGACCTCATCCTTCAACGGGATGCTCGACCGCCTGGAGGAGGCCTTCGCCAGCCAGGCCCACTTCGTCACACGCGCCCACCATGAGCTCGCCGAGCCGCTGGCCGCCATGGACGCACAGCTCGCGGCCGCGCCCGCAACCCGTCAGAACCTGGCGCAGCGCTCGACGATCGCCGGTCTTCTCGGGGTCCTCGACGATCTGCACACCCTGGCCCAGGCCGAGCGCCGCGACTTCGTGCACCCCCACCAGCGGGTTGAGGTCCTGGAGCTGGCCGGCACCCTGCAGGCCGACCTGGAGGCGCAGGCCCCCGGGCGCTGGCGCCCCCAGGTCCTGGCGGCGGGCACCGCGGCCCTCGATGCCCAGCGGATCCGCCAGGCCGTGTCCCACCTGGCCCGCAACGCCCTCCAGCACGGGGGCACCGGCCCCCTCCAGCTGCGTGTCGCGCCGACGACGGACGGCTACGGCCGCAGCGGCCTGGAGATCTCGGTGACGGACGACGGTCCCGGGGTCGGCACGGAGGACGTCGCCTGGCTCTTCGAGCGCTTCACCCAGGTCGAGGACGCAGAGCCGCAGCGCGGCGCCGGCCTGGGCCTGGCGATCGTGCGCGCGATCGCGGACGCCCATGACGGCACGGTCTTCATCCAGTCCGACCCCGGGCAGGGGGCCACCGTGGGCATCCGCATCCCGGCGGGCCCGGACTGGTCGCTGCGCCGGCACGAGGAGGCCGATCCGGCCCCGGGCGCCGCCGGCATCCCGGCAGGCGCCCAGCCACGGCGCGCGGGGGCCACGGCCTGCCGGACCGCCCCGGCGGCGGTGCGCCCGGCGCCCTCGGCCCGCATCCCCGCGCCCCCGCCGTCGGCGCGCCCGGATCCGCCGGTGCCGCCCCGGCCCGGCCCCGGCACGGGAGGCGTGTCATGACGATCCTCGAGACCCTGCCGCTCTCACTGGTCCCCGACCCCGAGCAGGAGGACGCGCGAGGGCGGAGCCTGCCCTGGGGCCGCATCCTGCCCTCCGCGGTCGCCCTGGCACTGTGCCTGGGCGTCGCCGCCGCCCACCTGCTCACGCCCGCAGGGCCATCGGTGCAGGCGACCATCACGCTGATCATCTTCATCACGGCCGTCTGGGCCTGGGCCTTCACCAGGGTCGACGACACCTATGTGTCCCTGGGCGCGGGCACTGCCCTGGTGCTCAGCGGCTCCCTGAGCCCGGAGGACCTGTTCTCCAGCCTCGGCGATGACACGATCTGGCTACTCGTGGCCGCCTTCGTCATCGCCGTGGGCGTGACGGCCTCGGGCCTGACCGCCCGGGCCGCCGCCTGGCTGGTCACCGGCACCAACCGGCCCCGAGTCCTCTTCCACCTCATCACCGCCGCGATCGTGGGCACGGTCTTCGCGGCGCCCTCCACCTCGGGGCGGGCGGCCCTGCTGCTGCCGGTCTTCGTGGCCATCGCCAAGGCGCTGCGGGCGCGGCCCCAGGATGACGAGGGGCTGCGCCGGGCCCGAGCCCGCCTGGTCCACGCCCTGTCCCTGCTCTTCCCCACAGTCATCCTGCTCTCAGCGGTCGGCTCCTTCCTGGGCGCGGGGGCGCACCTGGTGACCGCGCATATCGTGGCCTCGGCCGGCGGGAGGGAGTTCTCCTTCGCCAGCTGGCTGCTGCTGGGCCTGCCCCTGGCGGCCCTGTCCAGCCACCTGGCGGCCGAGCTCATCCTGGCCCTGTTCACCAAGCGGTCGGATATGCGCCGGCGCGTGAGCATCGATCTGCACGACCTGGCCGCGGACTCCCCCACACCGCTGACCGGCCCCCTGACCCAGGCGGAGAACCGGGCGGCCCTCCTGCTGGGCACGGTGGTGGTCCTGTGGTGCACCGAGTCCCTGCACGGCGTCGACCCGGCGATCGTGGCCCTGGTGGGGGTGCTGGTGACGGCCCTTCCCGGCTACGGAGCGGTGTCCTTGAAGAAGGCGTTGAGCAAGGCGCCCTGGTCCCTGCTGGTCTTCATGGCCGCGACCCTGGCCATGGGGGACGCCCTGGTGAGCACCGGCGCGGCCCAGTGGGTGGCCTCCACGGCCTTCACCGCCCTGTCGATCAGCTCCCCATGGCCCTTCATGGTGGCCGTGGTCCTGCTCTCGACGGCGGCCCATCTGGTCATCCAGTCCCGCTCGGCCCGCTCCGCGGTGCTGGTGCCCATCGTGGTGGCCCTGGCCCCCGCCGTCGGCGTGGATCCGGCGGCCGCGGCCTTCGCCTCGACAGCGGCGGCGGGCTTCTGCCACACGCTTCCCTCCTCGGCCAAGCCGGTGGCCATGTTCGCCTCCGCCGAGGAGATCGAGACCTTCACGCCGGCCGACCTGCGGCGCCTGTCGCTCATCCTGGGGCCCGTCACGGCCCTGCTGGTCCTGGCCTGCAGCGCCTGGCTCTGGCCGCTGCTGGGCCTGAGCTGGTAGCGGCGCGGGCCCCGCCGCCCATCGCGCCTCCGGCACCCACCGGCAGCCGCCCCGCAGCCACGACGACCGCGCCCTGCTGGCTCCCCGGCCGCACCACCGACCGATCCCCCAACTGAGTCACTGCCCGGACCACCGCCCGAGACCGTCCACCGCCTCCGATGAGACCGCATCCGACACCGACGCATCCGCAACCGCTCGAACCACTGGAGGATTCCATGTCCACGACCATTCCCACACGTATCGTCATCGCCCCCTCCGGCTTCAAGGAGAGCCTGTCCCCCGAGGAGGTCTGCCAGTCGGTGTCCCGCGGTGTGCGCCGGGTCCTGCCCGGCGCCGTCGTCAGCGAGCTCCCGCTGGTCGACGGCGGGGAGGGCTCGGCCGCCACCATGGCCCGCGCCACCGGCGGCGAGCTGGTGGCGGCGCGCGTGACCGGGCCGGTGGGCCGGCCCGTAACCTCACACCTGGCCCGGCTCGGGGGCGCCTCGAAGGGCACCTGGCTCATCGAGATGGCGGCGGCCGCCGGGCTGCGCCTGGTGCCCGCCGATGTGCGCGACCCGGGCGCGACCACCACTCGCGGCGTGGGCGAGCTCATCGCGGTGGCGCTCGATGCCGGGGCGCGCCGCATCATCATCGGCTGCGGGGATTCGGGGACCTGCGACGGCGGGGCCGGGGCGCTGGTGGCCCTGGGCGCCCGGCTGCTGGACGCCCGGGGCGGGGAGCTCGAGCCCACCGGCAGCAACCTGGCGCGGGTGGAGCGCATCGACACCTCGGGCATGGACCCCCGCCTGGCCGGCACAGAGATCCTGGTGGCGGGCAATATGCACAATCTCCTCACCGGGGAGCGCGGGGTGGCCCGGGTCTTCGGCCCGCAGAAGGGGGCCACGCCCGAGCAGGTCGAGGCCCTGGATGCCGGGCTGGCGCACTGGGCGGGGCTGCTGGCCGGCGCCTTCCCCGAGCAGGTGGCAGGACGCGACCTGCTGACCGGGCCGGGAACGGGGGCCTCTGGCGGCCTGGGGGCCGGGCTCGCGGCGGGCACCGGTGCCCAGCTGCTCTCCCGGTTCGAGGTGTTCATGGATGCCGAGCGCTGCGGCATGGATGTGGACGGGCTCATCGCCCAGGCGGATCTGGTCCTCACCGCCGAGGGGGCGGTGGACTTCCAGACCCCCCGCGGGAAGATCCCGGCCGAGGTGGCGCGCCGGGCCAAGCGGGCGGGCAAGCCGGTGATCGCCCTGGCGGGCACGATCGGCCGGGGCGCGGCGGATGTCCATGCCGCCGGGATCGATGCGGTGGCGGGGATGATCCCGGCTCCCATGGATCTCGGGGAGGCGGTGGACCGGGCGGAGGAGCTCCTGGCCGACGCGACCGAGCGCACCCTGCGCCTGGTGCTGCTGGGCGCCGCCATGGCGGCCTGAGCCCCGCCCACCCCTGCCCGTTGCACATCTTCAACTATCGACCGGCCAGCGGAGGCGCATGATTGCGCGGTTCGCCCAGGCGCTCGCTTCCGATTCGGCGCTGAAGATGTGCAGCGCAGGCGCCGTTGCACATCTTCAGCCGCGACGCCGACGCATCCATGCGGAGAAGTCGGGGCCGCCGCCCCGGAAGGGGCCTGAAGATGTGCAACGGCGGGAGGAGCGGCCCTCAGAAGGCGGGCAGGACGGAGCCGTCGGTCCAGGTCTCCTGGATGAAGGAGCGCACCTCCTCGCGGTTGAGCAGCTCGGCGAGCTTCTTGAGGTCGGCGTTGTCCTTGTCCTCCGTGCGCACCACCAGCTGGTTGACGTAGGGGCTGTTCTCCGCCTTCTCCAGCTCCAGGGCGTCCTTGCTGGGCACCAGGCCCGCCTCGATGGCGTAGTTGCCGTTGATGACGGCGGCATCCGCGTCCTGCATGGAGCGGGCCACCTGGGCCCCGTCAACGGTGGTGAAGGTGAGGTTCTTGGGGTTGGAGGTGATGTCGGTGTCCGCCGGCTGCTCCACGGCGGCGTCGAGCTCGATGAGCCCGGCCTGGGCCAGGAGCTTGAGGCCGCGGGCGGTGTTGGCCGGGTCGGAGTTGAGGATGATCTCGCCGCCCGAGGGGATCTCCTCCACTGAGGAGGCCTTGGAGGAGTACAGGCCCAGGGGCTCGATGTGGACATCGGAGATGGCCACGAAGTCGAAGCCCTTGTCCTTGATCTGCTGGGCCAGGTAGTTGGGGGTCTGGAAGAAGTTGGCGGCCAGGGAGCCGTCATCCAGGGAGGTGTTGGGCGTCTGGTAGTCGTTGATCTCCACGATGTCCAGGCTGATGCCCGAGCCCTCCACCAGGTTGTCCTGGACGAACTGGAGGATGGTGACGTGGGGCTGGGGGGAGGCGCCCACGGAGATGACCGAGGTCTCGCCCTCCTTGGTGATGCCGCTGACGCCGGAGTCCGAGCCGCAGGCGGCCAGGGTGGCGCCGACGGCGGCGACCAGGCCGACGGAGAAGGTGCGACGGGTGATGGTTGCGGACATGGGGGTTCCTTTCGGGGCAGGGCCTGCCGCCCGGGATGGAGCGGCCTGGTGGGCGGGTGGTGCCCACCGCCGTGGGGCGGGGCCGGGCTTGGGGTCGTGATGATGCTGGGCCGGTGCCTGCGGCTCTCCGGCTGGCGGGCGCCTCAGCGGTGGTCCACCAGCCGGCTGAGCATGTCGCCGACCACCTGGATGGCGGCGACGATGAGCAGGATGAGCACGACGGTGATGACCATGACGTCGAGCTGGTAGCGCTGGTAGCCGTACTGGATGGCCAGGTCGCCCAGGCCGCCGCCGCCCACGGCCCCGGCCATGGCCGAGTAGCTGAGCAGGGTGATGATGGTGACGGTGGCCGCCTGGATGAGGGTGGGCAGGGCCTCCCTCACCAGGACGCCCCAGGTGATCTGGCGCTCGGAGGCGCCCATCATGAGGGCGGCCTCCACCTTGCCGTGCTCGACGTTGCCCACCGCGGTCTCCACCAGGCGGGCGTAGAAGGGGATGGCCCCGATGGTCAGGGGCACGCAGGCGGCCTGCCATCCCAGGGAGGTGCCGACGATGAGGCGGGTGAGGGGGACGATGGCCACCATGAGGATGATGAAGGGCATGGAGCGGCCGATGTTGACCAGTTGGGAGAGCACCATGTTGACCCCCGCGTTGGCGTGCAGCCCCCGCTTGCCGGTGGCCACCAGCGCCAGGCCGAGCAGCAGCCCGAACAGGATGGTCAGCGCCCCGGAGACGAAGGTCATCTGGAGGGTCTGGGCGGTGGCGAGCCCGAGCTTGCGCTGGATGACCGGGTTGTCGAACCAGGTGCTGGAGCTCTTGGCCGCCCCCAGGAGGAGCCGGGAGGCCAGGGGGCCGGTGGCGGTCAGGGCACTCATGGGCGGACCTCCGCGGTGATTCCGGCCTGGCGCAGGGCGGTGACGGCGCTCTCGACGTCGTGGGCCGGGACGGTGATGGCCAGGCGGCCGATCTGGGCGGCGCCGATGGTCTCGAAGACCCCGGCGGCGATGTCGCCGCCGAGCTCGGCCACCATGGACATGAGGGCCACTGCGGCGGGCTGGCCCGGGTGGGCGGTGACGGAGACGTCGATGACGCCGTGCCCCTGGGGGACGGAGCCCTCGGGAACCGCCGGGAAGGGGACGATCTCGCGCGAGAGCCGGGAGCCGATGTCGAGGACGACGTCCTCCAGGCGCCCGCCCTCCACGATCCGGCCGGCGTCCAGGAGGCTGACGGAGTCGCAGACCTGGCGCACGACGCTCATCTCGTGGGTGATGATGATGACGGTCAGGCCCAGGGTGTCGCGCACGTCCTTGATGAGGCCGAGGATGGAGCGCGTGGTCTCGGGGTCCAGGGCGCTGGTGGGCTCGTCGCACAGCAGGACGGCGGGGTCGTCGGCCAGGGCGCGGGCGATGCCGACGCGCTGCTTCTGGCCGCCGGAGAGCTGGGAGGGGTAGGAGCCGCCCCGGTCGGCCAGTCCCACCAGGCTGAGCATGCGCGAGACGGTCTGGTGGCGGCTGCCGTGGGGCACGCCGGCGAGCGCCAGCGGGTAGGCGATGTTCTGGGCGGTGGTGCGCTGCTCCAGGAGGTTGGCGTGCTGGAAGACCATGCCGATGCGGCGGCGGGCCTCGCGCAGCTCGCGGGAGGACAGGGCGGTCATGTCCTTGCCCTCGACATAGACATGCCCGGAGGTGGGCCGCTCCAGGGAGGTCAGGCAGCGCACGAGGGTGGACTTGCCCGCCCCGGAGGTGCCGACGATGCCGTGGATGGAGCCGGGGGCGACGTCGAGGCTCAGGCCGTTGAGGGCGTGCACCGGGTCACGGCCGCGCAACTGGTAGACCTTGTGGACCTCGCGCAGGGAGATCGTGGGCTCCGGGGCGCTGGCCGTCGGGGCGGGCGGGTCGGTGCTGTGCTCGTCTAGGGCTGTCTGTGATCGGCTCACGCGCTCCTCCATCGGTCCTGGCGGAAGCACCCTCACCGCGAAGGGGGTTGCTGCAGCGTCGTCGAGCCAGGTCTCTCGGCTGCTCTGGATGGTCGGGTACAAAGTACGCAGAGGAGAACGGGCCAGGCAACTCCCCGCCCCGCCAAGGGACGAAGGTCACGCTTGTCCCGGGGGTGGCGCACCCGAGCCCGCACCCGCGCGATGCCTTCCGACGCTCGGCCCTGCGATGCCTCTCAGCACTGCGGCCACGGACGCCGCGGGCAGCCTGAGCGGGCAGCACGGCCGGGCAGCACGGCCGGGCAGGGGGCGCCGGCGGATGCGGGCGGTACGTGGGGCTGGCGACCCAGGGCCGTCGGCACGTGCTTGGATGGGCCCATGAGCACCGCCTCCGGTCCTTCCGCCCCCGCCACCCCCGCCCCGGCACCGCCGCCTCCGCCGTCGAGCCCCCTGGAGTCGGTGGACATCCTGGGGGAGCCGTGGGTGGCGCGGCGCATCCCGGTGGCCCAGTCGCCCCAGGCGCCCGGCGCCGACCATGCGGTCCTGGTCCACCAGCGCGCTGCGGGCGCCCGCCACCGGCGGGCCGTGCTCTACCTGCACGGGCGCAGCGACTACTTCTTCCAGACCCACCTGGCCCAGGCCTACCTGGATGCCGGCTATGAGTTCTACGCCCTGGACCTGCGCTCCTGCGGCCGCGCGGGCGTCGGCCACCCCTCCCCGCACGATGTGCGAGACCTGCGCGTCCACGATGAGGAGATCGCCGAGGCGCTGCGCATCATCGGCTCCGAGCACGGGCACGCCTCGGTGGTGCTCAACGGCCATTCGACCGGTGGGCTCCAGGCAGCCATCTGGGCGGCGGATCATCCCGGGAGCGTGGATGCGCTGGTGCTCAACTCGCCGTGGCTGGACCTGCGGGGCTCGGCCCTCGTGCGCTCCTACGGGTCGGCCCTGGTGGATCTGATCTCACGGCGGGACCCTGAGCGCGCCATCGATGAGCCGGGCTCGGGCCGCAAGGACAAGCCCCACGCCTACGTCGAGGCCCTGCACCGCGACTGGTCGGGCGAGTGGGACTGGGACCTGGAGCTCAAGCCGCTGGAGTCCTTCCCGGTGCGCGCGGGATTCCTCGCCGGGGTGCGGCGCCTGCACCGCGAGGTGCACCACGGCCTGGGCATCACAGTGCCGATCCTGGTGTGCTGCTCGACGGCGTCGGGGTCGGACAACCCGACCCTGGAGGAGGCCCGGAGCACCGATGTGGTGCTCTCGGTGGAGCAGATCATCGAGCGCGCCTCCTTCCTGGGCGGCGATGTCACGCTCCGCCAGATCCCGGGCGGGTGCCACGACCTGGTGCTCTCGCCCCGACCGGCGCGCGAGGAGTACCTGGAGGCGGTCACCGCCTGGCTGCGGGCCCGACTGGGCTGAGCGCGAGCCGGTCCGGAGCGGCGCTGCGGCACCGGGCCCGGGCCCGCGCCCTACTCCCGGACCCGCTCCTGGAGGAGGGGCGCCAGGGCGCCGCTGACGCGCTCGACCACCTCCAGGGTGTCGAGGAAGTCCGCCGTCGTGCCGTACCAGGGGTCGGGCACGTCGAGGTCCTGACCGCCCTGACCAGGGGCGGCCTGGGGGTCGAAGGAGCGGTACATGCGGATGCGGGAGGCGTCCGCGCCCAGGCGCTCCGCCCGGCGGACCAGCTCCCGGTGGTGGCGCGCAGTCATGGCCAGGAGCAGGTCGGCCTGGAGGATCTCCGCGTCGGTGATGCGATGGGCCCGGTGCTCCCTGATCGTCTGCGCCGCGGCGCCGCTGGTGCAGCCGGCCTCGCGGAGGACGGCGCGGGCGCGCGAGTCCATGGGGTTGCCGCGCTCCTCATCGGAGACGCCGGCGGAGGCCACCTCCGCCTCGCCCAGGACGCCCAGCGCCTCGAGGCGGTCGCGCAGGACCGCCTCGGCCATGGCGGAGCGGCAGATGTTCCCGGTGCACACGGCGATGACCCGGTAGGGCCGGCGGGGTGCGCCGGGCTCGGCGGCGCGGGGCTCGGGCAGGTGGGTCGTGCTCATGGCCCCATCGTGCCCTGCGCCCCGGGCCGCTGCACATCTTCAGACCGGAGGCCGACGGAATCATGCGGGAAAGTCGGGGCCTGCGCGCTCCTACCCCCTTGAAGATGTGCAACGGACCCCGCGCTGCACATCTTGGAGGCCCTATGAGGCGACACTGCTCGGACGATCCGCGGCTTTCCGCCATTCAACCAGATGGACTATTTTTGAAGATGTGCAACGGGGTTATCCACAGGCCTTGCGCAGCCCTTGCAGACCTAACAAGCATCACTAAACATAGGTAAATGACTTCAACAAAGACTGCAAACGCCGTGGATCATCTCCTGGATCAACCTGTCATCCAAGCCATCGCAGCGGCAGGCGGCGCGGCCTACCTCGACGAGATACCGCACTCCGCCCAGGATCTTCGGATCCTCAAGGCCGCCGCGGAGCTCGACCTGCTCTCGCAGACGGCGCCGTCCTTCTTCCAGCTGCCCGGCACTGACAGGCGCACCGTCAATGCCCGACGGTTCCGCGGCCATGTCACCTGCGTGAGTGCCGCCCGGCTCTACGGCTACCCGACCCGGGAGCTCCCTGTGCGGACCCACCTGGCACTCCAGCACAATCACGGCATTCGCAGCACCCGCAGCCGGCCAACCGCGCCGGTGCGCATCCACCGCGAGAGCAGGATCACGCCCGCCATGGTCGAGGGCATCCCGACTGTGGCGCCCACCGAGGCAGTGGCCAGGACCCTCATGTGCCCGGATGTGGAGGGCATCGATGCCCTGGCCGTCCTGGACTCCGCCCTCAACCAGCGCCATGTCACGATCCCCGACCTGGAGGAGCTGCTCCAGGGCCAGTGGGCCAGCAGGGCGCGCCGCCTCATCACTCAAGCCGATCCGCACGCCCGCTCCATCCTGGAGACGATGGCCCGCACCTACGTGGTCCAGGCGGGCTTCAGGGTCCGTACTGGAGTGATCATCGATGGAGTGGGAGAGCTCGACATTCTGGTGGAGGAGCTCCTAG
This sequence comes from Actinomyces bowdenii, assembly GCF_017592395.1. Classification (GTDB taxonomy): domain Bacteria; phylum Actinomycetota; class Actinomycetes; order Actinomycetales; family Actinomycetaceae; genus Actinomyces; species Actinomyces bowdenii. Next base: position 277,000 of record NZ_JAGFOU010000001.1, read on the forward strand.
ACCTGGAGACGGACGGATTCGCCTTCCACAGCACACCGGAGCAGATGCGCCACGACCACGAGCGCGACCAGCGGCTCATCGCCCGGGGGATCATCCCTCTTCGCCTGGCCTACGAGCACGTGATGAGCGGGAGGGAGTACGTCGTGAGCGCGGTCCGTGGGGCGCTCGCGTCCTTCCAGCGCATGGGCCTGGCCCCCTGCACATCTTCGGGGCCGCCCGCCCAGCCGTGACACCCATGATCCGCGGGATTCCGGGGTCGCGGAGATCCGGACACTGCTGAAGATGTGCAACGGGCCCAGCGCTGCACATCTTCAGACCGGAGGCCGACGGAATCATGCGGGAAAGTCGGGGTCTGCGCGCTCCTACCCCCTTGAAGATGTGCAGTAGGGTGCGGCCATGCCTCATGCCCCCAGTACTCCCGATGCTCCCGCCCCCAGCCGCACGCCCTCGGCGATCGACGCCGTCGCCGAGCAGCATGTCTCCCGGCTGGCGCGCCTGTCACCCGAGTTCGCCACCACGGCGGGGCTGCCGGGGCCCCGCGGCGCCCTGGACGACTACTCCCCCGAGGGCCTGGCGGCCCTCGATGATCTCAACCGCGAGACCCTGGCCGCTCTCGATGGCCTGGAGCCCGCTGATGGGGTCGACGCCGTGACCCTGGCGGCGATGCGCGAGCGCCTGGGGCTGGAGCGCGAGCTGTCCCAAGCCGGGGAGGACCTGCGCGCCCTGAACAACATCACCTCGGCGGTGCAGGCCCTGCGCGACCACTTCGACCTCATGCCCACCGGCACCGCCCAGGACTGGGAGCAGATCGCCTCGGCCCTGGCCGATGTGCCCCGGGCCCTGGCGGGCTACACCCAGTCCCTGCGCCTGGCCGCCTCCCGCGGGGATGTGGCGGCCAGGCGCCAGGTGGAGGCCTGCATCGCCCAGGCCGCGGAGCAGGCGGGCGAGGCCTCCTCCTACACGGCCCTCATCGAGGGCGCACCGGGCGACCTGGAGGCCCCGCTGCGCTCGGCGCTGGGATCCGGGGCGCGGGCGGCCCGGGGCGCCTACGCCGATCTGGCCTCCTTCCTGGCCGAGGAGCTGGCCCCGCAGGCGGGAACGCAGGACGCCGTGGGGCGGGAGCGCTATGAGCGCTTCTCCCGGGAGTTCCTGGGGGCACGGATCGACCTTGATGAGACCTATGAGTGGGGTCGGGCCCGGCTGGCGGATATCGATGCCGCGCAGCGGGCCATCGCTGAGGAGCTCTACGGCCCGGGCACCACCGTGCGCGAGGCCATGGAGCGCCTCGACGCGGACCCGGCGCGCATGCTGCACGGCACGCAGGCGCTCCAGGCCTGGATGCAGCGCACCTCCGATGAGGCGATCGCGGCGCTCGACGGCGTCCACTTCGACATCCCCGCCCCGCTGCGCGCCCTGGAGTGCCGGATCGCGCCGAGCACCACGGGCGGCATCTACTACACGGGGCCCTCGGATGACTTCTCCCGCCCGGGCCGCATGTGGTGGTCGGTGCCCAAGGGCACCGAGGAGTTCTCCACCTGGCAGGAGCGCACCACGGTGTTCCACGAGGGGGTTCCCGGCCATCACCTCCAGGTGGGGATGCAGACCTACCTGCGCGAGGAGCTCAACACCTGGCGCCGCCAGTGCTGCTGGGTCTCGGGGCACGGCGAGGGCTGGGCCCTGTACGCCGAGCAGCTGATGGCGGATCTGGGCTTCCAGGAGGATCCGGCCGACCGCCTGGGGATGCTCGACGCGCAGCGGCTGCGGGCGGCGCGCGTGGTGCTGGACATCGGGGTGCACCTGGGCAAGCGCCGTCCCCCCGAGCTGGCGGGCCTGGAGGGCGTGGGCGAGGGCCTCTGGGATGAGGGCTCGGCCTGGGCCTTCCTGCGCCACAACACGGCCATGCGGGAGTCCTTCCTGCGCTTCGAGCTGGACCGCTACCTGGGCTGGCCGGGGCAGGCGCCCTCCTATGCGGTGGGGCAGCGCCTGTGGGAGGGCATCCGGGAGGCGGACCGGGCCGCGGCGGTGGCGCGCGGGGAGGAGTTCTCGCTCAAGGACTTCCACACCCGGGCCCTGCGCCTGGGCAGTGTGGGCCTGGACGTCATGCGCGAGGCCCTGACCGCCTGAGGCGGCGCACTGCGCCGGCCGGGCCGCCCCCGGCCGGCGCGGGCCCACCGGGCCGAGCCCCGGTCACTGGTCCGGGCGCCCCTCCTGCCAGAACCCCTCGACGTCGACGACGCCGCTGGCCTCGAAGTCGGCGCGCACGGCCCGGCGCAGGCCCGCGTCGTGCAGCCAGTCCAGGGCGACGGCGGCCAGCCCGTAGGCGCCGTCGACGGCGGCCCGGTCCCCGGTGGCCGAGCCGGCGGCCCGGGCCATCTCGCGGGTGTGGAGAGCGACGTCGGGGCCGTCGGTGACCTTGATGAGGGGGTGGATGCCGGGGACGCGCTGGGAGATGTTGCCGAAGTCGGTGCCGGCGGCGATGGTCTCGGGCAGGACGCCGGCGGGCAGGGGCTCGCGGCCGCGCTCGCGCTGGGAGCGCACCCAGGCGGCCAGGAGCGGGCCGTTGTCGCGCACGGGCATCTCGTTGGAGTGGGGGTCGGTGGTGATCTCGACGCCGGTGCCGGTCATGAGGGCGGCCCCGTGGAGGAGCTCCTCGACGCGGGTGACGAGGTCCTTGAGGGTCTCGGGGTACTTCGAGCGCACCATGATGGATAGTTCGGCGCGCTCGGGCACGATGTTGGGCACGCGCCCACCGTCGGCGACGACGGCGTGGAGGCGGTCCATGGGCAGGATCTGCTGGCGCAGCAGGCCCAGACCGGTGAGGGCCAGGGTGGCGGCGTCCAGGGCGTTGCGGCCCATGAAGGGCTGGGAGGAGGCGTGGGCGGGCACGCCGTGGAAGGCGGCGCTCAGGCGGCGCACCCCCAGCCAGGTCTGGTGGGTGAGGTCGTGGGCGTAGGAGTGGGTCTGGATGGCGGCGTCGATGCCCTCGAGCATGCCGCGCACGGCGAGGATCTCCTTGGCGGTGGAGTTCTCCTCAGCGGGGGTGGTCTGGAGGATGACGCGGCCGGGCAGGGTGCCGGGCCGCTCGGCCTCGAGGGCGGCCAGGGCCAGGAAGGCGCCGGTGGAGTTGGCGCACATGACGTTGTGGCCGCAGCCGTGGCCGATGTCGGGCAGGGCGTCGTACTCGCACAGGATGGCGATGGTGCCGGCGGGGCCGGAGCCGATGCCAGCGCGCAGGGCGGTGTCCATGCCGTAGACGCCGACGGCGGGCTCAATGCCGTGGTCGCGCAGGAGGCCGGCGACGGCGGCGACGGCGTGGTGCTCCTGGTAGCCGGTCTCGGGGTGGTCGTGGATGTCGTGGGACAGCTCGACGATCCGGGGGGCGAGCCGCTCAATGGCCTCGGCGAGGCGGGAGCGCAGGGGCGCCGGGGCGCCGGCGCCGTCCTGGAGGGCCGTGGCCGGGCCGGCCGCGGCGGAGCGCTCGGCGGTCTCGGCGGCCATGCGCTCCTGGATGGCGCGGCTGGGAGTGGTGGGGCGGGTGAGGTCGGTCAGGTCGCGCATGGGGCCATCATGCTCCTGCGCGCTCCTGCACGGGAGGACCGCCCTGGTGGAGCCGCCGCGGGCTCCGGGCCATGGCCGCATGCGGTGCCCCACCGCCACGGGGCGTGGGGCGCCGCATGCGCGCTCAGTCGAACAGCGCCTGGCCCACCATGGTCTCGCCGTCCTTGATGCCCCGTGGCACGGCGAACAGCGCCGAGCCCAGGTGCTGGAGGTACTCCTCCAGGGCATCGGTCTGCGTCATGCGGTCCAGAATGGGGTAGAAGTTGGTGCGCGGGTCGCGCACGAAGGCCACGAAGAACAGCCCCGTCTCCAGGCGCCCCAGGGTGTCGTTGCCCTCGGTGTAGTTGTACCCGCGGCGCAGCATCCGCCGCCCCTGGTTGCGCTCGGGGGCGACGACGGCGATGTGGGAGTCCGCGGGCACCAGCGCCTCGCCGTCCTCGCCCGTGGCCTCGTAGTCCACCGTGGTGAACTCCTGGGAGGACTCGGTGGGGTCGACGACGCTCAGCGGCGCCCCGTAGCGCTTGTCGCGCCCCATGATCTGCTCCTGCTCGATGAGCCGGATGCGGTCCCAGATCTCGGCGAACATGTGGATCTTGCGGGCCACATAGTAGGTGCCGCCCGCCATCCAGTCCGCGGCCCCGTCGTCACCGGGCTGCACCCACAGGTGCTCGTCGAGCTCGGAGGCCTCGTCCTCGGCCTTGATGTTGTTGGTGCCGTCCTTGAAGCCGAAGAGGTTGCGGGGCGTCTCCTGCTCCACGGAGGTCGAGGAGGTGCGGCCGTAGCCGATCTGGCTCCACTTGAGGGTGGCGGTGCCGAAGGCGATCCGCGTGAGGTTGCGGATGGCGTGGACGCATACCTGGGCGTCATTGGAGCAGGCCTGGATGAGCAAGTCCCCGTAGCTCTGGCTGGCGCTGAGCTGCTCGTGGGCGAAGGTCGGCATGCCCTCGTCGAGGATGCCGGGCAGCCTGCCCGCCAGGCCGAAGCGGTCCCGGCCCTCCTCATCGACGAACAGGCTCTTGCCGAAGCCGAAGGTGATGGTCAGGCCATTGGGCTTGTAGCCCCAGACCTCGCCGGTGTCCTTGGGCGGCATCTGCTTGTTCGCACTGGGCTCCCCGCCCACCAGCTCTCCGGCGCACATCTGCTCGGCAGCCACCGTCCACTCGGTCAGGAGGGCCTTGAGCTCCTCGACATCCGTGGTGGAGACGGTGAAGGCGGCGGTGAACATGTTGTCCTGGGCGGGGGTGAGGATGCCCGCCTGCCGCTCGCCCCGGAAGGGGTAGACGGTGAGGATCGTGTCGTCGGCGGCCCTCTGGGAGGAGACCCAGGCCCGCCCCCCGGCCACGCCCGCCAGCCCCGCCAGCGCCGCGCCGAGGCCGGCGCTGGTGAAGATGGTGCGGCGGTTGGCCATCCGCCGGCTGGGGGTCTGCTCCTCGGCCGGTCCCCCGGCCGGGTCGGCTGCCGGCTCCTGCGCCGGGCTGCCGGCGCTCAGGGGCTGCTCGGCCTCACCGGTTCCGACGGGCTGGGAGGCGCCCGACGACGGCTGACCACTCACTGCTGTCTCCTCCTTCCGGGGTGATCTCGGCCGCGCTCAGTGCAGGACCTTGCTGGCCACCTGCGAGAGCGACTCGCTCAGGGCGTTGACGGCGTCGGAGAACTTGCGCTGCACATCGGTGTAGTCGGTGTCGGCGGGCTTCTCCCCGGCGTCCTTCTGGACGGCGGCGATCGTGGAGTAGTCCACGTAGGCGACCTGGCCCTCGGAGCTCTTGGACTCGTGGGGGGTGAGCAGGTCCTCGACGGCCTTGAACTGCTTCTCGATCTTGTCGGCGAGATCCGGGTCGTTCTGAACCACGATGTCCTTGACGTTGCCGAAGGCCACCTGGGCGCCCTCGACATTGGCCTTGAAGTCGTAGAGGTCGGTGTGGGAGAAGGTCTCCTCCTCGCCCACGATCTTGGTCAGGGCGACCTCCTCCATGAGGGTGGAGGCGCCGGTGGCCACGTCGGTCAGCTCCAGGGCGAAGTCCTTGTCGCCGGCGCCCTTGATCTTGCCGTAGACCAGGTCGTAGAGGGACTGGGTGTCGGTGTTGAGCTGGTCGGCGATCTTCTTGCGCGCCGCGTCGTCGGCGAACTTGAAGGTGCTGGAGGCGTCCGTGATCCACAGGTCGGCCTCGATGCGGTGCCAGCCGGTCCAGCCCTCGATGACGCTGGCGTCGGTCACGGGCTTGCCGGCGTCGGCGGCCAGGTCCTGGATGCGCAGGTCCAGGGCGGCGTCGAGGTCGCCGGCCTCCTCGATGCCGAAGGCCTCGGCGGTGGGCTCGATGCGCTCGTAGTACTGGCGGGCCAGGGGGTAGAGGGTCTTGGCCTTCTCGGCGTCGCCGGAGAGGTAGACCTCGACGAACTCCTGGGTGGCGGTCAGCAGTTGGCCGACCTGGTCGCGCACGTAGGCGGTGTAGTTCTTGACGGCCTCCTCCTCCAGCTTGGCGATGTCGTCGCTGACGGCGACCTCCTGGCCGGGGGTGATGGTCAGCTCGGTGACGCCCTTGAGCTCGCCGACCATGTTGGGCTTGGAGGCGCCGTAGTAGGTGCCCTCCTTCAGGGCGGTGGTCAGTGTGGCGGTGGTGCCGGGGCCGATGCTCTCCTGCTCGGAGACGATCTGGAGCTTGTCGTCGGTGAGGACCTCGAACTCGTTGGGGACGGTGCCCTGGTTGGTGATGGTGAAGGTGACCAGGCCGGCGGGGAAGGAGACCGGGGAGATCTCGCAGCCGTCGTCGGTGATGGTGACCGTGACGGCCTGGGCCCCCGCGGAGGCCGAGGCCCCCGAGCCGGTGGAGTTCCTGGGGTTGTCGGCGCAGGCGGCCAGTCCCAGGGCGGTGAGCGGGAGCAGGGTGAGCAGGCTGCGGCGCTTGATGCTCGGGATCGACATCTGTCTTCCTTCGGTCGGAGGTGTGATTCGGTCGGATGGTGCGGGTGGCGGGACGGCCGGCGCGCGGCGGACCTCGCGGCGCCGCCGTGCGCCTAAGGTGGTCCTCAGGTGGTTCTCAGGTGGTCGAGGGCTGCGGGGAGGTGACGGCGCCGGCGCTGCGGGGCCGGGTACCGCGGATCTTCCGCGTCAGCAGGATGAGGGCGGGGACGATGTAGAGCGCCCAGCCCACGACCTGGAGCACGGTGGGCTGGAGGTTGACCTGGAACATGGCGTTGAGGACCACGTAGAGCCAGTACAGGGGGGAGCTGGGCGCGGGCAGCTGGGCGGACAGGTCCCAGGCGTGGTTCATGATGCCCGGCAGGACGCTGGCCTCCTGGAAATCGCCGACGCCGTAGGCGACGATGCCCGCCGCGACCACCACCAGGAAGTACCCGGTGACGGCGAAGAACAGGTGGAAGTTGATGCGCACGGCACCCAGGTAGATGAGGCAGCCCAGCACGATGCCCAGCGCGAGCCCGGTGACCACCCCCAGCGTGGTCTGGATGGTCGAGTTCTCGATGCTGGAGCGCACGGTGGCCCAGACGAACAGGGCGGTCTCCACCCCCTCGCGCCCCACGGCGATGATGGCGATCCACACCACCCCCCACCCGGAGGCGCGCTCGGCTAGGCTCCTGGACAGGGAGGACTCCAGCCCCTGCCTCATCTCCCGGGCGTTGCGGCCCATCCAGAAGATCATCCAGGTGACCATGCCCACGGCGATGAAGGACAGGGTGCCGCCGAGGATCTCCTGGGCCTGGAAGGTCAGGGTCTTGGGGCCCCAGGTCAGGACCGCTCCCACGCTCAGGGGGATGAGGGCCGCCAGCCCGACGCCGATCCACAGCTTGGGCAGCACGTCCCGGCGCCCCGTCTTGACCAGGTAGGCGACCAGGATGCTGACGACGAGGGCGGCCTCCAGGCCTTCTCGCAGGGCGATGAGCAGGTTGGCGAGGAACACCCGATCTCCATGTCATATCTGGACAAATACAAGCAAGGCAAGCCTAGCCTAGGCTGTCGGGAGTCAACAAGCAGGCCGCCCGTCCTGGCCGGCCCGGGCCGCGGAGCCCGCCCGCGACGGGCGGGGCCCTCGGGCTGGGAGACCCTCCCGCCGTGACCCGACCGTGATCGGGTGATAGCCTCCTGCCTTGTCCCGCACGTCCCATCGAGCATGAGGGCATCATGAGCAGCTTGCAGTGGAGTCACAGTCAGGCCTCCAGCGCCACCAACAGTTTCGACCTGGCGAGCGCCAACATCAGTGGTGATTCGGTGAGCTCCCCGTCGGGGTGCGGCTGGTCGGTCTCTGCGACGGCCACCGTGGTGTCCAACCTCCAGTCGGCCCTGTCCGGCTTGCAGTCGACGATCCCCTCCTTGTCCAGCAGCCTGTCCGCGGCGGACAGCAGCCTGTCGACGGCGGACTCGCAGGCGGCGATGTGCACGCCGGCATCCTCAATGGGCCGGCCCTCGCTCGTGGGACCCCAGGCGCCCTCCTGGACAACCCCTCCGGGCCCTTCGGCCAGATCCGGCCAGGGCCCCGGTGCTGGAGGAGTCGCGCCTCAGTCGAGCACCGCAGTGCCGGGACGCTCGTCGTCGTCTCGGGGTCCCCGCACCACCAGGTTGGACCCTCTGCGCAACTACTAGAGGTGCAGCCGCGGCCGTCGACGGCAGTCATCGAACCCACAGGTAGTGAGGGAGGTTGCTATGAGCATCGATACGCATCTTGACGCCACGCCCAGCGATATCAGGTCCTCCGCGACTGATATCGGCACCATTAAGACGCACGTGGATTCCTGCGAGGACAACCTCATCAGCGGGCGCACCGCCCTGTGCGAGTTGGAGGGGCTGTCTGCTGGGAGCGCGACCACGACAGCTTCTCAGGCGATCACCTCCTGTGAGGATCTTGTGGCGGACCTGGGCAGCTACAAGACCGCTCTGGAGAACTTCGCCTCGTCCCTGGATGCGGTCAAGGCGAGTCTTGCGGATATTCGGGATCGGGCGACCGCGGGAGGCCTCTCGCTGTCGGGGGAGCTCATTAACGAGCCGACCAGCTCCTTCCCTGACGGCCCGGACCCAGCTAACGCCGAGCAGGTGCAGCAGGACGGCGACGAGCAGGCGAAGATCGCCCTGTACAACACATTGGAGACCGAGACCAGTGACATTCGCACCAAGGAGACGGAGGCGCGCCAGACCTTCTCGGACGCCTGCGCAGCCATCACGGGGGAGAACAATCCATTTGTGAATGCAGTGCTGCCCTCCCTCAATGGTGGCAGTTGGATGGTTGCGGCAAGCATCATCTCATGGGGTGTCGACCGAGCCGATAATATCACCACTGCCGCACAAGGCCTTAGTCTTCACCAAGGCAAAGCCAATCTAGAATGGACAAATTCCAAGGGAAAGCCTATCGCCCATCACGGAGCCCACAATGGGCGGCCCGTCGGCAGAATTCGTCACGCGCTGCACGACAGCAAGTTGGAGAATTGGAAGCTCCCAACCAGCGCCAAGGGAACCACAGCAGCGAAGATCGCCAATGCTGCCAGTAGAGCCCAACCTGCCCTGAAATGGGCGGGACGAGGAAGCACCGTGCTGTCATTTGCTACGAGCGCTTATGGCCAGTGGCAGAAGGACTCTCATAACCCCTCGCTAGGAGAAGGAGAAAAGGTAGCCCGCGCGGGGACTAAAGGCGCATTCTCGGCTGCTGGAGCTTGGGGCGGAGCCACTCTCGGAGCAAAGGGAGGCGCAGCGATCGGCGTATGCATCGGGGGTCCCGCCGGCGCAGCCATCGGCGGCGTCATTGGCGGAGTCGTTGGCGGAATAATCGGATCACAGGCAGGAGATTCGATCGCCAACACGGTTCTCAATTGGTTCTAGCAACATCACTATACGGGTAGAA
>NZ_JAGFOU010000010.1 GCF_017592395.1 Actinomyces bowdenii
GTCGGCGCCTTGGATCTGGTAGTCGTTGGTCACCGGTTCCCAGGGGCCCAGGCCGGCCTGGTCCTCCAGGGCCTGGTAGATAGCCAGGAGCAGGTCGATGGTCTGGGCCCGGGCCTCCGTGATAGGAGTATCATCCATCACCCCATCGAACATGGGAGGGGAGTTGACCTCGTCATACCGTGAGATATCCCAGGCCAGGTACGCGATGAAGCAGGCCAGGATCGTCACCAGGATCAGCGCGGTTATCGCGATGCGCTTGAGCGCCCGCATCCACCACGGGTCGGGGCTATCCGGGCTATCAGCCGATGAGTCCTGATCGTTCACGTGTCAGCCCTTCTCGGGGATGGTGACCCCGTCGCCGATGAGGACGCTGGCCCGGTTGTACAGCGAGGTGCTTGGGGTGCCGTCCTCCCCGAGCCTGGAGTACTGGGAGTGCCCCTCGGACCCGGGCAGCTCTCGGCCTCCATGTTCTTTATGGCCGTCGTAGCGGGGGTTGCTGTGGGCGTCGGTCTCCATATGAGCGAAGTCAGGACTCGTCTGTGGTGGTCTTCCGTGTGGCCCGGGAAATGTCACCGGGTCTTCGTCAGCGGAGGCCTCTGCCAAGTGGTCGGGTAGCAGGCCCATGTCTGAGGCGTCGGCGCTTCCCGGTCCGGGTGAGCCGTGCACCTCCAGCTCATCGACCACGTCGGTCTGTTGCAGGGCCAGGCCGTTGACGACCGACCCGTAGGAGTGGCCCGAAGCATCCAGGTGGGGGTCACCGTGGTGGGTGGCCCTGACATGATCGCCACTGTTATCCAGCACCTTGCTCCTCCTCGGGGGTGGTGGTGTTCTGGAGTGAGGGGCGCTCGGGTCGTGTGCTGGGGGTGGGTGTGGGTGTGGTCCAGCCTGGTGGGGGTGAGGGTGTGGGGTTGGTGGGCTCCTGGGGGCTCCAGGTCTCGTGGTCGCGGTGTCGTCTGCCGATGCCGCGTAGGTGGGTGGGGATGTTCTCGGTTCCGGTGGGCCAGTCCTGGTAGATGGTGCCGGGGTGGCAGCCGGTGGTGATGACGACGGTGGTGTATCCGGGGGCGGCGGCATCGAACCAGATCCTGGCTCCGTCGGAGGCGCGCACGAAGACGCTGATGTTCTCCTTCATGCTGGCAAAGCCGTGGGGCTCTGCTACCTGGCCGATGATGGTGTTGGCCTGCTCGAAGGTGATGTCTCCTGGTGCGGTGGCTAGGAGGTATTCCTCGTTGGCGCCTTCTCCGGTGGGGCTGCAGATCAGGTCGGCGCCTTGGATCTGGTAGTCGTTGGTCACCGGTTCCCAGGGGCCCAGGCCGGCTTGGTCCTCCAGGGCCTGGTAGATAGCCAGGAGCAGGTCGATGGTCTGGGCCCGGGCCTCCGTGATAGGAGTATCATCCATCACCCCATCGAACACAGGACGAGAATTGACCTCGTTATAGTGTTCAATATCCTGGGCCAGACGCACCACAAAATGACTTAGGGCCACTGCCAGGATCAGGAAGACCATGATGACTCCCAAGACCACCCGCACCCACCGCGGGGCGGGGCTATCCGGGCTATGAGCCGATGAGTCCTGATCGTTCACGTGTCAGCCCTCCTCGGGGATGGTGACCCCGTCGCCGATGAGGACGCTGGCCCGGTTGTACAGCGAGGTGCTCGGCGTGCCGTCCTGCCCGAGCCTGGAGTACTGGGAGTGTCCCTTGGAGCCGGGCAACTCGGGCCCGCCGTTCTTGGGGTTGCCGTCGTAGCGGGGGTTGCTGTGGGTGTCGGTCTCCATATGAGCGAAGTCAGAACTCAGATGTGGTGATGGTCCGTGCCATCCGGATCGAGCAATCCAATCCTCATCTGCTGTGGCTTCCGCCATGTGATCGGGCAGTAGGCCCATGTCCGAGGCGTCGGCGCTTCCCGGTCCGGGTGAGCCGTGCACCTCCAGCTCATCGACCACGTCGGTCTGTTGCAGGGCCAGGCCGTTGACGACTGACCCGTAGGAGTGGCCCGAGGAATCCAGGTGGGGGTCGCCGTGGTGGGTGGCCTGAAGCCCGTTGTAGAAGGAGGACAGGCTCGCAGCCCCCTCCCGGGCCTCGGCCTGGATCAAGACCGAGTTCCTGGAGAGGGACTCCGCTAGATTCGGGGCGTCATAGCCCAGCCAGGTCACCCCGGCCACGGACTCGTCATCCCGGCCCTGCGCAGCCAGTTGCCGACGAGCCTCATCAAGGGTGTTGTCCGTGTCGGTGACCCCACTGCCCCACTCGCCGGTCTTGGTCAAGGCCGATCCCACTGTTGAGTTCATCCCCGGGGTGAAGACCATGACATGGTCCGAGGTATCGATATTCCCCGAGCCCACCGCGGCCCGGAAATGATCACCACTATTATCCAGCACCAGGAGCGTGTGACGGTAGGTCTCCTCGTCCCGGTCTGGGTTGTTGAACTGGTTGTAGAGTGAGGTGATAGCCGCCTGGCGATTCAAGAGCGTTTGATACCCCGAGGTGTTCTCCGTGATGACATGGTGCATTGTTGGATGCCGGTACTGAGTTGTCTTGGGCTTGTAGTCTTGGACTTGTTGGTCGATCTGGGCTTTCATGATGGGCAGCCAGACCATGTTGGCGGCGTGGCGGTCCTGGGCGGGGATGCCGTCGAGGTTGCCGATCCAGGCCGGGTGGGTGTCGATGATGTGCTGGCGCTGCTGGGGGGTCATGGCCGTCCACCAGTCGTTGACGTCCTGGGCCGACCAGGACGCGGGGGGCTGGCGATCGCCGTGGTTGACCACTGAGGCGCTGGGCCCCTGGGCGATCGTGCTGACCTGGGCGATGTTGTTGTAGACCCCCTCCAAGAAGACCTCCACATCCCCCGCCTGCTCCAAGACCACCTCGATGCGAAGCTCAAGCGCGGTTCTTGCAATCGTCCGTGCATTGACACCGAACTCATCGTAAGTCTCACGTTCAGGATCGCCAGGAGGAAGGGTGTCGGTGACCTCGCCGCTGTCGCTGATGGTGAAGTCATCGTTGGTGGCGGTTGCCTGGATATCCAGCGCCTCGGCGGCCAGCGCATCAGCGCTGTTGCCGGCGTCCTGCAGATCCTTGCCGCCGCGATCCAGGGCCGTCCACAGGTCCATCGCGTCATCGGCCAGGATCCGCCGCGCCTTGGCCTCGGCCTCAGCGATCTCACCCTCCAGGCCCTCCACCTTCAGTCCGTCGAGTTCCCCATAGACATACTCATAGCTCTTGGAGGCCGCCACCAGCTCCTCACCCGCATCACGCAAAGCCGTCCCATCCCACGTAAGAACATCCTTGAACGACGGCATGACCGAGACCTCCTCATCTCACACACTGTATCAATCTTCCTGTTCGATACGGGCTGTACCCGCTACAGGCGAGCGCAGCACCCCACCCCGGGTGCGCTGAATCCTCAGTGGCGCTCCCAGCCGTGACACGCCCGTGATTCTACCGGTCGTCGCCGATCGTGCCGGCCGTTCCCGACGGCCGGACGAAGCCCCTTCCGGTCTGCGGCCGTCCCCTCACCGCCACCCCGTCCCGGTGCCGGCCAAGGGGACAGTAGGGCCCATGTAGGGCCCGCAGCCGGGCGGCGCGGGGTGGTAGCGTAGGGCGGGCGCGCCGGGCGGCGACCACCACGACCGCCGAGCACGGCGCCCCTCGTCCTGTCCGTCCTCCTCCCAGAGCCCCGGCCCTCGCCCTGTGCTCACCCGCCCAGGCCTGTGCCGGTCGCTCGCCCCGGAGCCCCACGGGTCCCGGCCCGGTGCGGCCGCCGACCGGCGGTGGGCGGCGAGCGGATAGGGCCCACTCAATCGAAGGATGTGTCTTGTCGATCATCACTGATCTGCGGGAGTCCCGTGAGCTCCTCTACAACCTCACCATGCGCGAGGTCAAGGGCAAGTACAAGCGCACGGCGCTGGGCCAGCTGTGGTCCTTGGCCAACCCCATCGCCCTGATGATCGTCTACTCCTTCGTCTTCCGCTTCATCATCAGGGTCCAGCCCGATGCGGGCGACCCCTCGGGCCTGGACGTCTTCGCCCTGTGGCTCATGTGCGGCCTGCTGCCCTGGTCCTTCTTCTCCAACGTCGTCAACGGCGGCATGGGGACCCTCGTGGGCAACGAGAACCTCATCAAGAAGGTCTACTTCCCCCGCTCCGCCCTGCTGGTGTCCAACTCCCTGTCCTGGCTCTACTCCTGGAGCATCGAGATGCTCGTGCTCGTCCTGGTGGTGGTGCTGCTGGGCGGGGCGCCCTACCTCTACATCCTGCCGGCGATGGCCCTCATGGTCCTGCTCACCCTCTTCGCCACCGGGGTGGCCATGATGCTGTCCATCGCCAACGTCTACTTCCGCGACACCCAGTACCTCGTGGGCATCCTCTTCCAGATCTGGTTCTACGCCAACCCGATCGTCTACCCCGCCTCCATGGTGCGCAAGGTCTCGGACTCCCTGGGCGCCCTCCACGGCATCACCGTCTTCCGCCTCTACGAGCTCAACCCCTTCTACCACTTCATCGAGGCCTTCCGGAACCTGCTCTACGACAACCGGCTCCCCGATGCCAGCACGAGCCTCATCGTGCTGGCCCTGTCCCTGGGGGCCTTCCTCATCGGCTGGCGGGTCTTCGACCGCCACCAGTCGCGACTCGCGGAGGTGCTGTGATGACCCAGCCGGCGATCACCATCGAGGGCGTGGCCAAGACCTTCCGCATCAACAAGGAGCGCAACAACACCCTGAAGTCCGCGCTCCTGCGGCGCGGGCGCTCGGGCCACACCGAGTTCCAGGCCCTCAAGGGCATCGACCTGGACATCCCCCAGGGCTCGACCTTCGCCCTCGTGGGCGACAACGGCTCGGGCAAGTCCACCCTGCTCAAGTGCCTGGCCCGCATCCTGGTTCCCGACGCCGGGACCATCACCCGCCACGGCCGCATCGCCGCCATGCTGGAGGTCGGCTCCGGCTTCCACCCCGAGCTCTCCGGGCGCGACAACGTCTACCTCAACGGCTCCATCCTGGGCATGTCCCGCCGCGAGGTCGACGCCAAGTTCGACCAGATCGTCGACTTCTCCGGCGTGGAGGACTTCATCGACCAGCCCGTGAAGAACTACTCCTCGGGCATGTACGTGCGCCTGGGCTTCTCCGTGGCCATCCACACCGAGCCCGAGATCATGCTCGTCGACGAGATCCTCGCCGTGGGCGACGCCTCCTTCCAGGACAAGTGCGCCCAGAAGTTCGCCGAGTTCCGCCGCGACGGGCGCACCGTCGTCGTCGTCTCCCACTCCCTGCCCCAGCTGCGCGAGATGGCCGACCACGCCGCCTACCTCGACCACGGCGAGCTGCGCGCCCACGGCGCCGCCGAGGTCGTCCTGGAGCAGTACGCCGACGCCGCGCGCACCAACATCCGCACAGATGAGAACGGGCGGGTGCGCTGGGGCACCGGCGAGGCCCTGGTGGAGCGGGTGGAGATCCTCGGCCCCCACGGGCCGGTGGGCGAGGAGGGCCTGCGCAGCGGCGAGCGCACCACCCTGCGGATCCACTACAGCGCCCGCTCGCCGATCCCCGACCCCAACCTCGGCATCACCCTGGACACCGCCGAGGGAGAGAACCTCTGGGCCTGCTTCTCCCGGGACCAGGGGGCGCGCCTGGAGGCCCTGGAGGGCCGCGGGCACGTCGACATCACCATTCCGGCCCTGCCCCTCCAGCGAGGCCTCTACCGGGTCCACGCCGGGATCGTGGGCACCGGGGCCGACGACGTCGTGGACTTCGTGCGCGACATCGCCTGGCTCCACGTGGGCCACGGCACCGGCCTGGACTCCGGGGGGCCGGTGGCCATGTCCGGGCAGTGGCAGGCGCAGGAGCCGGTACAGGAGGGCACCCAGTCATGACCGAGCAGACAGAGCAGACCGGGCAGGCCGGGCAGGTCGGGCACGGCGGCGCCGCGGCCGGCCCCGGGGCGGCGGCCGCGATGCCGCAGGACCCCGCCCAGGACCCCGGCAGGGCCCCCACCGGGCCCCAGCGCATCCTCGTGGTCACCCTGGACACCCTGGGGGAGAGGATGGCGGGCCCGGCCATCCGCGCCTGGGAGATCTCCGCCCGCCTGGCCGCCGAGGGCCACCGCGTGCGCCTGGTGACCTTCGCCGACTGCCAGCGCCGCTCCGACAGCTTCCTGGTGGCGCGCACCAGCGTGGAGACCTTCCGCCGCGAGGTGGCCAGTGCCGACGTCGTCATCATCCAGGGCTACATCGCCGCCACCTTCCCCTGGCTGCGGGAGGCGGAGCAGAGGATCGTCATCGACCTCTACGACCCCTTCCACCTGGAGTCCCTGGAGGTGGAGAAGTACCAGCCGCTGGAGGACCGCGACGCGGCCCTGGCCCGGGCCCTGGCCGAGCTGGGCGCCCAGGTCTCCCGCGGCGACTTCTTCATCTGCGCCTCGGACAAGCAGCGCGACCTGTGGCTGGGCCACCTGGCCGCCGCCGGGCGCATCAACCCCGTCACCTACGACGCCGACCCCTCCCTGCGCAGCCTCATCGACGTGGTGCCCTTCGGCACCTCCGATGAGGCCCCGGCCCAGACCCGCCACCCCATCAAGGGCACCATCCCGGGCATCGGCCCGGACGACCCGGTGGTCATCTGGGGCGGCGGGGTCTACAACTGGTTCGACCCCCTCAGCGTGGTGCGCGCCATCGACATGGTGCGGGCCGAGGTGCCCAACGTGCGCCTGTTCTTCCTGGGCATGAAGCACCCCAACCCCGACGTGCCCGAGATGGACATGGCCCTGCGCACCCGCCAGGAGGCCGACCGCCTGGGCCTGACCGGGACCACCGTCTTCTTCCACGAGGACTGGGTGGTCTATGAGGACCGCATCAACTACCTCATGGACGCCGACATCGGCATCTCCACCCACTTCGACCACATCGAGACGGCCTTCTCCTTCCGCACCCGCATCCTGGACTACCTGTGGGCGGGGCT
Source organism: Actinomyces bowdenii (assembly GCF_017592395.1). GTDB lineage: Bacteria > Actinomycetota > Actinomycetes > Actinomycetales > Actinomycetaceae > Actinomyces > Actinomyces bowdenii. The sequence continues at coordinate 6,952 of NZ_JAGFOU010000010.1, forward strand.
GCCCATCGTGTGCTCGGCCGGGGACTCCTTCGGCGCCCTGGTCGAGCAGCGCGAGCTGGGCGCCACCGTCCCGGTGGGCGACACCGAGGCCCTGGCCAGTGCCATCACCCGGATCCTCACCGATGAGGCCCACGCCGAGCAGATCCGGGGCCGGGTCGCCCAGGCCGCCGAGGAGTTCCGCTGGCGCCGGAGCCTGGAGCCGCTGACCTCCTACTGCGCCCACCCCCGGCGCGCCGCCGACCATGATCGCCTCGCCGAGGCGGCGGGGGCGGCCGGCCTCTCCCTGGCAGCCGCCGCCCGCCGGGACCTGCGGGCCGCCGTGCGCGTCCTGCGCACCCGGGGCGTCAAGGGCGTGGCCGACAAGATCTCCTGGCGCCTGGCCAGGTACCGCCGATGACCGCCCGGCCCCAGGCCGGCCCGGGCAATGCGGTGGCCGCCGTCGTGGTCACCTACCACCCCGATGGCGCCGCCCCCGCCCTCATCGAGGAGCTGTCCCGCCAGTGCCAGTGGGTCATCGTGGTGGACAACGGCTCCACCGGCGCCGAGCTGGAGCCCATCCGCCGGGCCTGCGGGCGCACCGGCGCCCAGCTCGTGGCCAACGGCGAGAACCTGGGCATCGCCGCCGCCCAGAACACCGGGATCGCGCGGGCGCGCGACCTGGGCGCGCGCTGGGTCCTGCTCTCCGACGACGACTCCGCGCCCCGCCCCGGGATGGTCGCTTCCCTCCTGGAGGCCTTCGCCGCCAGCCAGGCCCCCGCCCCCACGGGGGCGGCCCCCGGCTCCTCCAGTGCTCCGCCGGGGCCCCGCCCGGGCGCCGAGCCTCCAGGTCCCACCGCCGCCGTGGGGCCCCTGGTGGGGGAGGAGCGCGAGGGCCGCGACCAGCTCGTCTACGTCCCGCGCCGGTGGGGGCCGCGCCGCGCCACCCCCCAGGAGCTGGACCAGCCCCTGCTGAGCGTGGCCTTCCTGGTGGCCTCGGGCTGCCTCATCTCCATGGATGCCCTCGAGCGGGTGGGGGGCATGAACGAGGACCTCTTCATCGACCACGTGGACCTGGAGTGGGGGCTGCGGGCCCGTCGCGAGGGCTACGAGCTCTACGTGGACACGCGCACCCCCATGGCCCACTCCCTGGGCGACTCCGTGGTGCGCCTGCCCGGGCGCGCCCAGCCCATCCACGTCCACGGGCCGGTGCGCAACTACTACCTGGCCCGCAACACCATCGCGCTCATCGCCTCCGGGCTGCTGCCACTGGCCTGGCGGGTGGGCTACCTGGTGTGGATGGCCAAGTACAGCGCCTTCAACGCCCTGCTGGCCCCCCCGCGCCGCCAGCGCGCCCGCGCCCTGGCCCAGGGCATCGCCCACGGCCTGCGCGGCCGTCTGGGACCCCGGCCCTCTTAAGGGCGCCCGGAATGCGAGTTCGGGGTGCAGAATGCGACTGCAGGGCCATCGCATTCTGCACCCCGAACTCGCATTGTGGAGGAGCGGGCCCTCATATCGCCGCGGGCCGCCGCTACCCGTGAAGCCTGCGGGCCACCTTCTGGCGCGCACGGCGCAGCACCGGCCCCGCGCCCTCGGTGCGCGCCATGGCCACGGCCCGGCGCACCAGGCGCTTGGCCCGGTCGGTGGAGGTGGGGGCCACCAGGTGGTGGGGGGCCACGTCGGGGCCGTAGGGGTCGAGCTCCACGGGGATGGGGGAGGCGGGCTCGGGGTCGGAGACCGGCTCCCAGGCCGAGTCGGCGCGGTGGCCCTCCAGGCGCACCCTGATGGCCGCCCGGGCCAGCAGCTCCCGGTAGGCGCGCCCCTGGAGGAAGGGGGAGAAGCGCAGCAGCGCCTCGCGCCGCGCCATCGCCCCCATGCGGGTGCGCAGGCTCACCGAGGACACCAGCGCCTCCAGCGCCTCCTCCCACTCGGCGGTGGTGGATGCCAGCATGCCGGTGCGGCCCGGCTCGATGACCTCCCGGAAGGGCTGGGTGGGGCTGGCGATCGTGGGCCGTGAGACCAGGGCCGCCTCCAGCCACTTGATCGCCGACTTGGCCTCGTTGAAGATCGAGTCCCCGGTCAGGGGCGCCAGGCAGATATCGGTGCGGCGCAGCAGCGTGGGCAGCTCCAGCCAGGAGGTGAAGGGCATGCGCGAGACCCGGTCCCCGAACTCGGCCAGGGCCCGGGTGGGCCTGAGGTGCCCGCCCAGGGTCAGGCGCACCTGGGGGTGGCGCCGCATGACGGCGATGACGGCCGGCTCGACGGCGGCCCAATCGGCGTCATGCGTCGTCGTTCCCGAGAAGTAGCCGATGGTGACCGTCCGGGGGGAGGCGGCATCGGCCCCGCCTGCGGTTCTGCCGGGGCCCTGGGCCCCCGGGCCGCCCTGAGCGCCCTGGCCGCTGGGGAGCGCCCCCGCGCCGGAGTCGTTGCGCACCGCCGTGTCCGAGGCCCGCGCCAGGGGGATGCCCACCCCGTTGGAGAAGCGGTAGGCCGGCATGCCGGTCAGCCGCGTGGCCTCCTGGCACAGCGTGCGGGTCGAGCCCACGAAGCCGTCGCAGGCCTCCATGGTGGTGCGGTAGCGGTCCACGCCGTGCCACCACAGGTCCTCCTCGGCCTTGGACAGGGCCTTGAGTCCGTCGAGCCGCCCGCGCAGCGTGGAGTCGAAGATGAGGTCGTCGACGTCGAACAGGACGGGGACCGGCTCGGGGCGGGCCTTGACCTGCTCGATGATCCCCAGGATGCGGTCGGTGGCCGGCACGCGGTAGAGGACGACGGCGTCGGCCTCGTGGATGTCCTGGTCCAGGCGCGGGTCGGAGTAGTGGCGCACCGTCACCTCGTGGCCGTGCAGGGCCAGGGCCTCGGCGGGCAGGTAGCAGCGGTAGCGCAGGGGCGCGCCATCGATGCCTACGATGAACAGGATGCGGTGGAGCAGCTGGGCCTGCGCCTGCAGGATGTCGGGCTGCTCGCCGGCGGGCTCCAGCAGCACGGGGCTGGAGGGGTCGGTGCCCCGGTCCTGGGCGAGCTCGTCGTAGATCTCCAGCAGCTCGGCGCCCTGCTGGGACAGCGAGCGGATCGGGGAGGCCGAGCCCCGGCCGGTCAGGGCCCGGGCCGCGGCGGGGTCGTCGGCCAGGCGCTGGAGGACCTCGGCCAGGGCCCCGGGCTCCCCGGCGGGCACCACATGCCCGTTGACGCCCTCGGCCACCGCCTCCTCGGGCCCCAGGGTGTCGGTGCACACCACGGCCAGGCCCGCGGCCAGGGCCTCCCGGGTGAGGATCGAGTGGGACTCGCGCATGACCGAGGGCAGCACCAGGACGTCATGGTCCTCCAGGACCTCCAGGAGCTCCTCGGGCTTGAAGGCCTCGCGGGCGCGGAACCAGGAGGGCAGGCCGCGCGCGGCCGAGGCGCCCACCCCGTAGGCATCCAGGCCCAGCCCCTCGCGAGGCCCGATGCCGCGCGCCGCCTGGGCCAGGATGTGGAAGCCCTTCATCTCCTGCTCGCCCCCGGCGTACATGAGGCGCAGGGGGCCGTCGCCGCTGCGCGCCCGGGGGCTGGCTCCCAGCCGGGCGAGCTGGTCATCGGGAAGGCCGTTCTCATTGACGCGCAGGCGATCGGGGTCCACCCCGTTGGCCGCGAAGACCCGGGCGGCGGAGGCCGAGGGGGCCAGGACCAGGTCGGCGCTGTGCAGGGCCCGCCGCAGCCGGGCGCCGCGCCCGCGCAGCTGGGGGGCGGAGTCGCAGTCGCAGGAGCCGCACTCGCTGACCAGCGAGCAGGGCCGCATGTCATGGTCCACCAGGAACTGGCGGGAGCCGAACCACCAGAAGTCGTGCATCGTGAGCACCACCTTTGCCCCGAAGCGGTGGGCGGCCTCCACCAGGCCCACCCCCAGGGTCTGCAGGGAGTGGATGTGCACGACGTCGGGGCGCACCTGCTCCAGCCAGGCGGCGAAGGCCTCGGCGGCGGCGGGGTTGTCGAAGTTGAGCGGGTCGCTCCAGGCCGTCCACGGCGTGGTCACCAGCCAGGTGACCTCCACCCCCTGGCCGTCGGCCTGCGTCCAGGTCTCCAGGGGGGCGCGCGATTCATCCAGGTAGCCGGCGTAGACGTGGGACTCGTGGCCTGCGGCCGCCACGAGGCGCGCGATGCGCTGGGGCACCAGGGTCCCCCCCGAGACGAAGTTCGGCGGGTAGTGGGCGGAGACCTGGGCAATCCTCATGGGCCTCATGGTACCGATGTTCCTCCGGCCCCAGACGGGGCCCTATGCTGGGCGCATGAGCAGGCAGGAGTCCTCCCACACCCAGTCCCGGGCGCAGGCGGCCCCCGACGCCGGCGGCCCCGGCGGGCCCCGGGCCGATGAGGCGCAGGCGCCTCAGGCGGCCGGCGACGGCCGAGGCGCGCAGCCGGCCCGGGCGGCGGTCCCGGGGCCGGGCCGGCCTGAGCCGGTGGGCCCCGCGCAGGACGCCATCTCGATGAGGGCGCTGTCCCTGCGCTGCGACGAGCTCCAGGCCCAGGTCACCTCCCTGTCCTCGGCGGCGGCGATACGGGCTGACATCATCGAGGAGCAGATCGCCCACATCGGCGATCTGGAGCGGCACCTCAAGGCCGTCGACGCCCTGGTCGCCGACCTCCAGAACCAGCTGGGCCAGGGAGCCGCACCGGCGGCCCCCTCGGCCGCCAGCCTGCGCAGCCGGGCCTACTGGGGCCTGCGGCGCCGCGCCGGCGGTGCCGTGCGGAGGCTCCTGCGATGAGCGCCGCCGGCACCGGCCCGGGCCGCTCCAGCACTCAGGAGGCCGCCACCCCGGTCACTGCCGCCACCCCGCAGGCCGCCGGGGCCCCCGGCACCACCGGACGGCAGGCCCCTGCCGATGCGGACGGCCCCCGAGGCGTCGCGGTCCTGGTCCTGGACGGGGACCCGCAGGAGGTCGAGGCGACCACCACCAGTGCCCGCGTCGTGTCCTCACCCGCCGACGAGCTGCACGTGTGCACCACCTGGGGGCAGGGCGCGCGGCTCGCCCAGGCCCCCTACGCGATGCTGCTGCGGGCCGGGGACCGGCTGGAGCCCGGCAGCCTGCGGGCCCTGGAGGGCTTCGCCCGGGCGCGCTCGGCCCAGGTGGTCACCGCCGACCGCATCGAGCAGGGCAGTATCCGCCGCTGCCCGCGCTTCTCCCTGCGCCTCCTGGAGCAGCTGCCCTATGCGGGGCGCGCCCTGCTGGTGAGCACCGGGCTGCTGCGCGAGGTCACCGGCTCGGGGCAGGAGCCCTCCTCCGCCCGGGCCGAGAGCACCACTGCCCCGCAGCTGGGCGCCGACACCGAGTGGGACCTCCAGCTGCGCCTGGTGGGCGCCGCCGGCGTCGTCGAGCACTGCCCGGTGGTGGCCGTCAACCAGGCCGGCCCCGTGCAGGCCGGCGCCCTGGCCGACCGCCTGGCCACGGTCCGCCGCCACCTGGAGCGCCAGGGCCGCAGCGGCGAGGCCGTGCGCCCCGGGCCCACGGGCCTGCCCCGGGTCCTTCCCCGCACGCCGCGCGATCACCGCGTCTCCGTGGTCGTGCCCACCGCCTTCACCCGCCGCGACCTGGCCGGCGCCGGCCCGCGCGTCCTGGTCGAGGTGCTGGTGGCCGCCCTGGCGCAGACCGTCGAGGGCGTGGACTGCGAGATCATCCTCGTCGTCGATGAGGCCGCGCCCGAGGCGGCCATCGAGTCCTGCCGGGCCCTGTGGCGCGGTCCCCTGCGCGTGGCGCGCACCCGCGGGGGGTTCAACTTCTCCCGGGCCATCAACGCCGGCGTGGCCGAGGCCGGCGGCGACGTCGTCCTGCTGCTCAACGACGACGTCGAGCCCGTGCGCCCCGGCTGGATCCAGGACATGCTCGCCACCCTCGACCTGCCGGGAGTGGGGGCCGTGGGGGCCCGCCTGCTCTTCGACGACGGCGGCATCCAGCACCTGGGCGTGGTCTGCCCGCCCAGCATCCTGCCCACCCACCCCCGGCTCCACGAGCCCGACGACCCCGCCGAGCCGATGGCCCAGGCCGATGTGGACTACCTGGCGGTCACGGGCGCCTGCCTCATGTACCGGCGCGCCGACCACGAGGCCGTGGGCGGGTGGGACGAGGAGCTCCCGCTGAACTTCAACGACACCGACTTCTGCCTGCGCCTGGCCAGCCGGGGGGCCTCGATCGTGTGCGTCAACAGCGTGCGCCTCATCCACCGCGAGTCCTCCACCCGCCAGGCCCGGACCCTGGACTCCGAGGCCGCCAGGCTCGCCCCCTGGGCCGGCCTCATGGCCGCCGACCCCCACATCGAGTACTGGGGCTGACGGCCCCGGGACGGCCAGGGCCCGCCTCCCCGCAGCCCGATCGGCCCCCGCGCCGACCGGGTGCCCGGGGCTGCCCGCTGAGGCGCTATGATCGCCGGGCCGCGGCAGTTCCCAGTGCCTCCCAGTACGACGGCCGTGGCGAGCACGCCGGGAAGTCCTGAAGATCCTTGATAGGAGCGCCCATGACCGTCCAGACCGCCAAGCCCCTGGGCATCGAGACCACGCCGATCCCGGGGTTCCTGCGGATCGACCTGACCGTCCATGGGGACAACCGGGGCTGGTTCAAGGAGAACTGGCAGCGCGAGAAGATGCTCGCCCTGGGCCTGCCCGACTTCGGCCCGGTGCAGAACAACATCTCCTTCAACGATGAGACGGGCGTGACCCGCGGCATCCACGCCGAGCCCTGGGACAAGTACGTCTCGGTGGCCACCGGTCGGGTCTTCGGCGCCTGGGTGGACCTGCGCGAGGGGGAGACCTTCGGGGCGGTCTACACCTGTGAGATCGACCCCTCCGTGGCCGTCTACGTGCCCCGGGGGGTGGGCAACGCCTACCAGACCCTGGAGCCGGGCACCGCCTACACCTACCTGGTCAACGACCACTGGTCGGCCGAGGCCCAGTACACCTTCCTCAACCTGGCCGACGAGACCGTGGCCGTGCCCTGGCCCATCCCGCTGAGCGAGGCGATCCTGTCCGACAAGGACCGTGCCCACCCGCGCCTGGAGGCGGTCACCCCCTTCCCCGCGGCCCTCGTGGCGCCCCGGGCCGAGCCGACCGGGGGCGCCGATGCGGCAGACCCCGCCGGCGCGGCCGATGCCGCTGGGGCGCCGACGGCGCCTGCGGGCCGGCGGGTCCTGGTCACCGGGGCCAAGGGCCAGCTGGGCCGCGAGCTCATGGGCCGCCTGCCGCGGGCGGGCTTCACCGCCACCGAGGTGGACCTGCCCGAGGTGGACATCTCCGATGCCGCCGCCATGGAGGCCACCGACTGGGGCGCCTACGACATCATCATCAACGCCGCCGCCTGGACCAATGTCGACGGCGCCGAGACCCCCGAGGGGCGCCGCCTGTCCTGGAGGGCCAACGCCACCGGCCCGGCCAACCTCGCCCGGGCCGCCGCCCGCCACGGCCTGACCCTGGTGCACATCTCCAGCGAGTACACCTTCGATGGCACTGCCGAGATCCACACCGAGGATGAGGACCCCAGCCCGCTGGGCGTCTACGGCCAGTCCAAGGCCGGGGGCGACGCCGCGGTGGCCGCCGCCCCCCGCCACTACCTCGTGCGCACCTCCTGGGTGGTGGGCGAGGGCAAGAACTTCGTGCGCACCATGGCCTCCCTGGCCGAGCGGGGGGTGGAGCCCAAGGTCGTGGCAGACCAGGTCGGGCGCCTGACCTTCACCACCGACCTGGCCGAGGGCATCATCCACCTGCTGCGCACCGGGGCGCCGTGGGGCACCTACAACCTCTCCGGCGAGGGCGAGGTGGTCTCCTGGGCCGATGTGGCCAGGCGCGTCTACGAGCTGACCGGGCACAGCCCCGAGTCGGTCACCCCCATCACCACCGAGGAGTACTTCGCCGGCCAGGAGGCGGCACCCCGGCCCCTGAACTCGACCCTGGACCTGTCCAGGATCGAGGCCACCGGCTTCACCCCGGCCGACTCCATGCGCCGCCTGGAGGACTATGTCGCGGCCCTGCTCCAGGAAGGCGGAGAGCGTGCCTGAGAACAGCATGCCTGAGAGCACGGCCACGGCGCCGGGCGTCGGGAGCCCCACGAGCACGCAGCGCGCTGAGGGCATGGGGAGTGCGGAGAGCCCGCAGGGCCGCTCACCGGCCTTAGCGGGACGCACGGGAGCCGCGGCCTCCGCGGTCTCCGCGCCCAAGGAGTCCTCGTCTGCCGGTGGCCGCGGGCCCGGGCCCACCGCGCTGCGCAGGCTCGCCGCCACCCACGGCGCGCAGCACCGCTCCGGCCCGCGCGCCGACCGCCGTCGGGCGGGATCCAGGTGGGCCCTGGGACTGGTGCTGGCTGTGGCGGTCCTGGCCACCGGCCTGAGCTGGGTGGTGGCCTCCCCGGTGGGCGGGTCCCCCGACGACGACTTCCACCTGGGCAGCATCTGGTGCCCGCGGCCGGTGTCCTCCTCGGGCTGCGCCACGCGCGAGCACAACGGCGAGGTCCAGGTCCTGGTGCCCTCCCGCGTCTCGGAGACCGCCCGCTGCTACGCCTTCCAGGAGGAGGTGCCCGCCTCCTGCCAGGGCGCGGTGCCCGAGGACGCCGAGATCTACTCGCGGCGCTACGACGACGGCAACTACCCCACGGGGTACTACCGCTTCCACCACCTGCTCATCGGCGACGACGTCGATGTCTCGGCGCTGACGATGCGGGCGGTCAACCTGCTCATCGCGGTGGGCCTGCTGGGCGCCATCGGCTGGGCCATGCCCGCCCGCCTGCGCGAGCAGTACGCCCTGGCCGTCATCCTGGCCTGGATGCCCATGGGCCTCTACCTCGTGGCCTCGAACAACCCCAGCTCCTGGGCGCTGACCGGCGTGCTGGGCTACGCCGCGGGCATGTACGGCTCGCTGCGCAGCCGGGGCCGACGGCGCTGGGCGCTGCTGGGCCTGGCCCTGGTGGGCGCGCTGCTGGCCTGCGCCTGCCGCGGGGACTCGGCCTTCTACCTGCTGGTCGTCTCCCTGGCGCTGTTCATCGGCCTGAGGTGGCGCCGCCGGGTGCTCCTGCACGGGGCGGTGGCGGCCGCGGTCAGCGCCATCGGCGCCTGGATGATGCTCCGCTCGGGCCAGTCCCAGGCGGTGGCCTCCTCCGAGCCCACCAGTGCGCTGTCGGACGGCACGCGCCTGAAGCTCATCATCCTGACCATTCCCGAGTACCTCGGGGGCTTCTACGGGGGCAGCCGCTGGGGCGCGGGCTGGTTCGACGTGCCCTTCGACGGCCCGATCGCCGTCATGGCCCTGGGCCTGGCGGGCATCGCCCTGTTCATCGGCGCGCGCACCGTGGGCTGGAGGAAGCTGCTGTCGGCTGGGGTCCTGGCCGGTGCCCTGGTCTGCCTGCCCGCCGTCCTGTCCTACACGCAGGGCTTCGAGTCCAACTACGAGCTCCAGCCCCGCTACCTGCTGCCGCTGCTGGCGCCCTTCTTCCTCGTGTGGCTGCCCCAGCGCGGCGGGGAGCGGATCCTGTCCACCCCGCAGGCGGTGCTCATCGTGGGCCTGTCCTCCCTGGCCCACGCCTACGCCCTGCACCGGATCCTGTTGCGCTACACCCACGGCCTGGTCAACCTGGGCAAGGAGACCGCCGGATGGCTGCCCATCAACCTGGACTTCCAGCCCCAGTGGTGGTGGGACATCCCCATCTCGCCCATGGGCGTGTGGATGATCGGCTCCCTCATGTACGCGGTGGCGCTGGTCTGCGCCCTCCTGCTGGCCCGCCGCCTCGGGGCCCTCGGCCAGGAGGGGCCGGTGGAGCCCACCCGGCCGCAGGAGGATGGTGGCCAGGGCCGGCGGGCCGGGGCTCGGGCAGTGGACGCCTCTACTGCGGGCGAGCCGGCTGCGGTCGCCGCCGCGGGCGCCCAGGACTCCGGGGCCCGTGAGGAGGGGGCGCAGGAGACCGGTGCCGGTGGCAGCGCGTCTGGCCCGCTGGCCTCGTCGGAGGGTGGCGGGGGCCCTGCTGCACCCGGTGTCGAGGCCGGTCCAACCTCTTCCGAGCTGGCCGAGCGCTCCGAGGGCGCACCGGAGCAGGACCCTCCATCTCAGGGCGGGCGCCTGGCGGAGGCTGAGGCTCGGCCGGTGGAGCCGGGGGAGTGGGCGGATATCGAGCCGCAATGGGATCCGATGGTCATCGACCCCACGACCGCCGACTCGGGGCCCGCCTCCGTCAGCTCGGCGGCCTGCGCGGCCGGCGCCGCCGGGTAGGGCGCGCCGGATCGTCCCGATCATCTCAGCGACGCGGTTTCGCCCCTCTAGTGTCGTGTGCTGTTAGTTTGTTTCTGGTCGGCATTTGGTGAGGATCTCGTCGGGGGTCTTGGTCCAGGCAAAGGGGTGGCAGCGCTGGTTCCAGCCGTCGATGAAGGCGCGGATCTTGGCGTTGAGGTCCTTGAGCGAGGTGAAGACTCCCCGGCGGATGGCCGCGCGGGCGATGACGGAGAAGAAGATCTCGGCCATGTTGAGCCAGGAGGCGCTGGTGGGGGTGAAGTGGATGTGGATGCGGGGGTCGTCCTCCAGCCAGGCTTGTACCTGCGGGGTCTTGTGGGTGGCGTAGTTGTCCATGATCAGGTGCAGCTCGACATCGGGGTAGGCCCTGGCGACTTGACGCAGGAAGGCCAGGAGCTCGGTGTGGCGGTGGCGGGGCCTGCAGGCGGCCGTGACGTGGCCGGTGGCCATCTGAGGGTGTTATTCATGTGGGGGTTACCGGCCTGTTCTGTAGAGCTCGAGTTTGGTGACCAAGGTGATAATACTGGGCAGTTCTGACTGGCGGTGGCGATAGCCGGTGGATAGGATCTTCCATTTCTTCAAAGTGACGATCGTGTGCTCGATTGCGGCGCGTGTGGATGATACGGCTCTGTTGAACTCTTTTCCCATTCCAGGCGATCTCTGCCTGGAGTCTTCTTGATGGGGGTCAGTGCACCATGAGCAGTGTAAGCCGTATCGGCGATCCAATCGGCGCCGGTAAGGATCTCATCCCAACCGCACAAGCTCAAGGCAGCGCTATCGTGACGCGAGCCGGGCACTGGGTCTGAGACTGCTACGAGCAAGCCGTTGGTGGTGGCGTGGCCTGGACGCTCAGGCACTGGGCGTGGTGCTTGCCCCAATCAGTTGGCCTTCTCGATCGGCCTGCCGGCTGCGGGGTTGTTGCCAGTGGGGATCGGCGTGCCATCAACGAGCAGTAGGCCACCCTGGGTCACGGCTTGGGCCAGGGACATGCCAGTCATGGCCAGCACATGGGTGACCAGGGGCATCATGCGCCTGCCGACCCTGGAGACGGTGGACTGGGAGATACCGTACATGTCGGCGGACAGAGCCTGGGAGATATTATGACGCGCCAGCACCAAGGTCAGTTCCACCTGCTGCCTGAGCCCCAGGCAGTAACCCGACAGGCTCTGACCCCGTGTTTCGAGGACCTCCCCGATGCGCCCGGCAAGCTCATCAACATCATCATCGCGCAGCCCCGTGGTAGACTGATAATGTATCGGCCGCCTCCCATGGGGATCGAGTGTGGTAACCCAATTATCTCCCGAGACGGCCGATGCACCCATTAACAACACGAGCAAACCCCCATGAATAACGCCCGTAGATCATTCTGCCTAGTTTAAAGTTCATTTCGAATTGTTTACTTTGTGTATACCGAGGAGGTTTGATCATGATTGAATTAAGAAAGATATGTGGCACCTGTGCTGGGATTGTTGCTGCAATCTGCGCTGCACTGGGTTTGGCGGGGTGTTCGGTTATGAGAAATGGGGTGCAGTCGGCTGAAGATGACCGTTTTGCAGAGTTCACTCAGTATGTTCCAGAGCCTCTAGAGATACAGACTGATGTCAAGCCGTTGACTAAGAGGATGCCTGCGTTAGAGGTATCCTCAGCGAACTGGGTGGCACAGGCCCGACTCAGAGAACGCGAGTTGCTTCCTGAGCCAGACCGTCCAGTATGGTTGCATGCAGTCCTTAAAGTAGCTCCATACAGTGCTAAAGCCCTGGATGAAAAGTCGACAGGATCGGCGTCGCTACTGCCACCCGTTTACCCTGAGCTGCACCAGTATGTCCCCAAGAACTGTGCTTTCTCTGCGGTGCCCTCTGGAGATGCTGATGGCATAGTTGGTGCCGACCTGCTTCCAGTCGGATCGGACACAGAGAACCTTTATGTAAAAGAACTGGCGGTCTCTGTGGATTGCAATATTGTGGTGATGACTTCTGAAATAAGGAACCTGTAGCTCTCCGTGTCGCTGTGGCTGGAGTTAAATGAAGTGTGTTGGACTGCCTGGCGTTTTCGGGCAGTGGGAGAAAATGTTGTCCCGTTTGATCCGATAGGATAGAGGCCGTGTCGAGAGGGAAGTACTCCGAGGTCCGCCAGGAGAACGAGTTATTAAAAAACGGCGGCCTTCGTGTGGCCTCAACGGAAGTAGGGCGCCGGTGTGAATCAGTGGCCTGTGGATGGTGTTGCATAGACGATGAGGGTGTGGCTTGGTGTCAAGAGGTGGGAGCAGCGAGGAGGCGTTCGAAGGCTTGGCGTGGGGTGAGGTGGTCCAGGGTGGTGCGGGGACGTCCTCCCGTGGCCGGTGTGATCGGTCAGCACCTGGATGTTGGCGCCCAAGGCCCTGTGTTTGCCGGAGCACCACAGGCGGTCACCGGTATCGGGATCGCGTGATGCGGCCCTGTCGGTGCGGATCAGGGTCCCATCCAGGCAGCAGAAGGGCTCACCTTGCTGGCGCATCTGCTCGATGACCTGACTTCAGGCTCGGGGCCCGCTGGGCAATGACCTCCAGGGCCTCACGGGTGGTAGCGGTAGGCGGTGGCCAGGCTGATGCCGCTATCGCGCGCCAGGGCCCTCATGCTGGTGACGCCGATGAGCCAGCGCAGCACCAGCACCGCCTGAGTCCAGGGTGCAGCAGCCCGCTGAGCCGGCCGGATGTCATGGGTCTTGCGGTGGGCGGTCAGCCACCCACTGATAGTGCGGGCGGTGGAGTCAGGGACCTCAAGAGTGGCATGATAGGACACCCGTGCGGGGCCTGCCTGTGGGAGTGCTTTCCTGGTCGAAAACAACACTCTGGCCCACGGCCCCGCACGCACCCGCCTGCGACACGCCCACTTCTCCCCAGCATCTCAACGATCCCCACCCCAACACCTCACCCCCGGCGAGAAAAGCTCAATCTCACCCGGCTGCACTTCGCACGGGGATACTGAACCCCCAACGGGGTCGAGCGTGAACTCCTTGGTAGACCAGAAAGCAGCCTGACCAATGCGACAATCACCGTCCGAAAAACACCCATAAATCCAGTCACCCATGTCGCGAGGCATTACACTACTGAAGTTTGCTTGTGATCTGGGGGGGGTGAGTTAAAAGGTGTGTGCGAATTGGCGTGAAGTTGATTGTGCGGGTGATTAAAGGGCGGCGTCAGCGGGCGCCGTCGAGGACCTCCTGGGCGATCCGGCTGTACTGGCGGGCCCGCACCGGCCAGGTCCAGGGGGTGATGAGCTCGGGCGCGGCGGGCGCGGGCGGATCGGCCAGGAGCCCGCGCAGCGTGGCCACCAGCGAGGCGGTGGTGCGCTGGGCGCAGATCATCACCGGGGCCCCCGAGTCGCGCAGCAGCCGCGCACCGGGAACCTCGAAGGTCACCACCCGGCCCCCCTCGGCGATGGCCTCCAGCAGCGTGGTCTGGAAGCCCTCGGACAGGACCGTGGGATTGACCAGCGTGGCGCCGTCGAGTCGCTTCCGCACCTGGGCGGCGGGCACCCGCCCGGGGATGTCGACGACACCGTCGAGTCCCAGCTCCGAGGCCCGCCGTCGCGCCAGGGCCAGGTCTGCGCCGTCGCCCAGCAGCTCGCCGTCGACCTCCAGGCCGCTGCGGCGCAGGGCCGCCAGCGCCTCCAGGAATGCGTCCCAGCCCTTGCCATCGACCACGCGCCCCACGAAGACCAGGCGGGAGGGACGATCGCTGTGCCGCCCGGTGCCCACCGGCGGCGTGATCGCGTTGTAGAAGACCTCCGCCTCCACCCCGCTCAGGCGCGTGACGAAGTCTGCCGCCTGGGGGGAGACCGCCAGGACGCGGTCGGCGCGGCGCAGGACGTGGCGCCCCCAGGTCAGGTCCACCGTCCGCGAGCCCGCGGCGATCACCGGGGAGGCGGAGGCCACGAAGCCGCTGCCGTGCTCGGTGTGGATCACCGGGATGCCCGCGCGCCGGGCCGCCTGGAGCCCCACCAGGCTCATGGGGAAGAAGCGGGTATGGGTGGAGACCACCTCGATGCCCTCGGCGGCCAGGTAGTCGGCGATTCGCCGGGTGGTGCCCGGGGAGGGGAAGCTGATGACGTCGGCCACCGGCAGGCGGGAGCGCCCGGTCAGGACGGCGACGCTGCCATCACGGCGCCGGCCCGGGCCCTCCTGGGAGACCGTGAGCACATGGACGCTGTGCCCCTGCTCCGCCATCCCCTGGGCCAGGTGCTGGACGTGGAACTCCAGTCCGCCGGTCCGGGGAGGGTAGGTGTTGGTGATGATGGCGAGCTTCATGAGGTGATCCTTCTACCGCCCCCGGCGCATGGGGATCGAGCCGGGGCCGGGACCATGCTAGCCGAGGAGCCCGGGGCCGGTCCTCAGGCCCCACCGGGCGCCCCGCCCCGCATCCGCGCCACGAGGAGGAGTGCGAAGACGGCGGCCAGGACGCCCATGGAGGCGCAGTAGGCGGCGCTGGCCCCCATGAGCCCGGCGCGGGGCACCAGCAGGCGGCACAGGCCCCAGGAGGTGGCGGCGGCCAGGGCATAGCCGAGGAGGACGACGCGCTGGTGGCGCATCGTCGTCAGCGCGTAGTAGAGGATGACCGCCGCGGCGTTGAGCGCGCCTCCGGCTAGGAGCACCATGAGCTCGGGGCGCAGCCCGGAGACGTCCTGGCCCAGGATCAGCTCCAGCAGGGGCGGGCCCAGCGGGTAGGCCACCGCCGCCACGATGGGCAGGACTGCCGTCGTCGTGGCCAGTCCCCGGCGGATGAGGCCGGTGAAGGCCTCACGGTCCCCCTGGGCCCAGCGCACCGCCATCGGCGTCAGCAGGGGCCGGAAGACCAGGAGCGAGAGCAGGTTGATGGTCACCGCCGGCATGTAGATGATCGCGAAGCAGCCCTGCGCCCTGAGATCCAGGTGGGCCGCGATGGCGTAGCGCGGCGCGTTGACCAGGTACATGGCCAGGAAGGAGGCCAGGAACAGCGGCAGGCACTCCAGGAGGAGCCCGCCGATGGCCCGCGCCCGCCACTGGGGCCGGCGGGAGATGAGACCGCGCGCCGGGGGCAGGAAGGCCGCCAGCACCGCCAGCAGGGACACCGGCAGTGCCACCAGGGCGGAGACGGCCAGGTCGCGGGTGAGCGCGAGGGCCAGGCAGAAGGCGCTCACGGTCACGGCCGTGCGCAGCGTGCTGGCCCGGCCGCCCAGGTCCAAGCGCCCCGCCCGCTGGAACTCCGCGAGGAAGACGTCCTCGAAGGCGTCGAAGACCCGCAGGCAGGCCACCACGATGATGACCAGGGCCGTGGTGGCGGTGGAGGAGACCCATAGGGCGTTGCCGATGATCCCCAGCACCATGAGCCCCACCGTGACGAGCCTGGTGGCCAGGTAGACGCCCATGCTGAAGCGCCGGCGGACGTCGGTGGCCTGGTAGGCGCGCACCTCGTACATGCCCAGGGTCTGGAACAGCTGGCCGATCCCGATGGCCAGTGAGTACAGGCCCAGGGCCTCGATCCCGGCGGTCCGGTTGACCATGGCGAGCATGACCACCAGGGCCAGGGACCCCGTCAGGGAGGCCGCCGCATTCCACAGGTAGTCGCGCCTGGGCGGAGCGGCGCCCGATGCCCGGGGCCCGTCGCTGTGCACGGCCGCCCGCCTGGCAGTGGCCCGGTCAGTGCGTGAGGACCGGGGTGCCGGTGCCGGTGCGCGTGCGCGGGGGCCCCAGCCGCAGGTCGCTCCAGTCGGGGGTGGCCGCGAGCACGGTGCCCACGAGGATGACCACGCAGCACACCACCTGCAGGACGGTGGGCACGGTCCCCTGGAGGACCAGCGCGAAGACGACCGCCCACGCCGAGTAGGAGATGTTGAGGGCCATGCCGCGCGAGGCGCCGATCTGGCCGATGGCCTTGAAGTAGAACAGGTAGGACACCGCTCCGGCCAGGGAGGCCAGGAAGACCATGCCCATGGATGGGGACAGGGCGGCCTGCGAGGAGAATCCGACGATCCCCGCCACGGGCGCGACCACGAGGATGTAGGCGAGTCCCGATGTCGTCTGGCGGATGTGCAGGGCCGTCTCGTTGTCCACCTTGTCGTCGCGCATCCCCCAGGCGAGGATGACGGCCTCCCCGCCCCATCCCAGGACGCATGCCAGGGCGGCGATGACCCCGATGAGGGGGGAGGGGCCGGTCTGCGTGGTCGAGGACGACCAGGCGATGAGGATGATGGCGGTCAGCGCCACCATGAGGGCCACGATCTGGCGGGGCCGCATCCGCTCCTTGAGCAGTAGGAAGGCCAGGAGCGTGCCCACGGCGGGGTAGAAGGTGGAGATGATGGCGGTGTAGCCGGGACCGATGTTGTTGATGGCGATGAGGTACCCGCTCATCCCCACCGGTCCGCCCATGACGGCGCCGGCCATGACGGCCTTGCCGCTGCGGGTCCTGATGGCCTCCAGGGTGTGCCCCAGCCGTCCGCGCATCCCCATGTAGACCAGGAGGATGATGGCCGAGACGGCGTCGTGCAGCAGGGCGCTGGCCAGGGAGGCCTCACCGGCGCCCAGGAAGGGGGACATCGCCAGGGCTATGCCCAGGACCACAGTGTCCAGCCCCCACAGGCAGCCGGAGATGATGCCGAACCTCATGATCCGCTCCTCGTGCTCAGTCGGTGGCTGTCCAGGGGGGAGGGCAGCTCGGTGGTGCCGGACTCATAGGAATCCAGCAGGGCGTCCACGTAGTTGGCGGCGTGGCGGTAGTAGATGAGGAGCCACTCCCCGGCGTCGTCGCCCTCGGCCGCCTTGACCAGGGCCCACACGTACCAGCACCACCCGGCGAAGACGACGTAGGCCCAGAAGTGGCGGCGCTCGACATCGGTGGGCCTGCGGCCGAAGTAGGAGCCCAGCGCCGCATCGGCGCGCTCCTCGGACAGCTCGGCGCACACCACCATGGTGCCGAAGTCGTTGGCCACGTCGGACATGCCGGCGTACTCCCAGTCGATGAGGTGGATGCCGTCGCGGTCGTCGACCAGGAAGTTCAGGGGGAAGAAGTCGTTGTGGCTGGGCACCAGGGGGAATCCGTCGGCGTCGGCGTGGGCCTTGAGCCGCATCACCTTCTCGCGCAGCTCGGCGTAGCCGGGGACGTCGATGGGCCCGTGCTCCGTGAGCAGGGACTCGTAGCGGATGCCCTCGTCGATGAAGTCGAAGCTGCGCGACAGGGTCCGGCCGCTCTGGTGGAGGCTGCGCGCCATGATCATGGCCTGGGACAGCTCGTGGGTGCTGGAGGCATCCAGGTTGTGGGCGTCGGGGATGAAGCGGGAGATCTTCCAGCCCTTGAGCGGATCGCCGGTGAGGAAGGTTCCGTCCAGCCCCAGGTCGCGGGCCAGGTGCAGGGCCTCGAACTCGGCCTGGCGGTCCACGATCTTGTCCGTGCCGATGCCCGGGTGGCGGTAGACGTACTCCTCGCCTGAGACCGAGAAGTGACAGGACAGGTTGGTGATGCCCTGCTTGAGGGGGTAGAAGTCCTGGATCTCGGATTTGGCGCATCCCAGGGAGGATGAGATGTTGTCGAAGACCTCGGAGTCGAGGTTCTCCATGAACATGGGGTCGAAGCCGCGGATCTCATCGACCGAGTCGAACTCGTTGATGACTCCCGCCGGGTACTGGCGGATGACCATGTCGAGCTCCTTGACGTGCTCGATGTAGATCGACTCCCACAGCTTGGGCAGGGTCTCGGGAAGGTGGTAGACCCGCTCCAGGATCCGGCGGAAGGCGGAGGAGAAGGCGCGGTCGAAGTAGACGTGCCCCAGCATCGTCCAGGCGTCGGCGCCGCCGACCCGGGCGCCGGTGATGCGCCCGCCGGGGCCGGTGGCCAGGCACCACTCCTGGGTGGGGCCCTCGACGTACTGCGCCGAGTAGTAGGCCTTGTAGACGTGGGAGTCGAAGGGGTTGACGGTGAAGTAGTCGTCGGAGGAGCACACATAGGTGTTGCCCAGGTCCTCGCGCACCAGCCACAGGGAGCCGTTGTTGTTGCGGGTGACGTAGTCGTCGTTGACCACGATGCGCACGCCCAGCTGCTCGGCCAGGTGGAAGAAGTACTCCTTCTTGTAGCCCACCACCAGGGTGATGTCGGCGATCCCGGCCTCCTGGAGCTGGCGGATCTGGCGCTCGACGAGCACCTCCCCGCGCACGCGCAGCGTGCCCTTGGGGCGCTCGTAGGAGATCGGCGCGAATCGGCGCGAGAGCCCGGCGGCCATGATGATGGCGTTGTCCACCCGGTAGGGCTCCAGGGCCTGCCGGCCGGTATCGGTGATGCTGCGCTCGGCGATGTGGCCCAGGGCCTCGCACTCGCGCACCGCGGTGTTGACGGCTCCCAGGGACATGCCGGTGGTCTCGTGGATCTGCCGCTGGGTCAGGGCCGCCCCGGCCCGCAGGAGGGCGTAGAGGACGTCGAACTGGGGCTGGGTGAGCGCGCCCGCTGGGGTGGTCACGGAAGGCACCATCCGTTCATCGTGGAAGGGGTTGTGGGTGTGTTCGAGAATAGTGCTTCATGGGTGATAGGTGAACGTATAGGGCTGTGACGTCGGTCTCCGGTGGGGGAGTGGCCTCGGAGTGCCAGGCGCGGGGAGGCGCCACGGGCGCTGTGCCCGCCGCCCAATCCGCGGCCCCTCCGCCTGCCCGGGGCGGGACCAGGACGAGTCCCCGCTTCTGGCCGTGCTTTCCTGGGAGGGCGCGAATGCGGTCGGCCGGTGGAGGCTTCGATGCCGGTGTGGGGTCGGTGGTGGTTCCTGCCGTGGTGGGTGGCCCCGTGCTGTGCCGGCTGGGCTGGGACCGTGCTGAGGGAGGCCCGGTGCCCCGGGATGGCGGGCCGGCGCCAGTGGGCCAGGGCTGGCGGCGGCGGTGGGGCGGGTTCGATGGGGCGTCACTTCGCGACAGAGGCGTCACTTCGCGACATGGACGACACCTGCAGGTACCGTCCATGTCGCGAAGTGACGCGCTTTTCGCGAAACGACGCAGGGCCTGCGCCCCCACCATCCTCCCGAGCCTGCGGCCATCCCGGCGACACGCGACCCTCCCGGAGCGCGTGGCCCTCCCGGGCCTCTTGCTCCCCCTGGCGCACCACTGCCAGCCCCGCCCACCCCGAAACCATCCAGCGCACCAGGGCCACCCAGCCCAGAACCCCGACGCGGGACGCCGAGTGTTGCCCGCCGAGGTCGCTGCCAGGGCCACCCAGCCCAGAACCCCGACCCGCACCCCGGGCCAGCCCGAGCCGGGAAAGGGGCACCGTCCGGCCGCGCCGTTCACCCTCCGGGGAAGGGCGCCTCGCTCGCGGCAGTGGGTGGGGTGCCTGATCGCGGGGAATCGGCGGGCCCGGGGCGCGCAGGGGTCTGAGGGCCCTTGGCGTGGTGGGAGCGGCCTGTGGGGCCGGCTGGGTCTGCCGGGCCCGCCGGGGCGCCCGGGCCCACAGGGCCGGTGCGCGAGCGGGCCTCGCCGGTGAGGCGGTCGGTCAGCCCGGCCTCGGTGACGATGAGGTTGAGGATGGCGATGTTCTCCGCCAGGACCCGGGTCTCATCCTCCATGCGGCTGATCTCCAGGGACAGGTGGAGGGCCACGCCCAGCAGCAGGAAGATCGCCAGGACGAAGAGCAGGTTGGAGGGCACCTCGAAGCCCAGGAGCTGGGACAGCGCCTTGAGCAGTCCCGGCACGGTGGCCAGGAGCACGATCGCCAGGCCGACGACGATCCACAGCGCGGCGTACTTCTCCCGCAGCCTCCGGCTGCGCAGCAGGGCCAGGATGAAGAAGACCGTCAGGGCCGCCACCAGGACGTAGAAGAGCTGGAGCATGGTCAGTCCTCCTGGGCGGCGCCGGGCGCCGCGGTGGGGCGCCGGGTGCGGTCGATGGGGCGGCGGGTCAGGGAGATGAAGAGGGCGAACATGCTGCGGCCCAGGTAGATGGCGGACTTCCACGGGTTGTTCGACGGTGTGCCGGCCTGTCGCGGGCGCATGGAGACCCCCACCTGGCTGACGGTCAGGCCAGAGCGCAGGGCGATGACCAGGGAGTCGATCGTGTCGCCCAGGTACTCGGCGGGGTAGTGCAGGCAGTACTGGTCGATGGCGGTGGCATCGGCGGCCCTGAAGCCGCTGGTGACGTCCGTCAGGCGCGTGCGCGCCACCCGGCCGACGATGGCGGCGAGCATGACCATGGCCCACCGGCGCGGGCCGCGGGCCCGGTAGGTCCCCGCCTCGGCGAAGCGCGCCCCGATGGAGATGTTCGAGTGCTCCAGCCCCGCCAGGACGGCCTCGATGTCGCGCGGGTCGTGCTGGCCGTCGGCATCGACCTGGATGGCGCGCTCATAGCCGAAGCGGTGGGCGAACTTGTAGCCCGCCCGCATGGCGCCCCCCACGCCGAGGTTGTAGGGCAGGTCCAGGACGTGGGCCCCGGCCCGCCGGGCGACCTGGGAGGTGCGGTCCTGCGAGCCGTCGTTGACCACGAGGAGGTCGTATCCGGGGACGGTCTGCCGCAGTTCGCGAATGGTCTCGCCGATGGCCGCCTCCTCGTTCCAGGCGGGCATGATGACGAGCGTTCGGGGGACATGTGTGGGCATGGGGCTCCTGACGGCCGGGGCGCAGACGGTACCCATGCTACGGCGGCGCGGCCGGTGCGCGCCGCCCCGCGCCACGCGATGGCTGTGCCAGCGGCGGGTATCGGGCCCGGCTGCTGCCGGCGGGCTGCGCACGGCGCGGGGGGAGTGCTCCAGCAGGTACCATCGTGGCGCCGATGCCGCCAGGACACTGGCCGGTGCGGCGGGCACGGACGTCGTGAAGGAAAGGGCCTGGGATGGGTTCGCTCTCCTTGGAGGAGATCAAGAAGGTCGAGCTGGACTGCCTGCGCGAGCTGGACCGCCTGTGCGCGGAGCACGGCCTGACCTACGTCCTGGCCTACGGCACCCTCATCGGGGCCCTGCGCCACGAGGGCTTCATCCCCTGGGACGACGACATCGACGTGCACATGCCCCGGGCCGACTACGAGCGGCTCTACCGCCTCTACCAGGACGGCGCCCTGGACCCCCGCTTCACCATCGCCTCCTACCGGGACCGCTCCTCGATCTACCCCTTCTTCAAGCTGGTGGACACCCGCACCCGTGCCGAGGAGACCTTCATCGACGAGCGCAATGCCCTGGGCCTGTGGGTCGACATCTTCCCCCTGGAGCGCGTCGACCTCACCGACCCCCGTCTGGAGCGGATCAGGAGGCGGGCCTCCCGCCTCGTGTGGTGGCGCCACCTGGCGGCCACCGACCCCCGCTATGCCACCTCCTCCGCCGCCCGCCTGGTCAAGCGCCTCATCCACCCCTTCACCCGGCGCATCGACCCCTACGACGTCGCCCGCAAAGCCGACGCCCTGGCCCGCTCGGCCGATGCGGGCGCGGGCGCGCGCCAGGAGGACCTGCGCCACGTGCTGCTGGTCGATGACCGCATGGACCGCAACATCCTGGCCCCCGACGACCTCCTGCCCACCCGCCGGGCCGCCTTCGAGGGGCAGTCCTTCGCCGTGCCCGCGCGGGCCGAGGAGATCCTCACCTCCTACTACGGCGACTGGAGGCGCGTGCCGCCGCCCGAGGAGCGCCCGCCCTCCCACCTGCGATCGGTCACCTGGGTCCGCCCGGAGCATGGGGGCGGGGCCCGCCATGACTGAGCACGCGAGCCGCCGGCCCGCCGGCGGGCCGGGAACCCCGGGCGAGGGGCCCGCCTCCGCGCCCCCCACCGTCTGCGTCTTCACCCCCACCTACGAGCGCGCCTACATCCTGCCCGTGCTCTACAAGAGCCTGGTGGCCCAGACCAGCCAGGACTTCGTGTGGATGATCGTGGACGACGGCTCCACCGACTCCACCGAGGAGCTCGTGCGCTCCTGGATCGAGGAGGGCCGCATCGCCATCGACTACGTGCGCACCGAGAACGGCGGCAAGCCCCGGGCCATCAACCTGGGCGTGGCGCGCTCCAGCAGCCCCCTGTTCTTCGTCGTCGACTCCGACGACTGGCTGGTGCCCACCGCCATCGAGCATGTGCTCTCGGTGTGGGGGAGGATCGAGGGCCAGGAGCGCTACGCCGGCATCGTGGCCCTGCGCGGCACCGACGAGGCCACGCCCATGGACACCTGGATGCCCGAGGGCGCCGCGGACGTGAAGTACTGGGACCTGTTCGAGACCATGGGATTCCGGGGGGACACCTCCCTCATCCACCGCACCGAGGTGCTCCGCCGCTACCCCTACGACGTCGCCCCCGGGGAGATCTTCATCGCCGAGACCTCCGTGTACTACCGCCTCGATGAGCACTACGACATGCTCGCCGACAACACCATCCTCACCATCTGCCACTACCTGCCCGACGGGCTGACCCACAACTTCGCGGCCAACGCCAAGCGCAACCCCATCGGCTACTGGAAGCACAAGCGCTACTGCGCCCAGCGCTCCACCACGCTCAAGGGCGTGGCCCGCGAGACGCTGCTCTACCTCGTGGGATGCCGGCTGGCGGGCCAGCGCGGAGCCATCTCCATGGCCCCGAACAAGGCCGTGGCCCTCGCCTGCTACCTGCCGGCCCTGGTGGCCCGCCACACCATCTTCAGGTAGGGGGTGCGGACCGTGTCAGCCACCCCCGGGAGGATCGGGAGGCCGGGAGAGCCCGCGGCCTCCCGCAGGACGCAGGCGGACCAGGCGCCCCAGGCGCTGTCCCTGCGGACCAACATGCTGTGGAACTCCGCGGGCTCCATCACCAGGCTGGGCTGCAACTACATGCTCAGCATCGTGGTGGTCTGGCTCTCCCGCGGTTTCGACGCCGCCGGCGTCCTGACCCTGGCCGTGGCGGTCTCCAACCTCGTCACCCCCTTCGCCGACTTCCGCCTGCGCACCCTCCAGGTCACCGATGTCAAGGGCGAGCGCAGCTCGGGGGCCTACGTGGGCCTGAGAATCGCCACCACCGCCCTGGCCTTCGCCGCCGGGGCGGTCTATGCCCTGGCCACCACCGCCCTCGATGCGTTCCCCGTCATCATCCTGTACCTCATCTACAGCCTGGCCGCCAACTTCATCGAGGTCCTCCACGCCATTGATCAGCGGCACCGGCGCATGGACTACATCGGCCGGTCCTACATGATGCAGGGCCTGCTCAGCTTCACGGGCTTCTGCCTGGGCCTGTGGCTGACCAACTCACTGGAGGTGGCGGTGGGGCTCATGGCAGTGGCCACCATCGCCATCGGCGTCCTCTACGACGCGCCCCGGGCGGCCCTCTTCGAGCCCCTGCGCCCGCAGATCGACATCCGGCCCGCCCTCAGGATCCTGGCCGGCCTGCTGCCCCTGGTCATCGCCCAGGTGTGCTCCAGCGCCGTCCTGGTCATCCCGCGCCAGTACCTGGCCGCCACCTCCGGCGAGAGCGACCTGGGCATCTACAACTCGATCGCGGCGCCGGTGCTCCTGGTCCAGACAGGGGCGGCCTTCGTCTACGGCCCCCTCATGGGGGAGTTCGCGGAGAAGTTCCAGACGGACAAGCGGGGGGCCATGAGGCTGCTGCGCAAGACGACCCTCCTCCTGCTGGCCGTCACCGGTCTCATCGCCCTGGTGCTGCTCCTGGTGGGCGAGCCGCTCCTGGAGCTCGTCTTCGGCCCGGAGATCCTGCCCCATGTCGGCCTCCTCCAACCGACACTGCTGTGCACGATCATGACGGCCTTCGCCTGGTTCATGAACGACCTGCTGCTGGCCCTGCGGGACTACACGGCCAGTTTCGTGGGCAATGCGCTGGCGGCCCTGACCACTCTGGCCCTGTCCACCACGATCGTGGACGCCTTCGGCATGAACGGCATCAGCTGGATGGGGGTCATCGCCTACGGCATCGCGGTCCTGAGCCTGCTGGCCTTCCTCATGCGCGACTACCGCCGCCTGGAGGCCTGAGCCGCGGGGCACCGGCGGCACCGGCGCACCGGCGCACCGGCCATGTGGCGGCCGGCCGGCGGCCCGCCAGGCTCACATGGCGTCGGGGTCGTGACGGCCGAAGTCCACCCGCACCGGCTTGTGATTGACCCGTTCCTCCTGGGGCGGCAGCGCCATGTAATCGCCGTAGCCGCGCCGCAGCACGGCATCGTAGCCGCGGGGCAGCTCGACCATGATGTCCTCGAAGGGCACGCGGGAGGTGGGGAAGAGCTCGGCCTCGCTGGCGGACCAGCGCAGCGGCTCCTGGGTGGAGTAGTCCCCCAGGACCCGGGAGCCCCCCGCACTGCGGCCCGAGCCGTCCTCGTACAGGCGCGCGGCCCGCTCCCAGCGCTGGTAGAGGGCGGCGGGGGAGACCCTCAGCCCCCGCATCGTCCCGTGCACCGCGTGGAACACGGCGGCGGCGGCGGCCCCGACCGCGCCCGTCAGCCCCGTCTCCGGGGTGGCGCTGCCGTGGAGGAAGAGCATGCGCCCCCACACCCAGGTGCGCCGGCTCTGGCGGCGGAAGGCCCTCCGGTCCCGCGGCACCCGGTCCAGGGGGAAGACGTCCACGCCGATGGGCACGGGGAAGGACCGCTGGGCCGCGGCGGCCGGGACGAACTGCGTGCCCACCAGGCCCATGACCGCGAAGGTCTTGGGGTAGTCGCGGTGGGAGCGCTGGCTCATCACCACGAAGTCCTCCCCGATCGCCCCGGGGGCCAGCTCCAGGAAGCGCTCGTAGTCGGCCCGGGGCATGCACACGTCGACGTCGTCGTCCCAGGGGATGAAGCCCTGGTGGCGCACGGCGCCGATGGCGGTGCCCCCGTAGACGGCGTAGGCGATGCCCAGCTCGCCGCATACGCGGTCCAGCTCGCGCAGCACGCAGGTGGTCGCGCGCTGCACCCGGCGCAGCGTCGCCTCGTCCTCGATGGGGCCGCTCGGGGCCGGGCCGGTGCGCCGACCGGAGGGCGCGCCGGACGCGCCGGGATCAGTGGGGCTCATGGTGACTCTCTTCTCCTTCTCTTCCCCGGCGCCGGGTCCGCCGGCCGCCTCCGCGCTTGTCGGCGCCCGCCGCCTCAGTGCCCCTCGGCCCCGTGGCCTCGCCGGGAGCGGGCCAGGATGTCCAGGAGGTACTGGCCGTAGCCGGACTTCACCAGCGGCTCGGCGCGCTGGCGCAGTCCGTCGTCGTCGATGAAGCCCATGCGCCAGGCGACCTCCTCGGGGCAGCCGATGTTGAGGCCCTGGCGGTGCTGGACGGTGCGGATGAAGCTCGTGGCGTCGGCCAGGGAGTCGAAGGTCCCGGTGTCCAGCCAGGCGGTGCCGCGGGGCAGCACCTCCACGCTCAGGCGCCCCGCCTCCAGGTAGGTGCGGTTGACGTCGGTGATCTCGTACTCCCCGCGCGCCGAGGGCTTGAGGGCCTTGGCGATCTCGACGACGTCGTTGTCGTAGAAGTACAGGCCCGGCACCGCGTAGTCGGACTTGGGCTCGGCGGGCTTCTCCTCGATGGAGACCGCCCGGAAGTCGGCGTCGAACTCCACCACGCCGTAGGCGGAGGGGTCGGCCACCTGGTAGGCGTAGACGACGCCGCCGTCGGGGCTGGTGTGACGGCGCAGCTGGGTGCCCATGCCCGGGCCGTAGAAGATGTTGTCGCCCAGGACCAGGGCAGCGCTCTCGCCACCGATGAACTCCGCCCCCAGGACGAAGGCCTGGGCCAGCCCGTTGGGGACCTCCTGGACGGTGTAGGACAGGTTGACGCCCAGCTGCGAGCCGTCGCCCAGGAGACGGTGGAAGCTGGGGGCGTCATGGGGCGTGGTGATGATGAGCACGTCCTGGATGCCCGCGAGCATGAGGGTGCTCAGCGGGTAGTAGATCATCGGCTTGTCGTAGACCGGCACCAGCTGCTTGGAGGTGCCCAGGGTGATGGGGTTGAGTCGCGTGCCGGAGCCGCCGGCCAGGATGATGCCTCGCATGGGCCTAGTGTGGCCCATCTGGGTCCCATGTGGCACTTCTGAGCCCTCCGGGTCACGTGCGCGCCCATGCGGCCCCCGCCCCGCCGGCCCTGCGCGGCGCGTCCGCACTGCCCGGCGCCGCGGCCCCGGCCCCGCGGCCTGACGTGATTGTGATCCGGCCCCTGCAGGGCCCGGGGAGCCGTGGCGGGTACGGTGTGCGCCTATGGAATCCCTTGAGCCCGCACGCCAGCGCTATGACTGGGGGTCGCGCACCGCGATCCCCGAGCTGCTGGGCTGCGCGCCCGACCCCGATCCCTGGGCCGAGGCCTGGTACGGCACCCACCCCGCGGGGCGCACCCGGCTGGCCGACGGCACCAGCCTCAGCGAGCACATCGAATCCGACCCCCAGCGGCTCCTGGGGGAGGACGTCATGCGCCGCTTCGGCACCGGGCTGCCCTATCTGCTCAAGATCATCGCCCCCGAGCGCGCCCTGTCCCTCCAGGTCCACCCCAGCCTGGAGCAGGCCGCCTCGGGCTACGAGCGCGAGCAGGAGGCCGGGCTGGCCCTGGACGACCCCGCTCGCAGCTACAAGGACGCCAACCACAAGCCGGAGATGGTCCTGGCCCTCACCCGCTTCGAGGCGGTCGCCGGATTCCGCGCGCCGCGCCGCGCCGTCGAGGTCCTGTCCGACCTGGACACCCCGCTGGCCCGGCGCATGCGCCGCAGCCTGAGGCTCAACCCCACGCGCTTCGGCATCCGCCAGGTCTTCACCGACCTGGTCAGCGCGGACACCCGCCCGGGCCCCGGGGAGATCGAGGAGCTCGTGGCGCAGATCTCCGCCCGCCATGAGGCCGGCGCCTCACCCTCGGCGAGGGTGGACGCCAATGCGGTGGCCATGGCCCGCACCTTCCCCACCGACCCCGGAATCGCCGCCTCCCTCCTGCTCAACCCCGTCACCCTCCAGCCGGGGGAGGCGCTCTTCGTGCCCGCGGGATGCGTCCACGCCTATGTCGGCGGCCTGGGGGTGGAGATCATGGCCTCCTCGGACAACGTGCTGCGCGCGGGGCTGACGACCAAGCACATCGATGTTCCCGAGATGCTGGCCTGCGTGGACTACGTGGCCGCGCCCCCGGTGCGTCCCGCGCCCGAGTACCTCTCGCGCGCCACCCGCGCCTACTACGCCCCGGTGGACGACTTCGAGCTCATGGTCACCACCGTGGTCCCCGCCGACGGCGCCCTGCAGGTCCCCGGCCGGGGGCCGCGCATCGTCCTGGCCGTCGAGGGGACCACCACGGTGACCAGTCGCCGGGGCAGTAGGCGGATGACCCGGGGGGGCGCCGTCTTCGTCGGTGCCGACGAGCGGGTCCTGAGCGTCGAGGGCGAGGGCACGCTCATCCAGGCCGACCTGCCCTAGGCGTGCCTCTCCGTGAGGCTGTGCGCGGGGCCGGTGGGCCCTGGCCCGGGGCGCGATGCCACCATCCCCGCCGTTGGCCCCGGCCGCAGCGACCGCGACCCCCCGGGGCCGGACATCGAGGAGCCTTCCGCGGAGCCCTCTAGGAGCGGTGCTCGTCGTTCCGGGGCACCGGGGAGCCGGCGGCGCCCTCCTGGCGGGCCGCGGCTGCCGCCAGGGCGTCGTCGGCCCCGGGGGCCAGTAGGACGGCGGTGGCGCCCCGGCTCCAGGCCCCCAGCACCTCCAGCAGGGCCCGGCCCGGGTGCGCGGCGCGCACCAGTTGAGCGCCCGGGGCGGGCTGCGGCGGCCCTGCGCCACCGCCGGCAGCGGTCGGGGGCGCGGCCAGGCGGGCGCGCGTGAGCGTGATGGGGCCGCCGGCCCCCGCCTCCCGCAGGAGGATCAGGCCGGACTCCCGGCCGGGCCTGGGCACCGCGGTGAAGGCATCGGCGTGCGACATCAGCTCGGCGGCGCCGTCGATGACCAGCGGGGGCAGATCGCCGGGCCAGCGCACCGCCAGGGACTGCGCGGGCAGGAGCACATGGATGCCCGCCTCGGGATCGAGGCGCCGCTCCTCGAAGGCCACGCTCATCCCGATCTCGGGCAGGTCCTCCGGCAGGGCGACGGCGTCAGCACCGTCAGCACTGTCAGTGCCGTCAGGGCCGTCAGGGCCATCAGGGCCGGCGGCCCCGGGGGCGGCGTCCGAGACGACCACCGGCCGCCCGGCCAGCCAGGCCCCGCAGGCCCAGGCGATGGTGCGCCAGTGGGTGGGGCAGCCCAGGTGAACCGCGGTGCCGGGCTCGGACTCCGCGGTGATGAGGCCCGCGGCCTTGGACTGCCACATCGACAGCACATGGCCGCTGAGCTCGATGCGCTCGGCCGGGCTGTACCACACGATGCGGGGCTGCTGACCCTCGTGGGCGTCCAGGAGCTGCTGAAGGGCGTCTGGGGGCATGAGGGGATTGAACCAGATCTACAGGCCCGGGGGCCGCAGGGGCCGGGGTCTCGGAGCGGTGTCGGCGCCGCCGGGGCGGGTGGGGTGCGTGTCACACCCCAGTAATTAAGCCGGAAAAGACGGGATGATGCCCCTATCAGGTTCACTGCGGCATCCTCCCAGGGGTTTTGTAGGAAGTCGCCATACTGTGTCCTCCAGATGGGGATCTCCGCGGCATATCAAGGAACGATGTCAATGGTCACGAGAGGGTGAAGTTTCCCTCCCGGGCTTGACTGGCCTCATCTCACACACTTGTAATTCTTCTGGCACGCACGTCGAACTGAAGGGAGGCCGATCATGTGGAACATTCTCGGCGAGGGACCACTGACGCACCCTGAGGAGCCGGACACCGACGCTCTCCTCCTCCTCTTCGGCAGCGGCGAGGAGCTTGATGAGGGGCCGCTGGCCTGGCAGGAGCGCGCCCTGTGCGCGCAGACGGACCCCGAGGCCTTCTTCCCGGAGAAGGGCGGGTCCACGCGCGAGGCCAAGCGGGTGTGCGCCACGTGCGAGGTCCGCGAGGAGTGCCTTGAGTACGCCCTGGCCAACGACGAGCGCTTCGGCATCTGGGGCGGCCTGTCGGAGCGCGAGCGCCGCAAGCTCAAGCGTCGCGCCGTATGAGCGCGGTGGACTCCATAGGCGGGGTTGATCGAGTTGGGGCCCTGGCTGTCGTCGTGACAGCCGGGGCTACCCCGTTTCTGGCTCCTGCTCTGCGCGCCGTCGCCACGCAGAGCCGCGTTCCCGACATCGTCCTCATCGTCGACGTCGCCTCGCGGGCTAACGGCCTGGGGGACGGCACCCCCATCGAGGAGATCGTCGAGTCCTGCGGCCTGGACGACGTCAGTCCCGTGCGCATCGTGCGCTCCGGCGAGGCCGCCACCTTCGGCGACGCCGTGGCCCGGGGGCTGGAGTCCTACTCCCGGCTCATCGCCTCGGGCAACCGCCGCCGCTCAGGGGCCGCGGATCGCCGCAAGCATGCGGCTCCCGGGCAGATCACCGGCCCCACCGGGGCCATGTCCCCCATCACCGTCCACGAGTGCGAGCTGGTCTCCGAGATCGTCGAGGGCCAGGAGTCCCCCGGCCAGCAGCTGTGGCTCTGGCTCCTCCACGACGACTGCGCCCCGGAGCCCGGATGCCTCGAGGCCCTCATGAGCACCGCCACCAATGCCCGCTCGGTGGGCATCGTGGGCCCCAAGCAGGTCTCCTGGGACCGCCCCGACCACCTCCTGGAGGTCGGCCTGCGCGCCACGGCCTCGGCTCGGCGCGCCAACGACATCGTTCCCGGAGAGGTCGATCAGGGGCAGTACGACGACCGCAGCGATGTCCTGGCGGTGGGCACCGCCGGGGCCCTCATCGACCGTGCCGTGTGGGACGAGCTGGGCGGCACCGCCCCCTGGCTGGGCCCCTTCGGCGACGGCCTGGAGCTCTCCCGTGCCGCGCGCCTGGCCGGCTACCGCGTCGTCGTCGAGCCCGGGGCCGTCATCCGCCACCGGCGCGCCTCCTACCTGGGGCTGCGCCGTGCCCCCGGGGCGGAGGGGGGCGAGCAGGCGGCACCGGTGACGGCGCTGCCCGAGCAGGACCCCGAGCGCTCCTACCGCGCGCGCCGCATCGCCCAGCTGACCAACTGGGCCGCCTTCTCCAACCGCCCCCTGCCGCTGCTGCTCGCCTGGTTCCTCATCCTGGGCCTGGTCCGCTTCGTGTGGCGGATGGTCCTCAAGGCCCCCTCCCTGGCCCGCGACGAGCTGGCCGCCGCCGTGGCAGTGGCCGGCCGCGGCGGTCTCATCCGCGCGGGCCGACGCCGTCTGGCCCGCCACAGCGAGGTGCCCCGCTCCGCCCTGGGTCGCCTCTACGTCGAGCCCGCCCAGATCCGCGCCTATCGGCGGGACCGGGTGCGCCAGGACCGGGAGCGCCGCGCCCGCGAGAAGGCCCCCAGCGAGCTGGAGCTGCGCGAGCTGGCGGCCCTGGCGCGTGCGCGGCGCCGCACCCTGGGGGCCGTGACCCTCGTGGCGCTGATGGTGGCGGGCGCGGGACTGTCCCACGTGGTGCTCACCCGCTCGATCGTCGGAGGGGCCCTCACCGGGCTGGACATGACCTGGTCCCAGGCCTGGTCCGCGGCCTGGAGCGGCTGGCTGCCCACCTCCGACGGCTATGCCGGGGGCCCCGCACCGCTGCTGGCCATCCTGGCCCTGCCCCTGGCGCTGGCCGGGGCCCTGGGCCTGGGCGGCGCCACCGTCATCCAGGTCCTCCTCCTGACCGCCATCCCCCTGGCGGCCCTGGGCGCCTGGTTCGCCGCGGGCGCCCTCTCGCGCCGCGTGGCGCTGCGCGCCGGGGCCGCCCTGGCCTGGGCCCTGACCCCCACCGGACTGCTGGCCGTGGGGCAGGGCCGGCTGGCCGCCGTCCTGGTCCACCTCGCCCTGCCCTGGGCCCTGCTGGCCCTGGCCCGCGCGGTGGGTGCTGATCGGCGCGATGTCGTCGTCTCCGGCATGGTGGGGGCCCATCAGCTCACCGATGAGGAGCGCGCCGAGCTCGACCGCTTCTCCCAGGGGCGCCTGGAGGACCTGGCCCATCTCGACGAGGAGGCCGCCGGCACCGATCCGGCCGAGCCCGGGGCGGGGGAGGAGCCGGCCCCCACCCCGGCCGGCACTGCTGGCGCTGAGGCCGGCCAGGCCGGGTCCTTGGACGCGGAGCAGGCCAGCGCCGGGCGGGACGAGGAGGCCGTTTCGGCGCCCGGCACCCGTGAGGGGAGCCGCTCCGGCGTCCCGGAGCCCGGTGCCGCCAGGGCCGAGGGCATGGCGGCCCACGGCCCCGGATCGGCCACTGCGGCGGCCGCGGCGGGCCTGCTCCTGTCCATCGTGGTGGCGGCGGCGCCCGCCACGGCGGTCATCCTCCTGGCACTGCTCGTCATCCTGACGATCCTCACCCGCGGAGGCCGGCGCCTGGTCCTGACCATCCTGCCCCTCGTGGCCACCGCGGCCCCCGCCTGGTGGCGGGCCTGGCAGCTGGGCCGGGACGCCGGCTGGGGCGAGGGGCTGCGCCTGCTCCTGACCGACCTGGGAGCCCCCCTGGCCGTCTCAGCTCCCAGCAGCACCGACCTCCTCCTGGGGTCCCCCATCGACCTCGACGTGCTCCTGCCCGTCTCCTGGCTGGCCGTGCTCGCCCGGATCCTCCTGGTCCTCGTGCCGCTGGCGGGGCTCATCGGGCTGCTCATCCCCGGTGCGGCCGGCGCGCGCAGCCGCACCGGCATCCTGCTGGCCCTGGGCGGACTGGCCCTTGCGGCCCTGAGCATCCGGGTGGTCACCGCCGTGGGCACGACGGTGCAGGACCCCTCGGTGGTCCTGGTCACCGGATGGGCCGGAACCGGGCTGTCGCTGAGCCTGGCGGGCTTCCTCATCGCGGCCCTGGCCGCCGGGGATGCGGCCGTCGCGGCCCTGCGCCCCCGGCGCGCGGCCCAGCGGCGCACGGTCCTGGCCGTGGCGGGCGCCCTGGCGCTGGCCGGCCCCATCCTCATCGGGGCCGCCTGGAGCTGGCAGTCCCTCAGCGCCCCGGGCACCCAGCTCATGGCCCTGCGCCCGGGCAGCCAGCAGGTGCCCATCATCGCCGCCCAGGCCCAGGCCTCACCCACTGCCGGCCGGGTCCTGCTCCTGGCCTCCACCCCCCAGGGGCTGCGCGCCTCGGTGTGGCGGGGGCCCGGCCTCCAGATCACCGACGCCCTGCCCTCGGTGCTCAACACCGAGCTCAGGCAGCGCGCGGGGACGAGCCTGGACCGGCTCCTGCTCAGCCCGGCGGCCCCGGGGGCCCGGCCCCTGGACCTCCAGGACCGGGCGGACGCGGCCATGGCCCAGCTCGTGGCCCGCGCCACCTCCGGGCAGGACGAGGGCGTCGCCCAGGCCCTGGCCGACCACGGGATCGCTGTCATCCTGCTGCGCAACGCGGCAGGCGATGAGGTGACCGCCGATGCGCGCTCGGCCATGGCCTCCACCCCCGGCCTGGAGCAGCTGGCCCAGACCGAGTCGGGCACCGCCTGGCGCGTGGCCCCCGACGGCGAGCAGAGCGCCGCCCGCCTGCGCGTCATCGAGACCGGGGCCGCCCCCGCCGGCTCGGGCAGCCCGGCGGCGTCGACGGCGCTGCCCTGGAGCGGTGGGGCCTCGGGCACCACGGTGCAGCTGCCCGAGGGCAGGGGGGAGCGCCTCCTGGTCCTGGCCGAGCGCAGGAGCCACG
This sequence comes from Actinomyces bowdenii, assembly GCF_017592395.1. Taxonomy (GTDB): domain Bacteria; phylum Actinomycetota; class Actinomycetes; order Actinomycetales; family Actinomycetaceae; genus Actinomyces; species Actinomyces bowdenii. The sequence goes on from NZ_JAGFOU010000010.1 coordinate 39,685, forward strand.
ACTGGAGCGCCACGCTCAACGGCCGTCCGCTGAGCGCCACCACCGTGCCCCATCCCGAGGGCGGCTGGGCGATGGCCTTCTCCCTGCCCGCCTCCGGGGGCGAGCTCACCGTCACCCACGCCAGCACCGTGGCAGTGCTCCTGAGCCGAGCGATCTGGGTGGTCTGGGCACTGACACTCATCGCGGCCCTGCCGCTGCGCCGCGGGAAGGAGTCCGCATGAGCCGCACGCCCGGCCAAGGGCCCGACGAGGACTCGGCGCGCCCGCAGGACGCGAGGGAAGCGCAGGAGATCCGCACGGTGGGGCCCGAGGCCCCGCCCGCTCAGGGAGCGTCGCAGGGCCCGTCGCAGGATGCCGCTGATGCGGCCGCGCCCGTGGGGGACGTGGAGGACGGGTCCCCGGGCGCCTCGCACGCCCGCGGCGGCCGGCCTGCCGGGGCGGAGGGATCCGACACGGCGGGCGAGGCCGGCGCCGGGGCCGAGGAGCCGCAGGCCGGCGGCGACGGCGCCGGGACCGGGAGCGCAGCCGCCGGCAGCGGCGGGACCGGTGACGAGGAGTCCAGCGGCGCCGCGCAGGCCGAGGGCGCCGCGGCGACAGGCCCCGCCGAGGAGCGGGCTGAGAGCCCCGCGACCCAGGACGGCAGCGCCCCGGGGCCGGGGCACCGGAGCCGCGCGCCCCGGGACCAGGATCCCTCGGAGGACGGCGCGAAGGATGAGGCGATGTCCGAGGCCGAGCGCAGCGGGAGGGCCGCGGCGGGAGCAGCGTCCGAGGCACCCGCCGCGCCCACCGGGCCTGCCCGGCGCCGTCTGCGCACCCTGCGGGCCCGGCGCTCCCGCGCGCCGCTGAGCTGGCGCCGCCTCGCGCGCCGCTGCGTCGCCGCGGCCAGTGCCCTGGTGCTCGTCTCAGGCGCCGCGGGCCTGACCTGGTGGGGGCGCCACAGCCCCGCGCCGATGGCACCGGCGGGCGTCGAGGCCGTGACCATCGCCGAGCAGGGTGCCCGCACGGTCTACAGCTGCCCCGGCCGGCCCGGCAACACCCTGGCCGCCGCCGATGAGGGCGAGACCACTGCGCGCACCCTCATCACCCCCGTGGGCCGGGCCCGGGCCATCGACTACCGCGGCGAGGCCCTCAGGAGCGAGGGGACCACCTCCCTGGACACCGGCACCGGCGGGGTGCTGAGCATCGAGCCGGCGGAATCCCAGGCCGTCAGCGCCGCCACGGTCATCACCAGCCTGACCAACGGTGGCGACCTGCGCGGCCTGACCGCCGCGCCGTGCCTCCAGCCCAGCGCCGTGTCCTGGATCGTGGGCGGCTCCGCCGACCTGGGGGCCTCGGCCGACCTGCGCCTGGACAACCCCGGCGTCACGGCGGTCACCGCCCGGGTCACCCTCTACGGCTCCTCAGGGCGCCTGTCCCTGCCCAGCAACGGGGAGGTGACCATCCCCGCGGGCAAGTCCCAGTCCATGCTCCTGGAGACCAGCGGCAGCCAGGACGAGCGCATCGCCGTGTCCATCGAGGCCGACGGCGGCTCCCTGGTGCCCAGCCTCGCCACCGAGTCCCTCGACGGGGAGACCGCCGCGGGCGTCGACGTCATCACCCCCGGTGCGGTCCCGGCCACGGACCTGACCATCCCCGCCGTCCAGGTCGTCGAGGCCGCCAAGCAGGGGGAGACCCCCGAGGACTCCACCGGCGCGACATCCTCCGAGGCCACCGCTGTGCGCGTGGTCAACCCGAATGAGGAGCCCGCCTCCATCAGCATCACCATGCTGGGGCCCGAGGGGCCCACGCCCCTGCCCGGGGCCCAGGAGGTCGAGATCGACCCCGGCGCCGTGTTCGACCTCTCCCTGCGGGGCGTGGAGCCCGGCACCTACGGCGTGCGGGTCACCGCCGACCGGCAGGTGGCCGCAGCCGCCCGCCTCGTGCGCAGTGCGGGGGAGCACCCGGCCCGCTCCGGCGCCCTGGTCCACGACGAGGCCTGGATCCAGGCCGGCGCCGCGGACTCCGGGCCGCGCAGCATCCTGGCCGTGCCCCGGGGCGGGGGACTGACCCCCCTGGTCGCCCTGGCCAACAGCGGCCCGCAGCGCACCGTGACCGTGGCCTCCCTCGACGGGGGCTGGAGCCAGGAGGTGAGCCTGCCCCCGGGTGCCGCGAGCACCGTCGAGGTCCCTCAGGACTTCAGCGCAGTGATCATCACCGACTCCGCAGCGGGGGAGGGGCTGGCCGCGGCCACCGTGGTGACCGCTGAGGCCACTGGGAATGCCGCAGGCACACTCATCTCCGCCGTCCCGGCGGTGCCCGACGCGGCCGCCAGCGCCCAGCGCGACATCCTGCTCGACTGACCCGCCCACCGGAGTCGCTCACCGGCCCGCCCCCTCCTGCGGTGCGGGCACCTCCCTCCAGCGCGCATCGGACCGTGCTCGACCCTGCCGCTCGCACCGCGTGCTCCCTGGAAGGCGCGGCGATGGGATGCCGGGGTGAGGGAGGCGGGGCCGGGGTGGCTCAGGGGGTGCGTGTGGGCCGGTTGGACGTCACCGCGCGGCAAAGGCGTCACTTCGCGGCAATGACGGCGCCTGGAAGGTGCGTCCACTCCGCTGAGTGACACCGGAACCGCGAAGTGGCGCCCTTCTTGGGCCGGCGGGGGCGCGATGCGGTGGGTGGCCGCGGTGCTGGGCGCTGCCGCCTGCGCGCCCCTGCCCCGCCGCATCCCGGTGCTCAGGGCAGGACAGCCTCCACCACTGCTGCTGCAGCGAGTGGTCCTCTAGTGGTAGGAGCCCGGGTCGATCTCCTCGGGGCGGCGCCCCAGCATGAGGGCCACCTGCTCGACCACCACCAGGCGCACGATCTCAGCCAGCTCCTCGTCCCCCGAGACCCGGCTGACCACCGGGCGGCGGTAGATGATGACCCGGCCGGGCAGGCCCGCATGCGGCTCCGCCGCGAAGCCCCGCCCCAGCACCACCGAGTGCTCCCAGGGCGCGGGATCGGAGGGGGGCACCTCCTCCACGGCGAACTGGATCGCCTCGACCTGGGGCCAGCGGCGGCCCAGGTCCTGGGCGGTGGCCACCACCAGCGCATCGAAGCGCTCGGCCCGGGTGCGCCAGGCGGGCAGGCTCGGGGGCATCAGCGGCCCGCGCAGGCCGCGGCCATGGCGATCGCGCCGCCGGCGCGGCCCCCTCCTCGACGGCCCGCCGGCCCCGGCGTGGTACAGGTCGGTCACAGTGTCCAGCCTAGGGGCGAACCGGCTGCCTCCCGGGCATCGGCACGGTAGCCTGCGGGCGTGAGAAGAGTCCGACGCTGCCGCAGGCCCGGCTGTGAGCAACCAGCCGTGGCCACCCTGACCTCCGTCTACGCGGACTCCACCATCGTCCTGGGGCCGCTGGCCACCGAGGCCCAGCCCGAGGCCTACGACCTGTGCGAGAAGCACGTCGCCTCCTTCACCGCGCCCCGGGGCTGGCAGGTGATCCGACTGGCCACCGAGTTCGCCCCCGCGCCCCCCAGCGAGGACGACCTGCTGGCCCTGGCCGACGCCGTGCGCGAGGCCTCCCGGACCCCCCGCCCCTCGCCCCAGCCGGCCGAGCACCGGCCCCGGCCCGGCGGGATCGTGCCCGGTCCCGTCACCGGCCCCGCCGGCGCCCAGGGGCAGGGCCTCCCGCAGCCCCCGGAGGTCCTGGCCGGCGAGATCACCCGCCGCGGGCACCTGCGCGTCCTGCGGGGGGACCGGGCGGGCGAGGAGGCATGAGCATGACCCAGGGCACCGGCCCCGCCAGGAGCGGGCCCGAGCGCATCGACCCCGGCCTGCGCGGCATCCTGCGCTGCCCCATCACCGGCGAGGAGCTGGAGGACGGCGGCGACGCCGCCGCCCCCGTGCTCATCTCCCGGGGGGCCGCACTGGCCTACCCGGTGCGCGACGGCGTGCCGATCCTCCTGCCGCACGAGGGCCGGCCCCTGCCCGCCTGAGGCGGACCACCGGCAGGGGCGGCCCAGCGCCTCCGGGGCGAGGCCCCTCAGAGGCGCTGGGCGCCGCCCGCCCCGGTTCCCGTCCCCACTCCGAGGACCGGGCGCTCCATCTCCTGGCGCGCGACGTCCTCCAGCGCCCTGTCGCGCAGCTCCAGGATCAGCTCGCGGTTGCGCCGCTCGACCATGACGGCGGCCAGGAACCGCTCCGGGTGGGTGCCGGAGGGCGGCGGCGGGGAGACCAGGTCCTGCATCTGCTGGGCCAGATCCAGGCCCAGGCGGTGACGGTGCTCGGGGCGCATCGTGCCGGCCCGGTGCAGGAAGGTGCGCACCGCCAGCGACAGTCCGCCCGGGATGCGCCGGATATCCGTTCCCGCCGCCCAGGAGCTCAGCTCGGGGGGCATGAGGAGGGGGGCGCCGTCCCTCATGTCATGGCGCTCGCGCACGACATAGGTCCCCGCCAGCAGGTCTCCCAGGCGCTTGCCCCGCTTGGTGACCAGGCTGGTGCCCAAGGCCAGCAGTGCCTGGGACAGCCAGATCTCCACCACCCCGATCAGGACCCGGACCAGGCTGTGGCGCCAGCGCACGGCGCCGCCGTCGTCGCGCACCACCCGGGTGCCCATGACCAGGCGGCCCGCGCTGCGCCCATTGCTGAGCAGCTCCACCGCCAGGGGGATGGCCACCATCCACAGGAAGACGATGAGGCTGATGAGCACGGCCAGCTGGGCACCGTCGGGCCTGCCCGCGCCCAGGGCGCCCTGCTCCGCGAGCATGGCGAGGGACATGGCGGTGGCCCACAGGCCGATCCCGTAGATGCCGTAGTCGATGACCCCCGACAGCAGGCGGGAGACGACGGTGGCGGGCACGACCTCCAGGGCCACGGCCTCACCGGTGACCATGAGGTCCTGCTCGATCCTCCGCTCGGATGAGGGCGGTGCTTGAGTCGTCATGACAGACTTCCTGTGTGGATGTTGATGCTTTCTCCGCGGCGCACCGCGACCAGTGGGACCGTCTCGACCAGCTCGTGTCCCGCAGGCGCCTCAGTGGTCAGGAGGCCGATGAGCTGGTCGCGCTCTACCGCTCCTGCGCCCGCCACCTGTCGCGGGTGCGCACCACGGCGCCGGACCCCCAGCTGGCAGCCGATCTGTCCCGCCGCCTGGCCTCGGCGCGCGGGCGCCTGACCGGCACCCGTGAGCTCAGCCTCGGCGATGCGATGCGCTTCCTCAGCACGACGATGCCGGCGGCCCTCTACCGCATCCGCTGGTGGACCATCGGGGTGACCATGGCAGAGATCGCGATCGCCGTCATCGTGGGGGTCTGGACGCTGCGCACCCCCGAGGCGATGAGCGCCCTGGGAACCCCCCAGGAGCTCGAGCAGTACGCCTCGAAGTCCTTCGAGGCCTACTACTCCACCTACGAGGCCCCGGACTTCGCCGCCCAGGTGTGGACCAACAACGCCCGCATCGCCGCGCTGTGCGTGGCCAGCGGCATCACCGGCGTGCTGCCCCTCTACATCCTGTTCCAGAACGCCGTGCTCCTGGGCAGCGCCGGAGCCGTCATGGCCGACCACGGGGCCTTCCCCCAGTTCCTGGCGCTCATCAGCCCGCATGGCCTGCTGGAGCTGACCTGCGTCTTCATCGCGGGCGCCGCCGGGCTGCGACTGTTCTGGACCCTGCTGGTGCCCGGGCCCCGCTCCCGGGGCGCCGCTCTGGCCGCCGAGGGCCGCGCCCTCATCACCGTGGCCGTCTTCCTCACCGGTGCCCTGGCCCTGGCCGGTCTCATCGAGGCCTTCGTCACGCCCGCGCCCATGCCGTGGGCCGTGAAGATCACCATCGGGGTCCTGGCCCTGACCGCCCTGTGGGCCTACACCCTCCTGCTGGGCAGGCGCGCCGCCGCCCGCGGTCACACCGGGGACCTGGGCGAGGAGGAGGCCGGGTACACCCTGCCCGAGGCCGGCTGAGCCGACGCGGCCGCTGCTTCTCATGGCGCGGCTCATAGGCGGCCCGCGGCCTTGAGGTCGAGGTAGGCGTCGGCCAGGGCCGGCGCCAGGAACTGGTCGGGGGCCTCGACCACCTCCACCCCGCTGCGCCGCAGCCGCTGGCCCACCGCCTCGATATCGGCCAGCTCCTTGTCCGCCGCGGCCGCCACGTACACCGTCTCCGCGTCCCGCCCCTGACGGCGCAGCTCCTCCAGGGCGGGGTCCGTGGCCGAGGCCAGGACCACCGTGTGCCGCTGGGCCAGGGCGGACAGGCTGCGCAGCATCACCGGGTCGACGCCGGCAGCACCGTCCATGCCGGTGAGGATGACCACCAGGGCGCGCTGGGAGAGCTGGGACTGGGCCAGGGAGGCCATGAGCGTCCAGTCCGACTCGATGAGCCGGGCCTCCACCCCGGCCAGGGAGTCCGCCAGGGCGCTCATGAGCGCGGGCCCCGACTGGCCGCGGACCTGGCCCCGCACCATGCTGTCCAGGGCCACGACATCGACCCGGTCCCCGGCGTGGGAGGCCAGGGCGCTGAGCAGGAGGGCCGCCTCGATCTGGGAGTCCAGGCGGGGGGCATCGGCCAGGCGGGCGGCCGCCAGGCGGCCGGTGTCGATGAGGATGAGCACCCGCCGGTCGCGCTCGGGGCGCCAGGTGCGCACCACGACCTCACCGCGGCGCGCCGAGGAGCGCCAGTCGATGGAGCGCACGTCGTCGCCGACGACGTACTCGCGCAGGGAGTCGAACTCGGTTCCCGCCCCGCGGACCATGACCGCGCTGCGCCCATCCATCTCGCGCAGGCGGGCCAGCCTGGAGGGCAGGTGGCGCCGGGAGCGGAAGGCCGGAAGGACCCGCAGGACCGCCGGGGCCCAGAGCGAGGCCTGCCGGCCGGCGATGCCCAGGGGGCCGGCGGAGCGCACGGTGACCGGGCCGGCCTCGCGGTCCCCCCGGCGCCAGGGGGCCAGCCGGGTCCTGTGCCGACGGCGCTCACCGGCGGGGATGGTCAGGCGGCCGCGGTCGGCGGCGGCTCCGGCACTGGGGGGCCAGGCGTCGCGGAGCACCAGGCGCACGGCGCGGGTGCCGGTGTTGGTCACGCTCAGCGTGCACGTGGCGGCCTCGCCCAGGCGCACTGCCCGTGAGACGGTCCGCTCGCACTTCAGGACCCGGGGGGAGGGCGCGGCCACGACGTCGAGGACGATGAGGACCGCCAGGGCCAGGACCCAGAGCATCACCGTGGACGGGCTCGGCGCGAGGAGCACCAGGGGGATGCCGGCCAGCATCACCCACACGGCGCGCATGGTCAGGAACATGCCGCTCCTTTCACAACGACCCCCTGCGCCTCAGCGCGGCACCGGCACCGAGCGCAGCACCGACTCGATGACCGCCTGGGTGGTCATGCCCTCCATCTCGGCCTCGGGCCGCATCTGGATGCGGTGGCGCAGCGCCGGCAGGGCCAGTGCCTTGATGTCGTCGGGGGTGACGAAGGAGCGCCCTGACAGCCAGGCCCAGGCGCGGGCCGCCCCCAGCAGGGCGGTGGCCCCACGTGGGGAGACCCCCAGGGCCACTGAGGGCATGGAGCGCGTGGCGCGCACTAGGTCCACGGTGTAGGCCAGCACCTCGGGGGAGGCGCCCACCGTGCGCACCTGCGCCCGGGCGGTGGCCAGCTCCCGGGGGCCGGCCACCGCGCGCAGCCCGGCACCGGCCAGGTCCCGGGGGTCGAAGCCGCTGGAGTGGCGGGAGAGCACCTCGATCTCCTGGCCGCGCTCCGGAAGCGGCAGGACCAGCTTGAGCAGGAAGCGGTCCAGCTGGGCCTCGGGCAGCGGGTAGGTGCCCTCGTACTCCACCGGGTTCTGGGTGGCGATGACCATGAAGGGGTCGGGCAGCGGCCGGGGCTCGCCGTCGACCGAGACCTGCCGCTCCTCCATGGCCTCCAGCAGGGCAGCCTGGGTCTTGGGGGGAGTGCGGTTGATCTCGTCGGCCAGGAGCAGGTTGGTGAAGACGGGGCCGGGGCGGAAGGAGAACTGCGCGGAGCGCGAGTCGTAGATGAGCGAGCCGGTGACATCGCCCGGCATGAGGTCGGGGGTGAACTGCACGCGCTTGGTCTCCACGCTCATGGCGGTGGCCAGGGAGCGCACCAGGAGGGTCTTGGCCACTCCGGGCACGCCCTCGAGCAGCACATGACCGCCCGCGAGCATGGCGATGACCAGCCCCGTGACCGCGGCCTCCTGGCCGACGACGGATTTGCCGACCTCGCTGCGCACCGCCACCAGGCTCTCCCGGGGATCGGGGGCGCTGCGGGCAGGGTCCTGCTCAGGGCCCTCGGCGGGGCTGTGCCGGGGGGCCTGCGGCGCGGGGGAGGAGGCCGGTGCCGCGGCCGCCGGCCCGCTCGGCTCAGGAGTGGGGGTGCCGGTCGTGTCAGTCATAGGAGAGAACCTTGCTTTCGAGTCGGTCGAGATTGGCGGCCAGGCCGGCCAGGGACTGGTCGTTGGCGGGGGCGGGCCCGTACAGGAGCTCGTCGAGGAAGGGGCGCGGCAGACCGGTGGCGGTGGTCAGGGCCTGCAGCAGATCATCCCCGCTGGCCGCGGTGCCCAGGCCCAGAGCCCGGCCCAGGCGCCTGGCGCTGCCGGTGCGCAGGGCGGTGGCGGCGCGCAGGCGGTCCCCGCCGCGGCGGTAGAGCCGGCCTCGCGCGATGGTGGTCTCCGTGGACCGCACGACGACGGGCAGCCTCTCGGGGATGATCCTGCCCATGCGGCGGCCCTGGACGATGGCCAGGACGAGGGCCGCGATCATGAGGTGGATGAGCAGCAGCGGCAGCCACGGCGGGGTGGAGGGGTCGGACTGGCCGCCGGCCGGGTCCGGTTGGAGGGCCCGGGAGGCATCGAGCCATACGAGGGTGTCGTGATGCCCCAGGGATCGGATGCCCAGGGCCGCATGGCCCTCCTGGGCCAGCCGCGCATTGGTCAGGATGCTGGGGTCGGAGATGACCCTGAGGGTGCCGCCCCCCGGAGTCGGCTCGGTCATGTAGGAGAAGTGGGTCCCATCGACGGCGAAGCAGCCCTGGGCCTGCGGGGCCTGCTCGAGGCCCACCGAACCCTTGGTCGCTCCGATGGACTGGGCGGCCTGGGCATCGGGGTCCTCGCAATCGGCCTCCAGCGCCTCGGGCGAGGACGCGCCGGCGGTCCGGGCCCGGGTCAGCCCGCTGAGATCCTCGTAGAGCGCCCCGACCACGACGATATCGCCCCCCGAGTCGGCCAGGGCCTCGCGCTGGGGGGCGGTGAGGTACGAGGGCCGGACCACGGCCACGGTGCCCCCCTGCCGGGCTGCGTAGATCGCATCCTCGACGGTGGTGGCCTGGGAGACCCCGATGCCCTCCTGGCGCAGGAGCTCTGCCAGCGCCATCGTGCCGTCATCCTTGGGATTGTCGATGGCCAGGGGGATCGAGGAGGTCTGCGGGCGCGCCCACATCGTGGCCAGCGTGACTGCCAGGAGGAGGAGCAGGGCCAGGACCAGGGGCCGCCAGCGCCGCAGCCTGGCCGTCAGGGGCTCGTCGATGACCCGGCCCGCGCCTGTGCCGGCACCCGGGTCCGCCGATGCGGGCCGGCGCGCTGCGGACTGCGGGGGGGCCGCCGCCCGGGGGGCGCTCATGGGGCGGACTCCGCCAGCGCCGGGGCCGCAGTGGCCCTAGCGCGCGGGGCCCGCGCGCCGGTGACGTCCCGGGCCAGGCCCCGCATCCACTCGTCCTGCTGCGAGGAGGGCTCCACCCGGCCGTAGCGCACGGCGTCGAACAGCTCGGCGCCCTGGCCCAGGCGGGTGATGATCTCACAGTCCCCCAGGGACCGGGCGGCCAGGGGCACCGACTCGTCGGCGGTCATGCCCGGGTACTCCTCGATGAGGCCGCGCTCGTCGAGGGAGCGGATGATGGCGCGGAAGCGCTCGACGACCGCGGTGGCGAAATCGGCCCGGGAGGCGGCCGCATCCGCGGCCCGGGTCAGGTCCGCGGAATCCCGGTCATCGCCGAAGAGCGCATCGCCCTGCGTGCCGGCCTTCGCGGGCAGCGTGATCCGGCGCGCCAGCCTGAGGATGAGCACCAGGGCGGCGATGATCAGGGCCGCGCACAGGACCATGATGGCCGTGGAGACCCAGGGCGGGGCCCCGGCCACCAGCTGGCCGTCCTCCAGGAGGCTGCGCAGCCAGGCCCACAGGCGGGCGAGCAGCCCCTCGCGCTGATCGTAGATGGGGCGGGACAGCTCGATCTCGGCGGCCTGGCGGGCCTCATCGGCCTGCGGCGTGGCGGGCGCCTCGATGCGGGGCAGAAGGGATCCCAGCACGGTCAGACCCCGGCCGCCCTGCGCAGCTCGATGTCCAGGCCCTCGGAGCGCATGCGCACATCGGTGTACTGCAGGGCGATGACGGCGGCATCGAAGGGCTGGATGAGGGCGGCCACCAGCATCCCCAGGAAGGTGGACAGGGTGGCGGAGACCTGGGCGGCCAGGATCGGATCGGAGCTCAGGGCGATGGCGGTGAGGAACCCTGCCAGCGCTCCTACGGGGGCTGAGATGAAATAGGAGGCGAAGCTGATGATGAGCAACGAGACTATGCGGATGCCAGCGGTGCGCCAGAAGTGGCCCCGGGTCAGGGCCCAGGAGCGCCGGATGCCCTCCATGATGCCCACATGCTCCAGGATGAGGGCCGCGGGAGCCAGGCAGAACTTGAAGTACAGGGTCATGGAGACGAGCGCTGCCACAACGATGCCGAGGAAGCCCAGGATGAGCGCGGCACCGGCCCCGGCGGGGCCGGTGCTGTCATCGGTGATGACCAGGACCGCGGGGATCATCGCGAGTGCCGTGATGACTACTAGGACCCCGCTGGTGATGAGCGTGGTGAGCACCGCCTGGCCGATGAGTGCCCACAGGCGCCCCTTGGTCCGCTCCCACACCTCCCCGGGAGTCGCCAGCCTGCCCAGGATGGTGCGGGAGACGGTGACGATGAGCAGGCCCGTGAGGATGGCCGTGGCCAGGGTGGAGAGCACTCCGATGACCCCGTACTGGGTGAGCAGGCCGAGCATGAAGTCCTCCGCGACAGCGGCCGTCTCCTCCTCGCTGGCCGCATTGAAGGAGGGGTCGAACAGGGACGCGTAGTCCCGGCTGCCCAGGAACCAGAAGATGATCGCCGAGATGGCCCCGGTGATGGACATGACGACCAGGGCGGGGACGAACATGGCGCGGGGGTTGGCGCGCAGCGACTCGAAGGCGCCCCCGAGGATCTCGCCGAAGGCCAGGGGGCGCAGGGGGATGATGCCGGGGCGCGGGGCTCCGAGCATGCCGGCACCGTAGGGCGCCCCGCCGTAGGGGCCGCTGCCGTAGGGCGGGCCGCTGGGGGCGCTGTAGCCCTGATAGCCGCCCTGGGGGTAGCCGGGCTGCCCGACGGGGGCGGTGCCGTAGTCGCCGTAGCGGGGGCTCCCGTCCTGCTGCCCGCCGGGGCTCTGGGGAGGCTGGGGATAGGGCGGGTTGGAGCTGGGCGGCTCCCAGCCGGGGAGGTGCGTGCTGCTCATGCGACCATCGTGGCACGGCGGTCGGGCTCGCTCCTCCATCTGGGGGAGGAGAGTCCGGGGCGGGGGAAGGGGCGAGCAACGTGATCATTCCCACTATTCAGGCGTTTCTCAGGTAGTCTGAGGGCAGCGTTGAGGGGACTGCGGGATGGTTTCAACGGTTCTGTGAAATATCCCAGCGCCACCCCGGGCGGTCGCCTCGCCCGCAACGGCCGCTGCTCGTGTCAGGATAAGCCCATGAGCACGCGCATTCTGGTAGTTGACGACGATGCCTCCCTCGCTGAGATGATCGGCATCATGCTGGAGTCGGAAAACTACACCCCTGCACTTTGTCACGATGGGGCCCAGGCTCTCGAGACATTCCACGAGGTCACCCCCGACCTGGTCCTGCTGGACCTCATGCTCCCGGGCATGGACGGCGTCGAGATCTGCAAGCTGATCAGGGCGGAGTCGGATGTCCCCATCATCATGCTGACCGCCCGCACCGACACCCAGGACGTCGTCGCGGGCCTGGAGGCGGGCGCCGATGACTACGTCACCAAGCCCTTCAAGTCCAAGGAGCTCCTCGCCCGTGTCTCGACCCGGCTGCGCCGCACCAACCCCGGCGCCGCCGAGCACGTGCGGGCCGGCGACCTGGACATCGACGTGGCCGGCCACCAGGTCAAGCGCGGGGATACCGCCATCTCCCTGACCCCCCTGGAGTTCGAGCTGCTGGTCACCCTGGCCCGATCCCCCTGGAAGGTCTTCACCCGTGAGGAGCTGCTCAGTCAGGTGTGGGGCTATCAGCACCCCGCCGACACCCGTCTGGTCAACGTCCACGTCCAGCGCCTGCGCGCCAAGATCGAGAAGGACCCCGAGCGCCCGACCATCGTGGTCACTGTGCGCGGTGTGGGGTACCGGGTCGGCGAGACCTCGTGAGACCGGGCGCTGAGCGCGCCCCGTCCCGGTCGTGATGAGTCCGACGCGAATCCCGGTGGGAGCCACCCAGGAGCGCCTGGCACGGGCGATGCCAGGCTTCCTGCGTCGCAGCCTGGAGCTGCGCATGGTCTTCGCCGCCACTGCGATCGGGCTGCTGCTCATCGCCCTGCTGCTCACCTTCGTCACCGACCGCATCCGCTCGGAGGTCTTCGAGGACCAGAGGGACGCGATCCTGGTGGATGCCCGCCAGCGCGTGTCCGTGGCCCAGGCCGAGTTCGACTCCACCACCGCCGTGGCCACGGTCGATGAGGTCAACGCCGAGGTCCAGGACCAGGTCAACTCCATCAAGGACTCCATCTCCGCCTCCGGTGGTATCGGCGTCATCATGGAGCGCAGCCGCAACGAGACCTCGGCGACGGTGGCCAACGACCTGAAGTCGGACACCAATCTCACCTACCTCATCTCCGACGAGCTGCGCCACCGGGTGGGCACCGGGGAGTCGGGCCGCCAGTACTGGCAGTCCGCCCAGGTGCCCAACAAGGACGGCGGCGTGGATCCGGGCCTCGTCGTCGGCTCGCGCGTCAGCCTGCCCATGGCCGGGGAGTACGAGCTCTACCTGGTCTACAGCCTGGCCGCCGAGCAGCGCATCGTCTCCCTGGCCTCCCGCAACATCACCATCGGCGGCCTGGGATTCCTGGCCATGCTCATCCTCATGGTCTGGGCCATCACCCGCTGGGTCCTCAGCCCCGTGCGGCACACCGCCCGGGCCGCCGAGCGCCTGGCCTCCGGGGAGCTGGCCGAGCGGCTCAACGCCCAGGGCGAGGATGAGATCTCCACCCTGGCCCAGTCCTTCAACCATATGGCCGCCTCCTTGGAGGACCAGATCGAGCGCCTGGAATCGCTCTCGAAGGTCCAGCGCCTCTTCGTCTCCGACGTCTCCCACGAGCTGCGCACCCCCCTGGCCTCCATCCGCCTGGCCACCGAGCAGATCGAGGACGCCCGCGAGGAGATCGCCGATCCCTTCGCCCTGCGCAGCATCGACGTGCTGTCCAACTCCGTGGACCGCTTCGAGAAGATGCTCACCGACCTGCTCGACATCTCCCGCATCGACTCCGGCAACGTCAAGCTGCGCCTGGAGGAGGTCGATCTGGCCGAGGTCATCGACACGGTCATCGAGACCACCATGTTCCACTTCAAGGCCACCGGCACGCCGCTGCGCCTCCACCTGCCTCAGGAGCCCGCCACCGCCGAGGTGGATGTCACCAGGGTGGAGCGGATCATCCGCAACCTGGTGGTCAACGCCCTGGAGCACGGCGAGGGCAAGCCCCTGGACCTGGCCCTGGCCGTCGACGCCGATGCCGTGGCGGTGCGCGTGCGCGACCACGGCATCGGAATGAGCCCGGATGTGGTGGCCAAGGTCTTCGACCGCTTCTACCGGGCCGACCCCTCGCGCCAGCGCAGCCTGGGGGGCACCGGCCTGGGCCTGTCGATCTCCATGGAGGACGCCATCCTCCACGGCGGCAGGCTCGCCGCATGGGGGTGGCCGGCCGACGGCGCCGCCTTCCTCCTGGTGCTCCCGCGCCGCCAGGGGCCCGACGGATCGCCCGGGCGCCTGAGCGGCGCCGGGCCGCTGGACCTGGTGCCCGAGGACGCTCCGGTGGTCGCGCGCGTGGGGGCCGCGGGATCCCGCGACGAGCACGAGACCGGCTCACTGGTCAGCCCGCTGGGCCCGGCCCCGGCCACGCGCCGGGCCCGTCAGAGCGTCGTCCTGGGGGACATCCCCATGGCCGGGGAGGCCCTCCCCCATGCGACCACCACCGAGGAGGGGCGCGTCGTCGTCGTCCTGCCGGGCCAGGAGCCCTCCGCGCGGACCCCCGCGGAGGCCGATGAGGAGGAGCGCCGATGAGCCGGTCGACTGATCCGCGCGGCCAGCGCGCCCGTGCGGCCGCCACGGGAGCCGGCCCCGGCCCGCAGAGCGCCGTGAGGGCCGGCGCGGGCGGCGTGTCCCGGCGCGGGCTGCTGGGCCTGGCCGGCTCGGCCGCGGCCCTGGTGTCGGGCTGCACCGCCCTGCCCTCCTCGGGCGAGGTCCAGGAGTCCAATGTCGTGGTCACCGATACCAACGCGCTCATCGAGACCGCCCCCGGCCCGGTGGCCGACGCCAGCCCCGAGGAGATCGTGCGGGGCTTCCTCAGGGCAGTCAACGCCGGGTTCTCCGACGGATTCGACACCGCCCGCCAGTTCCTCACCGGCGAGGCCGCCGAGCACTGGAGGCCACTGGAGGCGGTCCAGGTCTACTCCAGCTCCACCGAGCCGCAGATCTCCGTGGCCGCCGACGGCTCCATCATGGTCTCCTTCGGCACCCTGGGGCGGCTGAGCGCCGACGGCGTCTTCGCCCCCGCCGTTCAGGACGCCATCTACGAGACCTCCTTCTCCCTGGTGGCCCTCACCGCGGGGCAGTGGCGGATCGCCGGGCTGGAGTCCGGCATCCTGCTGCCCTTCAACCGGATGAGCAAGAACTTCGCGGTCCACGCCCTGCACTTCCTGACCAGGGATCACGCCCGCTTCATCCCCGAGCTGCGCTGGTACCCGCGCGATCCCGCGGGACTGGCGCGCTCCCTGGTGGCCGGGCTGATCGCCGGCCCCTCCGCCTGGTTGGCCCCGGGCACCGACGCGCTCCTGCCCGGCGGCGCCGCCCTCAGCGGCGAGGGCGTGGTCCTCCAGGATGACAGGGCCCTCGTCCTGCTCAACAGCCAGGCCAACCCGGGGGACCGGGACAGCCGGGCCCTGGTGGCCGCCCAGATCCAGCAGACCCTCAGTCAGATCAGCGGCATCACCCGCGTCGAGGTCCGCGCCGGCTCGGTGGAGCTGGGCCCGGCCGCGAGCCTGCCCTCGCTGTCGCCCGATATCGGCGGCGTGGTGGGGATGGTCGAGGGCGGAGTCGTGCGGGGCACGGGGACCACGCGCTCCACCCTGGCCACTGCCCAGGCCCTGGGGACCACTGAGGCCGGCTCCCCGGTCCTGGCTGCGGATGGGAGCGTGTACGTGCTGTCGGCCTCCAGCCTCCTGCGACTGCCCCAGGGCAGCTCGGCCGCCAGCGTCATCCTGTCGGTGGGGGATCCCGCCGCCGGCGCCGGCGGCCTGAAGGCGCCGATCGCCGACCGCCACGGCTGGGTCTGGCTGCTGGCCGAGGGCCAGTTGGCCGCGGTCAACGCCTCGGGCCAGCGCGTGGACCCGCGGGCGTCGTGGTTCGAGGGCGACAGCGTGGAGGCCTTCGACCTGTCGGTGGAGTCCGAGCGCCTGGCCGTGCGCCTGGCCTCCGGCGCGGTCGTGCTGGCCGTGGTGCTGCGCGACGGCAACGGCCAGCCCACCGGGATCGGGCCCGGCCACGACCTGCCGCGGGCCGGCGGCGCCGGTGCCTCGGGGATCTCCTGGTGCACGGCGACCTCCGTGGGCACGCTGGTCCAGCCCGAGGAGGCCGACGGGCTGCCCGAGGTGCGCATGGTGCAGGCCGGTGGGCCGGTGACCACCATGATCGGGGTGCGCTCGGCCCACAGCGTCATCGCCGACCGCTCCGAGGAGATGATCCTGCTCAACGACGACAAGGGGCAGACCTGGCAGCGCCGGGGCGCCACCTGGCGGGTGCTGACCGACGAGGTCACCGACCTGTCCTTCCCCCTGCCCTGAACCGGTGGGCCCTCCTGAGCCCCGCCCCGGGGCGGGGCTCAGGAGGGCCCACCGGGCGCGTCACATGACCGTGGCGTCCAGGCGGATGACGCCGTAGGTCCAGCCGTGGCGGTGGTAGACCGCGCAGGGCTGCTTGGTGGACTTCTCGATGAACAGGTAGAAGGGGTGGCCCACCAGCTCCATCTGGTAGAGGGCCTCATCCACCGTCATCTCGTGGGCCGCGTGCAGCTTCTGGCGCACGATGACGGGGGAGTCGCCGAGCTGGGCCTCCACGGCCACGCCCGGCTCGGTGGGCGGGGTGGGGGAGTCCTCGATGGGGGCGTCGTCGGGCTCGGGCACGGTGGGGCCGGAGGGCGCGGGGGCGGCCTCGCCGCGGCCGGGCGCCTGGGGGGCCTCGGGGAGGACCGGGTAGCGGCGGTGGTCCTTCTTCCGGTCGCGGGCCCGGCGCAGCCGCTCGGTGAGCTTGCCCATGGCGATGTCGAAGGCTGCGAAGCGGTCGGAGGAGGAGGCCTCGGCGCGGATGATCGGGCCCTTGGAGACAACCGTGATCTCCACGCGCTCGGCGGTGTCGGCCTGGCGCGGGTTGCGCTCGTGGGTGACCTCGACCTCGACGCGCTGCACCCGGGGATCGAACTGCTCGACCTTGACCGCCTTGTCCTCGACATAGTCGCGCAGGCGGGGGCTGATCTCTGCGTTGCGGCCGACGACGGTGATGTCCATGGTGGAACCTCGTTTCTGGTGGTGTGGGCTGAGCCGGGTGGGCTCCGCAGTACTTGGGTGGGGCCCGCCGCGCATCGCGACGGGATGTGGAGAGGGCGGGGTCACCTCCTGCGGCTGTCGCGTCAGCATGGGCGCAGTGGTCCGGGCGGGCATCCTCGGCCCCGGGACCGCTACGGCGGCTGCTGTGTTCTGTGCCACAGAATCTACACCATTCGGGCTGGTCATGCCTGCTTTGTCAGGGAACTGATCGCCTGTGGCGGACGTGGCGGTCGTCACCTCCTGCGGCCTGCGCCCGCACTCCCACCGCCCGGCGGCGGGGTGGCGGCCAGGACCACCGCGCCCAGCACGCGGGCGCCCGCCCCCTCCAGGGCCCTGACGCAGGACTCCAGCGTCGCCCCGGTGGTGACGACGTCGTCGACCAGGACCGCGGGCAGGCCGCGGATCTCGGCCAGGACCCGGGGCGCCCGGGACCGATTGGCCCGGCGCTGGTGCGCCGAGCGCCCGGCCTGGTGCGCGCCCGCGCGCCCGCGGCGCCGGAGCACATCGGCGCTGAGCACGCGCTGAGCAGGCCCCCCGGCCGCCGCCCCGTGCTCGGCGATGCCGCGGGCCACGGCGTCGGCCAGCCGGGCGGCGACCAGGCGCCCCCGCAGACGGCGGCCCGCGCCGGAGGGGGCGGGGATGACGAGCAGCGGGGGCGCCGCAGCGGCCGAGCCCTGCTCGGCCGCCTCGTCGGCGGTGCCACCGCGCCCGGAAGCGGCCGCCGCGGTCCGCACGGCGCCGTCACCGGCCAGCGGCGCGGGCGGGGAGGCGGCGCTGCGGGCCCTGCGCTCGGCCTGATGGGAGGCCCAGGCCCGGCCGAGCCCGCGCCCGATCCCGGATATCGCCTCATCGAGATCCTCCCGGGCCCCGTTCTTCCACCCCAGCACCAGGTTGCGCACCGGGCCCGCGTAGGTGGCCGCCGCCAGGATCTCCAGGTCCCCGGCCGCCTCGGCGTGCTCGACCAGGAGGGCGCCGGCCTCCAGCAGGCCCCGGCACTGCGGGCACAGCGCGGTCTCCCAGCGCCCGCAGCCCGCGCAGGACGCCGGCAGCCCCAGGCCCAGCAGGCCTCGGGCCAGCCCCGCCCCCAGGCTGAGCATCCGGTGCGGGCCCGCCCGCGGTCCCGGGGCGCCGGCCCGCCGCTCATGCGCGGGAGCGCCATCCGCCGCACCATCCGTGTCCCCGTCCGGGCTCTCGTCCATGAGACCAGGGTGGGGCCCCGCCGCGGTGCCCGCACGGCCGGGGACGGGGCTGTCCACAGGCGCTCCGGTGCCGTTGCCCATCGGGCGCGATGTGGACCCGACCCGGCGCGCCGGTGCGGCCATCAGGCGGGGCGGGCGGGTTGCGAGTGGGTCTCGGCGGGGCGGCGCCGTCCACGGTGGGAGGAATCTCCTGGGGCCCACCGGCACGGTCCACTAGAGTATGGGGCGCCTGTGCTCGGTGTGAGCCGGGCCCACCATGACGGATGTCCCAAGGGAGTAAGCAGCGTGTCGATCGTCGACAGGATCCTTCGCATCGGCGAGGGGCGCACCCTCAAGAGGCTCGATGCCATCGCCACCCAGGTCGAGGGCCTGGCCGAGACCTACAAGGAGTTCAGCGATGAGGAGCTCCGGGAGATGACCGATGAGCTCAAGGAGCGCTACGAGGAGGGCGAGACCCTCGACCAGCTCCTCCCCGAGGCCTTCGCCACCGTCGTCGAGGCCGCCGACCGCGTGCTGGGCATGCGGCCCTACCACGTCCAGATCATGGGCGGGGCGGCGCTGCACCGGGGCAACATCGCCGAGATGCGCACCGGTGAGGGCAAGACCCTCGTGGCCACCATGCCCTCCTACCTGCGGGCGCTGACCGGCAAGGGCGTGCACGTCGTGACCGTCAACGACTACCTGGCCGAGTACCAGTCCGACCTCATGGGCCGCGTCCACCGCTTCCTGGGGCTGACCACCGGGTGCATCCTGGCCGGCCAGACCCCCGTCGAGCGCCGCAAGCAGTACGCGATGGACATCACCTACGGCACCAACAACGAGTTCGGCTTCGACTACCTGCGTGACAACATGGCCCAGCGCCCCGAGGACCTGGTCCAGCGCGGGCACGCCTTCGTCATCGTCGACGAGGTCGACTCCATCCTCATCGACGAGGCCCGCACCCCCCTCATCATCTCCGGCCCCGCCGGGGGGGACGTCAACAAGTGGTACAAGGAGTTCGCCTCCATCGCCGAGCGCCTGCGCGCGGGCCGGGACTACGAGGTCGACGAGAAGAAGCGCACCGTGGGCGTCCTGGCCCCCGGCATCGAGCGCGTCGAGGACTACCTGGGCATCGACAACCTGTATGAGTCGGAGAACACCCCGCTCATCGGCTTCCTCAACAACGCCATCAAGGCCAAGGAGCTCTTCCACCTGGACAAGGACTACATCGTGCGCGACGGCGAGGTCCTCATCGTCGATGAGCACACCGGCCGCGTGCTGCCCGGCAGGCGCTACAACGAGGGCATGCACCAGGCCATCGAGGCCAAGGAGCGCGTGGAGATCAAGGCCGAGAACCAGACCCTGGCCACCATCACCCTGCAGAACTACTTCCGCCTCTACCCCGAGGGCTCGCGCTCGGGCATGACCGGGACCGCCGAGACCGAGGCCGCCGAGTTCGCCGGCACCTACAAGATCGGCGTCGTGCCGATCCCCACCAACCGGCCCATGATCCGCGTGGACCAGCCCGACCTGGTCTACACCACGGTGGCCTCCAAGCTGGAGGCCGTCGTCGACGACATCGCCGAGCGCCACGAGGCCGGCCAGCCGGTCCTGGTGGGCACCACCAGCGTGGAGAAGTCCGAGGCCCTCTCGGGGCTGCTGCGCGAGCGCGGCATCCCCCACGAGGTCCTCAACGCCAAGCAGCACGCCCGCGAGGCCGCCGTCGTCGCCCTGGCCGGGCGCAAGGGCGCGGTGACCGTGGCCACGAACATGGCGGGCCGCGGCACCGACATCATGCTGGGCGGCAACGCCGAGCACATCGCGGTCACCGCCCTGAAGGAGGCGGGGCTGGACCCCGAGGAGGACGCCGAGGCCTATGAGAGGGCCTGGCCCCAGGCGCTGGCCGCCGCCAAGGAGTCCTGCCGCGCCGAGCACGATGAGGTCGTCGAGCTCGGCGGCCTGTACGTGCTGGGTACCGAGCGCCACGAGTCGCGCCGCATCGACAACCAGCTGCGCGGGCGCTCGGGGCGCCAGGGCGACCCGGGGGAGTCGCGCTTCTACCTGTCCATGGAGGACGACCTCATGCGCATGTTCGCCTCCGGGCTGGCCCAGCGCATCATGGCCTCGGGCGCCTACCCCGACGACGTCCCCCTGGAGTCCAAGATCGTCACCCGCGGCATCGCCAACGCCCAGCGCCAGGTTGAGTCGCGCAACTACGAGATCCGCAAGAACGTCCTGAAGTACGACGACGTCATGACCGAGCAGCGCGAGAAGGTCTACTCCGAGCGCCGCCGGGTGCTCGACGGGGAGGATCTGGAGCCGCAGGTCGAGGCCTTCCGCTCCCAGGCGGTGTCCTCCATCGTCTCGGCCCGCACCGCCGAGGGCCGCCCCGACCAGTGGGACCTGGAGGCCATGTGGGATGACCTGGGCCACCTCTACCCCGTGGGCCTGGAGCGCGAGGAGGTCATCGAGGCCCTGGGCGGGATCGACTCCCTGAGCGCGGGCGGCCTCACCGCGGAGCTGAGCGAGGACGTTGCCGTGGCCTATGAGGAGGCCGAGGCCCGCATGGAGTCCAACGCCCTGGCGCGCGCCCAGCTCGGCGAGGAGCCCATGCGCACCCTGGAGCGGCGCATCCTGCTGGCCGTGGTGGACAAGCGCTGGCGCGAGCACCTCTACGAGATGGACTACCTCAAGGAGGGCATCGGCCTGCGCGCCATGGCCCAGCGCGATCCGCTCGTGGAGTACGCCAATGAGGGCGCCCACATGTTCAAGGCGATGATGGAGGGCATCCGCGAGGAGACCATCGAGCAGATCTTCGCCAATGTCTCCCGCTTCGACGCCGCCGCCCAGCGCGCCGCCCAGGACGGCACCGAGGAGGCCGCCCGGGCCGTCAGCGGCCGGGCCAATGGCACCGCCGCGGCCGGCATCCGCGTGGGCGGGGGAGCCGGCGCCTCCGGCTCGGTGCTGGGCGACACCGGCCAGGCCTCCCTGAGCCGCAGCAGCGGGCAGATGCGCTACTCCGGGCCCGATGAGGACGGCCAGGCCTCCGTCTCCTCCGGCGGGGCGGGATCCGCCCCGGCTCCGGCCGTGGGCCGCCTGGGCGGCTCCAAGCTGGCCGAGGCCGCCGGGGGCAACCGGGCCGAGCGGCGCCGGGCCAAGAAGCGCAGGCGCTGAGACCGGCCAGGTGCTCTCTGCCGGGTCACTCGCATCCCGCCCGCTGACATGTCGTCATCTGGCCCAGCGGGATGCGGGTCGGGCCTTGGGGCCGCAAGGGTGCCGCTGATCACGTCCCGCCGGTCACCGGGTGCCGCCCTCAGGTCACCTGTGAGGCGTGTTGTGCCCGGTAGCGGCGTGTCCGGAAGGTGTTTCCCGGTCGACCAATGCGAACGCTTGAAGTTGATGATCCAGGGTCCAGATCCGAACATCCCTCAGGCCTGTGCGCATCTGGTACTGCTCCCGCTCCACCAGGATGCTCATATCCCCACCGCCCAGGGTTTGCTGGCATGCATGCTCCACCCACTGTTGCTGGGTTGCGGCGCCGTTGAGAAAAGAGGCGAGGAAGTCATGATCCCACTGGACCTCGTTGAGGCGCCAGGGAGCCTCCCCGTCAATGATCTTCTGCAGGACTCCCCGGAAGCGCTCCGCGGCCCGCCTGCGCTGCTGGCCGTCGTCGAGTTGGCAGATGTGATTGCCGGTCTCGATGACCGTGGTGATCGGGAGGAGGAAGATGTCCTTCTGGGCGGTTCTCGCACGGAGATCGGATAGTGCCTCATCGCGACTCGGATGGCCTGATTTCGACAGTCCGGGAATATCGAGGATGTGCACGAGGATGGATGTGTCTATGAACCAGACCGTCATCACTGGGCGCCGATCAGTGAGAGGAACTCCGAGTAGTCGGGGTCGGGCCCTGGGTGGGCCGCCTCCTCGAGGGCGCCGCTGGTGACCACCGCACCGAGTCTGCCCCCACTCATCGCCTGGGCGTAGCCAGGAAGATCGATAAGGCGGCTGACCTGGTCGTGGTGGCATACCAGGACGTCATGGAGCTGGTCCCCACTCAAGGCATCCAGCAGTGCTGGGGAGTGCGTGGTGATGAGGGCATTGACGTTGATCCTCTCGGTAGCCTCATTGATGAGGTGCAGGAGTCTGCCGGCCTGTGAGGGGTGCAGTCCGTTCTCGATCTCCTCGATCGCCAGCAGTACGCCCGCCGAGGGGGCGGTCACATCACTGGAGTAGGCTGGTGCGAGGGCGTCAAGATCGAGGTCGGATACTGGGCTTGACAGGGCGGTGGCGATCGCCAGGAATCGCAGGAGCCCATCGCTCATCGAGCGCGCGGTTGTCAGTGAGGCCTCCTGGCCCCGCCGCTCTCGAATGGCCAGCATGATCTCACCGGTATCGGTGGAGCTGAAATCCAGGGAGTCGATGTCGCAATCGGCGATCTGCTGTGCCAGCTGCTCCAGCCTTGAGAATGTGCCGGGCTCCTGGTCCTTCAGGTGCTTGAGGATGGGTGCGAGGTTCTCCCCGCTGCGCCGCAGTCGGGCGCCTCTGAGGGGGACCCAGTCCCGCATGAGGCCCGGGGCGGGATCGAAGTGGAAGCTCCTGCGCAATGATGCGGAGATGTCCCTCTGGGCATCGAGGATGTCGCGCTCCGCCCGATTGGAGCCGGGGATCACCGTCGGCAGCTGGCTGAGAACCGATCGGTCATCGCGGAGGTGGATGCGGCGGTTCGGCCCTCTTCGTCCACTTGAGACTGCCGCCTCCAGGCCCACTCCGCCGCTATCGGGCTGTGCATCGATAAGGACCTGCTGATTCCAGCGCCCACTCTTCGCTGCTCGCTGCGGTCCGCGAAGCGTCTCCTGGATGATATGAGGAAATGGGGAGGGGGCGACCTCCACATCGTAGTCGTAGGAGTACTTGCCGTGGGGGTGCGTGACGGTCACGGTGCACCCGAGGGCGAAGGAATCGCCCCCGTGCGGGACGCATCCAGAAGCACCCCCGCGGACGGGTCCGCCCTCGCGCCTGCGTCCATCAAGCGCATCGGAGAGGGGTTCGGCGTTCGTCAGTCGGTGTAGAACGTCGAGGGCGTCCAGGATATTGGATTTCCCGCTGGAGTTGCGTCCGGTGAGAATGGATGTCCTTCCCAGGGGGATGGTCGCATTCTCGAAGTTCTTGAACCTGGTGAGTCGAAGCTCCGAGATATGGGATGCCGCGTCGTCGTCGGGCCCGTGCTTTCTCATAAGCAGGAGTATGCCAGACAGGTGTCTGCTATTGGGTACTTCGAGGTGAGGCCCGGGGGAGGGGCTCGGCGTTCGTGAGTCGGTGTAGAACGTCGAGGGCGGTGCCGGAGGGTGCTGCACTGGTCTGATGCGGGGCATGGTGAGGGTGGGGCGGCTCAGGCGATCTCCAGGCCCGCCAGGATCCAGCGGCCGCGCTGGATGATGAGGCGCGCCGCCGCGGCGCGCACCCGGCCGCTGTCCTCCAGCAGGATCGTGGCCTCGCAGGCCCCCGAGACGGTCAGCTGGGTGTGCACCGAGCGCATCCGGGGCCGGTGCGAGCGCGGCCTGCTCCCCAGGACGCGGGTGGCCAGCCCGGCGCGCCGGGCGATCGCCTCGAACATGGCCGGCGTGGTCCAGCGCGCCAGGTGGTCCGCCGGGCGCTGGCCCGCCAGCACCTCCGCAGCGGCGACGACGATCACCGCGGCGCTGCGAGCGGGATGCGGCGGCCTGGATGGCTCCTCCCGGCCGGCCAGGCCCATCTGGGCGGCGCGCCCACGGCTTGGGGGCCTGCCGGGGGCGCCGGCTCCGGTGGTGGAGGGGGCGCGGCCGCCGGCGGGGCCCGGGCTCTGGGACAGGTCGATCTGGTCCCGCCCTCGCCGACCCGCGCCGGTGCCTGGGCCGAGGAGCAGCTCCGGCTCGACCGCCCTCCCGGCGCTGCCCGTGACCGCCTCCGAGGACTCCTCCACGGTCGGGGCGGTGGCGGGCGACGATCCCGGGTGCGAGGGCGCCGGGCTGCTGGGCCGCGGGTGGGCGCGGCGGGCGGGGTGCCCTCCCGCGGCCGCGGGCTGCCTGGCAGGGCTCGCGGATGCGGTGGCGCTGCAGCCGGTGCGCCGGCCGGCGGGTGCGGTCATCGTCGTCGTGGTCATGGCGGGCTCCTCAACGTCACTGGATGATGGCTGGAGGTTCAGTACGGCGGGAGGGAGGAGGGGATGCGGGCGCTCAGCCCGGTGCGCTCGTGGCCGGGGCGGCCCCCGGGAGATCTGTGGGGATGGTCAGGACGGTGCCGGGGGTGATGAGGGAGGGGTCGGGGCCGATGACCCGGGCATTGGCCCGGTACAGGGCGGGCCAGGCCCGGGCGATGGAGGCGTCGTCGGCGCCCCGGGGCAGGAGTGCGGCGGTGATCGACCACAGGGACTCCCCGCGGACCACGACATGCCTGCCCGCGGTGCTCCCCTCCGGGGCGCTACCCGCGACTGCGCCCGCTCCGGCCCCGCCGGGCTCCTGGTCCTGGGATGCGGGGGGCTGGGGGGATGAGGGCGAAGGCCCGGCCGGAGCCGACGGGGTGGGCGCGCCGGTGTCCTGCTGCGGGGCCGGGCTGGTGGCGCCGGGGCCGTCCGGGCCCGGCGCGGCCCCGGGATCCTGCGGTGCCGGGAGTGCGGGCGCCGGGGCCTGCGGCTGCGGGTCCGGGGGCTGCACGGGCGGTGGCCCTGGTGGGGCGGGCTGCGCTTCCCCGGCCCCGGCCTGCCCGGAGCCGCCCGGCCCGCCCTCGCCGGAGGGGTCCTGCGTGGCCGAGGACGTGGGCTGCCAGCCCAGGTCGTCGCCGGTGCCCGGGGCTGTTGCGGCCATGGCCGGGGAGGAGCTCAGGCCCACGATGAGGGCACCGGCGGCGATGCGGCGCACCATGGGGGCTCCCCACCGGTCCAGCAGTGCCAGGGCTGCCCCGCGGGCCGCCGGCCCACCGCCCGGGGCCTCCCGCTCATCGCGGAGGGCGACCAGGGCCAGCACGGCGGAGGCCGTGTGCCACAGGGCGCCCAGCGCCCCCGCGCCACTGGTCAGGCACAGCACCGCACTGCCCAGCTGGCTCATCCCCCACCAGGGCGCAGGGGTCTGCACCAGGCCAAGCGCCGCTCGCACCGAGGCCAGGCCCAGGACCGCGCCCAGCGCCCCGGCGGCCAGGGATACCGCGAGCAGCTGGAGCCGGGTCCCGGCAGCCCCGTCATGCCCTGGCCCCGCCTCTGCCGTGCCTTGATCGCCGAGCAGGATCATTCCCATCACCACTCTCATCGTCATTGATGATGTTTGATATTATTAGATGTACATCAGGAGGGTTTGTTTGTCAACCTCTTGAGGAGGCTGACCCTGGGGCTGCGGGGTTGGGCCCTCGGGCTGCGGATCCCCGTGATCCCCGCGGAGCCGTGCCGGAGCCGGTTTGGAGCGTCACGATGCCTGTGATGGGCTTGGGTGATGGACTGGGATGCGCTACTGGCCGATCTTGAGAGCCGCTTCGAGGCCGAGCGGCGGGCGGAGCTGGCGGCGCACAGCGCCGAGATGGCCGAGGCCGAGGCCGCCTCGGTCGGCCTCATCGACCGCCTCCGGGGCGCCACCGGCAGGCAGCTGCACCTGTGGACCCGCAGCGGCCTGGCCGTCCAGGGGGCCGTGACGCGGGTCGACCCCTCCTACCTCCTCATCGATGAGGGCTCCGGGATCCAGGCCATCGTGCCCGCCGCGGCCATCGCCACCCTCCTGCCCCTGCCCGGCCCCGTGCCCCCGGCCCCCGACCGCCCCCGCCCCGCCCTGGGCGCCGTGCTGCGGGAGATCGCGCGGCGCGGAGCCCGGGTGCGGCTGGTCCTGGCCTCGGGGGACGTCGTGGGAAGGATCGTGCGCGTGGGATCGGACCACCTGGATGTGGTGCTCGACGCCGCGGGCGGCCAGCGCGCGGCCCACGCGCCCCTGGGCGGCGCCGCTCGCCGCCCGTCAGGGGTGGTGACCACCGTCGTCCTCAGCGCCGTCGAGGTCCTGCGCAGCCGCTGAGCGGCGCCCTGGGGCCCCTGCCGGCAGGCGGGCCGGCTCCTGCCGGGTGACGCCGCGGCCCTGCCCTCAGCGCACGGGCCCCGCCGCAGCGGGTCGCGCTGCGTCATGCGCTGGTCGGCCTGCCGCCCGGGTCCGGCCGGGTGCCGGGGGCGTCAGTCCTCGTCGTCCAGGTGCCCCGCGGCCACCATGGCGCGGGTCGAGGCCAGTTGGCGCTGGATGTACTCCTCCAGGGCCTGGTCCTCGATCCGCCACAGCTTGCGGGCCCCCACCTGGATGGCGGGAAGGTCCCCGGAGCGGATGAGGGCGCGCACGGCCTGGGCTGAGAGCTGGAGCTGCTCGGAGACGTCGGCGATGGTGAGAAATCGTGGGGCCATAGCACGATGATCCCATCCCGGGGGCGGATGCGCCATCGCTAAAAGCATGTGTGGATAGCCTTGTTTCCTCAAGACGCATGGAGCATGATCTGTGGTGATCAAGGAGGATCCCCGTGACATCATCCCGCAGCGCCTCTCCCACGCGCACCGCACCCGCCCGCTGGCGCCGGCCCACCTGGAAGGACCCCCGCCTGGCCGGGGGCATCGCACTGGTGGGAGCCGCCGTCGCCCTGGGCTCCTGGGCCGTCGACGCCGCCGCCGACACCACCCAGGTCTACGTCCTGGCCCAGGACGTCGCCCCGGGGGCCGACCTGGCCGCTGAGGGGGTGCTCACCCTGGTCGACTCCCACCCGGGCACCGGGGCCTATGTGGAGGCCGGGGGCCTTCCCCAGGACGCCGTGGCCACCAGGTCCCTGTCCGCCGGGGAGCTGCTGCCCAGCGCGGCGGTCGGCAGCGCCCAGGACCTCACCTCGCGCACCGTGGTGCTGGAGGTCTCCTCCGGACTGCCCGCGGCCACCGTCCCGGGGGACTACGCGGATCTGTGGCTCCTGCCCGACCAGCAGGTGGCGGCCGCGGAGCAGCATGGCGCCGCCCTGGTGGCCCAGGGACTCGTCGTCGCCAGGATCGGGGAGACCGGGGCGGGCCTGCTGGGCGGCTCGGGCACCAGCGTGGAGGTGCGCGTGCCCGAGGGCGAGGTGGGCCCGGTGCTCAGCGCCGTCGCCCGGGACGGCTCCCTGGTGCTGGTGCCCACCGGCCAGGAGAAGCCCTGATGGCCGCCTCCGGCGTCGGGGTGCTGCTGGCTCTCAGCGGCGACGACGCCGAGATCCTGCGCTGCCTCAACCAGCCCGGCAGCGGGATGAGCGTGGTCAGGCGCTGCGCGGACCTGCCCGAGCTGCTCTCGGCCGGGCTCGCGGGCCTGGCCTCCATCGCGGTCCTGGACACCGGATTCGACGAGATCGACCGCACGGTCCTGGAGCGCCTCACCCGTGCGGGCCTCAGCGGCCTGCTGCTGGTGGAGGACGGGGCGCAGGAGCGGTGGCGCTCCTGCGGCTGGCCGGTTGAGAGCCGGCAGGTCGGGGCCGGACGCATCCGCCTCGCCCTGCAGGGGATCATCCGCCAGGCCCACCAGGAGCGGTCCGCCGCGCCCGGTGCGGGCGGCCCGGTTGGCGCGGGTGGCCCGGGAGGCGCGGGCGGGCATGGCGCTGTGGACGGGACGGGCGGCCCCGACCCGCAGCTCGCGGGGCATCCCCGACCCGGCGCGGATCCCGGGGCGGCCCTGGACCCCTGGCGGGACTCATCGCGGGCGGGCCCCGACGGGATGAGCGCCACTGACCGGGCCGCCCGGCCGGAGGAGATGTGGAGCCTCTCCGCCGGGGAGGGGCCCGGGGCTCTGGCGGGGCCCGGGGAGCGGGGGGCCGTGCCCGCACCGACCCACGACCCGGAGGGGCGGGAGGCCTCCGGGCGCGGGGCCGGCGCCGGGAGGGACGCGCGCCAGGGGCGCCTGGTCGCGGTGTGGGGCCCGCACGGCGCACCGGGCCGCTCCACCGTGGCCGCCTCCCTGGCCCACGCGCTGGGGCGGGCAGGCGGCGCGATCCTCGTTGATGCCGACGTCGAGGCACCCTGCCTGGTCCAGCTCCTGGGCCTGCCCGACGACTCCTCCGCCCTGGCGGGGGCCGCGCGCCTGGCCACGCACGGCAGGCTGGATGCCGAGGCCTTCAGCCGGTTCCTCACCCCCGTGTGCGAGGGGGTCCGCCTCCTGAGCGGGCTGGGCCGCTCGGGGCGGTGGCGCGAGCTGCCCCCGGCCTCGATGACGGAGGTGTGGCTGCAGTGCCGGGCCGCGGCGGCGTGGACAGTGGTGGATGTGGCCGGCGGGCCCATCGACGACGGGGTGGACGACTTCACGCTGGAGCCGGGGCGCGGCGCGGTGGCCTTCGATCTGGTCCGCCGTGCCGACGTGGTGGTCATCGTGGGCGCGGCCGATCCGGTGGGGGTGCGCCGCCTCCTCCAGCTCCTGGGGGATCTGGACGCCGAGGCCGCCCCGGCCGGGCGCGTCCAGGTGGTCGTCAACCGGGTGCGGGCCTCCGCCGCTGGCCCGGCTCCCCAGCAGGCCGTCCTGGAGGCCCTGGGCCGCTTCGGCGGACTGACCGATGTGGCCCTGCTGCCCGAGGACGGCGCCTGCGCCGACCGCTGCCTGCTCCAGGGCCGGAGCATCATCGATGGCGCTCCGGGCAGCGCCCTGGGCAAGGCCCTGGCAGGCCTGGCAGAGCGCATCGACCCGCGGGCCGCTGCTGCGGGCCCCCGGGGGTCGAGGAGGGGCCGGCGGGGGCGGGCGGCAGACGGATCGGGGCGCTTAGGCCCTGAGTCCTCCCCGAGGCGCAAGACGACGCGGACCAGGCCTCAGGGCTGGCTGCGAGGGCGCGGGCCCGGTCGAACAGCCGGCGGCGAGGGCCCGCGCCGATCGGGGCGTGAGCGGCCGGAGGGGCGCGCAGGACTACCTGATCCGCGGGACGGGCGGGCCCTGCCGCCCGAGCCGCACGGCACAGCGCCGACGGCGCAGGAACCCGGGCCGCTGGCGTTCCCCCACGCCTCCGACGCGGCCTCGGGCATGCCGGTGGGCGCGATACCCGGCCCGGCGCTGGAGGGGCCGGCATGCGATTGGCCGGGCGCGCCGGCGGGGGAGCCGGGTCGAGCCCCGTCCGATGGCGCTGGTGCCGGGGCTGCCCGGACGGGTGAGGGCGGCGCCCCGGGCGCTCCCGGGGCCGGCGGCGGTGGTGGCCTTCAGGCCCGAGGCGCCGCCGGCGTGGTCGTGCCCGGCGACGCGGCATCCAGCGAGTCAGCGCCCGAGTCGGTGCCCGGTTCAGGTCCCGAGTCAGTGCCCGGTTCAGCGCCCGGTGGTGGGGCTGCGGCGCCGGCGGGGAGGTCGGGCCGACGCCCTTCCCCGTGGCTGCGCCCTGCCCGGGGTGCGGGGCCCGATGCGTCGGATCCGGGTGCCGTGCCGGGCGCGAGTGGGCCCTAGGCGCCCTTCCCTGGGGGCGGGCGGGGTCCTGCACTCCCTCCGGCTGGGGGTGGTCCGGGGTGCCGGGCCATGCCTGATGGGCGAACAGAGGTCGGTGACTCTGATTCGGGGTGTGGGTCGGCGCCCTGCGCTGGACGTCGTTTCGCGCAAAGCACGTCACTTCGCGACTTGAGCGACATATCGCGACTTGGACGGTACTTGTGGGTGTCGTTCGTTTCGCGAAGTGACGCCTTTGTCGTGAAGTGACGTCCAATTGAACCTGCCCCACCGCCCCGGCACCAGTCCGGCGCTCCTGGCCCTCCCGAATCCTTGGGCGGTGGGCTCGGTGCGCGTGGGGGCGCCTGGGAGCGCCCCGCCATGGGCGCCCTGGCCCTCACCAGTGGGCTCGGCGCGCGTGGGGGGCGCCTGGTGCGGGCGGGATCGGGCAGACTGGCCCCATGCGCATCTACCTGCCTGCCACGGCCGCCGATCTGAGGGCCGATGTCATCTCCGCCAGGGCCGCTCATGCTGCGACCCCCGCTTTGGCGCAGGCGCTGCCGCAGGAGGATGAGGAGGGCCTGGAGGTCTCCGCCTCCCTGTGCGCCGCCGACGCCTCGGTGCTGCTGCTGGCCGAGCCCGGGGCCCGGGGCCTGCCGGACCGCCGGGTGGTCATCGCCGCGGATGTGGATCCCCAGGTGGTCCGAGAGCTGGCCGTCACCGAGGAGGTCCTGCCCGGCAGCGTCATGGTGGAGGCACCGGTGCCCTGGGAGGACGTGGCGGCGCTCCTGGTCGACGAGGCCGGGGCGCAGACCGATGTCGCGCTGGCCCGACGGGGTGATGAGGATGCCTTCGAGCGCACCGCCGAGG
This sequence comes from Actinomyces bowdenii, assembly GCF_017592395.1. Classification (GTDB taxonomy): domain Bacteria; phylum Actinomycetota; class Actinomycetes; order Actinomycetales; family Actinomycetaceae; genus Actinomyces; species Actinomyces bowdenii. Next base: position 69,960 of record NZ_JAGFOU010000010.1, read on the forward strand.
CCGATCTGCTGTGGTATGACGTGGTGGAGCGCGATTCGCTGGCCGATGAGCTCGGGGTCTGAGATCGATCAGGCCGGCCGGCCCTCACCGCGGCTCAGGTGCTCACCGCCAGGGTGGAGCCCCCGGCGGGGGAGCGCCGGATGCGGATCTGGTCGGGGATCTGGCTCTTGAGCTCCTCGACGTGCGAGACGATGCCGACGCTGCGGCCCCCGGCCCGCAGGCGCTCGATCTCAGCCATGACGACCTGGAGGGTCTCGGGGTCCAGGCTGCCGAAGCCCTCGTCGATGAACAGGGTGTCCAGGCTGACGCCCCCGGACTCGGCGGACACGACGTCGGCCAGGGCCAGGGCCAGTGACAGGGAGACGTAGAAGGTCTCCCCGCCCGAGAGGGTCTTCGGGTCGCGCCGGTGCTCGGCCCCCAGGTGGTCGATGACCGCCAGCCCCAGGCCCTTGCGGCGGGAGCGCGAACCGGCCTCCTCATCGGTGCGGATGAGCTCGTAGCGCCCGGAGGACATCTGGGCCAGGCGCTCATTGGCGAAGACGAGCACCTCCTCGAAGCGCTCCTGGAGCACCCAGGTGGCCAGGGTGGTGCCCGCAGGGTTGTCCCCGCGGGCCAGCGCGGCGACCCGCAGCAAGGCAGCGCTGGCTCCCACCGCCTCCTCGTGGGCCGAGGCGGCCTCCTCCACCCCGGTGCAGGCCCGCTCCAGGTGGGCGTGGGCCTCTGCGGCGCGCGCGTGCCGGGCGGCCGCGGCCTCATGCTCCGCCTCGGCTCCGGCCAGGGCCTCGTCGGCCTGCTCCAGGGCGTCCTCCTCCTGCCCGGTGAGGGCGGCGATCAGTGGGTCGGCCAGGGCGTGCCGGATCCTCTCGCGCGCGGAGCGCGCCTCCTGGACCCGCTGGGCCAGTGCCGCGCGCGCGGCGGCATCCACGGATGCGGAGCGTGCCTGCTCGGCGCTGGTGAAGCCCTCCTCCGCCAGGGTGCGGGCCAGGTCCTCCCGGGCCTCCTGGAGGGCATCGAGCGCGGTGGTGGCGGTGCTGATGGCCCGCGAGGCCTCCTCGGCCTGGCGGGCCTGGTCCAGCAGGTCGGCGGCCCTGGCGGCGACGGAGGGCCAGGGCCCGCGGGCCTGCTCGCAGCGCCGCTGGTCCTCGACCAGCCGGTCGCGCTCGGCCTCCAGGCGGCTGCGCGAGGCGGCCAGTGCGGAGGCGGCCTGCTCATGGGCGACGCGCAGGGCCTCGGTGGCGCTGTCGAAGTCCTCCAGGCGGTGGGCCAGGACCGGGATCTGCTCGGCCTCCTCCTGGGCGGTGCTCAGGGCGGTGGCCGCCTGCTGGAGGGAGAGGGCGCTGTGCTCGACGGCGAGGCCCTCACTGGCCCGCCGGGCCTCCTCGTATCTGCTGCGGCAGGAGTCGCGCTCCTGCCGGGCGGCGCTCAGCGCCTCATCGGCCTGGTGCTGCACCCGCTCGGCCGCCTCCACCTGCGCCCGGCTGGCCCCCTGGGTGGGCGGGGCCGCAGGCTCGGGGTGGTCGGTGGAGCCGCAGACGGGGCAGGGCTCGCCCTCCACGAGCTCCCCGGCCAGGGCCCCGGCCTGCGAGGAGATCCAGCGCATGCGGGTGCGCGCTACTGCCTCGGCCGCCCGGGTGGCGGCCTCAGCGGCCTCAGCGAGTGCCTCCTCACGCCCGGTGAGCTCAGCGGCGAGCCCCTGGGCGGTGGTGGCGGCCCGGTGCTGCTCGCCGGCCCGGCGGTGCTCGGCCTCCAGTCCGGGCAGGCGCTCCTGGGCGGCACGCGCGGCCTCCAGCTCCTGGGCCAGGGCGGTGCGCTGCTGGGGCCGCTCGGCCAGGTGGGCCGCCTGGCGCTCCTGGCCCTGAGCCCGAAGCTCCAGCTCCTCGCGGCGGGCGCTCAGCTCCTGGGCGCGCTCGCCCAGGTGGGATTCCAGGGCCAGGAGGCCTTCAAGCCCGCCGTGCTGCGCCCGCAGCCGGTGGGCGCGCTCATCGAGGTCCCGGGTGCTCACGGCCCGGCCCGGCGCGACGCCCGGCCCGGCAGCGGCCTGCGGAGGGGAGTCCTGCGCGGCGGCCGCCGTCACGGGGGCGGTCATCCCCTCCAGCCAGCGCCTGACCTCGCCGGCGGGCGGGGCGGCGAGTCGCAGGAGCTCCTCGTGCGCCTCCTGCTGCGCCTGCCACTGCGCCTCCAGCGATGCCTCCGGCCGGGCCTGGGAGCGGGCCGGCACCGGGGCCTGTGGGGCAGGGGCGCTCGCCGCGCCTGGAGCCCCGGAGGGTGGGGTGATGGCGGCCCGAGGGCTGCCCGGGCCGGCGGCGGTCAGGCCATCCAGGTCGCCGACGGCGTCCAGGGCCCGCTCCTGCGCGGCCTGGGCGCTGCGCAGGGAGGGGGCCAGGCGCGCGGCCCTCTCGGCGTCGTGCAGGCGCTCGGCCTCCCGGGCGTGCTCCTGAGCATGCTCCTCCAGGGCCCGCTGCTCGGCCAGGAGGCGGCGGCGCCGCTCCAGGCGCTCGTGCAGGCTGCGGGCCTCCTCCTGGGCCTGGCGCGCCTGTGCCGCACGCGCGGCGGCCCGTGAGGCGCGGTCCCGGGCCTGCTCGACCTGCCGGGTGGAGAGCTCGCGGGCCCGTCCCGTGATCGCCCGCAGGGCCCGGAGGTCGGGGACGGCGGTGGCGGTGGCCGCCTCCAGGCGCTCGCCCAGGCACTCCGATGGGCCCAGCACCGCCGGCGGATCCGGCTCGGGTGGCGGGTCCTGCATGGGCTGTGGGGCCAGGAGGGGCTCGCGGGCCAGGGATCGCGCCTGGGTGCTCAGGGTGCCGGCGGCCCGCTCCACTGCCGCCGATCCCGCCCGGGCCTCCCGGGCGAGCTGGTCCTGGATGGCGTCGTAGATGCCGGTGCCGAACACATCCTTGAGCAGGCCCTGGCGCTGGGTGGAGTCGGCGCGCAGGAAGCGGGCGAACTTGCCCTGGGGCAGGACCACGGTCTGGGTGAACTGCTCACGGCTGAGCCCGATGAGGCGCGCGATCTCGGCGTCGGCCTCACCCACCCGGATGACGGGCTCGCCCAGCGCCTCCCCGCCGACGGCGGACAGGCGCCAGAGCTTGACGCTGCCGGGCTCGATGGTGGTGCCCTGCCCGCGCCGCTTGGCCCGCTCATAGGCGGGGGTGCGCCGCACCCGGTGGATGCCCGCGGTGGTGGAGAAGACCAGCTCGACGCAGCTGCCCGCCTCGGGGCCCACCAGGGTCGAGCGCATCCGGTCCTTCGAGGAGTCCGAGGAGTCGGCGACGTCCCCGTAGAGGGCGAAGACGATGGCGTCGATGATGGTGGTCTTGCCCGAGCCGGTAGGGCCGGTCAGCAGGAAGCGCCCGCAGTCGCCGAAGGCATCGAAGTCGATGGTCTCGGTCCCCGCGTAGGGCCCGATGCCGCTCATGGTCAGGGAGTGGATCCTCACCGCCGGCTCCTTCCCGCCGCCAGGGCGGACTCGTAGGCCGAGCGCAGGACCTCCCGCTCGGCCGCGCTGGGGCTGCGCCGGCCGACGTCGTCCAGGAATCCGGCACTGATCTCCAGGGGGTCGGCGGCCGCTGTCACCGCCGCCCGCCGCCCCCGGGGCGGTTGGGGGGCCTCGTGATGGAAGGCCAGCAGGCCGGGGAAGTGCGCCTTGAGGGCAGCCAGGGCGCCGGGCGGGCGATCGCCGGTGAGGATGACGCGCACCCAGGAGCCGTCATCCCCGGTGGCCAGCAGCTGCTCCATGCCCCCCTCCAGGGTGCGCACCCGATGCCGCACGGGCACGGCGATGCGCTCCAGGCCGGTCACGCCCTCAGGCCCGATGTCCAGCAGCACGGAGGACTTCTCGGCATCGGCCTCGTCGAAGGAGAAGGCGATGGGGGAGCCGGAGTAGACCAGGCGCGGGGCCCGCCCGGAGGCGGCAGGAGCCGTCTGCCCGGTGGCCGCCCCCTGCTCGGCGCGGGGCGGGCGCAGCTCCTGGGGGCGGTGGAGGTGGCCCAGGGCGACATAGTCCAGGCCCCCGCTGGCCTGTGCCGCGGCGGAGCCGCCCATGGTGGTGAAGACCTGGGAGGGCACGGAGTCCACCCCGCCGACCCGGATGTCCCGCTCGGACTGGCTGGCGGCGCCCCCGACGACGAAGGCGTGGGCCATGAGCACGCTGGGCAGGCGCTCGCCGCGGCCGGCGCGCCGGCGCTCCAGATCCGCGGCCACCAGCCGCAGGGCGGCGGAGACCACCGCCTCATGGGAGCGGGCAAGGCGCTGCGGCCGGCAGGGGCCGGCATCGCCGTCGTCGGGATCCTGGCCGTCCTCGGGTGAGGGCGGGCCGCTGCGCTCCCCGAGGCGCTCGGCCAGCAGCGGGGGCAGGGCCTCACGGGCGGCGTCGGGGTCCAGGTAGGGCAGGGCGTGGACGATGACGGCCTCGTGGCCGGAGGCATCGGGCAGGACGATGCCGCGGTCCAGGCCGGTGGTGCGGGCGCGGATGATGAGGCGCTCGCGCATGAGGTCGGCGGCGAAGCCCAGGCGGTGGGCGGAGTCGTGATTGCCGGGGGTCATCACCACCCGGGTGCGCTCGGTCAGGCGCCGCAGGGTCTCATCGAGCAGGGTGACGCAGGCCGCCGGAGGCACGGCGCGGTCGTAGACATCCCCGCACACCACGACGGCGTCGACCGACTCGGCGGCGACCAGCTCGACGAGGTGGTCGGCGAAGGCGGCGTGGGCGTCGTCGAGCACCTGGCCGTGGAAGGCGCGCCCCAGGTGCCAGTCCGAGGTGTGGAGGATCCGCATGCCCGAACCCTCTCACAGGGCTGTGACACGAGTACCGGGCCGATCGGGCGCGGGGCGCGCTGCGGCCCCCGGCTCAGGGCCGCCCCCGCGCCTCAGGCGGTGATGGTGCCGCTGGCCACCAGGGCGATGATGACCAGTCCCAGGACCACGCGGTAGATGAGGAAGGAGGTGAACTTGTTGGAGGAGACGAACCTCAGCAGCCAGGCGATGGTCCCGTAGGCCACCAGGCCGGAGGTGATGGTGGCGATGATGGTGGCCGACCAGCCCACCGTCGCGCCGATCTCGTCGGCCGAGGTCACCGCCTGCATGAGGCCCGCCGCCACCAGGGCGGGGATGCCCATGAAGAAGGACAGCCGCGTGGCGGTGACCCGGTCGAAGCGCAGGAACAGGCCCGCCGAGATCGTCGCCCCGGAGCGGGAGATGCCGGGCAGGACGGGGGCCAGGGCCTGGAAGGCGCCGATGATGAGCGCGTCCTTGATGGTCACGTCCCGCATCCCCTTGGTCAGGCTCTGCTGGCGGTCGGCCAGCCACATGACCGCCGACCACACGATGAGCGCCCCGGCGATGATCCACAGGGACCGGGCCGTGACCTCGATGAACTCCTCCAGCGCCAGGCCCACCACGGCCACCGGGATCGATCCCAGGATCACCCCCCAGCCCAGGGTGTAGTCCGGGTCCTCGCGCGCCTCCTTGCTCACCAGGCCCTTGCACCAGGCGGTGACGATCCTGACGATGTCGGCCCAGAAGTACACCACTGCCGCCAGGATCGCCCCGATCTGGATGACCGCGGTGAAGGCGGTCATGCCGGCGTTGTCGATGTCGTGGCCCAGCAGCTTCTCAACGATGTTGAGGTGCCCGGTCGAGGAGATGGGCAGGAACTCGGTGATTCCCTCGACGATGCCGAGAATGACGGCGTGCAGCCAGTTCAATGGAACTCCCAGGTGGTTGGCGGGTAGGTCGGGCCGGCCCTGCTGGCCGCAGGCCCAGGCCGCAGGCTACCGGCCCGGCTCGGCCCGCCGCCTCCCGCAGCCGCACGAGCAGCTGTGGCACCGCCCTCAGGGCCATCGGCGGGGTGCGCCGTCCCGCGCGGCCCCCACTGGCAGCGGCCCGGGCCTTCAGTCGGTCTCGTCGCCCAGGTGCTCCATGGCGGCCCCGTGCAGCAGGGTGTTGGAGGCCACCGCGCTGCCGCCGAAGGGCCCGGGCTCCCAGGACAGCGAGGTGAAGGTGCCGCCCGCCTCGGTGACCACCGGCACCAGGGCGGCCATGTCGTAGAGCTCCAGCTCGGGCTCGGCCGCCAGGTCCACGGCACCCTCGGCCAGGAGCATGTAGGACCAGAAGTCCCCGTAGGCGCGGGTGCGCCAGCACGACTGCATGAGTCCCAGCATCCCGCGCAGGCGGCGCGCTGCGGCCCAGCCCGACAGGGAGGAGTAGGACAGGGAGGCGTCGGAGAGCTGGGCCACCTTGGACACCGACAGGCGCCGCGCCGAGCTCAGCGAGCGCCCGCTCCACGCCCCGCCGCCCTTGACCGCCCACCAGCGGCGCCCCAGCGCGGGCGCCGAGACCAGTCCGACGACGGCCTGGCCGTCCTCGACCAGGGCGATGAGGGTGGCCCACACCGGCACCCCCCGCACGAAGTTCTTCGTGCCGTCGATCGGGTCGATGACCCACTGGCGCGGGGAGTGCCCGGTGGTGGGCATCTCCTCGCCCAGCACCGAGTCGCGCACGCGCGCCCGGCCCAGGCGCTCGCGGATGGCCCGCTCGGCCTCCCGATCCGCCTCCGTGACGGGTGTGAGGTCCGGCTTGGTCTCCACGGTGAAGCTCCCGGCGTCGAAGCGCGCCTGGGTCAGGCGGTCCACCTGGTCGGCGATCGTGTGGGCCAGGTGCAGGTCGTCGCGCCACCGGCGCTCGGGGGAGGGGGGCTTGGGGCTCATGGCTCCACGGTAACGGTGCCGCCGCAATGCTGCGGGAGGGGCGCGGGCGGGGCGCCCGCAGTGCCCCGACGATGGCGGGGCGCCCGGCTCGACGGCGGCGTGCCGGTCCGGGCGGCTCCCTGCGCCCTCGCCGGGCCACCGGGATGCCGCTGCCGGTTGACGGCCATCGAATAGAGAACTATCGTCACGATTAACTAAGGTCCACCTCAAGCCAGGACGGCTCGCATGGCTGACTCCACCCCTCCCGCCCTGTCCCGCAGTGCCGATCCGGCGGCCACGACGGCCGCTGGGACGCCCACCGGCCAGGATGGCGGGGCCCCTCCCGAGGCCCGCGCCGGGCAGGCCGCCCTCAAGGACCTGCTGCGCCCGGTGCGCGGCTACCTCATGGTGGGCATGCTCCTGTCGGCCCTGTCAGCGGTCTGCGCCCTCGCCCCCTATGCGGGGCTCCTGCACCTGGGCCGGATCCTGCTCGACGCCCACGCCGCGGGGCAGGACCCGCATGCCGGCAGGGTGCAGGACGCCGTGGCCCTCATCCTGGGAGGCCTGGGAGCCAGGCTCGTCCTGTACTTCCTGGCCCTGAGCGTCACCCACGTGGGCGACATGAGGCTTGCGGCCCAGCTGCGCACCCGCATCGTGGAGGTCATGGCCCGCGCCCCGCTGTCCTGGTTCACCGAGTCCTCCTCCGGCCGGGTGCGCAAGGCCGTCCAGAACGACGCCCACGACCTGCACTACCTCGTGGCCCACCAGTACGTGGAGTACACCGCGGCCATCGTCATGCCGCTGGCCGCGCTCCTCTACGCCCTCGTCATCGACTGGCGCCTGGGCCTGCTGGCCGTGGCCACCCTGCCGGTCTACGCCGCCATCCAGGCCTGGTCGATGCGCGGCATGGGGGACCTGACCCGCAAGGTCGACGCGATGCTGGCCGATGTCTCGGCCCGCATCGTCGAGCTCGTCAGCGGCATCGCCGTGGTCAAGGCCTTCGGCCGCGCCGGACGCGCCCACCAGCGCTACACCCGGGCGGCGCAGGACATGGCCGAGTACTACCGCGCCTGGTGCGCCCCCATGCTGCGCTCCAACGCCCTGGCCACCTCCGTCATCGCCCCGGCGGTTATCCTCCTGGTCAACCTGTCCGGGGGCGCGGCCATGGTGCGCGCCGGGTGGGTCGACCCCCTCCAGGTGCTGGCCACCTGCCTCATCGCCCTGGTGCTGCCCAGCGCCATCGACACCCTGGGCTGGTCGTCCTGGAACAACCGGATCGCCGGGGCCGCGGCCCTGCGCATCATGGATGTCCTGAGCACCGAGCCCCTGCCCGAGCCGGCCCGGGCCCGCAGCCCCAGGGACGGCGAGATCCGCTTCGAGGACGTCTCCTTCGACTACGGCGCCACCCGCGCCCTGGACGGGGTGAGCCTGACCCTCAGGCCCGGCACGGTCACGGCCCTCGTGGGCGCCTCCGGGTCGGGCAAGTCCACCCTGGCCACCCTCCTGGCCCGATTCAACGATCCCGCTCAGGGGCGTGTGACCCTGGGCGGGGTCGACCTGCGCGACGTGCCCGCCCACGAGCTCTACCGGCATGTCGCCTTCGTCCTCCAGGACGCCCAGCTGCTGGCCCTCCCACTGGTGGACAACATCCGCCTGGCCCGGCCCGGGGCGAGCCTGGAGCAGGTCCGCGCCGCCGCCCGTGCCGCCCAGATCGACGAGGTCATCATGGCCCTGCCGCAGGGCTACGACACGGTCCTGGGCCGGGGCGCCGACCTGTCCGGCGGGCAGGCCCAGCGCGTGGCCATCGCCCGGGCCATCCTGGCCGACGCCCCCGTCCTCATCCTCGATGAGGCCACCGCCTTCGCCGACCCCGAGTCCGAGGCGGCCATCCAGGACGCCCTGAGCGAGCTGGTGCGCGGGCGCACCGTCCTGGTCATCGCCCACCGCCCGGCCGCACTGGTCAACGCCGACCAGGTGGCCCTGCTGGAGCGCGGGCGGCTGGTCGCCGTGGGCACCCACGACGAGCTCATGGCCGACCCCGCCTACGCCGCCCTGTGGCGGGCCGCGGCGCCGGACGCCCCGCCGGGCGCACCTCCCGGCCCCCCGCCGGACGCCGTCCGCCGCAGCGCCTCCGGCCCGGGATCCTCCCCGCAGGCCCGGCCCGCCGGCCCGAGCAGCACCCGGGAGGGCAGGCCATGATCCGCTCCATCGTCTCCCTCATGTCCGACGAGGGCCGCCGCCAGGTCACCATCATGGTGGTCCTCTCCGTGGTGGCGGGGCTGGCCCAGGGCGTGGCGGCCCTGCTGCTCCTGCCGATCGTCGACGCCATGGTCCTGGGCCGCTCGCCCTGGGGCTGGCTCGGCGCGCTGGCCGCTCTGGCGGCCCTGGCCTCCACCCTCCAGTACTTCCTGGCCCGGGCCAGCTACGAGGCCGCCTTCGACATCCTGCGCCGGCTCAACATCGCCCTGGGCGACAAGCTCACGCGCCTGCCACTGGGGTGGTTCGACACCCCGAGGCGGGGCGAGCTCTCCCAGCTGGCGGGCAAGGGCGTCATGGATCTGGGCGGCCTGCTGGCGCATATGCTCCCCATCCTCCTCGTGGCCGTCGGCCAGTGCGTGGCCATGGCGGTGGGCTCGTGGCTCATCGATTGGCGCCTGGGCGCGGCGCTGACCGCCTGCATCCCGCTGTTCACCCTGGCGGTCATCGGCGCGCGCCGCATGGGGGATGCCGCGGAGGCCCGCTCCCACGCCTCCCAGGTGGAGGTCAATGACCGGGTCATCGAGTTCGCCCGCGCCCAGGGCGCCCTGCGCTCATGCGGGCGCGCGGGCTCCTTCGAGCCCCTGGTCACCGCCCTGGAGTCCGAGCGCCGCACCGCCGTCTCCCAGTTCCTCGTCTCCGTCCTGGCCCTGGGCCTGGCGGGCCTGGCCGTCCAGGCGCTTCTCGCGGTCCTGGTGGTGCTGGTGGCCGCCCTGGTGGTGGGCGGCCAGGTCGGCGCCTACCAGGCCGTGGCGCTCATCGGCATCGGCCTGCGCTTCATCCAGCCCCTGGACCAGGTGGTCTCCATGTCCTTCGGGATCCGCCCGGCCCAGGCGCAGGACCTCCGCCTGCGCCGCGTCCTGCACGCCCCGGAGCTCGCCGAGCCCGAGGCCTCGGCGCCGGCCACCGCACCCGGCCAGGTGATCCTGGAGGACGTGCGGTTCTCCTACGGCGCCGAGCCGGTCCTGCAGGGGGTGAGCCTGCGGGCCGAGCCGGGCACCTTCACCGCCCTGGTCGGCCCCTCCGGTTCGGGCAAGACGACGGTGACCCGCCTCATCGCCCGCTTCTACGACGTCGATGCCGGCGTGGTGAGGGTCGACGGCGTCGACGTGCGCGAGCTGACCAGTGCCGACCTCATGGAGAGGCTGTCCATGGTCTTCCAGGACGTCTACCTCTTCGACGACACCCTGGAGGCGAATATCCGCGTGGGCCGTGTCGAGGCGAGCCGGGAGGAGGTGCGCCGGGCCGCCCGCGACGCCGGGGTCGAGGAGATCGTCGCCCGCCTGCCCGAGGGCTGGCGGACCCGGGTGGGGGAGGGCGGCAGCCGCCTGTCGGGCGGCGAGCGCCAGCGCGTGGCCATCGCCCGTGCCCTGCTCAAGCGCGCCCCCATCGTCCTGTTCGACGAGGCCACCTCCGCACTGGACCCCGCCAATGAGGCGCGGGTGGTGGGCGCCATGGAGTCCCTGGCCCGGCGCTCCACGGTCATCGCCATCGCCCACAAGCTCACCACCGTGCGCCGCGCCGACCAGATCGTCGCCCTGGGGGCGGACGGCCGTGTGGAGCAGGTCGGCACCCATGAGGAGCTCATGGCCGCGGGCGGGCGCTACGCCCGCTACTGGCAGGAGCGGGAGCGCGCCGCCGCCTGGCGCCTGTCCTCGGGCGCCTGAGGTGCGGCGACGGCTCTCCGCCCCGGGCCCGCCCCATCAGGGCGCGGTGATCCCCAGCAGCTCGCGCACGAAGCCGGAGGCCTGCTCGGCCGTCATCTCCTGGCCCAGGATGGTGGAGCGGTAGAGCAGGCCGCCGATGGCCGCATCGACCAGGACCTCCGGGTCGGCCCGCTCATCGACCAGGCCCTCGCGGGCCGCACGGCGCACCAGCGCCACCGCCCTGTGCCGCACCGGGTCGATGATGCGACGGCGGTAGGCCGCCTTCAGATCGGCATCGTCCTGGCGGTGGATGTCCAGGGTGATGGCCACGAGCCCGGAGCCGCCCCGGACCAGGGGGGTGAAGGCCGCGCCGATGAGCGCATCGAGATCGGTCAGGGCCTCGCCGCTGGGCTCGGGCAGGCGCCGATCGCCCAGCAGGTGCTCCACGGCCGCGACCGCCAGGTGGGTGCGGGAGGGCCAGCGGCGGTAGATCGTCGTCTTCGCCGTTCCGGCCCGCCGGGCCACCTCGTCGATGCGCAGGCCGGCGTAGCCGCCTTCGCCGAGCAGGCCGATCGTGGCCGCCAGGATCGCGGCGTCCGCCCCGGCGCGCCGAGGGCGACCGCGCCCGGTCCTGCGCCCGCCGGGCTGCTCGGGTCGTGAGGCGGGCGGGGGTGCTGGCGCGGGGGGCTGCGCCGACTTCTGGTGTGGCACCGCTGCAGTCTCCCATGCCCCCAGCCCGCCGAGCCCGGCATCCCCGCCGAGGCGGACGGCGCCGCCGCCGGTCCCGGTGGCGCCTCCGGGGTGGAGGGCCCCCAGTTTTTACGCTACTATAAGTAGCGTAAAGGTTTCTATCCTCGCTGGAGCCCCGATGGACGATCTCACCCGCGTCAGCCTCGGCCTGCTGGCCGCCTGGGCGGTGCATGACGCCGAGGAGCTGCTCACCATGTCCCCGGCCTCGGCAGTCGTGCTGCCGGAGCTGCCCCACTGGGTGCCCATCCCCGAGAGCATCCGCACCCGTGGCGTCTCCCAGGCCCACGTCAACCTCGCCATCGGGCTCATGGCCGTCCTGGTGGCGGCCTCCTCCCTGGAGGGCGCGCGCACCCGGGGGGCCTCGCCCCTGCTGCGCGGCGGAGTCCTGGCCTTCGGCCTGCACGGCCTGGGGCATGTGGCGGGCGCCCTGGCCCGGGGCGGCTACACCACGGGCGTCCTGACCTCCCCGACGCTCGTCATCCCCTACTGGCTGTGGGCGAGCAGGGTCCTCGCGCGCCACGGGCTGCCCCGGGCCGACCGCGGCGCCGTCCTGACGGCCCTGGGAGTCATCCCCCTGCTGCCGGTGCTGCACGGCACGGTCCTGGCCATCCTGGGCCGGCGCTCCACCCGAGCCCACCAGGGCCCGTGGCGCCGATGAGCGCCGGGGCGCCGAGGGCGGGAGAGCCCATGTGGGCGGTGGCCTTCCACCGCTATGGCGGGCCCGGCGTCCTGGGGATGACGGAGGCCCCCGTGCCGCGCCTGCGGCCCGGGGAGGTGCTCGTGCGCACAGCATCCTCGGGGCTCTCCGCCGTGGATCTGGATTATCGCAGCGGCGCGGTGCGCCCTCACGGCCTCGGCTTCCCCAAGCAGACCGGATTCGACGCCCTGGGCCAGGTCGTGGACTCGCGCTCAGCCCATGTCCCGGTCGGAGCCTGGGTGTGGTGCGTCCTCGGCCTGGAGCCGCTGAGGCGGCGCGGCACCGCCGTGGAGTACCTGGCCGTCGATGACACCCGGGTCGGCCTGTTCCCTCAGGGCTGGATCCCGCCCGAGCCGCTGGGATCCCTGCCGCTGGGGGCGCTGACCGCCCTGTGCGCCCTGCGCGATGCCGCCAGGGCTCAGCCCGGCCAGCGGATCCTTGTCGTGGGTGCGGGCGGGGCTGTGGGCACGGCGGCCCTCCAGCTGGCGCGCATGCGCGGCATCGAGGCCGATGCCGTCGCCGGGGCGTCGGGCCTGGAGGTGTGCGCGGAGCTCGGCGCGCAGGAGGTGGTGGACCACCATGACAGCCGGGGCATGGAGCGCCTCAGGCGCGGCCCCTATGATGCCGTGATCCTGGCCGCCGGGCGTGCCGAGGACTGGATCGAGGCCGTGCGACCGGCGGGTCGCATGGCCCTGACCCGGCCGGCTGCCGCCTGGCCCGGGCTGCGCTGCACCTCTCGGGTGCTGCGGCGGCGCCTGGTGCTGCGGCCCGTCCTCGCCGGTCATGAGGCGGATGATCTCACCCGGCTGGCCTCCCTGGCGGCTCGGGGCCGACTGCGCCCCGTGATCGGGCGCACCTACGGGATCGAGGATCTCGTCCGCGCCCACGCCGAGTACGGCCGGGGCGGCACCTCCGGCGCGCGGCTCATCCTCCACCGCAGGGGAGCCGGGCCGGCTCGCCGCCGTTGAGGAGCCGCACCCTCCTTCCTGGCGATGACAGCCCTGGCGCGTATCCTGCATCCATGGGGCGCCTGGGACGCAAGACGGGGCCTAAGCCGGGATTCACGAGGGCCGATGTCATCACCGCTGCCCTGGAGATCGGTGTCGACTCCTTCACCATGGCGCAGGTGGCGGCGCGCCTGGGGGTGCGCCCCTCGGCCCTCTACCGCACCGTCGCCTCGCGCGACGACGTCGTGGAGGCCTGCCTGGAGCGCATCAGCGCCGGCATCCGGCTGCCGCCCGCGGGCCGGCCATGGGAGGACTACCTGCGCGGTGTGGTGGAGGCCATGTGGGAGGCGCTGGAGGCCCACCCCGGACTGGACCGGACCCTGATGTCCATGCCGTGGACGAGCCTGCACCTGCTCGGGACCGCCCAGCGCGCCCACGGCGAGCTCGTCGCGGCGGGCATGGATCCCCGGGAGGCCTACTTCGCGCTCGACGTCGTCATCGACACCACCGTGGCCACCCACCAGGCCATCGCCGCCCTGCGCGCCCCGGCCCAGGGCCAGGCGGGCGCGGGCGGGGAGCAGGGGCCGCTGCGGGGATTCGATGTGCTGACCCGCCACTGGGAGCGGATGAGCGGCGCCCAGGACCCCGGCGGCGGGGAGGAGGTGCTTTTCGCCCCTGAGGAGTCCTGGCTGGAGCGCGGTTTCCTGGACCTCAAGATCGACCTGCTCATCGATGGCCTCAGGGCCCGCCAGGACCGCCGGGAGCCGTGAGGGGCGCCGTGGCGCCCGGGCCCCGCTCCGGCGGCCCTCCGGCAGCCCGGCCCTTCTCGCACCGGCGCGGATCCGCCCCCTGGGAGGTGCCGATCCGCGTGGGGGATGACGGCCTCACGGGTCCGCGGCCCACTCGTCGGCCGGCGGTGGGACCGGCGCCAACGCTCATGGTGAACGCCCGGCATTGCGGTGCTCATCGCCTGATAACGCCGCTGAGTGCCGTTACCGATTTGTCGCAGTTGTTATCGTCTCGTTATTGTGGTGCCTATGACACACCAGTCAGGGACCATGGAACCCGCCGCTGGCATCCCCCGGGATGAGGTCGCCGCAGCCCTGGAGATCGGCATCGATAGCTTCACGATGGGCAAGGTGGCCAGGCGGCTCGGCGTGGACCCCCGGGAGATGAGCCGAGCCGTGTCCTCGCGCGATGAGATCGTGGCGGCCTGCCTGGAGCGAGCCGCGGAGGATCTGCGGCTGCCGCGCGCCGGCCTGGACTGGCCCGACCACCTGCGCTGCCTCGCCGATTCGCTCTGGGCGCTGCTGGAGGCCCATCCGGGCCTCGACCACACGCTGATCGATGTGCCCTGGGCCTATGTTCCCTTCGTCCCCGCCGCCAAGCACTCCCTCACCGCCCTGGTCGAGGCGGGCCTGCGCCGCGAGGACGCCTATCTGGCGCTGAGCTACCTGGCGGACACCGTCCTGACCGCGCACCGCTCGGCCGCCGCGATGCGCTCCCCGGAGCCCACCGGTGAGCGCGGCATCGACGTGGCCACCAGGATGTGGGATGAGCGCTTCGGCCGGGGCGGTGCCTCCTCCGGCCCGGAGGGGGCGCCCTCCCACGGTCATCGCGATGAGACTGAGCCTGTACCCTTCAGGCCCGAGGAGTCCCGGGTGGATGCCGCCTCCCTGGGCTCCAAGATCGAGGTCCTCATCGCAGGGCTGCGGGCCCTGAGCGGCGTGGTCACGGCCGACACCTCGCAGGCCGCCATCGGATACGAGTCGGCCCCCTCCACGGATGCATCCATCGAAGAAACGGAGTCCCCCATGAAAACACTCGTGCTCGTCTTCCACCCGGACCTCGGCGCCTCCCGGATCAACAAGGCCCTGGCGGCTCGCGCGGAGGCCCTGGGCGGGGACATCACCGTGCGCTACATGTACGAGCTCTACCCGGACTTCAACATCGACGTTGCCGCGGAGCAGCAGGCCCTCCTGGAGGCCGACCGCATCGTGCTGCAATTCCCCCTGTACTGGCTCTCCAGCCCCCCGCTGCTGAAGAAGTGGGAGGACGACGTGTGGACCTACGGCTGGGCCTACGGCTCGGAGGGCACGGCCCTGCACGGCAAGGAGCTCCTCCTGGCCATCAGCGTCGGCGGCAATGCCAGCGCCTATGGGCGCGACGGCGTCCACGTCTACACCATCCACGAGTTCCTGCGCCCCTTCCAGGGCTCCTCGCGCGTCATCGGCACGAAGTTCATGGTCCCCTTCCTGTCCATGGGAGCCCTGGAGATCACCGATGAGGCCATCGCCCAGCGCGCCGAGGACTACGCGGCCGTGCTGTCCTCCGCCAAGCTCCCCGCCCTGGAGCTCTTCGGCTGACGCGCCCCGCCGTCCGGCGCATCCGCGAACCCCGGCCCACACCCGGCACCGGCGCGGGCTCACACCTCAGGAGTGTGAGCCCGCGCCGGTGCCTTGGGGGCCGCGAGCGGGCTGCTCAGTCGTGGGTGTGGTCCTCGCCCGGCTCGTGGCTGTGATCGTGGTCGTCGGAATGGTCGTCGGAGTGGTCGTGGGAGCCGCCATCGTGGTCGTGGGTGTGGTCCTCGCCCGGCTCATGGCTGTGATCGTGGTCATCGGCGTCGTCGTGGTCGTCGTGACCGTCATCGGTCATGGCGCCCGAGGGCTGGGCGCTCTGGTCGCTCATAGCGCCGCCAGTGGCCTGCTCGGTGGCCCTCTCGGTCTGCGGGGCCGGGGTGGTGGCCCCGTCCCCGGCCTGGGAGCCTCCACAGGCGGCCAGGGCGAGGGCTGCGGTCAGGGCGAGGGCGGAGCTGAGAGAAGGTCGGTGGGTCCGCATCGTCTTTCCTTCAGTGCGGGGGCGGTGGCCCCGGGCAGGAGCGCCCGGGGCTCCGCACTCTACGGGCCATGAGCCAGTGATCCAAGGGCGGCCACAGGCGGTATGCGGCCTCCGGGCCCCGGTGGGCACTGGTCGTGCCGGGCCTGCCCGCGCGCATCGGGTCGGGACGCCGAGGAGTGCCGCTGCGAAGGGGGCGCCGGGACCGTATCACTCCACCATGCGGGACCGCCGGGTCCGATACCCGATGCTCCTGGTGGCCTGGGGAGAGGATCGGGCCGGGGCGCGCCATGGGAATCGCATGGCGCACCCCGGCTCGGTCGACCGGTGAGGATCCCGGATCGGCGCAGGACCGGCGCTCGTGCGGCGCTGATCCGCTTCATCGGGCCCGGGCGGCGGGGTCAACCCGCCTCAGTCGGCACTAGCCGAGGCCGCCGCCGTTCTCGGGAGCCTGGCTGGCGCTGTCGCCGCCGACCCCGCCGTCCTGGCCCTGGCCGTCGGCACCGCCGCCCTGGCCGCCCTGGTCGCCGCCCAGGCCGCCGCTGTCACCACCGGGGGCCATGGTGGAGCCGCCGCCGACCCCGCCGTCCTGGCCCTGGCCGTCGGCGCCGCCGCCCTGGCCGTCCTGGCCGCCGCCCAGGCCGCCGCTGTCACCACCGGGGGCCATGGTGGAGTCGCCGCCCGTGCCGCCCGGCTCGTCGGTCATCGCGCCGCCCGCGCCACCGGAGGAGGGCTTGGCTGAGGCATCGTCCTTGACCGAGGTCTGGGCCGGTGCGGGCGTGGTGGCATTGTCAGTGGAGCTGTCGGAGCCGCTGCAGGCGGCCAGTCCGAGCGCCGCGACCGCGGCGAGGGCGGTTCCGATCAAAGTACGCTGGATACGCATGTCTCTCCTTCAGATGTGGGAACTGGTGGTCACTGCGTATATCGCGTTTTCACCGTACCGGACATCAAGGGGGGTGGAACCGACTTCGCCTAGAGCGTGCTCTTCATGTCGCCTTGAATGAAAGACACCCCAGATGGTTCTGATAAAGCTCTGGAAAAAGGTGTCCATTGCCTGATCGTTGCCGGGGTGATCGGTGTTGAGCGGCGGCGCCCGCCCGCACCGGGAGCGCGGGAGCATCGGCCCATCCGGGCCTGCGCCCCTGCGACGCCGCGTATGAGCATCCTTGCTTGGACTCATATGCGCGTGGATATTCGCCGGAATGCCGTTCCCGGGCTCAGGCCGGGGGTGAGAAGGGATGATCGGCGGGGTCGTAGTCCTGCTCGGGGAATCCCGGCCAGCCGATGCAGCGCCCGGTGTCCAGGGCCGCCAACTGCTCCAGCTCCGCGGCGCTGAGCCCGATATCCGCGGCCCCCAGGTTCTCCACCATGCGATCGCGGCTGACCGTCTTGGGGATGGTGATGACACCGGTGCGCACCTGGAAGGCCAGGGCCACCTGCGCGGGGGTGGCCCCATGGGCCCGGGCCACCCGGGCCAGGACCGGGTCGTCCAGCACGCCGCGGCGCCCCTGGCCCAGCGGCCCCCACGCCTCCAGGCGGATGCCGTGGCGCTCCAGGGCCGGCATGAGGCGGCGCTGCTGGTAGAGCACGCTGGACTCGACCTGGTTGACGGCGGGCATGATCCGCGCGCCCCGGATGATCTCCTCCAGGTCCTGGCCGTAGAAGTTGGACAGCCCGATGGCGCGCACCCGGCCCGCCTCGACCGCCTCCTCCAGGGCGCGCCACGTGCCCGGGCCGTCCTCCTGCGGCCAGTGGATGAGCATGAGGTCGATGGGCCCCAGGTCCAGGGCCGCCACGGACTCCGCGATGGCCCTGCGGCTCTCCTCGTGCCCGGAGGCCATGATCTTGGTGGTGAGGAACAGGTCCTCGCGCGCCATGCCCTGAGACAGGGCCTCCCTGACCGCCCGCCCCACCTGCGCCTCGTTGCGGTAGTACTGGGCGGTGTCGATGAGGCGGTAGCCCACCTCGATGGCCTCGCGCACCACGCGCTCGGTGATGCCCGGCGGGGTCTGGTAGACCCCGAGGCCCAGGACCGGGATGCGCGTTCCGCTGCTGAGGGTGATGCCATCCATGCCTGCTCTCCTCCTTGACCTCCTCCTTGAGCGCCTCTCGAGCGCCCCGGGATGGCCCGGGGGCTCCACGGCCGGGAGTGCCGCGCCCGACCCCGGGGCCGGGCGGCGCTCAGGGGCGCAGGAGCACCTTGATGGCGCGGCGCTCGTCCATGGCCCGGTAGCCCTCGGGCGCCTCCTCCAGGGGCAGGCGCTGGGTGAAGACCCTGCCGGGGTTGATGCGGCCCTCCAGGATGCGCTCGATGAGGTCGGGCAGGAAGCGGCGCACCGGTGCAGGGCCGCCCAGCATGGAGACCTCGGCGCGGAAGAGCACGTCGCCGGGCAGGGACACCCCATGGGCCACTCCCACATAGCCCACATGCCCGCCGGGGCGGCATGAGGCGATCGCCTGGAGCATCGACTCCTGGGTGCCCACGGCCTCCACCACGCCGTGCGCCCCGTAGCCGCCGGTCAGCTCCTTGATCCGCGCGGCGCCCTCCTCGCCGCGCTCGGCGACGATGGCATCCGCCCCGAACTCGCGTGCCAGGGCGGCGCGGTCCTCGTGACGCGAGAAGGCGATGACCCGCTCGGCGCCCAGCGCCTTGGCGGCCAGCACCGCGCAGAGCCCCACGGCGCCGTCGCCCACCACGGCGATGGTCCTGCCGGGCGAGGCGCCGGCGGCCACGGCCCCGAACCAGCCGGTGCCCAGGACGTCGGAGGCGGTCAGGAGCGAGGCGATGACGTCCTCATCCTCGGGCTTGCCCCCGGGCACCACCACGAGGGTGCCGTCGGCCAGCGGCACGCGCGTGTACTGGGCCTGGGTGTCACCGATGAAGCCGCCGTTGATGCAGCGGGACTGGAATCCGCTCCGGCAGATCTCGCAGGTGTTGTCGCTCAGGCAGAAGGAGCCGACGACGAAGTCGCCGGGCTCGACGCCGGTGACCTCGCCGCCGACCTCGACGACGGTGCCCACGTACTCGTGGCCCATCGCCCGGGGCGCGGCGAGCTCGTCCACGCCGCGGTAGGGCCACAGGTCCGAGCCGCAGATGCAGGCGGCCTCGACCTTGATGACCGCATCGGTGGGCTCGACGATGCGCGGGACCTCGCGGTCCTCGACGCGCACATCGCCGCGGCCGTGCATGACGACGCCGCGCATCGTGGTGGGCAGGGCGGAGGGGGCGGGTGCAGTGGCAGTCACGGAGAAATCCTCACATCAGTTCCGGTTGATATATGCCAGTGTAGGCCCGCGGTGCCGACCCGGCCCGGGAGGGCCCGGCATTGCGCTCCTAGCCGAGGCCGGATCGGTCCGGCGCGGCGGGCTCGAGAGCCGCCCACGCCCGCATCCCGCCGCGCAGGCTGAGCAGGGGCCCGCCGTGGCCCGCCTGCCGCAGGGCGCTGATGGCCCGCTGGGAGCGCATCCCGGAGGCGCACACGACGACGGTGCGCCGGAGCGGATCCAGCTCGCCTGCGCGCCGGGCCACCTCGCCCAGGGGGATATGGGCGGCACCGGGCATCGGCTCCAGGGCCACCTCGGCCTCCTCGCGCACATCCAGCAGCGCCGGGGGCTCCGGCCCGGCCAGGGCCGCCCGCAGCCCGGCGGCGCTGATCTCCTCCGGGGCGGCGCCCCGGCCCGCGGCCGGGCCCGGCGGTGAGCAGGGATCAGCCTCCGGGAGCAGCCGGTTGATCGTGGGCCGCGGGCCGCAGGAGGCGCAGTGGGGGTTCCTGGCCACCCGGATCTGCTGCACGTGGGAGCCCCAGGCATCGAGCAGCTGGAGGCGGCCGATGAGCGGTCGCGCGCCGCCCACGATGAGCTTGAGGGCCTCGGTGGCCTGCATCGTCCCGATGATGCCGGGCAGGACTCCCAGGACCCCGGCCTCGGCGCAGGAGGGGACCGAGCCGGCCGGTGGGGGAGCCGGGTGCAGGCAGCGGTAGCAGGGGCCGCGGCGCGCATCGAAGACCCCCACCTGGCCGTGCATGCCCAGAACCGCCCCGTGGACGAGGGGCAGTCCCAGCAGCACGGTGGCGTCGGACAGCAGGTAGCGGGTGGGGAAGTTATCGGTCCCGTCGATGACCAGGTCCCAGCCGCGCAGGATCTCGGCGGCATTGCCGGCGCTCAGCCGCAGCCGCTGGGGCAGGGCCTCGATATCCGGGTTGAGGGCGCGCACCGCCCGGGCCGCCGACTCCGCCTTGGGCCGCCCGAGCCCGGCAGTGGTGTGGATGATCTGGCGCTGCAGATTGGACAGGTCCACGGCGTCGTCGTCCACGATCCCCAGGCGCCCCACGCCCGCGGCCGCCAGGTAGAGGGCCGCCGGCGCCCCCAGGCCCCCGGCCCCGACGATGAGGACGCGCGAGGCGCGGATGCGCTGCTGGCCCACCAGGCCCACCTGGGGGACCAGGGCGTTGCGGTGGTAGCGGGCCAGCTCCGGGCGGGTGAGGGGGGCCAGGCGCTGGTCACTGATGATCGAGGGGATCGTGGGCCAGTCGTGGGGGCTCATGCGCGCTCCTCCTGCTCGTGCTCGGCTCGTGGCGCCCCTGGCGGCCGCGGGTCGGGGCGCAGCGGCAGGATGCGCACCTCCACGGCCTTGACCACCGCATGCAGGACCATCCCGGCCTCGATGTCCAGGGAGGCCACCGCCCCGGCCGTCACGGTCGCCCGCAGGGCATGGCCGGCTCCGATCCCGAGCTCGACCACCACCAGCGCCCCGGCGCGCTCCATGCCGATGACCCGGCCCTCCACGACATTGCGGGGGCTGCCCCGGGGCGCGTCGCGGTAGAGCGCCACCGCATCGGGAGGGATGAGCGCGGCCCCGGGCCGCCCGGGAGGGAGAGCGTCGCCGACCGGGACATCCTCCTGCCCGCAGGGCCCGCCCTCCTGCATGGGGCGCCCGTGGATGATCAGGCCGGCACCGACCTCCACCGCCGGGGCCTGCCGGGTGCCCCGGAGGGTCCCGGTCAGCACGGTGGTCCCCACCAGCCTCGCCATGAACTCCGAGCCCGGGTGGGACAGGAGCTCGGCGGCGGCGCCCCGCTCCACCACCCGCCCGCGCTCCAGGACCACGATGTCGTCGGCCAGGGCCGCCACGTCCAGGACATCATGGGTGACCAGGACGATGGTCAGGCCCTCCTCCTGGGCACGCCGGGCCACCAGGCGGCGCATCTCCTGGCGGGAGGGGGCATCCAGGGCCGCCAGCGGCTCATCGAGCACCAGGGCGCCGGGGCCGGTGGCCAGCGCACGGGCCAGCGCCACCCGCGCCGCCTGGCCCCCTGAGAGCTCATGGCCCCGGCGGTGCGCCAGGTGCTCCGCCCCCACGGCCGCCAGCTCCGCCAGGGCGCGACGGCGGGCCCGGGCCCGCGACAGGCCCTGGCAGCGCGGGCCGAAGGCCACATTGTCCAGCACCGACATATGGGTGAAGAGCCCCGGATCCTGGCTGAGCAGCGCCACATCGCGGCGCCCGGCCGCCACGAAGGCCCCGGGCCCGTCCAGGACCCTGGCCCCTAACCGCACCTCGCCCCCGCGGGCATCCAGCAGGCCCGCGGCCACCGCGCAGAGCGTGGACTTTCCCGAGCCATTGGGGCCAAGCAGGGCGGTGATCCGTCCCGGGCCCGCCACCACAGAGGCCGAGACCCCCCGCTCGGGCAGGGTGCAGGAGACCCGGAGCTCCTGGCCGCGCCGGGCGCCGGCCGCCTCACAGGCCCCGGGGGCCGGCGCTGCCGGCCCCGCTGCGCCCGCTGACCGCCCGGGGCCCCGCGGCCCGGCCCCCTGCTGGGGGCTCCCGGGGCGCTCCGCGGCGCCCTTCCTGACCGCGGCCCCGGCGCGGCGCAGCAGCCGGTCCCAGCGCAGGGCCGTGGCCCCCACGATGAGGAAGGACACGATGATGAGCACCACCGCCAGGGCCAGCGAGGTGGGGGCATCGCTCTCCCTCTCCAGGTAGATGGCCAGGGGCAGGGTGCGGGTCACCCCCTCCTTGGAGCCGGCGAAGGCGATGGTCGCCCCGAACTCGCCCAGGCTTCGCCCCAGGGCCAGGGCGGTGCCCCGCGCCAGGGCCGGGGCCACCAGGGGCAGGGTCACCCGGGCCAGCACCCGCCAGGGGCCCGCGCCCAGGGTGCGGGCGACGGCCTCGGCCCCGGTGTCCCGGCTGCGCAGCGCCGCCTCCAGCGTCACCACCAGGAAGGGCATGGAGACGAAGACCTGCGCCACCACGACGGCCGCGGTGGAGAAGGCGATGCCCACCCCCCAGGCCTCCAGCTGCCGGCCCAGCAGGCCCCGCCGCCCCAGAGTCGCCAGCAGCGCGATTCCCGCCACCACCGGTGGCATGGTCATGGGCAGCACCGCCAGGACGCGGCCCACCCGCACCCCCGGCCAGCGGCGCGCCAGCACCAGCGCCAGCGGCACGCCCAGCACCGCGCAGATCGCCGTGGATGCCAGGGTCGTGCGCAGGGAGAGCGACAGCGCCGCCTGCGCCGAGGGCGAGGACAGCAGCCCCGGCAGCTGGCTCCAGGAGACCCGTGAGCCCAGGCCCACCAGTGGCAGGACGACGGCGCAGGCGCCCAGTGCGGCCAGCGCCACCACTGCGGCGGGCAGGGGCTCACGCGCGGCCCGTCTCACTCAGCGGTCTCCTGCGGCCCGGGCTCGGGGGAGGCCCCCGAGGGCTCCGCGGTCGCCGCGGGCGATCCGGTGGACCGCGGCGATCCGGGGGCGGTGGGCGTGGCGCCCGCCGACCGGGGCGCGCCCTCGGGGGCGCCGAAGCCCGCGTCGGCCAGGATCGTCTGACCCGTGCGCCCCAGGACGGTGTCGATGAACAGCTGGGCGGCCTGCGGATTGGCGGGCTCGGCGGTGGCGGCGATGGGGTAGTGGTTGACCACGCCGCCGTCGGGGATGCTGATCTCCTCCACCCCGGTGGCCGCGGCGGCGTCGGTGGCGTAGACGATGCCCGCCTGGGCCTCGCCGGACTCGACCTTGCCCCGCACATCGGTGACCTTCTGCTCCTCCGAGACCGGGTCGAGGGTGATGCCCAGGGCCGTGGCGAGCCTGCCCGTGGCCTCCCCGCAGGGGACCTCGGGGGCGCAGACGACCAGGTCGGCCCCCGTCAGCGAGGAGTCCAGCCCGGTGACCCTGGCAGGGTTGCCCTGCGGGACGATGAGGGTGAGCGCATTGGTGGCGAACTCCTGGGGCTCGCCCACCAGGGACTGGGAGACCGCCTTGTCCATGGTGCTGGTGCTGGCGGTGGCCAGGACATCGGCACTGGCGCCGTCGGCCAGGGAGGCCACCAGGTCTTGGGAGCCCTGGAAGTCGAAGGTGATGGTCAGGCCCGGGTGCTCCTGCTCGATCCTCTTGCCGATCCGCTCGAAACCGGCCTGGAGGGAGGCGGCCGCCAGGACGGTCAGCTCCCCGGAGAGCTCCTGGGAGGAGCCCGCCGACGGCGTGGACGGCGTGGATGGCGAGGCGCTGGGGCCCGCGCCCGGCCCGGCCGAGCCGGAGCAGGCGGCCAGGCCGAGGGCGGCGAGCAGGCCGGTGGCCCCAAGGGCGGTGCGGCGGGTGAGGCTCATGGGCATATCCTCTGTGATTCAGGCGGCGGCGTCGACAGGATGGGGGCCATCGTCCTGAGGGCCCGTGGGACGGCCCGGATCGTTCCGGCCGCGGGACGTGCCCGGGTGGAGGGGCGCCGGGCCCCGCCCAGGGCTCAGGCCCCGTGGGAGGCGGCGACGTCGTCGGCCCCCTGATTGCCGGTGCCCTGAGTGTGCACCGGCTCCCAGCCGCGGGGCGTGGAGGAGGTGGAGATCGAGGCCTCGCGGGAGCGGTAGACCACGTAGGGGCGGGTCACGTAGCCCACGGGGGCCGAGACGGCGTGGACCAGGCGGGTGAAGGGCCAGATGGCCAGCAGCAGGAGGCCCGCGATGACGTGCAGCTTGAAGGACAGGGGCACCTCGGCCATGAGCCGGGGCTCGGGCTGGAGGGACAGCACCGAACGCAGCCAGGGGCTGATGGTCTCCCGGTAGTCGTAGCCGTGGGGGTCCATGAGCTGGTGGGAGATCGTGGCGAAGGTGCCCAGCAGCACCGGGATGATGAGGAAGCAGTACATGACGATGTCATTGCGGCTGGTGGCCAGGCGCACGGACTTCACCACCACCCTGCGGTAGATGAGCCCGGCCATCCCCGCGATCGTCATGAGCGCCGCCAGGGTCCCCAGGTAGGTGGCGCCCAGGTGGTACATGTGCTGGGTGACCCCTGCGGCCCGGGTCCAGGACTTGGGCACCATGAGGCCCACCAGGTGGCCCCCGGCCACCATGAGGAAGCCCAGGTGGAACATGGGCGAGGCCAGGCGCAGGATGCGGGACTCGTGCCACTGCGAGGAGCGCGAGGTCCACCCGAACTGGTCGGAGCGCCAGCGCCAGACCATGCCTGCGGCCAGCAGGAGCAGGCAGGCGTAGGGCAGGGCCACCCATAGGAGGTTCTGCTCGATCGGGCTCATGAGGGGACCTCCTGGGTCAGGGGCTGCTCCAGCGGGTGGATGACCGGGTGCCTGATGGGCGTGGTCGGGAAGGGAAGGGTGTCGGTGACCCCCACCGTCTCGGTGGGCGGGCCCGCGGCCACCAGGGCCCGGATGCGCTCAGCGGTGGCCGGGTCGATGGCCGGCAGGGTCATGGACACCGCCTCGATGAGCAGCCCGTAGGGCGATCCGATATCGCTCAGGGCGCTGCGCAGCACCTCGATCCCCTCGCGGTGGGAGGACAGCAGGGCCTGGGCGACCTCGTCATCACTGCGTGCCGAGAGCTCCAGGACCACCGGCAGGTAGTCGGGCAGCTCGTCGCGTGCCATCTCATAGCCCGCGGCGGACAGGGCCTGCTTGAAGGCCAGGATCGCCGCCCCGCGGTGGCGGGTATCGCCCACCGCGTAGTAGGTCAGGTAGAGGCAGCAGCGGCGGCGGCGGTCGAAGGTCTCCACGTAGTGCTCGGCCAGCGCCCGCTCGCCGCAGTGGTGGGCCCGGGCCACGAAGTCCTCCAGGGGCCCGGCCACCTGCGGGGGCAGGGTGGCCGCGGCGGCGGAGACGGCCTCCAGGAGGGGCGCCAGGCGCCCCTCCTGCGGGTAGTCCAGCAGCAGGGAGGCCGCCATGTGCACGGTGGCGCGCTGCTGGGGGCTCAGCTCCACCCGGGCCGGGGGCTCCAGGGCCCGGGGGGCGCGCACGAAGGAGGCCATCTCAGGGCTCCCTCACCGGGCGGGCCGTGCCCGCGGCGGCGCCCCCGCTCCGCAGCGGGATCCCCGAGGGCCGCGTGTCGTCGTCGCCGAGGGGCCGGGGCACCCCCACGACCGGCGCGCCCGGACCCGCAGCCGGCACCGGGTCGCGGCGCACCGTGGGCAGGGGCAGCGCCACCGTCGTCGGGCCGGCAGCGCCCGCCCCGTGGAAGGAGGCGGCATCGGAGTGGCAGCCGGCCGGCGCTCCCCGCCCCAGCAGGGAGCGCACCTCCTGCTCGGCGCCCACCAGGGACTCCATGCCCCGGGGCACCTCCGGCTTGGCGGTGGGGATGACGTAGCGGTCGTCGTACTTGGCGATGGCCAGCAGCCGGTACATCTCCTCCAGCCCCTGCCCGCTCAGCCCCACCGAGGCGGCGATGGCCGGGTCCGGCTCGCGGCCCAGGCGCACCTGGCGCATGTGGGAGCGCATGGCGGCCAGGCGCCGCAGCACCAGCTCGACGACGTCGGTGTCCCCCGCGGTCAGCAGGCCCGCCAGGTACTCCAGCGGGATGCGCATCTCGGACACCGCCGTCAGCAGCACCCGGTGGTCCTCCCCGTCCAGGCCGGTGGCCACGATCTCATCGACGATGGGCGACAGCGGGGGGATGTACCAGACCATCGGCATGGTCCGGTACTCGGGGTGAAGCGGCAGGGCCACCTCATAGGTGTCGATGAGCTCCCAGATAGGGGAGGCCTGGGCCGCCTCGATCCACGGCTGGGGGATGCCCTCGGCCCGGGCCGCGGCGACGACCCCGGGGTCGTGGGGGTTGAGCATGATCTCGCGCTGGGCCCGGTACAGGTCCCGGGGGTCCTTGACGGCGGCGGCCTGGGAGACCCGGTCGGCGTCGTAGAGGATGACCCCCAGGTAGCGCAGGCGCCCCACGCAGGTCTCCGAGCACACCGTGGGCTCGCCGATCTCCAGGCGCGGGTAGCACAGGGTGCACTTCTCGGCCTTGCCGGTGGCGTGGTTGAAGTAGACCTTCTTGTAGGGGCAGGCCGACACGCACATGCGCCAGCCGCGGCAGGCGTCCTGGTCCACCAGCACGATGCCGTCCTCGGTGCGCTTGTACATGGCTCCCGAGGGGCAGGCCGACACGCAGGTGGGGTTGAGGCAGTGCTCGCAGATGCGCGGCAGGTAGAACATGAAGGCCGACTCGATATCGGTGCGCACCTTGGCGCTCATCCCCGACAGGACCGGGTCCTCATCCAGGGTCTCCAGGGACCCGCCCAGGTCGTCGTCCCAGTTGGGGCCCCACGCGATGGTGGGCATGTACTCCCCGGTCAGCTGGGACCTGGCGCGGGCCACCGGGATCGTGGGGGAGTCCTTGGGCGCCGAGAGCAGGCGGTCGTACTCGTAGGTCCAGGGCTCGTAGTAGTCCTCGACCGTGGGCATCTCCGGGTTGGCGAAGATCGTGGCCAGGCGGCGCAGGCGCCCGCCGGAGCGGGGCCGCAGGCGCCCTCCCGCGGTGCGCTCCCAGCCGCCGCGCCACTTGCCCTGGTCCTCCCAGGAGCGCGGGTAGCCCACCCCCGGGCGGGTCTCCACATTGTTGAACCACATGTACTCCGTGCCCTCGCGGTTGGTCCACGCCTGCTTGCACGTCACCGAGCAGGTGTGGCACCCGATGCACTTGTCGAGGTTCATCACCATCGCGATCTGCGCCATGACCCTCATCAGAACGTCACCTCCTGGTTGCTGCGACGGCGGATGAGCGTGACCTCGTCGCGGTTGTTGCCGGTGGGGCCGATGTAGTTGAAGGCGTAGGCCAGCTGCCCGTAGCCCCCGGCGAAGTGGCTGGGCTTGAGCACGATGCGCGTCAGGGAGTTGTGGGTGCCCCCGCGCCTGCCGCTGCGCTCGGTCAGCGGGGTGTTCATCGTGCGCTCCTGGGCGTGGTGCATGAAGACCATGCCCTCGGGGATGCGGTGGGAGACGATGGCGCGGGCCGCCACGATGCCGTTGCGGTTGTAGGCCTCGACCCACTCGTTGTCCCGCACCCCGATCTTGTCGGCGTCGGCCGGGCTCATCCAGATCGTCTGGCCGCCGCGCCCCAGGGTGAGCATGTGGAGGTTGTCGAAGTACTGCGAGTGGATCGCCCACTTGTTGTGCGCGGTGATGTAGCGCACGGCGACCTCCGCCGTGCCCTCGCGGCTGGTGCCCACGGCCCCGGGCGGCGCCTCTCCGTAGAGGGCGTGGAAGTCCAGGGGCGGGCGGAAGACGGGCATGGACTCGCCCATGTCGCGCAGCCAGTCGTGGTCGAGGTAGTAGTGCATGCGCCCGGTCAGGGTGTGCCAGGGCTTGGCGTGCTCCACATTGACCACGAAGGCCGAGTAGCGCCTGCCCCCGTGCTCCGAGCCGGACCACTCCGGGGAGGTGATGACGCCCTGGGGCTTGACGCGGGTGTCCTCGAAGGTGATGCGCTTGCCGGCCTCCTGGGCGCTGAGCTCGATGAGCCCGGTGCCGGTGCGCTGGGACAGGTCCCCCCAGCCCTGGGTGGCGATGCGCCCATTGGTGGTGCCCGACAGGGTCATGATGGCGTCGGCCGCCCGGATGTCGGTGTCGATGAGGGGCCGGCCGGCGGCCCGGCCCTCCTGGGAGGCCCCGTGGTGGCGCCGGAGCAGGTCGACCTCGGGGCCGGGCTTGAGCATGATGCCCTTGCAGGGCAGGCCCAGCTTCTCGGCCAGTGGCCCCAGGGCGTCGAACTTGGCCCGGATCTGGGTGTAGTCGCGCTCAGTGGGCACCAGCTTGGGCATCGTCACGCCGGGGATCCACTCCTGGGGCATGCCCGCGACGCTTCCGTGGGCCATCGTCAGGGCATCGGGGGTGTCGTGGGCCAGGGGCGCGGCCACGACGTCGGTCTGGGTGCCCAGATAGCGCGGTGCCCACTGCGAGATCAGCCCGGCCAGGTCCTGGAAGATCTGGAAGTCCGTGCGGGCCTCCCAGGGCGGGTCGATGGCCGCGTTGAAGGAGTGCACGAAGGGGTGCATGTCCGTGGAGGAGATGTCGTGCTTCTCGTACCAGGTGGCCGCGGGCAGGACGACGTCGGAGTGCAGGGTCGAGGAGGTGTTGCGGAAGTCCGAGGTCCACAGCAGGTCGAGCTTGCCCACGGGGGCCTCCTCGCGCCAGGTCACCGAGACCGGGCGCTGGCCGGGCCCGGCCTCGGCGGCGTTGACATCGTTGTCGGTGCCCAGCATGTGGCGCATGAAGAACTCCGTGCCCTTGGCCGAGGAGCCCAGCAGGTTGGTGCGCCAGTTGCACACGATGCGCGGGAAGTTCTCGGGGGCGTCGGGGTCCTCGCAGGCGAAGCGCAGGGTGCCGGCCCGCAGCTCCTTGACCACGTAGTCCGCGGGCTCCATCCCCTCGGCCCTGGCCTGCTGGCCCAGGAGCAGGGGGGAGCGGTTGAAGGTCGGGTAGGAGGGGGTCCAGCCGCGCTTCATGGCCTCGACCATGGTGTCGGTGGTCGTGCGGCCCACCATGGATCCGGGGTCGACCGGGGAGGCCAGGCGCTCGGCCGGGGTGGTGTCGTAGCGCCACTGGCAGGTGGTGAGGTACCAGAAGCCGGTGGAGATCATCTGGCGGGCGGGGCGGTGCCAGTCCAGGGCGAAGGCGTACTGCTGGAAGCCGCAGATCGGGCGGACCTTCTCCTGGCCCACGTAGTGGGCCCAGCCCCCGCCGTTGACGCCCTGGGTGGCGCACATGGAGGTCAGCGCCAGGATGGTGCGGTAGATCTCATCGGCGTGGTAGTAGTGGTTGATGCCGGCGCCCATGAGGATCTGGGAGCGCCCACCGGACTCGATGGCGTTGACGGCGAAGTCCCGCGCCACCCGGATCATGGCCGGGCCGGGCACGCCGGTGATCTCACTGGCCCAGGCGGGGGTGGTCGGGTCGGTGGCGTCCTGGTAGCCCTCGGGCCACTGGCCGGGGAGGCCGGGGCGCTCCACCCCGTACTGGGCCAGGAGCAGGTCGTAGACGGTGGTCACCAGGCGGTCTCCCACCCGGGTCACCGGCACCCCCCGGCGCATGACCCCGCCGCCGATGCTGCCGGTGGCCGTGGTCGAGCCCGGCAGGTCGAAGCGGGGCAGGAGCACCTGGGCGGCCTGGACGCGGGGCCGGGCCGCCGCAGCGCCGGCAGCGCCGGGGTCGGCCCCGTCGTGGAGGTCCATGATGCTCATCACCGGGTCCACGCCCTCCATGAGCAGGTTCCAGCGGCCCTCGCCCTCGGGGGTGAAGCGGTCCGCCAGGGTGCCACCCGGGTCGGCGGGGCCGCGCCGGCGGTCCCACACCAGGGGCCGGAACTCGTTCTTGGGCGCCCCGGCGGCCACGCCCTCGACGTCGGAGGCGGTCACGAAGCGCCCGGGCACGAAGGCGCTGCCGTCGGGGGAGGGCTCCAGGCCGATGAGGAAGGGCGAGTCGGTGTGGCGGCGCATGTAGTCCAGGAAGAAGGGCTCGCGCCTGCCGACGTGGAACTCCTTGAGGATGACGTGCCCCATCGCCTGGGCCAGGGCGCCGTCGGTGCCGGGGGCCACGCGCAGCCACTGGTCGGCGAACTTGGTGTTGTCGGCGAAGTCGGGTGAGACCGACACCACCTTCTGCCCGTGGTAGCGGGCCTCGGTCATGAAGTGGGCGTCGGGGGTGCGCGTCAGGGGCACATTCGAGCCCCACATGATGAGGTACTGGGCGTTGTACCAGTCGCCGGCCTCGGGCACATCGGTCTGGTCGCCGAAGACCTGGGGCGAGGCCGGCGGCAGATCGGCGTACCAGTCGTAGAAGGAGAGCATGGTGGCGCCGATGAGCTCGTGGAGGCGGGCCCCGGCCCCGTAGGAGACCTGCGACATGGCGGGGATGACGGAGAACCCGGCGATGCGGTCGGGGCCCCAGGTGCGGATGGTGTGGACGTAGGCCGCGGCCACGATCTCCATGGCCTCCTCCCAGTCCACCCGCACCATGCCGCCCTTGCCGCGGGCCGACTTGTAGGCGCGGGCGGTGGCCGGGTCGCCGGTGACCCGGGCCCAGGCGGCCACGGCATCGCCGTCGTGGGCGGCCTTGGCGGCGCGGAAGGCGTCGAGCAGCGCCGAGCGCACGTAGGGGTAGCGGATGCGGGTGGGGGAGTAGGTGTACCAGGAGAAGGCGGCGCCGCGGGGGCAGCCGCGCGGCTCGTACTCGGGCATGTCCGGCCCGGTGGTGGGGTAGTCGGTCACCTGCTTCTCCCAGGTGATGACGCCGTCGGAGACGTAGACCTCCCAGGCGCACGAGCCGGTGCAGTTGACCCCGTGGGTGGAGTGGACCATCTTGTCGTGGCTCCAGCGGCGGCGGTAGAAGGCGTCGGCCTGGCGCCCGCCGGTGAGGAACAGGCGGCGGGCGTCGGCCGAGGCCTGGCCCCGTCGCAGGTAGGAGCCGAGCCCCAGCAGGGCCGGGGCGCTCTCGACCTTCGTGTCGGGTCCCGGGACGATCGGGTCTTCGGGGAGGGGGCCGGGGGTCGGGCTCATGGATGCTTCCTCCGAGGTTGTGGTCAGCGCTGCGAGTCGGCGGGTGCGGGGGCGGCGTCGGGCAGTGGCTCAGCCGGGCCGCGCGGCCCCGGGGCGGGCGTAGCGCACCCAGGTGATGACGGCGCAGATGAGGCAGAAGACCGAGCAGGCCCAGTAGAAGGCCGCGGCCGGCATGGCCGACAGCGCCACCCCCACCAGGAAGGGGCCCAGCGCGGCCACGGCGGCGGTGAAGCCGATGGCGCCCCCGGCCTGGCGCTTGGGCATGATCATGGGCATCTGCTTGAAGGTCGAGGCGTTGCCGACCCCCGCGAAGAAGAACATCGCCAGCATCCCCCACAGGAAGGGGGTGAAGTCCCCCGGCTCGTCGGGACCGGTGAGCTGGACGGCGCAGAAGGCGAAGGTCGTTGCCATCCCCAGGGCCGAGACCAGGGTCCACACCGCGCCTCCGAAGCGGTCGCACAGGGGGCCCCAGGCGAAGCGCAGGAAGGAGCCGATGAGTGTGCCCAGGAAGGCGTAGGCGGCGCCGTCGGGCAGCTCGGAGGCGGCGAAGGAGCCGGCCAGGGGCGAGGAGGCGCCGAAGCTGTTGTTGATGATGAGCGCGGTCTGGGCGGCGAAGCCCGAGAACAGGCCGAAGGTCATGATGTAGATGATGGTCATCAGCCAGGTGTCGAGGTTGCCGAAGATGTCCATCTGCTCCTTGATATTGGCCTTGATGGGCACGTCCTTGAGGTAGGCGTGGGCCAGCAGCGCCGCCAGCAGGGCCCAGGGCAGGAAGAAGACGGTGGCATTGACCACCCGGGGGGCGCCCGGTGCGTAGGGCTCGACCCAGGTCAGGCCGAGCAGGGCGGTGCTCATGAGGAAGGGGGCGACCAGCTGGATGACGCTCATCCCCATGTTGCCCAGGCCGCCCTGGAGGCCCAGGGCCGTCCCCACCAGGCGCTTGGGGAAGAAGAAGCCGGTGGAGGGCATGTAGCCCGAGAAGGTCGCGGCCCCGATGCCGCAGGTGAAGGCCAGGCCCAGCAGCACCCAGTAGGGGGTGCCCGGGTTCTGCACGGCGGTGAACCAGCCCAGCATGGGCAGGACGTAGAGCAGGGAGGAGGCCACGATCATCCTGCGCGTGCCGATGGTGGCCGGCAGCAGCATGTAGACCAGGCGCAGCAGCCCGCAGGACAGCCCGGGCATGGAGGTCAGCCAGTACAGCTGCCCCTTGGACAGCTCGAAGCCGATCTCGGCCAGGCGCGGGGCGATGGCGCTGGGCAGGAACCAGACGGTGAAGCCCAGCATGAGGGAGAAGGTGGTGATCGCCAGGGTGCGCCAGGCGATCGAGGCCGACCAGTGCTCGGGATCCTCGGGATCCCAGCCGGAGAGGGTCGTGCCGGTGGTGGTGAGGGGGGACATGGGACTCCTGCTGGTCGGGCGGGTCCGGCGCGCTGGCGGCAGTGCCGGCGGTGAGACGGTGCGCTGGTGGCTGGTGGGCGGGTCGGGGGTGCGGATACGAGTCGTGCTCTGCTCCAGATGGTGCCCGAGTGCTGTGGACTCCTCCTATAGCGGCGTTTCTTCCTTGGAACGACGGGAGAAATCGGGGCGCCTCGCCTGGCAGGGCCGTGCTTATAGGTGATGATGCCGTATTCTAATGGCCGGCCTGCGGTCGGCGCGGGCTCTTGGAGGGGGTCTTGCGGGGGTCTTGGCCCGCGGTGCGCGGTCCCACGGCTGGGATCGGGCGCTACTGTGGATCTCATGCCACATCCCCAGGACACCGCCAGTGACCCCGGCTCCTCCCGGGCCGGCTCGCCCCGGAGCGGCGCCGCGCACCAGGAGGCGCACGAGGGGCCCGTGCGCCAGAAGGGTCTGGTGCCCCTGGAGGAGCCGGTCCGCGGCGCGGTCATCACCGTCTCGGACCGCTGCGTCAGCGGCGAGCGCCAGGACCGCTCCGGGCCCCTGGCCGTGCGGCTCCTGGCGCAGCACAGGGTCATCGCCCCCGCGGCCCGGGTGGTGCCCGACGGCGTGGAGCCGGTGCGCCGGGCCATCGAGCAGGCCCTGGCCCAGGGCGCGCGGGTGGTGCTGACCACCGGTGGGACGGGGGTGACGCCGCGCGACCTGACCCCGGAGGCCACTATCGGGCTGCTGGAGGCGCGCCTGGAGGGCCTGGAGGCCCAGATCCGCGCCCATGGGCTGACCAAGACCCCCCTGGCAGGGCTCTCCCGCGGCCTGGTGGGCGTGACCTCCCGCGGGCCCGAGGGCGCCCTGGTGGTCAACGCCCCGGGATCGCGCGGCGGGGTCGAGGACACCATCGCCGTCATCGGCCCCCTCGTGCCGCATGTCCTGGAGCAGCTCGGCGGCGGCGACCACTAACCCGCCCGACTTTCGACAATTTGCATGAGATCGGCCTTTTCCAGCGCTGGAGAAGTACGATCTCATGCAAATTGTCGAAAGGAAGGGT
>NZ_JAGFOU010000011.1 GCF_017592395.1 Actinomyces bowdenii
GGTTCTTGGGCATCGTGGGACACTCCTAGTGATTCTTGGTCGAACAGCTGGGCTCCCACGATGCCCACCCCAGCCACCCTCGCCGGCCAGGCCCGCAGGAATTGCCACCACACTACGAGACGCACCCGTGGGTGGGGGAACACTGCTGGGGCGTGAAGAAGCGGGGTAGGCTCGCGCGTTCCGACGGCCCGTTATCTCAGAGCTTGCACGAGATTCCCCCTCTTCTGACTCAAGTGTACCGCACCGGCGCCCATGTCGCGGCAGACCTTGGGCTCACCCGCGTGGGCGGGGAATACGCAGGTCATGGGAGGGGAATCCCCGCGTGGGCGGGGAATACATCTCGCTATCGGGCATGGTCTGGCCCATGCTGGGCTCATCCCCGCGTGGGCGGGGAATACGCTACTGAGGAACCCTCGCACCAACACCACTACGGCTCATCCCCGCGTGGGCGGGGAATACCTTCCTTGGGTTGACGAAATACGGGTCGCGGGAGGCTCATCCCCGCGTGGGCGGGGAATACGGGTTCCGTTGGCGGGGGCGCAGCGCACAGGAGGGCTCATCCCCGCGTGGGCGGGGAATACATGCCCCCAACGATGTCCCGCAGCCGGGACAGGGGCTCATCCCCGCGTGGGCGGGGAATACGCCGAGGTCATCGGCGAGGGCGGCGCGGATGCCGGCTCATCCCCGCGTGGGCGGGGAATACCCAGGCCAGAAATGAAGGCCTGTGCCCGTACTGGGCTCATCCCCGCGTGGGCGGGGAATACCTCGGCATGCTCACCAACGCCCGCAGCGAGGACGGCTCATCCCCGCGTGGGCGGGGAATACTGCATTCTGGGTAGTCGCAGAACGCGCTAATGCGGCTCATCCCCGCGTGGGCGGGGAATACGAGGGGGTCACGCTGACGACGTACTGCTCGGCGGGCTCATCCCCGCGTGGGCGGGGAATACGCCCAGGTCAACGACAACGCGGTGAACGACCTCGGCTCATCCCCGCGTGGGCGGGGAATACTTCCTCCTGACGTCCCCCATGTCTTACTCCGACGGCTCATCCCCGCGTGGGCGGGGAATACGTCAAGGCCGTCCCTGCCGAGTACGGAGTCTTCGGCTCATCCCCGCGTGGGCGGGGAATACATCATCGCCCCGGCGCTGAGGGCCCTGTGGGCTGGCTCATCCCCGCGTGGGCGGGGAATACCTCAACGCGGTCGCCGGCGGAAACGCGGAAACGGGCTCATCCCCGCGTGGGCGGGGAATACGTCTCGTGGAAGGCGCTGTTGAGGTCCTTCAGGGGCTCATCCCCGCGTGGGCGGGGAATACCCCTGACGGAGATGGGCTTCAACCTCACCGAACGGCTCATCCCCGCGTGGGCGGGGAATACTCGGAGACGGTGGAGGAGCCGGCGGAGCCGATGGGCTCATCCCCGCGTGGGCGGGGAATACCTGTTGTAGATCTTGTCGCGGGTGGCGGTGCGCGGCTCATCCCCGCGTGGGCGGGGAATACGTGGATGCGGATCAGGCGTCGGGGACCGCGTCGGGCTCATCCCCGCGTGGGCGGGGAATACCCCTGAGGGCGCTCCCACGGCCCCTGAGGGCGAGGCTCATCCCCGCGTGGGCGGGGAATACTCGCTACCCGAGCACACGCTGGGCTGGGCCTGGGGCTCATCCCCGCGTGGGCGGGGAATACCGCCTGTCACCGTGTACGCCGGGCCGTGCAAACGGCTCATCCCCGCGTGGGCGGGGAATACTGCCAGCTCGTTCAGGCCCCTGGGCAGAGCCAGGGCTCATCCCCGCGTGGGCGGGGAATACGTGCTCCCATCCTCGGCCGGCTACGTCCCGATCGGCTCATCCCCGCGTGGGCGGGGAATACGGAGTCGCCTACGGCACGTCCACGACAAACAACGGCTCATCCCCGCGTGGGCGGGGAATACTGCGTGGTCTGACCCAGCACCAGCATGAACAGGGGCTCATCCCCGCGTGGGCGGGGAATACGAGAAGGACGCGAGGCCGTCGTAGCCCTCGGTGGGCTCATCCCCGCGTGGGCGGGGAATACTCTACATATGCAACGCATACCGCCAGGGCAGGGAGGCTCATCCCCGCGTGGGCGGGGAATACTCCGGCTACGTCCCGATCTTCACCCGGGACCCGGGCTCATCCCCGCGTGGGCGGGGAATACACACGGGCCGTGGGACCTGCAACCCGAAGGAGAGGCTCATCCCCGCGTGGGCGGGGAATACCTCATGGAGGAGGTGGGCGAGATTGCGCGCGCCGGCTCATCCCCGCGTGGGCGGGGAATACAAGAGATTTCGGAAATCATGCAGGCTGGTGGATGGCTCATCCCCGCGTGGGCGGGGAATACGAGAAGTCGGGGAAGTCCTACGCGGCCGCCGCGGGCTCATCCCCGCGTGGGCGGGGAATACTCACCGGCCTCCTGGGTGGAATCGCCCGCACCCGGCTCATCCCCGCGTGGGCGGGGAATACGCGTAGCCCTGGTCGTTGACCGCCGCGTTCCACGGCTCATCCCCGCGTGGGCGGGGAATACGCGTAGCCCTGGTCGTTGACCGCCGCGTTCCACGGCTCATCCCCGCGTGGGCGGGGAATACAGGGCGGAGAACCAGTTCACGGCCTCTGTGAGAGGCTCATCCCCGCGTGGGCGGGGAATACTTCGCCTGAGGCGCGAGCACCTCGGTCTCCAGCGGCTCATCCCCGCGTGGGCGGGGAATACACCGCATTTTCGATAGGCACGGCCGTGCATGGGGGCTCATCCCCGCGTGGGCGGGGAATACTTGACAAACACCACGCGGCGGTTGACCTCGAAAGGCTCATCCCCGCGTGGGCGGGGAATACCGAGTGCATCCCGCTGCCTTCGTGCCGCCACAGGGCTCATCCCCGCGTGGGCGGGGAATACCACTGCCTGAGGGTGTTATTCATGGGGGTTTGTTCGTGTCGTTAGTGGGTGCATCGGCCGTCTCGGGAGAGAATTGGGTTACCACACTCGATTCTCATGGGGAGACGGCCGATGCGTTATCAGTCTACCACGGGGCTGTGCGATGAGGATGTCGATGAGCTTGTCCGGCGTATCGGTCAGGTGCTCGAATCGCGGGGCCAGAGCCTGCTGGGCTACCGCCTGGGGCTCAGGCAGCAGGTGGAGCTGACCTTAGTTTTGGCGCGTCATAACATCTCCCAAGCCCTGGCCGCCGAGATGTACGGTATTTCTCAGCCCACTGTCTCCAGGGTCGGCAGGCGCATGGTGCCCCTGCTGACTCATGTGCTGGCCATGACTGGGATCTGCCTGGCCCAGGCCGTGGCCCAGGGCAGCCTCCTGCTCGTGGATGGCACCCCGATCCCCACTGGCAACAGGCCCGCAGCGGGCAGGCAGGTCGAGAAGGCCAACTATTCAGGTAAGCACCACGCCCAGTGCCTGAGCGTCCAGGTCGCCGCCACCACCGACGCCACTCTGGTGGCCGTCTCAGACCCAGTGCCCGGCTCACGCCACGACAGTGCCGCACTTGGCCTGTGCGGCTGGGATGAAATCCTTACCGGCGCCGATTGGATAGCGGACACCGCCTACACTACACACGGCGCGCTGACCCCTATTAAGAAGACTCGAGGAAGAGATCGCCTGGAATGGGAAAAAGAGTTCAATAGGGCTGTATCCTCCATACGCGCCGCTATTGAGCACGCCATCGCCGCATTGAAGAAATGGAAAATCCTATCCACCGGCTACCGCCACCGCCTGGCAGAACTCCCCAGCATCATCACTCTGGTCACCAAACTCGAACTCTACAGAACGGGCTGGTAAACCCCCACATGAATAACACCCTGACCAACGCCATCATCGGCGTGGAGGGCTCATCCCCGCGTGGGCGGGGAATACTCGACGTGATTCCCAGCATGGCAACCCAGAGGAGGCTCATCCCCGCGTGGGCGGGGAATACAGAAAGACGCATATTCTCACCCGCTTTACAGGCGGCTCATCCCCGCGTGGGCGGGGAATACCGATTGGGTCATGCCCGCAGCAGATGGGGACGGGGCTCATCCCCGCGTGGGCGGGGAATACGTGTTCCTCTCAGAGTCCGTTGGTGATCGCGTCGGCTCATCCCCGCGTGGGCGGGGAATACTCGATCGAGGAGACGGTGGGCGCCCTGGCGGCCGGCTCATCCCCGCGTGGGCGGGGAATACCCGCACGCTTTTCTGACCGTCAGAGACGCGAAGGGCTCATCCCCGCGTGGGCGGGGAATACCAACGTGACGGTGGGTGCGCAATGAGTCACCGTGGCTCATCCCCGCGTGGGCGGGGAATACAAGTCAATCTGCCGACTCACGGGCGGGGAACAGGCTCATCCCCGCGTGGGCGGGGAATACCCGATGGACTCGATGACCGTGGCGATGGCCTTCGGCTCATCCCCGCGTGGGCGGGGAATACGACGGCGTTCACCACGGCGTCGATACCCCGGAAGGCTCATCCCCGCGTGGGCGGGGAATACGCGGGTCTGGTGGGGTCCGACGCGGGCACGTCGGGCTCATCCCCGCGTGGGCGGGGAATACGCTCCGCCCTTTGCCGAGAACGATGAGGTCGACGGCTCATCCCCGCGTGGGCGGGGAATACGGGGCCGTGGCCCGGGCCGACCTGCTCAACAACGGCTCATCCCCGCGTGGGCGGGGAATACTACTTCAGCCCGTTCACCTACAGGCGCCCCCCGGCTCATCCCCGCGTGGGCGGGGAATACACTGACCATGGACCACATCGCCTTTGACATGGGGGCTCATCCCCGCGTGGGCGGGGAATACCATTTGGTCAGCGTGTGTGAGATGAATTGGGCCGGCTCATCCCCGCGTGGGCGGGGAATACTAGCATCACCTCGCATAGGTGTATCGAACAGGAGGCTCATCCCCGCGTGGGCGGGGAATACCAGCGTGGCGAGTTCGTCGGTGGTCATGGCGCGGGCTCATCCCCGCGTGGGCGGGGAATACTTGCGCACGTCATATCCGGCCTCCCGGAGGGCCGGCTCATCCCCGCGTGGGCGGGGAATACATTTTGGCCGCTGGAGAGCCTGAGGTGAGCGTTGGCTCATCCCCGCGTGGGCGGGGAATACCTACTGACACAAATCCCTACCACTACCGCGTCAGGCTCATCCCCGCGTGGGCGGGGAATACACCGTGCTCATGAGCGCCAAGGAGCCCATCAGGGGCTCATCCCCGCGTGGGCGGGGAATACCCGCCTCGGTACCCGCATAGGGGTGCGCCCGCGGGCTCATCCCCGCGTGGGCGGGGAATACGTGAGGAGTCGGTAGTACTGGGGCAAGGGGGTTGGCTCATCCCCGCGTGGGCGGGGAATACTCCCCGGGCACCGGGGACCCGACGGGCACCGAGGGCTCATCCCCGCGTGGGCGGGGAATACCGGAGGGACTTGGCGGCCTCGGAGAAAGCGGCCGGCTCATCCCCGCGTGGGCGGGGAATACCCCAATCGATCCTGCCCCTCATCCAGATCCCGGGGCTCATCCCCGCGTGGGCGGGGAATACCGGTACGCCCAGCGCGGCGGCAAGCCGCTGAACGGCTCATCCCCGCGTGGGCGGGGAATACCAGTTCGGCCGCTAGGGCGCCGTCTATGGTGGCGGCTCATCCCCGCGTGGGCGGGGAATACTAGTAGGTCCCCCTCATGGATGGGGTCGCCGCAGGCTCATCCCCGCGTGGGCGGGGAATACGGCGTCGCTTACGGTACGTCCGCGACCAGCAACGGCTCATCCCCGCGTGGGCGGGGAATACGTCGGGGCCGGCGCAAGGTGACTCAGGAGGCCGGGCTCATCCCCGCGTGGGCGGGGAATACACCTGGCTGGCCGATGCCTGGCGGGCCAAGGGCGGCTCATCCCCGCGTGGGCGGGGAATACTACAGGCTCAGCATGACCCGGTCGAAGGTAGCGGGCTCATCCCCGCGTGGGCGGGGAATACCGCCAGGTCGTTCAGGCCCCGGGGCAGGGCCAGGGCTCATCCCCGCGTGGGCGGGGAATACCGGGGTTGACTCCCAGAGCGCTCCGGCCCTACCGGCTCATCCCCGCGTGGGCGGGGAATACCGCTGGATCTCGCTCAGGCGGCCTCCCGGAGCCGGCTCATCCCCGCGTGGGCGGGGAATACTGGAGGCCGCCGGGGTT
Source organism: Actinomyces bowdenii (assembly GCF_017592395.1). Classification (GTDB taxonomy): domain Bacteria; phylum Actinomycetota; class Actinomycetes; order Actinomycetales; family Actinomycetaceae; genus Actinomyces; species Actinomyces bowdenii. The sequence goes on from NZ_JAGFOU010000011.1 coordinate 6,142, forward strand.
CGGCTCCACGCTTCGAGGCTCATCCCCGCGTGGGCGGGGAATACTCGCCGGCGTCAACTGCAGGGGACTGGGGTGTGGGCTCATCCCCGCGTGGGCGGGGAATACCCTCCAAGGCGGCGAAGGCCGCCATGGATCAACGGCTCATCCCCGCGTGGGCGGGGAATACGCCTCGGTGGTGATGTCCAAGTTGGAGCCATTCGGCTCATCCCCGCGTGGGCGGGGAATACGCTGGAGAGAAGGCCAAGGACTCAGCGGGTGGGGGCTCATCCCCGCGTGGGCGGGGAATACAGTCAACACTGAGGCGGTCCAGGTCTCTGCCCCGGCTCATCCCCGCGTGGGCGGGGAATACTGAAGGCCGTCGTGTCGGCCCTGAGCGTGACCGGCTCATCCCCGCGTGGGCGGGGAATACTTCTCGCGGCCCGCCTCGGTGGTGATGTCCAAGTGGCTCATCCCCGCGTGGGCGGGGAATACATGGTGATGGTGCGCTCGGCCCGCAGGGCGCGCGGCTCATCCCCGCGTGGGCGGGGAATACTGGGCACAGAGTGTTCCCAATTGGCCTATCCTGGGCTCATCCCCGCGTGGGCGGGGAATACATCGCAAGTTCGTCAGTGGTCATGGCGCGCTCGGGCTCATCCCCGCGTGGGCGGGGAATACCCACGAGCGCGGCGGCGCTGGTGTCTCCTCCTGGGCTCATCCCCGCGTGGGCGGGGAATACAGCGTGGGGCGCTTACCCTCGATGGCCAGGTAGGGCTCATCCCCGCGTGGGCGGGGAATACGCCAGGCTGAGGCCGCGCTTGCCCCGGCGCCCGGGCTCATCCCCGCGTGGGCGGGGAATACGCCGACCCGTCGCACACGCGGGAGGATGAGACCGGCTCATCCCCGCGTGGGCGGGGAATACCAGATACCGCAACTTCGATACGCTTCCTCGGTGGGCTCATCCCCGCGTGGGCGGGGAATACCCTGAGGTGGCGTCGCGAGAATCCGCAGCAGTCGGCTCATCCCCGCGTGGGCGGGGAATACCAGAACATGCTTTCGGCCGCTCAGTCAGTGGACGGCTCATCCCCGCGTGGGCGGGGAATACCTGGGCGCGGTCGCCCAGAGCGTGGGGGCGAAGGGCTCATCCCCGCGTGGGCGGGGAATACGGGCCTGAGAGGGGGTCGCCGATGCTGCCGTCGGGCTCATCCCCGCGTGGGCGGGGAATACGAGTCCCTGGCCGACGAGAAGGGGCGAATCCCCGGCTCATCCCCGCGTGGGCGGGGAATACAAGATCGAGAAGGGGCAGGCGCTCCTCGGCGACGGCTCATCCCCGCGTGGGCGGGGAATACCCTACGTGCAACTGGTCCCCTCCCTGAAGGGCGGGCTCATCCCCGCGTGGGCGGGGAATACCCTCGCCCACACCCTCCGCCATGGAGAGCGCGGGGCTCATCCCCGCGTGGGCGGGGAATACTGCCAGTGGGTCACCGGGCTCGTCGAGGGCCCCGGCTCATCCCCGCGTGGGCGGGGAATACCTCCCGGTAGGTGTGGGCGGATGACCTGATGAGGGCTCATCCCCGCGTGGGCGGGGAATACTCGTTCACCCACCCCAGGACCGGGTTGATCGCGGGCTCATCCCCGCGTGGGCGGGGAATACAAGCTTCAGCCCTCCATCCGCAAGGTCACTTCCGGCTCATCCCCGCGTGGGCGGGGAATACACCGCATGGTCCTCCCAGAAGGCGCGCGCCAACGGCTCATCCCCGCGTGGGCGGGGAATACGAGACAGCCGCGTCCGCGATGACGCAGTTCAAGGGCTCATCCCCGCGTGGGCGGGGAATACCCGTCCAACCGCTCGAGTCGCGTGGACATCGAGGGCTCATCCCCGCGTGGGCGGGGAATACAAGTCTGTGATCTTGCCCTTCGCGTTGGCCGCGGGCTCATCCCCGCGTGGGCGGGGAATACGCCCTGGAGCGGCTGGACCTGCTCCACCGGGAGGGCTCATCCCCGCGTGGGCGGGGAATACTCTCCAACCCCGCTATAGAATATGGTGTACGTAGGCTCATCCCCGCGTGGGCGGGGAATACATGGTGTCCTCCTGGTCGGTGGTGGTGGTGGGGGGCTCATCCCCGCGTGGGCGGGGAATACTAGCCGGCGTAGATAGTGATGTGCACCTCGTCGGGCTCATCCCCGCGTGGGCGGGGAATACTCATGGGGCTGCGCGCTGCTCAGCGCTGGGGCCGGCTCATCCCCGCGTGGGCGGGGAATACAATTCTCTTCCGCGAAGGCCCGGAATCCCCCGTGGCTCATCCCCGCGTGGGCGGGGAATACCAGGAGGCCCAGGGCCCCACCAGGGACACGGCCGGCTCATCCCCGCGTGGGCGGGGAATACTTGCGCAAGTCCTCCATCTTGTCGCGCGTGTCCGGCTCATCCCCGCGTGGGCGGGGAATACGTGCTGTTCAACGCCCTGAAGCAGTCCGAGGCGGGCTCATCCCCGCGTGGGCGGGGAATACGGGACCGATAACTACGCACCCAGCATCCCCCACGGCTCATCCCCGCGTGGGCGGGGAATACGCCGAACTGTTCGAGGACTTCCTCTCCCGCCTGGGCTCATCCCCGCGTGGGCGGGGAATACACGGACGCCCAGTGCGGTAACTGCGGCGTGCCCGGCTCATCCCCGCGTGGGCGGGGAATACATATGCCAGGACAACAGTCATTCTCGCCCCTCCGGCTCATCCCCGCGTGGGCGGGGAATACGCCGTACTCCTCCTGCCAGGCGCGCAGCATCTCGGCTCATCCCCGCGTGGGCGGGGAATACCTGTACTGCTGGCGAAGCGCATTCCTATGCCGCGGCTCATCCCCGCGTGGGCGGGGAATACTCCATGAGGAGGTTGCCGCCCTGAAGGCAGAGGGGCTCATCCCCGCGTGGGCGGGGAATACATTCGGTACTGACTACCTCGTAGTCGATGGTGAGGCTCATCCCCGCGTGGGCGGGGAATACGCTAAAGGAATTAACTGGATGAGGGCGGTGCGCGGCTCATCCCCGCGTGGGCGGGGAATACCCGCCAATGCGGCCTCGCAGATCGCCCAGCACCGGCTCATCCCCGCGTGGGCGGGGAATACGTGCGCCGGTCTGCTGACACTGTTGCTGGGGCCGGCTCATCCCCGCGTGGGCGGGGAATACCCGGGGGACTGGGAGGCTGCCCAGCGCCGGTGCGGCTCATCCCCGCGTGGGCGGGGAATACTAGTCGCGGGCCGGGCCGACGGTGGGCTCAGCCGGCTCATCCCCGCGTGGGCGGGGAATACCCCTCTACGGCCGACCCGACCTCCAGGCAGATGGGCTCATCCCCGCGTGGGCGGGGAATACTCCTGGCGCTTCTCCTGAATGTCCAGCAGGGCCGGCTCATCCCCGCGTGGGCGGGGAATACTTTCGGCGAGTTTCCGCGGCTGTCGGCTTGTGGGGCTCATCCCCGCGTGGGCGGGGAATACTGTCTGGCTAGCGATCCACTCGCCGGCGATGGCCGGCTCATCCCCGCGTGGGCGGGGAATACCGGGGAGTGCTGTTCCTTGACTGCGAGACCTACGGCTCATCCCCGCGTGGGCGGGGAATACAGACGGGTCTCATTCGAGATGATCTTAACCGCGGGCTCATCCCCGCGTGGGCGGGGAATACAAGGAGATCGGCCTGCTGAACGAGGACGGCCTGGGCTCATCCCCGCGTGGGCGGGGAATACAAGATGAACGGCCATGAGACCTGCCCGGTGGGCGGCTCATCCCCGCGTGGGCGGGGAATACCTGTCCACATCCGGTGGGTCCCAGGTGTCGGGGGGCTCATCCCCGCGTGGGCGGGGAATACGCGCCGTAGGGCGCTCCGGTGGCGCCGAGACCGGGCTCATCCCCGCGTGGGCGGGGAATACTCGATGGTAAGGCGGGTCTCGTTAGAGACGATCGGCTCATCCCCGCGTGGGCGGGGAATACCGGGGGCCAAGGCCGAGGCGGCGCTGAAGATGGGGCTCATCCCCGCGTGGGCGGGGAATACAAGCGGCGAATGAGCGAGGGGCCGGCGGAGTCCGGCTCATCCCCGCGTGGGCGGGGAATACGCTGCTACTGGCTATGCTGCTGCTGGCCTGGCCGGCTCATCCCCGCGTGGGCGGGGAATACCTAATGGCTCTTGCGAGTTTGTCGAGGTCGGGCGGCTCATCCCCGCGTGGGCGGGGAATACATGGAGCACAGTCCCTCGATGCTGAGAAGGTACGGCTCATCCCCGCGTGGGCGGGGAATACGGTGATGGAGCCGATCAAATCCCGCAACCCATAGGCTCATCCCCGCGTGGGCGGGGAATACGGCGCCCTTCGAATGAGGGGGCGCCCCAAAGCGGGCTCATCCCCGCGTGGGCGGGGAATACGTAAGCGCCAGTTCGGGAATTGCACCAATCTGCGGCTCATCCCCGCGTGGGCGGGGAATACGCGATCGAGTGGGTTCTGCCGTACGTTGAGGCGGGCTCATCCCCGCGTGGGCGGGGAATACAGTGAACACCGAGGCTGTCCAGGTAGCCGCCCCGGCTCATCCCCGCGTGGGCGGGGAATACGGAAGCCCACTGCCGCCGAGCTCAACAAGGGCGGGCTCATCCCCGCGTGGGCGGGGAATACGGACAGCCCGAGGTGATCGCAGAGGATCGCAAGGGCTCATCCCCGCGTGGGCGGGGAATACGGGGGCCGAGCCCTATACTAGGGCATATGAGTCGGCTCATCCCCGCGTGGGCGGGGAATACCCCGGCCGCGTCCGAGGCAGCCCGTCTCGTGGTGGCTCATCCCCGCGTGGGCGGGGAATACAGGGCCCTGATCCGCTCCAGCCCCTCCTCGGCGGGCTCATCCCCGCGTGGGCGGGGAATACGACGGCGTGAAGGGCGAGGCCACCATCGCTGTCGGCTCATCCCCGCGTGGGCGGGGAATACGCCATACAAGGGCTATCGCTGGCCGCTGTCGGCGGCTCATCCCCGCGTGGGCGGGGAATACAAGGTCGAGCTGTACTGCAACACGGGGAAGCTGGGCTCATCCCCGCGTGGGCGGGGAATACCCCACCAACCGCCAGAACCGCGCGGACATCGAGGGCTCATCCCCGCGTGGGCGGGGAATACTGCCCCTGGCGCTGGCCATGGCTCCGAGGTGGAGGCTCATCCCCGCGTGGGCGGGGAATACAGCGGTGCGTCCTCGGCGCCCGACGGGTCCGGCGGCTCATCCCCGCGTGGGCGGGGAATACTCGACCACCGACTGATCCTCCAACTTCTGCGCGGGCTCATCCCCGCGTGGGCGGGGAATACACCTCGGGGGCCGCCTCCCGCGTCAGCGGAGCAGGCTCATCCCCGCGTGGGCGGGGAATACCTTGCTTGGGTTCTGGAGCTTCTGGAGCATAGTCTGGCTCATCCCCGCGTGGGCGGGGAATACGCGGCGTCGATATCGGCAAGCCCATCCTTGAACGGCTCATCCCCGCGTGGGCGGGGAATACGTGGGCTTCGTCTTCAGCGCGACGAGCGCGATGGGCTCATCCCCGCGTGGGCGGGGAATACAAGCCCGACCCGGTTATGGTCGGGCGCCGCATGGGCTCATCCCCGCGTGGGCGGGGAATACCCTCCGGGGCGGCCGGGAAGGCCATGCGGGCAGGGCTCATCCCCGCGTGGGCGGGGAATACCCTTCACCGGCGCTGTGACGCGCGTTATGGCCAGGCTCATCCCCGCGTGGGCGGGGAATACTAGAAGCAATCGACGACGCTCTGGTCCTCGAGCGGCTCATCCCCGCGTGGGCGGGGAATACTGGGACATGTCCGACGGCGACAACCACAAGGCCGGCTCATCCCCGCGTGGGCGGGGAATACCTCACAAGAATGCGCACGAATCGGCCGGGGCTCGGCTCATCCCCGCGTGGGCGGGGAATACTAGTCGCGGGCCGGGCCGACAACGGGCTCGGCCGGCTCATCCCCGCGTGGGCGGGGAATACATCATCGGCCTTCGGCTCATCGGCCTTCGGCTCGGCTCATCCCCGCGTGGGCGGGGAATACTACCCAGTCTCCGCGAAGAATGATCTGTCCGCAGGCTCATCCCCGCGTGGGCGGGGAATACGACGCTGAGGATGTTAGCGCGCCAGAACTCATCGGCTCATCCCCGCGTGGGCGGGGAATACACCAGTTGTTCTCGAACCCCAGATTCCCCCGGAGGCTCATCCCCGCGTGGGCGGGGAATACGTTGAGACTTTCGGCGGGCGCCTGACCGAGAACGGCTCATCCCCGCGTGGGCGGGGAATACGACAAGCAGGGCCGCTTCCTGGGCTCCGGCCTCGGCTCATCCCCGCGTGGGCGGGGAATACGGTCAGGCAGCCACCTTCGTGACCACGATGTCCGGCTCATCCCCGCGTGGGCGGGGAATACCGTCACGTGCACTCGCGCCTGGAGCGGGCAGGCGGCTCATCCCCGCGTGGGCGGGGAATACTTCAGCGTCTGGGGCACGACGAATGACGAGAACGGCTCATCCCCGCGTGGGCGGGGAATACAGAAGAGCCCCGGAGCACGATGCTCCGGGGCTCGGCTCATCCCCGCGTGGGCGGGGAATACGCCGGCCTGCCCGCGGAGTAGTTGAGGGATTGCGGCTCATCCCCGCGTGGGCGGGGAATACTCAAGACATGGGGCTACGCCTACCCTGCTCACAGGCTCATCCCCGCGTGGGCGGGGAATACGATCATCTTCATGATCAACTCCTTTCGGATAGGGGCTCATCCCCGCGTGGGCGGGGAATACTCGGTGACCGGCACGTTCACCGCGGACGTCGTGGGCTCATCCCCGCGTGGGCGGGGAATACCCGACCAGCGAAGTGACCTACGAGCTCCTGGGGGGCTCATCCCCGCGTGGGCGGGGAATACACTTGCTGACCTGCGAGTCTACCCGGGATCCGACTCGTTCTGGTACGACTTGGTCGTGGCGGGACGTGGCGCTGCCCACCGGGGCCGCCGGGAGCGCTGCTGGGCGCGGGCAGTGCTCCAGCCCGTGCGCCGCACCTGCTTCGTCGGCTGGGTCGGCCTGCGGAGCAGTAGCATGCCATCGCAGTCCACCGGCTCCCACTCGTGGTTATGAGTCCGGTAGGAGAATCCCTGCTCAGTGGCGGCGCTGAAGATCAGCAGTGCCCGGCCGTCCTTGCACAGCGCCACAGTCCGCTCCCACAACTGATCGCGCACGCGTGCGCTCACCCGCCCGACGAACACGCCGGGGCTGATCTCCAGCAGCCACTTCGTCAGGTCGCCCCGCAGCCCCGCCGGGCAGGCGCTGAGCACCAAGGTCATCATTCCGGCTCAGCCTCCGCGTAGTTCACGCCACTGCTCACCGTGCCCAACTCGGACCACAGCACCAGGTCGCCCACATCCGGCGCCTCCAGGTCATCGACCTGAAGCAGCTCGCACACATCTCTCACCATCCGGGGCAGGAGTCGCTCGGCCACAACGGCGTCGCGCACGCGACGACGGGCAGCCGCCTCCGGATCCTCCCCGCCAGCAGCGACGGACTCGAAGGCAGCGGGGATCGCGATCTCGGCCTTGTAGAGATCGGCGACATCATAGACGAACGCCCGATCCGTCCCCTGGTGGACGAAGCCCAGGGACGGCACGCACCCCAGAGACACCACCACAGCATGCGTCACCCCGTACAGGCAGGCATTGGCCGAGGTCAACGCCTTGTTGATCGGGTCGCTCGCCTCGAAGTCCTCCACCTGGTAATTGCGCCGGTCCCACTCCACCCCGGTGCGCCGGGACAGGTCCCGGTACACCCGCTTCATCCTCGCCCCTTCCCGGCCCCGGAGCTGGGACATCGTCAGCGTACTGACATCCTCGCCCGCGAAGCGCATGCAGTACATGGCGCGCGCCACCTCCAGGCGCGAGCGCTGATTGGTCACCAGCCGGGCCTGGGCCATCGCCATGTGAGAGGACTTCGCCAGCGGCCGGCCATGGGCGTAGTAGCGCACACCCATCTCACCGGTCCACACCGTCGTCACACCGGCATCGCCAAGCAGTCGCATGGCCCCGTGAGTGACCCGGGTGCCCGGCCCCAGCAGCAGCGCACCAAGCGTTGCTGCTGGGGCGTGCACCACGCCCCGCTGATCGGTGAGGGTCAGCGCGTTGGCGTCGCGGTGCACTGTGCAGTGCTCCGCGTACAGGAAGGACAAGCGGTCCTCCACCCTGACCAGCTCCTTGCGCTCCGGAGGCGGAGCGCCCTTCGGCGCGGCCATGGGTCACAGCCCTGAGCGCGCCAGGGTCAGCAGCCCGCAGCCATAGGCCTTGCCGCGTCCGATGCCGTTGATGAGTGCCGAGCGCAGCAAATCCGGGTTGGTCACCCGCAGGACGCCGTCGAACTGCGCCTGGCGGAGAGTGACGCGGCCGCGCCTGTCATGCCTGGGGTCATAGCGGCCGAAGCGCAGGTCCCTGCGCTCCGTGACAGCCACCCGGTGCACGACCACCTCCTCACCGCCGTCGGGGGGAGTCGCGGCATCGGAGAGCACCTCGAAGCCGTTGCGCCCACCCCTGTCCACCAGCCACTGCGTCTGCTGGGCCACCGTGACATGAGGCAGGACCTTGCCCCTCGGGCCCTGGGCATGGGGCTGGCTGCATACCGGATTGGCCCGCAGCCTGAAGGCCCACTCCTGCCCCGTGCGCAGCCCATCGAGCATCGGCCGATAATCCGCCACCTGGGCCGGGCGCGTCACCCAGCCCGCGCGCTCCACCAGTTCGGCGGCGTCGGGGACCTCCGGTGAGACCACGTAGAGCAGATGGGTGTGGGCGCCTGAGGAATCCACCCGCCACAGCACCCGTCCCTCATCGGCGCGGAGATCCGGCGGGAAGAGCGCCCGCACCGCCGCGTGCATCGCCTGCGGGTTGAGCAGCAGGTCGCGACCCTGCCGCTTACCCGGATTGATCATGACTCGTGTGAAGGTCGTCATGCGGACACCACCGTGGAGAAGAACGGGTCCGGCACGGCCGAGCCCTCAGGATTACTGACCTCAACGGGATCCGCGGCGACGACGTCGCGCCACCCGTAATCCCGGCGCGCCGGGTCGAAGCTCAGGGGCACATCCCGACGGCGGGCATAGGCCGGCTCCTGCTCACCGGGCAGCCGGTCGCGGAAGACCGGCAGGCTCATCTGCTGGGGCACACTGCGGCGGTAGTCCGGCGAGGCATGCCATGGCTCGGCCCGCAGAGCCTCATCGACGTCGCCCTCGCGCACCCCGATGAGAAGATCCGGGCCCGCCGGGCAGGAGCGCCGCCCCAGGAACAGGGGGAACCGCGGACGGCGCAGAGCACCCTCCAAGGCCTCCAGCAGAGGCGGCTCCCCACCCACAGCGGCCACGAAGACCGCATCGGTGAGGTAGTAGCGGCTCACCAGTGCCAGCGGGGTGGTCTCGCCCTTCTGCCAGGCCGTGGAGGTCTGGAAGTCCTTGAGGACGCGCCCCGGCTGATCCACGCGCACTCCGAAGGACAGTCGGGCCAGATCCTCCACGGGATCCGCGCGCCGGCGGCCCTGGGCGGCCGCCAGCAGCCCCAGCACCCCCGACTTGCTCGGATACGCCTGGGTCCCCCGCACCGTGTAGCGGCTGTCATCGCCCCAGGACTGCAGGGGGCCCCGCAGCAGGAGCAGCAGCGAGCGGCTCACGCCCCCTGCTCCTCACTCAGCCTCTGGCGCACCACCGCGGTCACACGGTCGATGAGCTCCGAAAGCCTGACCGACTCGCCCAGTCCCCCCATTTCCTCTCCCAGATCACTCAGGGACAGGACGAAGGAGGCCAGGGGCTCCATCTCGTAGACCTCGGCGACCGAGCGGGCCTCCTGGGCCAGGGCCCGGGCCGCTGCGCGCCGCCGGCTCGTGCCCTCATCCCCGCGCACCGGCCTCTCGAAGGCGTTGACCAGCGAGACCGGCCGGTCCTCGCGCACCGTGACGTACACCAGTTCGGGAAGGGTGTTGTTGGCGAAGGTGTTGAGCTTGCCCGTGGGCAGGGAGCGGATGAAGCTGCGCAGGAAGCTGCCGGCAGCCGTGACCGCCGCCTGCGCATCATCCCCAAGATTCTCCCGCAGGGACAGCACATCGATGGTGGCGAAGCGGTACAGGGTGGAGGACATCATCTGAACCGTCCCGATCATCCCCGCGCCGGTCTCCTCGCCGCCCCTGTCAACCTCGTCATCCACGGCGGTGAAGTAGTCGAACTCGGGCTCGGACTCGTGCACGCCAATGGCATGGGCGACCTGGACGGCGGCATCCACGTTGTACTCCGGGGCGTCGGCCACCATCCGGCCGAACATGGCCACATCGATGCTGTGGCCCTGGTCGAGGATCTCCTTGGCCTGCTTCTTGGAGGGGGCCTTGCCCGCATTGTCCAGGATGAACCGGGCGGCCTGTTCCACCTGCCCAGTGGACAGGAAGAGAAGGTAGCCGGTCTCCGGGGCGCGGGGATCCTCACCCTCGCGCACCTTGGGCTCCACGGTCTTGATCCCGGCGGCCTTGAAGACCGCCTCGGCGGCCTTCTCCGCCGCCGCGCGGTCATAGCCCCCATCCAGCTCGCACACGCGCGTGGCCACCAGGTCCACCACGCGCTTGGAGCGGGTGCCCAGATCCTCCTTGCTGAGGTAGGTCTCGAAGTCCTTGCGGATCGCCCGCTTCCAGGCCTGGGAGGACACGCGCTGGCGCAGCACCCCGCCGAAGATCGCGGACTTGGGCGCTCCGGTGTCGTCGCGGTTGATATTGCTGGGGGGCAGGGACTGCAGGGCGTGGATGTCGATGGTCAGGGTCATGAGGGAATCATCCTTTCGAGGGGTAGGGGAGTTGTCAGTTCTTATCGCTCGTGGTGCCGCCGGCAGCCTCCGAGGACGTCGTGTAATGGCCGGTGGCGAAGTCCCGGCCCCAGCGCAGCAGGACCCGGTTGTGCTCGGGCAGCTCCAGCAGGCGCAGATCCGTGGCCAGGCGCCCGTAGTCGGCCCCGATGTGCTCGGCCCGCAGCAGCGTCACCAGGCTGCGCAGGTGGTGCAGGCGCGTTGCCGGGCTGCGGCAGACCAGGACGGCGTCGAAGCGGGGCTTGATGGACTCCGAGGCGCGTCGGGCGTCGAGTTGCCCGACGGCGCGGGCCAGGCTCTGGCCGGGCACGTGCATGGGTGCGGTCTGAGACTGCATGTGCAGGGCGAAGAGGCACAGTGCGGCGAAGGCGGCACTCTCATAGGGGCTGGCCCCATCACCCCCCAGCAGGTCCTCATCCAGGCCCGGCAGGACCTCCTCCAGCGCAGCCTGCCAGACCAAGGGGTCGCTCTCGGGGGCCAGGCCCGCCCGGTGGCGGAGCGTCGCCAGGCGCTGGCGGGCCCGGGCCTGGGCCTGCTGGGTGCCGTGGCCCAGGTAGGCGTCCTGGAGGCGCGAGGCGGCAGCCGAGACTGCGGACCGGAGCCGCTCGGCCTTGCCCCGGGGGCGCGGTGGGGGACCGGTGGGGCTGGCGGTGCTACTGGCGAGGACAGGCGCCTCAGACATGTGTCTCCTCCTTGCTGGAGTCGGGGTGGGGAAGAAGCGCGCGCAGGTCGCGCTGGAGCTGCTGGAAGGCGGTGCCTGCCGAGACCAGGCGGGGGGAGCCGTTGTGCTCCACGACCCGGCCCGCCAGGGCCTTGGGGCCGGCCCCGCTCAGGAGCGTGGCCGCCATCTCCAGGACCCGGCGCTCGATGAGCCGGGACCATGTGGCCAGGGCGGCGTCGGGATCCTGCTCATCAACGGAGACCAGCCAGGAGCGGAAGGCCGGCTCCAGGGCATCGAGCACGCTCGCGGCAGCCCCCGCCTGGTAGACGTAGTCCCCGCCCGCGGCCACCAGGAGATTGCCGGCGTAGCGGCCGTAGCGCACGGCGGCCTCCCGGGCGCGTCGGCCGGCCTCCACGAGAGTCTCTGCAAGTAGAGGGTTGCGGGAGGCCAGGACGGCATGGGGCAGCTCCACGGAGGTGCTCACCACCTGGGACACTGAGGCCGCCTGGGGGCCGTATCGCACCGAGACGAGCTCGACGGTCAGGGGCTCCTCACCGAGGATCCCCTCGTGCCTCAGCTCGGTCAGGGAGGTGATCGTGGTCGGGGCCTTGGGGGGTTGGGCCCCCTTGACCCGCCCACCGCCCGGCAGATCGACGACGACGCCCTCGCGCACCAGCAGCGGCTCCAGGCTGCGCCACACGGTCTGCTCGGCGTCGTGCGGCCGAGGATAGAAGACAGGGGAGCCCTTCTTGGACTTGTTGGTCGAGTACCGGTAGGGCGTCATCGGGTCGACCAGGATATTGGCCCCGGCCTCGGGGATCTTGTCCCCGTTGCTGACCAGGACGGAGACCACGCGCCCCTCCTCCGTGAAGAGCCGGATCCGGCGCGACTGCCAGGTCAGCAGGTCACAGGGGCCGGTGGGAATGGGGCTGGGGCGCTCGGCGGCGCCATCAGGCAGGCGCTCCCACACGGGAAGGTCCGCCCGCATCTGAGGGGCCATCACCAGGCGTGCCGGGGTGTTGAGGATGAGGGTCTCGCGCAGGCTCCGCCCGTGGATGACCACCCCGCCGGTTAGCCCCGTCCAGCCCTGGCCGATGGGATAGCCCTTGCCGCCCTTGACCCGCGGGTCGCCCATGGCCCCCGACTTGATGCCCGAGTAGTCGTAGGCCTGCGCCGTCACCAGCCAGCGGGCCGCCTCGGCCAGGTTGAGACTCTCCAGCTCCCGGCCTGCGCGCATGGTGAAGTAGTCCTGCTCGGCCTCCGGGATGATCCGGCGCACCGGGAGCCGGGTGCCCTTGGCCGTGTCCAGGTCCGCGACCTGCATGAAGGGCGCGCTCGGGTGGAGCAGGTCGAAGCGCTCGGCGTGGCGCTCCAGGTAGTCCAGCACTACCTCATCCCTGCCCCCCGATATCGCCTGGGCGAGGGCCTGCTCCCACCAGTCATCGAAGCGGTAGGGGTCCTGCTCATCCGCCAGGGCCTCGTCTGGGCGGTGGGCGCACCAGAGGATCACCAGGATGAGGCGCAGGATCGCGTAGTCCTGGGTGGGGGAGTCCCCGCGGATGCGCAGGATCCGGTGCTCGCCGTCGAACAGGTCCCGCAGGGACAGCTCCTGGACGGAGCCGCCGAGCATGTCGCAGCGGATCCAGGGCTGGGTGAGGAGTGAGAAGGAGGGGGAGGGAGTCACAGCGTCTCCTGTGCGTGAGGAATGTGATCGCTTGGTGTGGAGCGTACCACAACGAGCGGCTAGCGCCACAAACAATGTTGCCTACTGCTGCGAGATGATGCAGATCTGAGATGTGAAGCCCCGCCCGGCGGGGAGAACGGCTCAAGCGCCACAGGCAATCGGCTCATCCCCGCGTGGGCGGAGCAGTGTGGCCGACACTGACAGTGTATGGCCCGGGTCACCATGGTCAGTGGATCTCCTGGAGTCCGAGCTCGCGGTCGTAGCGCAAGCGGCGCCCCGAGATCTCGCAGGTCAGCTCCTCATCGAGCCGCAGGGCCACCAGCCCGCGCAGCAGACTGCTGGCGGCCCACCCGATCGGCGTGGCCCGCTCCAGGGCGTCGATCGTCGTGTCGAAGGCCCACTCCCGGCTCAGCGATCGGGGCAGGCGCACCGTTGAGCGCGCGAGCACCCCGGCGGCGCGCCAGTTCGGCTCCTGGTCCTCCACCAGGATCTCCTCAGGTCCTCCGCCCATGAGCCACGGTAGAGGGGAGTAGCCGCCCGGCCGCTCGATGATGGCGACCGCCTCGATCGACGGGTCGGAGTCGCGCACCTGGGCCAGGCCCGAGGCCTCCGAACGGGCCGAGTCCGCGATGTCCCGGTCCTGGGCGGTGAAGAGGTCTCCCAGCCGCCTCGCATCCCCCACCCGGGGGAAGAGGAAGGTCCTGGCCCGGGCCTCGGCCCGGGCCCGTGCCTGCTCCTGCTCATCCACTGCCCGTCGCCAGACCGCCTCCCATGCGGCGGGGATCGGGGGAGTGGGGGAGTAGGTCGTCTGCACCAGGCCGGGGACGTCGTCGGGGCGGGTCACTGCGCCCCCGCCCAGAGGGCCATCCAGCAGGGTGGCGTAGGTGGCCAGCAGGAGCGCCGTGTCGTAGACGGCCATCGCCGAGGCCTCGAAGAGCTCCTCGGCCCTGCTGATCTCCGTAGCGGCGTCGGCCCGGGAGCCGGAGCCCACCAGGCCGCGCAGGACCATTCGAGGCCGGCGCAGCCCCGCGGGCCTGTCCTGCTGGGGACGGGCGTGGCGGTGCAGGCGCCCCAGGCGCTGGAGCAACAGGTCCATCGGGGCGATATCGGTGATGAGCAGGTCGACGTCGATGTCCAGGGACTGCTCGGCGACCTGGGTGGCCACCACCACCCGCCGCTCGGGCCGCCCCGAGCCCCGGTGGGCGCGCGGCCCCATCTCGCGGACCAGCTCCTGCTCCAGGCCCACCCGGTCCCCGGCCACGAAGCGCGCATGCAGCAGCCTGACGTCCTGGCCCATCTCCTCGCGTAGGGCCGCATAGGCCTCCTGCGCGCGGGCCACCGTGTTGCACAGCACCAGGACGCAGCCGCCCTCCTCGGTGCTGCCCAGGACCGTGCGCACCAGGGTGGGGACGTCGTCGGGGATCGTCGAGACGAGGGCCTCCAGGTCCGCGGGTCGCGGCGGCACCGCCAGCTCCTGCGGTCCCTGCCCGCTGAGCGTCGTCACCAGGGGGTAGGCGCTGGAGAGCTCGCCCACCGGGCGCTGCGGGCGCAGGCCGCGCGCATAGGCCTCCATGAGGGTCCGCTTGACCTCCACCGGCAGGGTGGCCGAGAGCAGGATCACCGAGGCGCCGTACTCGGCCAGCCACTCGATGGCCCGCGCCAGGTAGACATTCATGTAGGCGTCGTAGGCGTGGACCTCATCGATGATGACCACCTTGTCCGCCAGGCCCAGATGGCGCAGCATCGCGTGCTTGGCCTGCAGGGCCATGAAGAGGACCTGATCCACGGTGGCGACCACGACATTGGACAGGATCCCCTTCTTGCGCCCCGACATCCACTGCGAGGCCACCACCTCCCCATGATGCGGGGCCCCGCGCTCATCGTCGGCCTCCTCGTAGACCTGGGTGGCGCGCAGGCGCCGGTACTCCTCATTGAGCATGTTCTTGGAGTGCCCCAGGAACATGGACATGACGATCCCCTCGTCATCCGCCGCCCGCCTCGCCCAGTCCCGGGTGCGGGCGAACAGGGAGTCGGAGGTGGACATCGTCGGGGCGGCCAGCAGGAGACCGCCCGCGGGGGCGCCCGAGGAGGCCAGGATCTCCGCGGCCAGGAGCGCCGCCTCCGTCTTGCCCTCACCGGTGGGCGCCTCCAGGATGAGCAGCACGGGGCCCTCCGCCTCCCGGCAGGCCCGGGCGACCACCCGCTGGGCCGGGCGGGCCGAGGTGCTCGCCTCCCAGGAGAAGCGATGGCGCAGGAAGGCGTCCAGCCCCTCCTCCATGTCCCCCAGGTCCGGGGGCTGCGGCTCCCACGGCACGGTCAGATCCAGGGCGTCCAGGCCCTCCGTGACCCGCCGCTCCTGGTCGGGATCGACCACCATGGGGAAGGCCCGCTCCGCATTGGAGGCGATCCAGTCGCTCATGATGACCAGCCCGGTGGCCAGCATCTGCCCCGTGACCGCAATGGGTCGGCGCAGGCGATCCAGAACCGGCCCGGCCCCCGTGCTCTCGGTGATGAGGGCCGCCAGCTCATCCCAGACCTCCTGCCAGGAGGCGTCGTAGGAGCCGAGCACCGTGCTGACCGTCCTCTCCAGGTGAGGATTCGGCGGCACCCCGTGATGGCAGCCGGCGACGGCGGCCAGGGATCGTGCCACCCGCCGGTTGACACCCCGCTGCGCCAGCCACGTCTCGAGGATGACCTGACTGACAGCCGAATGGGGCATCGGGGAGGAGGCCTCCAGGGAGCCGATACGAAGATCCAGCCCCGCATCGCGGACCCGCTGGGCGAAGGCGGCGTACTCCGGGTTGCCGTCGATCTGGGCCTGGAACCTCCGGCAGGCCTTGCCGATGTCGTGGACGCCTGCGAGCCAGGAGAGCAGGACGCCGGTCTCCTCCACCCCCAGGCGGCAGGCGCGGGCGCAGGAGACGCGCAGGGCGGTCGAGGCCCAGTGCTCCCAGAGGCGGGCGGCGACACCCGCCGAGTCGATCATGTGCTGGGGCAGGGACAGCCACCCGGTCTCATCCCCGGACTTGGCCCATAGGGAGCATGCCTGACGGGAGAGCCCCGCGAGGGGTGAGGCATCTGCGGCGGGGCGGGGCTGAGCAGCGGGGTGGGGAGGCATGGCGGTCCTTCGTCGACGGTGACAGCCTGAATCCTCCCACCGGCCACTGACACGTATAGGGCGGTTCCGCGCTGCGTGACCGAGTCGTGACGGCCGCCGTGGCCGCGCCCCGGTCCTGGCCCCGTGAGCCGGCCGCCCCGGCGATGCCAGGACATGGCCAGGACATGACGAAGGCCGGAACCTCACGGTTCCGGCCGGTGGTGGGCGATACTGGAATCGAACCAGTGACCTCCTCGGTGTGAACGAGGCGCTCTAACCCCTGAGCCAATCGCCCTGTGCGGCGCCAACCATAGCCAGCCCGGATGCCCCGGGGCAAATGCCGTGCCGGTGAGGTGAATCACCGGGAGGTGATTTGCGGACGGGCGGAGCCGGGGTGTTATGGTTCTCCAGCACCGGACGGCTCGTGAGAGTCGTGAGGCGGCATCGCGGATGTGGCTCAGTTGGTAGAGCATCACCTTGCCAAGGTGAGGGTCGCGGGTTCGAGTCCCGTCATCCGCTCCGAGGAGCCGGGAGCACCCAGCCCCCTTCCTCTCATGGTGGGTTGGCCGAGAGGTTAGGCACCGGCCTGCAAAGCCGTTGACACCGGTTCGAATCCGGTACCCACCTCGGGCGATTGGCGCAGCGGTAGCGCGCTTCCCTGACACGGAAGAGGTCACTGGTTCGAACCCAGTATCGCCCACCACCTGCGCCCGCCCGCTGGACCGCGCGGGCCGCTCATCCCCTCCGCCCGGCTCAGTCCAGCAGCCCCAGCCGCTCCAGGGCCGCGGCCAGGCCGTCGTGCTCCACATCATCGGTCACCAGATCGGCGGCGCTCTTCAACGATGGATGGGCATTTCCCATGGCCACACCCACCCCGCAGTGCTCGATCATCCCCAGATCCACCAGGGCGTCCCCCACGGCCACCGTGCGCGCCAGCGGGACGCCGAGCCGCTCCCGCAGCACCTCGAGCGCGCGGACCTTCGACACCCCGGCGAGCCGCATGTCACCGAAGAGCGGTGCGTGCCCGCGCCCGCCCCAGCTGCCGTGCTCCAGGGCGGGGAAGGCCCGTCGCGCCGCCTCCAGATCCTCCGGGCCGCTGAGCAGGTAGCTGATCTTGTTGACATCATCGCGCACGGGATCCGCGCCGTCGATGAGATCGGGGAGGACCTCCTCCACTGTCACCGACTCGGCATCGGCGTGGCCCTTGCCCGCGATGTAGGCCCGGATGGCCGGCAGCGCGGCCTGGCGGAACCCGGGGGAGGCGAACAGGCCCGCATTGGTCTCCAGGTAGAACTCCAGGCCCCGATCCGCCAGCCAGCCCACCACGGCCCGGCAGTCCTGGCGGCTGAGGCTCTCGTGCAGCAGGACCTCCCCGTCGCTCTCCACATAGGCCCCGTTGCCGCCGATCATCCCGTCGAAGCCCACCTCCAGCAGCTCGGCGGGCATCTCGGCCCGGGAGCGGCCGGTGGTCGGGTAGACCCGGTGCCCCGCCCGACGGGCGCGGCGCACGGCCCGTGCGGCCGAGGCGGGCAGCTCATTGGCATAGGTCACCAGCGTCCCGTCCACATCGATGAGGACCAGGTGCGGCTCCGAAGCGCGAGCACCACTCATGACAGCCTCCTGGGCGACTCGGGGGTGGGTCCGTCCCCGCGGGGGCGGATGAGGGGATCGTAGGCCACAGGCGCTCTCCCCGGGGCCGCGATGGCGATCGGGCCCCGGCCCGACAGGCGCCCCCGGCGCGGGCCCGGGGGCCCGGGAGCCGACGTAGTCTTGCCCGCATGGCCGATCCCTCCACCTACCGCCCCGCTCCCGGGGAGATCGCCACATCCCCGGGCGTCTACCGATTCCTGGACGGCGAGGGGCGCGTCATCTACGTGGGCAAGGCCAAGAACCTGCGGGCCCGGCTGTCGAGCTACTTCCAGGACCTGTCCGCCCTCCACCCCCGCACCCAGAGGATGGTGACCACCGCCTGCGCCGTGGAGTGGACGGTGGTCTCCACCGAGGTGGAGTCCCTGGCCCTGGAGTACTCCTGGATCAAGGAGTTCAACCCGCGCTTCAACGTCATGTACAAGGACGACAAGTCCTACCCCTACCTGGCGGTGACGATGCAGGAGACCTTCCCCCGGGTCCAGGTGGTGCGGGGCGCGCGCCGGCCCGGCACCCGCTACTTCGGCCCCTTCGTGGCCGCCTGGTCCATCCGGGAGACCGTCGACCAGCTCCTGCGGGTCTTCCCCGTGCGCTCCTGCTCCGCCGGGGTGCTCAACCGGGCCCGCGCCTCGGGGCGCCCCTGCCTGCTGGGCTACATCGACAAGTGCTCGGCGCCCTGCGTGGGCCGCATCAGCCCCGAGGACCACCGGGCCCTGGCCGAGGACTTCTGCGCCTTCATGGCGGGGCGCACCGGCCCCTACCTGCGGCAGCTCGAGGCCGAGATGAAGGCGGCCGCAGCCGCCCTGGACTTCGAGAGGGCGGCGCGGCTGCGCGACGACGCCGCGGCCCTGCGCAAGGTCATCGAGGGCAACGCCGTCGTCCTGCCCGACGCCACCGACGCCGATGTCTTCGCCCTGGTCCGCGACGAGCTCGAGGCCGCCGTCCAGGTCTTCCACGTGCGCGGCGGGCGCGTGCGCGGCCAGCGCGGCTGGGTGGTCGACCTCATCGACGAGGCCGGTGACGCCGAGCTCATCGAGCGCCTCCTGGAGCAGGTCTACGGCTCCCTGCTCGACCCCGCCGATGAGCTGGCCGCCCCCGCCTCGGGCACCACCACCTCGATCGGGATCGGCTCCCGGGCCCCCTCCAGCCCCGCGCCGCGCACCGGCCCCAGCGGTGCGCCGCCACTGCGGAAGGGGGAGGCGGCCGCCACCAGCGTCGACGACGTCGCCCACACCGCCACCACCGCAGTGCCCCGGCAGATCCTCGTGCCCGTCATGCCCTCGGAGGCCGGCACCGTCACCGCCTGGCTCTCCGGGCTGCGCGGGGGCCGGGTGGACCTGAGGGTGCCCCGGCGGGGCGACAAGGCGGCCCTCATGGAGACCGTGCGCAAGAACGCCGAGGAGGCCCTGCGCCTGCACAAGACCCGCCGCGCCGGCGACCTGACCCAGCGCAGCCAGGCCCTCGACGAGCTCGCCGAGGCCCTCGACCTGCCCGAGGCGCCCCTGCGGATGGAGTGCTACGACATCTCCCACACCCAGGGCGGGCACCAGGTGGGCTCCATGGTCGTCTTCGAGGACGGCGCCCCGCGCAAGTCCGACTACCGGCGCTTCGTCATCCGCGGCGCCCAGGGGCAGGGCGCCAGCGACGACACCGCCGCCATGCGCGAGGTGCTCACCCGCCGCTTCAAGCGGCTCATCGCCGAGCAGGGCCATGGCCGGCAGGCCGAGCGCGCCGCCCTGGAGCTCCAGGAGGCCGAGGGGGAGGTGGTCTCCTCCGGGCCCATCGACCCGACCACGGGCCGGGCCAAGCGCTTCTCCTACGCCCCCGGCCTCATCGTCGTCGACGGCGGCCTGCCGCAGGTCGGCGCCGCCCAGGCGGTGCTCGAGGATCTGGGGATCGACGTGCCCATCATCGGCCTGGCCAAGCGCCTGGAGGAGGTGTGGATCCCCGGCGAGGACTTCCCACTGATCCTGCCGCGCAGCTCCCCGGCCCTCTACATGCTCCAGCACCTGCGCGATGAGTCCCACCGCTTCGCCATCACCCACCACCGCAAGAGGCGCTCAGCGGGAATGACCCGATCCGTGCTCGACGACGTGCCCGGGCTGGGCCCTGCCCGGCAGGCGGCGCTCCTGCGCGAATTCGGCTCGGTCAAGCGGATCCGCGCCGCCTCGCCTGAGCGCATCGCCGAGGTCAGGGGCATCGGCCCGGCCCTGGCCGCCACGATCCTGGCGCACCTCGACAGCCCGGGCGGTTCTGGCGCGGGCCCCGCCCGCACGGGGCCCACCGGGGAGGAGTCGCAGGCATGAGGATCCTCCGCGTCTTCAACAACAACGTCGTCCTGGCGCGCGATGAGGTCGGCCGGGAGGTCATCCTCACCGGGCGCGGCCTGGGATTCGGCCGCAAGGCGGGCCAGGAGGCCGATGCCTCCCGCATCGCCAGGCGCTACGTGCCCGCCGACAACCCCGAGTCCGTGGCCGAGGTCATGGCCGCGATGCCCCTGGAGCGCATCGCCCTCATCGAGAGGTGCTTCGTCGCCGCGGCCCGGGAGCTGGGCACCGCCGTTCCCTCCTCGACGATCGTCGCCGTCGTCGACCACGTCAACCAGGCCATGGAGCGGGTGCGCCGGGGCGAGGCGATGGACTACCCGCTGCGGGCCGAGGTCGCCCACCTCCACCCCGAGGAGCTGAGGCTGGCCGAGCAGATCATCGCCGACCTCAACGCCTCCCAGGAGGTCCAGCTGCCGGCGGGGGAGGCCATCGCCCTGAGCCTGCACCTGTTCGCCGCCGCGGTCGGGGCGCCCTCCGTGCAGGAGTCCCAGAGGCAGTCCCGGCTCATCAGCCAGGTCATGGACCTGCTGCGGGCCGCCCTCGGCGACTCCCTCGAGGAGCACTCGATCAATGCCGCCCGCTTCGCCGTCCACCTGCGCTACTTCCTGGTGCGGGCCCGCACCGGCCTCCAGATCCAGGACGGCACCGCCTCCATCATCGCCGACACGCTGCGCACCTCCCACCCCCGGGCCCACCGCCTGGCGCTGCGCATCAGCGACCTGCTGGAGATGAGGCTGGGCATCACGGTCTCCGCCGACGAGACCGCCTACCTGACGATGCACGTCGCCCGCCTCGTCGGCGCGGCGCAGGCGGGGCCGGCTGCCGTCAGCCCCGCCGACGGCGAGCCGGGCGCCTCCCCACCGGGCGTGTGAGGCGAGGCACTGAGAACGGGTGACAGATCGGCTTGTCGGCCCCTGTGCGAGGCCGTAGCCTTGCACCAAGGCCCGGCAGGGCCCACAGGATTGTGACCCAACAGGGGCAAGACCTGGGATCTCCAGTGCGCACGAACGCGCGCGGGGATCCCGGGTCTTTTTCGTTGCCCGCACGGATTCGAGGAGGAACCGTTCCCATGGCGAGGATCGACTACGCGGCACTGGCGCCGCAACTGCTGGACAAGGTGGGAGGCGAAGCGAACATCAGGTCCATCAACCACTGCGCCACCCGCCTGCGCCTGGTGCTGGCCGATGAGTCCAAGGCAGCCACCGACCAGATCAAGGCCCTGCCCGGGGTGGTCACCGTCGTGCAGGCGGGCGGCCAGTACCAGGTGGTCATCGGCAACGACGTCCCCGTCGTCCACGAGGAGCTGAGCCGCCTCACGGGCATCGGCTCCCGGGAGGAGGGCGAGGCGCCGCAGGAGCGGGGGAGCCTGTTCGACCGCTTCATCAGGCTCATCTCGGCCCTCATCAACCCCGTGGTGTGGACCCTGGCCGGCGCGGGCCTCATCAAGGCCTTCCTCACCCTGGCCCTGACCCTGGGATGGCTGTCCGAGGAGAGCACCACCCACGCGATCCTCAATGCGGCGGGAGACTCCGCCCTCTACTTCCTGCCCATCCTGCTGGCCATCACCTCCGCCCGCCATTTCAAGGCCAATGAGTTCACCGCCGTCGCCCTGGCCGGCGCCCTGGTCTACCCCGGGATCGTCGCCCTCAACGAGGCCCCCGGCCCGGTCACCTTCCTGGGCATCCCCGTGGTCATGGCCTCCTACGCCTCCTCCCTGGTGCCCATCATCGTCGCGGTCTGGGTCCAGTCCCACCTCCAGCGCCTGCTCACCCGCATCCTGCCCTCGGCCATCCGCAACTTCATGGTCCCACTGCTGGTCCTGCTCATCATGGTGCCCCTGACGCTCATCACCGTGGGGCCGGTGACCACCGCCCTGTCCTCGGGCATCGCCTCGGGGCTCAACACCCTCTTCGAGGTCGCGCCCTGGGTGGCGGGCGGCATCATGGGCGCATTCTGGCAGGTCTTCGTCATGTTCGGAGTCCACTGGGGCCTGGTGCCCATCATGATCGCCCAGTACGACAACCCCGGCTACTCCCTCATGGTCGGCCCGATCTTCCCCGCGGTCCTGGCCCAGGCCGCCGCCACCCTGGGAGTGCTCATCCGCAGCCGCAATGCCAAGCTGCGCCAGCTGGCCGGGCCCGCCTCCCTCTCCGGCTTCCTCGCCGGCATCACCGAGCCCGCCATCTACGGCGTCAACCTGCCGCTCAAGCGCCCCTTCATCTTCGGCTGCATCGGCGGGGCCGTCGGGGGCGTCATCGTCTCGGCCGCCGGCGGCGCCACCACCTCCTTCGTCTTCCCCTCCCTCATCGGCATCCCCGCCCTGCTCGGCCACGGCAACCTCCCGGTCGTGCTCATCGGCATGGCGGTCGCCGTCGCCATCAGCCTCACCCTCACCCTGGTCCTGGGCTTCACCGACCCGGTGGAGGAGGCCCCCGGGGCCGCCGGGGAGGCGCTGGACGCCACCGCGGAGCCCGTGGAGCCCACAACGCAGCTGGGCTCGCCCATCACCGGGCGCGCGGTGCCGCTGGAGCGGGTCACCGACCCGGTCTTCTCCTCCGGCGCCCTGGGCAACGGCGTGGGCGTGACCCCCGAGGGCGGCGGCACCATCGAGGTCATGGCGCCCGCCGGCGGACGGCTCGTCACCGCCATGGACTCCGGGCACGCCTACGGCATCAGGACCGACGACGGCGTCGAGCTGCTCGTCCACATCGGCCTGGACACCGTCGACCTCAAGGGCGAGGGCTTCAGCCCCGCCGTCGCCGCCGGGGACAGGGTCGAGCGCGGCGACCTCCTGGCCCGGGTGGATCTCGACGTCCTGCGCGGGGCCGACAAGGACCCCACCACCATCCTGGTGGTGACCAACACGGCGGCCCTGCGCGGCGTCGTCCCCGTCGTCTCCGGGCCGGTGGACGCGGGCGGGACCGTGGTCGAGATCGACCAGTAGGGCCCCGCATCCCAGACCGGCACAACCATCCGACAGAATCATCAGAGCATCAGAACCTGCGAGATCATCGCACCACCAGGAGAGGATGAGAGCCATGACCACCACCTTCCCCGAGGGCTTCCTGTGGGGCGGGGCCCTGGCCGCCAACCAGTACGAGGGCGCCTACGACGAGGGCGGCAAGGGCCTGAGCGTCCAGGACGTCATGCCCCAGGGCATCGTGGGCCCGCGCACGCCCGAGCCCACCCCCGACAACCTCAAGCTCATCGGCATCGACTTCTACCACCGCTACGCCCAGGACATCGCCCTGCTGGCCGAGATGGGCTTCACCGTCTTCCGCTTCTCCATCGCCTGGTCCAGGATCTTCCCCCGGGGCGATGAGGCCGAGCCCTGCGAGGAGGGCCTGGCCTTCTACGACCGGGTGCTCGACGAGCTGGAGAGGCACGGCATCGAGCCCCTGGTGACCATCAGCCACTACGAGACCCCCCTGCACCTGGCCGAGGCCTACAACGGCTGGACCGACCGGCGGCTCATCGGCTTCTTCGAGCGCTACGCCCGCACCCTGTTCGAGCGCTACGGGAAGCGCGTGAAGTACTGGCTGACCTTCAACGAGATCAACTCCGTGCTCCACGAGCCCTTCATGTCCGGGGGCATCGCCACGCCCAAGGAGGAGCTGAGCGACCAGGACCTCTACCAGGCCATCCACCATGAGCTGGTGGCCTCCGCGGCCGCCACGCGCATCGCCCACGAGATCAACCCCGAGATCCGGGTCGGCTGCATGATCCTGGCCGTCCCCTTCTACCCCCTGACCCCCGACCCTCGGGACGCCTGGGCCGCCAAGCAGGCCGAGCGCGCCAACTACGCCTTCGGGGATGTGCACGTGCGCGGGCGCTACCCCGGGTACTTCCTGCGCACGCTGCGGGACCGGGGCGTGGAGCTGGACATCACCGAGGAGGACCGCCGCACCCTGGCGGAGAACACGGTGGACTTCGTGTCCTTCAGCTACTACATGTCCTCCTGCGAGACCGCCACCCGGGAGCGCGAGGCCGGAGGCGGCAACCTCATGGGCGGGGTCGTCAACCCGGCCCTGGAGGTCTCCCAGTGGGGCTGGCCCATCGACCCGATCGGACTGCGCACCATCCTGGGCGACTACTGGGACCGCTGGGGCAAGCCCCTGTTCATCGTGGAGAACGGACTGGGCGCGCGCGATGAGCTGGTCACCGGGGAGGACGGGGCTCCCACCGTCGTCGATGACTACCGCATCACCTACATGAACGACCACCTCGTCCAGGTCGCCGAGGCCATCGCCGACGGCGTGGAGGTGCTGGGCTACACCTCCTGGGGCTGCATCGACTGCGTGTCGGCCTCCACCGCCCAGATGTCCAAGCGCTACGGCTTCATCTACGTCGACCGCAATGATGACGGCAGCGGAACCCTGGAGCGCTACCGCAAGAAGTCCTTCGACTGGTATCGCCGGGTCATCGCCACCAACGGAGCGAGTCTCACCCGCTGAGGCGCATCAGCGCACGGGGTCTCGGGGCGGGGGGGACCCCCCGCCGGGAACCCCGGGCCAGCGTTGGGCAGGGGGGCCCCCGGGGGGGGCCCGGGGGGGGGGGGGGGGGGGGGGGGGGGGGCCCCCCCCCCCCGCGACCCCGTGCCATGCTTGGGCCATGGACTCCCAGGATCCTCCGAAGCCGTCCCGGCACCGAGACCCCCTCAAGGACACCGTGCCCATCGAGATCCCGGCCCTGGACGACGCCACGCCCCCGGTCCCGCCCGCCGAGCGGCCCGAGATGATCATCGTCACCGGCATGTCCGGAGCGGGGCGCTCGCGCGCGGCCAACGCCCTGGAGGACCTGGACTGGTACGTGGTGGACAACCTGCCGCCCCAGCTGCTGCCCGCCCTGGCCGGGATGATGACCACCGTGGGCGCGGGCGTGCACCGCCTGGCCGCCGTGGTCGACGTGCGCAGCCGCGAGTTCTTCTCCCACTTCATGGAGTACCTGCGCACCGTGCGCCAGGCGGGCACCGATGTGCGCCTCATCTTCCTGGACGCCTCCGATGCGGTCCTGGTGCGCCGCTTCGAGTCCTCGCGCCGCCCCCACCCCCTCCAGGGCACCGGCTCGGTGCTGGACGGCATCGTCCACGAGCGCACCCTCCTGGGGGGCCTCAAGGGCATGGCCGACACGGTCATCGACACCTCCGCCTACTCGGTGCACGACCTGGCGCGCCGGGTCCGCGAGCTGGTGGCCCGTGAGTCGGACCTGGCGCTGCGCATCAACGTCATGTCCTTCGGATTCAAGTACGGCATCCCCCTGGACGCCGACCACGTCCTGGACGTGCGCTTCATCCCCAACCCCTACTGGGTCTCCGAGCTGCGCCACCTCACCGGCCGCGACGCCCCCGTGGCCGACTACGTCTTCTCCCAGAGCGGCGCCGCCGACTTCGTCGACGGCTACGCCGACCTGCTGACGCCCGCCCTTCCCCACTACATCGACGAGCTCAAGCCCTACGTGACCCTGGCCGTGGGCTGCACCGGCGGCAAGCACCGCTCGGTGGCCTCCGCGGAGCGCCTTGGGGCCAGGTTGCGGCGGGCGGGCTTCGAGGTCGTGGTCCAGCACCGCGACCTGGGACGGGAGTGAGCGCACGTGGGAACCACGATCGACGTCGCCGGCTGGCCGCGCCGCGGCGAGGAGGGCCCCGCCGTCGTCGCCCTGGGCGGCGGCCACGGCCTGTCCGCGACGCTGCGCGCCCTGCGCCACATCACCCACCGCCTCACCGCAGTGGTGACTGTCGCGGATGACGGGGGCTCCTCGGGACGCCTGCGCCGCGAGTTCGGCTGCCTGCCGCCCGGAGACCTGCGCATGGCGCTGGCCTCCCTGTGCGACGACTCCGAATGGGGGCTGACCTGGCGCGACGTCCTCCAGCACCGCTTCGAGGGCCAGGGCGAGCTGGACAACCACGCCCTGGGCAACCTGCTCATCCTATCGCTGTGGCAGCTGCTGGGCGACGACGTCGCCGGCCTGGACTGGGTGGGCCGCCTGCTGTCCATCCACGGGCGAGTGGTCCCCATGTCCTCCTCCCCGCTGGTCATCGAGGCCGACATCGTCAACGGCGACCGCCGCCGGCGCGTCTCGGGCCAGGTGGCCGTGGCCTCGGCCCGAGGGCGCATGGAGAACGTGGCCATCGTCCCCCAGGACGCCGACGCCCACCCCGAGGCGGTGCGCGCCATCGACGAGGCCGACTGGGTGGTGCTGGGGCCGGGCTCCTGGTACACCTCCGTGCTGCCCCACCTCATCCTGCCCTCCATGCGCTGCGCCCTGGCGAGCACCGGCGCCCGCAAGGTCATCGTGCTCAACCTCTCGGCCCAGAGGGGCGAGACCGACGGCATGACCAGCGCCGACCACCTGCGGGTCCTGGCCGACTACGCCCCCGAGATCAGCGCCGACGTGGTGCTGGCCGACCCCTCCACCGTCGAGGACATCGACGATCTGTCCGCGGTGGCCGAGTCCCTGGGAGCGGTCCTGGTGCTGCGCCAGGTCCGCACGGGTGAGGCCCTGTGCCACCACGACCCCCTGCGCCTGGCCGCCGCCTTCCGCGACGCCTTCGAGGGCGCCCTGGGCGATGTGGCGCGCGGCCGCCCGCCCGAGCAGCGTCCCGAGTGCTGAGCCGGTGCTGAGCCGCTGGGCAGTGTGCCGCGCCGGGGGCTCGGTGGCGACAAGACCGGCCTGGTCCCGGCATACTCATCCCCAGCCACAGATGCCTGAGCGCCTGAGCCCGGGCACGCGCAACAGGAATGAGGTTCCGGCCTATGTCGCTGACGGTGACGGTCAAGGACGAGCTCGCGCATGTCCCTGCGGAGAATGCCGCGCAGAAGCGCGCCGAGCTGTCCTCGATGCTGCGCTTCGCCGGCGGCCTGCACATCATCTCGGGGCGCATCGTGGTCGAGGCCGAGCTCGACCACGGCGGCACCGTGCGCAGGCTGCACCGCCATCTCAAGGAGCTCTACGGGATGGACTCCGAGGTCATGGTGGTCCAGGGGGGCTCGCTGCACCGGGGCTCGCGCTACGTGCTGCGCGTCGTCGAGCGCGGCAAGGACCTGGCCCGCCTCTCGGGACTGGTCGATGAGCGGGGCCGGCCCGTGCGGGGCATGCCGGTGGCCGTGGTCCAGGGCGGGCGCAAGGCTGCGGCCGCGGCCTGGCGCGGAGCCTTCCTGGCCCGCGGCTCGCTGACCGAGCCCGGGCGCTCGGCCTCCCTGGAGGTCACCTGCCCCGGCTCGGAGGCCGCGCTGGCGCTGGTGGGGGCCGCGCGCCGCTTCGAGGTGGCGGCCAAGGCCCGCGAGGTGCGCGGCTCTGACCGGGTCGTGGTGCGCGACGGCGAGGCCATCGGCATCCTCCTGGAGCGCATGGGCGCTCCCGAGGCCCACCGGACCTGGACCGAGCGGCGCTCGCGCCGGGAGTCGCGCGGGACCGCCAACCGCCTGGCCAATTTCGACGACGCCAACCTGCGCCGCTCGGCGCGCGCCGCCGTGGCCTCCGGGGCACGGGTGGAGCGAGCCTTCGAGATCCTGGGCGACGACGTGCCCGCCCATCTGCTGGAGGCCGGGCGGCTGCGCATCGCCAACAAGCAGGCCTCCCTGGAGGAGCTGGGCCAGCTCTCCGACCCGCAGCTGACCAAGGACGCCGTGGCGGGCCGCATCCGCCGCCTGCTGGCCATGGCCGACAAGCGCGCCCACGACCTGGGCATCCCCGACACCGAATCCGTCCTGACCCAGGACATGCTCGAGCCCTGAGCCCCCCGGCCGCACGGGTCGACCCGGCTGAGGAGGAGGGGCCCGGGCGCGCAGAAGCGGGGGAGGGGCACTGTGGGCGGACTGGGGGACTCAGATGGGACTGAGGTCCCCATTCCCGGGGCGGATCATCCCGGCGTGAATTGCGGTGCCGCCGGCGGGCGGTGCGTGTTCGCCCGTGGCGTGGAATGTGGTCACATGCGCCCTCGCGCTGTCGCTAGACTCGGTCGTGCCGGAGCCTGAGGGAGTCCCCTCCCGGGGAGCCGGAGCACCGGAGCACATCCCACTGTGCGAATACGCCCAGAAACCGTGCGCCATGTCGGCGCACTAGGAGGACACAAAGTGACCACCCGCGTTGGTATCAACGGCTTCGGCCGCATCGGCCGCAACTTCTTCCGTGCCGCCCTGGAGCAGGGTGCGGACATCGAGGTCGTCGCGGTCAACGACCTCACCGACAACAAGACCCTGGCCCACCTGCTCAAGTACGACTCGATCCTCGGCCGCTTCGACGGCGAGGTCTCCTACGACGAGGACGGCATCACCGTCAACGGCAAGCGCATCAAGGTCCTGGCCCAGCGCGACCCCGCCGACCTGCCCTGGGGCGAGCTCGGCGTCGATGTTGTTGTCGAGTCCACCGGTTTCTTCACCGACGGCGAGAAGGCCAAGGCCCACCTCGACGGTGGCGCCAAGAAGGTCGTCATCTCCGCCCCGGCCAAGAACGTCGACGGCACCTTCGTCATGGGTGTCAACGAGGCCGACTACGACAACGCCACGATGAACATCGTGTCCAACGCCTCGTGCACCACCAACTGCCTCGCCCCCCTGGCCAAGGTCCTCCACGAGAACTTCGGCATCGAGCGCGGCATCATGACCACCATCCACTCCTACACGGGTGACCAGCGCGTCCTCGACGCCCCGCACAGCGACCTGCGCCGTGCCCGCGCCGCCGCGCTCAACATGATCCCGACCAAGACCGGTGCCGCCCAGGCCGTGGCCCTGGTCCTGCCCGACCTCAAGGGCAAGTTCGACGGCCTCGCCGTGCGCGTGCCCACCCCGACCGGCTCGCTGACCGACCTGACCTTCGTCGCCGAGAAGGAGGTCTCCGTCGAGGCCGTCAAGGCCGCCGTCAAGGCCGCCGCCGAGGGCGAGCTCAAGGGCGTCCTGGAGTACACCGAGGACCCGATCGTCTCCACCGACATCGTGGGCAACCCCCACACCTCGATCTTCGACGCCACCGAGACCAAGGTCATCGGCAACCTGGTCAAGGTCCTGTCCTGGTACGACAACGAGTGGGGCTACTCCAACGCCCTGGTCCGCCTGACCGCCCTGGTCGGCTCCAAGCTCGCCTGAGTCCGCACCAGAGCATGACGCTCTAGGAGAAGCGCCCGCACAACGTCCGCCGTTGTGCGGGCGCGCTCCATGGGCCGTGGCACCCACGGCCCGGCCTCCGGCACATCCCCCATCCGCACCCCCACTCACCTCCGACCGATAAGAGGTTCTGCATGAAGACCATCGAGTCCCTGGGCGATCTCAAGGGCAAGCGCGTCCTGGTCCGCTCCGACTTCAACGTCCCCCTCGACGAGAGCAAGAACATCACCGACGACGGCCGCATCCAGGCCGCCCTGCCGACCCTGCGCACCCTGCTGGATGCCGGTGCCAAGGTCATCATCACCGCCCACCTGGGCCGTCCCAAGGGGCAGGTCAACCCCGACTACTCCCTGGCCCCGGTGGCCGAGCGCCTGGCCGAGGTCACTGGCGCCAAGGTGACCCTGGCCGAGGACACCGTGGGCCCCTCGGCCAAGGCCGCCGTCGAGGCCATGGGCGAGGGCGAGATCGTCCTGCTGGAGAACGTGCGCTTCAACGCCGCCGAGACCTCCAAGGACGACGCCGAGCGCGAGGCCTTCGCCGCCGAGCTGGCGGCCCTGGCCGACGTCTTCGTCTCCGACGGCTTCGGCGTGGTCCACCGCAAGCAGGCCTCCGTCTACGACGTCGCCAAGCTGCTCCCCTCGGCCGCCGGCCTGCTGGTGGTCAAGGAGATCGAGTCCCTGGGCAAGGCGGTCAACAACCCCGAGCGCCCCTACACCGTGGTGCTGGGCGGCTCCAAGGTCTCCGACAAGCTCGGCGTCATCGCCAACCTGCTGTCCAAGGCCGACCGCCTCATCATCGGCGGCGGCATGGCCTACACCTTCCTGGCCGCGCAGGGCCACGAGGTGGGCACCTCCCTGCTGGAGAAGGACCAGATCGAGACCGTCAAGGGCTACATCGCCACCGCCAAGGACAACGGCGTCGAGCTCCTCCTGCCGGTCGACACGGTCATCGCCCCCGAGTTCAAGGCCGACGCCCCGGCCTCGGTGGTCGCCTCCGACGCGATCCCCGCCGACCAGATGGGCCTGGACATCGGCCCCAAGACCCGCGAGCTCTTCGCCGACGCCATCGCCTCGGCCAAGACCGTGGTGTGGAACGGCCCCATGGGCGTCTTCGAGTTCGAGGCCTTCGCAGGCGGCACCAAGGCCGTGGCCGGGGCCCTGAGCCAGTCCGAGGCCTTCACCGTCATCGGCGGCGGTGACTCCGCGGCCGCCGTGCGCACCCTGGGCTTCGATGAGTCCACCTTCTCCCACATCTCCACCGGTGGTGGCGCCTCCCTCGAGCTGCTCGAGGGCAAGGAGCTGCCCGGAATCTCGATCCTGGAAGGCTGACAGCACAATGAGCAACCGCACCCCGCTCATGGCGGGCAACTGGAAGATGAACCTCGACCACCTCGAGGCCAACCACCTCATCCAGGGCCTGGCCATGGAGCTCAAGGACCACGACCACGACTACGCCAAGTGCGAGGTCGTCGTCATCCCGCCGTTCACCGACCTGCGCACGGTGCAGACCATCGTCGAGGCCGACGCCCTGGGCATCAAGTACGGCGCCCAGGACGTCTCGGTGCACGACAACGGCGCCTACACCGGTGAGATCTCCACGGCCATGCTCGACAAGCTCGGCGTGTCCTACGTCGTCATGGGCCACTCCGAGCGCCGCGAGTACCACGGCGAGTCCGACGAGCTCGTGGGCGCCAAGGCCCGCAAGACGCTGGAGGCGGGCATGACCCCGATCCTGTGCTGCGGCGAGGCCCTGGAGGTCCGCAAGGCGGGCACCCACGTGGACTTCGTCCTGGGGCAGATCCGTGCTGCCCTGGCCGGCTGGGCCGCCGAGGACGTCGCCAGGATCGTCATCGCCTACGAGCCCATCTGGGCCATCGGCACCGGCGAGACCGCCACCGCCCAGGACGCCCAGGAGGTGTGCGCCGCCATCCGCAAGGCCCTCGCGGAGGACTTCGGCGAGCAGACCGCCCAGGCCACCCGGATCCTGTACGGCGGCTCGGCCAAGCCCGACAACATCAAGGAGCTCATGGCCCAGGACGACGTCGACGGCGCCCTCATCGGCGGCGCCTCGCTCAAGGCCGAGTCCTTCGCGGCCATGGCCGGCTTCTACGCCTGAGGCGCGGCCGACACCGCATTGCAACGGGGACCCGGGTACCTCACACGTGAGGGCATCCGGGTCCCCGCCCGCTGCGGGTAGACTCCCACTGCAACGGGGGCTGTGCGCCCCCACTGGCCCCAGACGACGACGAAGGGAACGCGGCGTGGACGTGCTGCGCATCATCCTCCAGGTGCTGCTCGTGATCTCGAGCTTCTTCCTCATCATGTCCATCCTCCTGCACAAGGGCAAGGGCGGAGGCCTGTCCGACATGTTCGGCGGCGGCATCTCCTCCTCAGCGGGCTCCTCGGGCGTGGCCGAGCGCAACCTCAACCGCATCACCGTCGGGGTGGCCATCACCTGGGCCCTGACCATCGTCGGCCTGGGCCTCATGGCCAAGATCGGCTGACCCAGGCGGCGCACTGGCCTTGCCTGAGCACCGGGACCCGCGCGGTGACGCCCTGGAGCGCGCACTGCGCGGGTATCTTGCGCACCTGCGGGTCGAGCGGGGCCTGAGCCCCAACACCCTGGCCGCCTACGAGCGCGATCTGCTGCGCTACATCACCTATCTCAGGGGCCTGGGCATGAGCAAGCCCCAGCAGGTGGGACGCTCCGAGGTGGCCGGATTCCTCGAGGCCCTGCGCACCGGGGCCGATGCCGGGCGGCCACTGGCGCCCTCCTCGGCCTCCCGGGCCGTCACCGCGGTACGGGGCTGGCACAGGTTCCTGGCCGAGGAGGGGCAGGCCCCGGAGGATCCCTCGGCCACCGTCCACCCGCCCCAGGCGGGCAGGCGCCTGCCCAAGGCGCTGGGCATCGAGGAGGTCCGCGCCCTGCTGGAGGCCGCCGGGATCGACGACTCGCCGGTCAGCCTGCGCGACCGCGCGCTCCTGGAGGTCCTCTACGCCACCGGTGCCCGGATCTCCGAGGCCGTCGGGCTGGTCATCGACGACCTGGATCCCGACTCCGGGGTGCTCAGGCTCCTGGGGAAGGGCCGCAAGGAGCGGATCGTGCCCATGGGCTCCTTCGCCTGGCAGGCGCTGGAGGCCTATCTCGTCCGCGGCCGGCCGGCGCTGGCCAGCCGGGGCAGGGGAGTGCCCGAGGTCTTCCTCAACACCCTGGGCCGGCCGCTGAGCCGGCAGAGCGCCTGGGCGGTGCTCCAGGCCGCGGCGCGGCGCTCCGGCCTGAGTGCGAAGGAGGCGGGCCCCGGCCGGGACTCCGAGGTGGGCGAGCGGCGCATCTCCCCCCACACGCTGCGCCACTCCTTCGCCACCCACCTGCTGGCCGGCGGCGCGGATGTGCGCGTGGTCCAGGAGATGCTCGGTCACGCCTCGGTGACCACCACCCAGATCTACACCCGGGTCACCGTCGACCACCTGCGGGAGGTCTACGCCACCAGCCACCCCCGGGCCCTGGGCTGAGCCCGTGGGCACGGCACCCCCGGGCCGTGCCCATGAGCGGGGGAGATGAGCGCCGGCGCGGGGATCACAGGGAAGGGATAGTCTCCTCTGCGACTCCTGCCAGGTGGGGATAAGCGATGTCGTTCACGTTTCGGCTAGGCTGGTCGGCGTGAACGACTCCACCCAGCCCGGCCTGATCGATCCGACCTCCTCCGCCGAGGACGAGGAGAAGGTCTTCCCCGTCCCCGCACCGCTGGAGTCCCACGGGCCCGCCAGGGTCATATCGATGTGCAACCAGAAGGGCGGGGTGGGCAAGACCACGACCACCATCAACCTGGGGGCGGCCCTGGCCGAGTACGGCCGCAGGGTCCTCATCGTCGACTTCGACCCCCAGGGCGCGGCCTCGGCCGGCCTGGGCATCAACGCCCACGAGCTGGACTCCACGATCTACGACCTGCTGGTGGCCGCCCGGCCCGATATCCGCACCGTCATCCACCAGACCACGGCCCCCGGGCTGGACATCGTCCCGGCCAACATCGACCTGTCGGCCGCCGAGGTGCAGCTGGTCAACGAGGTGGCCCGCGAGCAGGCCCTCAAGCGGGTGCTGCGACCCGTCCTGGATGACTACGACGTCATCCTCGTGGACTGCCAGCCCTCCCTGGGGCTGCTGACCATCAACGCCCTGACCGCCTCCCACGGCGTCATCATCCCCCTGGAGACCGAGTTCTTCGCCCTGCGCGGGGTGGCGCTCCTGGTGGAGACCGTCGAGCGCGTCAAGGACCGCCTCAACGCGAGCCTCCAGATCGACGGCATCCTGGCGACCATGGTGGACACCCGCACCCTGCACTCGCGCGAGGTGCTCGAGCGCCTGGAGCAGGCCTTCGGCGAGCAGCTCTTCGACACCCAGATCCGGCGAACGATCAAGTTCCCGGACGCCTCGGTGGCCAGCGAGCCCATCACCAGCTACGCGCCCTCCCACCCCGGTGCCCTGGCCTACCGGCGCCTGGCGCGGGAGATCATCGCGCGCGGAGATGTCGCCTGAGCAGCCAGCCGCGCCCGAGGAACCGGGCCACCCCCAGGAGGCCGGGCCCGCCCGGGTCGCCGGGTTCTCCGTGGCCCTGCCCCAGTTCGAGGGCCCCTTCGACCTGCTCCTGACCCTCATCGCGCGCAAGCGCCTCAACATCACCGAGCTGGCCCTGGCCGAGGTCACCGACGACTTCATCGCCCATATGCGGGCCGACTGGGACCTGGGGCGGGCCAGTGAGTTCCTGGTGGTGGCCTCCACGCTCCTGGCGCTCAAGGCCCACCGGCTCCTGCCGCATGAGGAGGATGAGGAGGACCCGGACCTGGAGCTGCTGGAGGCCCGCGACCTGCTCTTCGCCAGGCTCCTGCAGTACCGCGCCTACAAGGAGGCCGCGGCCGCCTTCCAGGAGCGGGCGCTGCGCGCCTCGCGCTCCCACCCGCGCGTGGTGGGCCTGGAGCCGCACCTGGCTGCCCTCCTGCCCAGGCTGGTGTCCACAATCACCCCCGAGGACCTGGCCCGACTGGCCGTGGCGGCCCTCACCCGCCCGGACGACCCCGGCGTCCAGACCGTCCACCTCCACGAGTCCGTGCCCGTGGGCGAGCAGATCAGCCTCATCGTCTCGCGCCTGCGCTCCGGCGGGGCACTGACCTTCTCCGAGCTCATCGACGACGCCGGGCGCACCGCCGTGGTCGTCGCCCGCTTCCTGGCCCTGCTCATCCTGCACCGCCAGGGCGCGGCCGACCTGGAGCAGGACGAGGCCATGGGTGAGATCACGGTGCGGTGGTGCGCCCCGCGCGAGGGCCTCAGCGGCATCATGGTGGGCGATGTCGAGGAGGAGTTCGCATGAGCCCGTCACCCCCCAGCGAGCCGGGAGCCCCGCCGGAGCCCAGCGGCGCCGGCAGCCCTGGCGGCAGTGGCGCTGCTGACGGCGCTGAGGGCGCCGACCGGGCTGATGGCGAGGCTCCCGATGTGGGCGCCCCCGAGCTTCGCAGCGCCGCCGAGGCGATCCTGGTGGTGGCCGACGAACCCGTGACCACCGAGGCGATCGCCCAGGCCCTCGGCCTGGAGGAGGGCGCGGCTCATGAGCTCCTGGAGGATCTGGCCGCTGAGTACCGGGGCGAGCACGCGGGCTCGCGGCCCCGGGGCTTCGTGCTGCGGCGGGCCGCCGGGGGCTGGCGCCTGGCCTCGGCCCCCCGGCACAGCGACCTGGTGGAGGCCTTCGTCGTCGGCGGCGCCACGGCCCGCCTGTCGCAGGCGGCCCTGGAGACCCTGGCGGTCATCGCCTACCGCCAGCCCGTGACCCGGGGGCGGGTGGCGGCCATCCGCGGGGTCAATGTCGATGGAGTGGTGCGCACCCTGCACGCCCGGGGCCTCATCGAGGAGACCGGGGCCGAGCCCTCCGGCGCCATCCTCTACCGCACGACGCCCGAGTTCCTGGAGTACCTGGGGATCGACTCCCTGGAGGAGCTGCCGCCGCTGGCACCCTACCTGCCGGGCGCGGAGTCGCTGGCGGATATCGCCGAGGAGATGACTGATAGGAGCATGAGATGAGCAGGATGGGTGCCGGGAGCCGCAAGGCCTCCAGGGCGTCGCGGAGCCGTGGAGAGCCGATCGTCCCGCAGGGCGACTTCGGGGCCGAGGAGTTCTACGACGAGGACGACATCGAGGACCTCGACGACCTGGACGAGCAGGCCGACGCCGAGCTGCTGGCGGCCTTCGACGCCGAGGCCCTGGGGGAGGATGAGGAGGCACGGGCCCTGGAGGCGCGCGAGCGCGGGAGCCGGGGCGGGGACCAGGATCCGCACGTCGAGGGCGGCCAGCGCCTCCAGAAGGTCCTGGCCCACGCCGGCGTGGCCTCACGGCGGGCCAGCGAGCAGCTCATCGCCGACGGCCGGGTCAGTGTGGCCGGTGTCACCGTGTGGGAGCCGGGTCTGCGCGTGGACCCCGCCGTCCAGGAGATCCGGGTGGACGGCCGGCGCATCCTGGCCGACCCCGGTCTCATCACGGTGCTGCTGCACAAGCCCGCCGGGGTGGTCACCACCATGGAGGACCCCGGGGGCCGGCCCACGGTCGCCCAGTACGCCCAGCGCTACCTGGCCGATCACCCCGAGTTGCCGTCCCAGGCCCGCCTGGTGCACGTCGGGCGCCTGGACGCCGAGACCGAGGGCCTGCTCCTGCTGTCCAATGACGGGGAGCTGTCCCACCGGCTCATGCACCCCAGCTTCGAGATCGCCAAGACCTATGTGGCCATCGTCCAGGGGCAGGTCGAGCCCTGGGTTCCCCGCAAGCTGCGGCGGGGCATCGAGCTGGAGGACGGGCCCGCCCGGGCCGACCGGGTCACGGTCAAGGACTCCGGGCCGCAGGGCTCCATCGTGGAGATCACCCTGCACTCGGGGCGCAACCGGATCGTGCGGCGCATGCTCGACGCCGTGGGCCACCCCGTCATGCGCCTGTCGCGCACGCGCCTGGGGCCGCTGGGCCTGGACGGCCTGGGCCCGGGTCAGATGCGGGCGCTGAGCGCCCGGGAGCTGATGACGCTCCAGGACGAGGTGGGGCTGTGAGCACCGGCAGCACCAGCGGCACTGGCGGTCCTGGCCCCACAGGGGCCTTGGCGGCGCAGGAGGCGCCCGCCTCCACGCGCGGCCCCGTGCTCGTGGTGGGCACCGGCCTGCTGGGCACCTCCCTGGCCCTGGCCCTGGTGAATGCCGGTGTCGAGGTCCAGCTCTCCGACACCTCGCCGACCTCCCTGGCCCTGGCCCGCGACATGGGCGCGGGCCGGCCCCGGGCCGAGGGCGACCCCGAGCCGCAAATCGTCGTGGTGGCCACGCCACCGGATGTCGCCGCCCAGGTGGTGATCCGCGAGCTCGCCGCCCACCCGGGGGCGGTGGTCACCGACGTCGCCTCGGTCAAGGAGCGGGTGGCCGCCCAGGTGCGGGCCGCCGCGGGGCCGCAGGCCGGCCGCTACGTGGGCAGCCACCCCATGGCCGGGCGGGAGCGCTCGGGGGCGGTGGCCGCCGACTCCGACCTGTTCGCCGGGCGCCCCTGGGTGATCGTGGGCCAGGGGGCGGATCCAGGTGCGGAGCTGGTGGTCAGGAACCTGGCGGTGGATGTGGGGGCCATGCCGGTGCGCATGGGCGCGGCCGAGCATGACGCCGCGGTGGCCGCCGTCTCCCACGTGCCCCAGCTGGTGGCCTCCCTGGTGGCGGCCCGCCTGGAGTCGCTGGGGGAGAGCGCCCTGGCGCTCTCGGGCCAGGGGCTGCGCGACGTCACCCGGATCGCCGCCTCCGATCCGCGCCTGTGGTCGGCCATCATCGTGGGCAACGCCCCCGCCGTCGTCGAGCTGCTGCGCCGGCTCAGCGATGACCTGGCGGGACTGCTGGCCGGCATCGAGTCCGCCGTCGGCCACGGGGAATCGGATGGGCCGGGGGAGCCGGGCGGGCCCGGGCGGGCGCCGCTCATCGCCCCCGGGGCCGTGGGCGCGATCACCGACGTCATGGTGCGGGGGAATGCGGGCCGGGCGCGGATCCCCGGCAAGCACGGCGGCGCCCCGCGCCGCTACGCCGAGATCCAGGTGCTCGTGCCCGACTCGGCGGGCCAGCTGGGGCGGCTCTTCTCCGACATCGGCGAGGCCGGGGTCAATATCGAGGACTTCTCCCTGGAGCACTCCGCCGGCCAGAGCGCGGGCATCGCCCAGGTGTGCGTGCTGCCGGCCGCCGCCCAGGGCCTGGAGGAGGCCCTTGATGAGCGCGGCTGGAGGGTCGTGCGGGCCTGAGGGGGCGGGAGCGCGCTTCTCGGTCCGCCTGACTCGTGCAGGAGAGCGAGGCGCTGGCCTCAAGGGGCCACGGGCCCGGGCTGAGGCGGCCTGTGTTGGTGCTCATGGGAGCCGCATCCTCAGCGAGGCGCGCGGATGTGGGACGCTTGGCCCAGCCCTTGACCGCAATCCGCGCTCACCCGCGCTCATCTGCACTGCCTGGAGGACCACATGGGAATCGTCGTCGCGATCGACGGGCCGAGCGGCTCGGGGAAGTCCACGGTCTCACGGGCCGTGGCGGCCGAGCTGGGGCTGGCCTATCTCGACACCGGCGCCATGTACCGGGCCGCCGCCTGGTGGTGCGAGCACGAGGGCATCGACCTGGCCGACGCCACGGCGGTGGCCCGCGCCGTGCAGGCCATGCCCCTCCAGGTCGGCCTGGACCCCGAGGGCCCCACCTTCACCTGCGCGGGCCAGGACATCTCCGCCGCCATCCGCGAGCCGCATGTGGCCGCCGTCGTCTCCACCGTGGCCACGAACCTGGAGGTGCGCGCCGAGCTGGCCCGCCTCCAGCGCGAGATCATCGACACCGAGCGCCGCGGGGGGCCCTCCTCCTTCTCCCAGGGCGCCGGGATCGTGGCCGAGGGCCGGGACATCACCACCGTGGTGGCCCCCGAGGCCGAGGCGCGCCTGCTGGTCACAGCCACCGAGGCGGCCCGCCTGGCCCGCCGGGCCGCCGAGCTGGACGCCGCCGGCAAGGCGGTGGAGGCCGCCGACCTGCGCGACCAGGTCCTGCGCCGCGACCGCGACGACGCCACCGTCTCCCAGTTCCTCACCGCCCCCGAGGGCGTCACCCTGGTGGACACCTCCGACCTCACCCTGGAGCAGTCCATCAGCCGGGTGCTGGACCTGGTGGAGGAGGCCGTCGATGCCGCGGCCGCCCAGGATGATGAGGCCGAGCTGCGGGCCCAGGCCATGCGCGCCGGCCTGGAGGACTACGAGCTGGAGGAGGAGGACCTGGCCCTCCTGGAGCAGGAGGGGCCCGCGCCGGCCCCCGAGGCTCCTGAGTTCGGGCTGCCGGTCCTGGCCGTCGTCGGGCGCCCCAACGTGGGCAAGTCCACCCTGGTCAACCGGGTGCTGGGACGGCGGGTCGCTGTCGTTCAGGACACCCCCGGGGTGACCCGCGACCGCGTGTCCTACCCCGCGGAGTGGGCGGGGCGCCACTTCACCATCGTGGACACCGGGGGGTGGGAGGTCGATGTTCGCGGCCTGGAGGCCTCCGTGGCCACGCAGGCCGAGGTGGCCGTGGAGATGGCCGACGCCGTCCTGCTGGTGGTCGATGCTCAGGTGGGTATCACCGAGACCGACGCGCGCGTGGTCTCCATGCTGCGGCGCAGCGGCAAGCCCGTGGTGCTGGCCGCCAACAAGGTCGACTCCCCGGCCCAGGAGGGCGACGCCGCCGCCCTGTGGAACCTGGGGCTGGGCGAGCCCTACCCGGTCTCGGCCCTGCACGGGCGCGGCAGCGGGGAGGTCCTCGACGCCGTCATGGAGATCCTGCCCGAGGTCTCCGCCGTGGCCGGGCCCAGGAAGGATGACGGCCTGCGCCGCGTGGCCCTGGTGGGCCGCCCCAACGTGGGCAAGTCCTCCCTGCTCAACTCCATCGCCGGCTCCGAGCGCGTGGTGGTCAACGAGACCGCTGGCACCACCCGCGACCCGGTGGACGAGATCATCGAGCTCGATGGGCGCCGGTGGGTCTTCGTGGACACCGCCGGGATCCGGCGCCGCATCCGCCAGACCCGCGGGGCCGACTACTACGCCGTGCTGCGCACCCAGGGCGTGATCGAGAAGGCCGAGGTGGCCGTGGTGCTGCTGGATGCCTCCGAGCCCATCAGCGAGCAGGACGTGCGCGTCATCCAGCAGGTCGTCGATGCCGGGCGGGCACTGGTGCTGGTCAACAACAAGTGGGACCTGGTGGACGAGGAGCGCCAGAAGATGCTCGCCTGGGAGACCGAGCACGACCTGGCCCACGTGTCCTGGGCGCCGCATATCAACCTGGCGGCGCGCACCGGCTGGCACACCAACCGGCTCGTGCGCGCCCTGGATGCGGCGCTGGAGGGCTGGACCACGCGCGTGCCCACGGGCAGGCTCAACGGCTTCCTCGGCGAGCTCCAGTCGGCTACCCCCCACCCGGTGCGCGGGGGCAAGCAGCCGCGGATCCTCTTCGCCACGCAGGCGCAGGTGGCCCCGCCGCGCATCGTCATCTTCACCACCGGGTTCCTGGACGCCGGGTACCGGCGCTTCATCGAGCGCAGGCTGCGTGAGGAGTTCGGCTTCGTGGGCTCGCCCATCCAGATCGGTGTGCGCGTGCGCGAGAAGCGCCAGCGCCGCTGAGTGCCAGGTACCCCGACGACCTCAGCGATATGCGAGTGCGGGGTGCAGAATGCGAGTGCGGGGTCATCGCATTCTGCACCCCGCACTCGCATTCTGGATGCCGTTGGCGCGGCGCTGCGGGGTGGCGCATCCCTATAGCCCCGCCAAGCCGCCAGAGGCTCATCCCCTGCTCGCGTCATCCCTGAGGGACGGCGGTGAGAAGGAAGCGAGTGGCGTCATGCGCCATCGGGATGAATCGTTATCTGCATCACATGCGCTATGGTGGCGGCATGATCGATCACATCTCGCTCATCGTCAGTGATGTCGGGGCCTCCAGGGCCTTCTACGAGCGGGCGCTGGCTCCGCTGGGCTATAAGGCGGTGGCGGAGCACGGGCCGGTGGTGGGCCTGGGCGCTCCCGCGGAGGAGGCCGGTGCGGTGGCCGAGTTCTGGCTGGTGCCGGGGGAGGAGCCTCAGCCCGTCCACCTCGCGCTGACCGCGGGCAGTATGGAGGAGGTGGAGGCCTTCCATGCTGCTGGCCTGGCAGCTGGTGGGAGCGACAACGGCGGGCCCGGTGAGCGGCCCTGGTATCACCCCGGCTATTACGGCGCCTTCGTCCTCGACCCCGACGGGCACAACCTTGAGGTCGTCTACCACCACGCCAGTCCTGCTCAGGAGTAGTGCTGAGTCGAGCGGCACTCACGGGGAGCAGTGGCTGAGCGTGTTGGTGCCAGCCTCAGCCCTGCTCGGCGGCCCAGGCGGCGACTCGGCGGGCGCTCTCGGCCTCGGAGAGGTCCTCCACGCGGGTCATGATCGTCCAGCGCACGCCAAAGGGGTCGGTGATGGAGGCGTAGCGGTCGCCTGAGACGAAGGTCGTCGCCTCCTCGCGGACGGTGGCCCCGGCCCGCATTGCCCGGGCGAGAAGCTCATCGACATCCGGGCAGTACAGGCCGATGGAGTAGCAGGCCGCCCCGCCGGCGGGAGGCGGTACGAGCCCGTGGTCGGGGGTCGGCTCGCCGATCTGCAGCCGGCCGTTGCCGAAGTCCAGCTCGGCATGGATGACAATGCCGTTGATCTCGGTGATATCCACGACCCGCGCTCCCAGGGCATCGCGGTAGAACCCGACTGCCTGCCCGGCGCCCTCGATGGCCAGGAAGGGAGTGAGGCTGGTGAAGCCGTGGGGGATGCCGCCGGTGGTGTGGGTGCCAGAGATGCCGCGCCGGGAGGGGTGGCGACTGGAGTGCTGGTGGGTGTCATTCGACGTGGTCTGTGATTCCATGCCCGTGACGCTAGGGGCCCGCTCGGGGCCCGTCTTGAAGATTCGCGACAGGGCTGTGAGGGGGGAGTGCTCGGCGTGGGTGCAGCGGGAGAAGCGAGAGTCAGCGGCGGCCCGGGCTCGGTATCCGTGCAGGCTGATGGCCGCGGGGTGCTGTACCCCGGTAGGCTGCCCGACTTCCACCGGGAGCCGGCACCGCCTGAGTTGGCGGAGACGGTCCGGTGGTTCTGGGTGCCGTGCTGGGATCTTCCGCCAGGGGTGAGCTCGCGACAGGAGGTACTGCCGTTTCCTGCTGCCAACCTCGTGGTCGAGCCTGAGGGGGTGCGCCTGTACGGGCCGACCACGGGTGTATCGGTGCGGGTGCTGGAGGGGCGGGGCTGGGCAGTGGGGGCGCTCCTGCTACCGGCGGGGCTGGGGCGGATGCATGGGGCCCCAGGGGAGCTGCGGGATGCATCGGTGGAGGTCGATGCCCCGGGGCTGCACCGTGCTGTTGTGGCCGCCATGGGCGGGGGTGATGCGGCGGGGCGGGCCGAGGACGGGCACCGGGAGGCGGGGCGCTCGGCGGCCGTGCGGGCCTTGGAGGAGTGGTTGGGGGAGGAGATGCTGCCGCTGGATGCGGAGGGGCTGGTGGCCAATGCGATGGTGGAGCTCATCGCCTCGACCCGTGAGCTGGTGCGGGTGGAGCAGCTCGCCGAGCGCATGGGAATGTCGGTGCGCGGCGTGCAGCGCCTGGCGGCCAGGTGGATCGGGCTGCCTCCCCTGGCGGTGATCCGTCGTTATCGGTTGCAGGAGGCGGCGCTGCGGCTGCGTGAGGATCCGGGGTTGAGTGTGGTGCGGGTGGCGGCGGATCTGGGGTATGCCGATCAGGCGCATCTGGCCGCTGACTTCCGGGCGGTGGTGGGGCTGGCACCGAGCCGGTACCGCCGGGGGCAGGTGTCGTGGGATTGAGAGGGTGGGTGGAGGTGTCCAGATCTCTTACAAAGGGAGCGATCCAGTATGAGGCGCCAGTGGTGATCCGCATGTTTCTGCGGATCCTGTTGGGCCGTGCGGGGCTGGTGGGCGCCTTTGTGAGGGATTCGGACACCCGGGTGCCGGGGCCCGCTCTTCTCGCGGCTCGCGCTCCCGAAGGCCGGGCCCCGGAGCCCAGGTCCCAAGCGGCCGGCAAGGGCGAACTGCTACTGTACTGTGGGATCCTCGCTGCCGGATTCGTTCCCTTCGGTAGCCATGTCGGGAGAGTCGTCCTCGATGATTCGCAGAATATTGCCGTTCTCATCAAACTGAGCCCACCGGGCACCCTGAGGCAGGCCAGTGATACGGTCGAGCAGCATTGATCTTGGGAAAGTAATGCTGTCTTCCGATTCTTGGTAATCAACATTAAAGGTTGCACTTTGAAAGTCAGCGTTCTGGGTGAAGGTCACACCCCGGAAGTCGGCTTCCTGGGTGAAGGTCGTGCCTCCGAAGTCGATGTCCTGGGTGAAGGTCGTGCCTCCGAAGTCAGCCCTTCGGCTGAAGATCGCGTCTCCAAAATTGGCTTCCTGGGTAAAGGTCGTGCCTCCAAAATTGGCTTCCTGGGTGAAGTTCGCGTCTCTGAAATTGGCTTCCTGGGTGAAGTTCGCAGCCCAGAAGTCGGCTTCCTGGGTGAAGGTTGCGTCTCCGAAGTCGGTGTCCTGGGTGAAGCTCGCACCCCAGAAGATAACGCGCTGAGCGAAGATCGCATTCCCGAAGTAGGCGCCCTGGGTGAAGTTCGCACCCCAGAAGATGGCGCCCTGGGTGAAGATCGCGCCCCCAAAGTCTGTGCCGTAGTTGAAAGTCGCATGGTGGAAATTCGGTCTTTCGGCGAGGATTGCTCCGTGGAGGTCGATAGAACAGTTGCACCACAACTGCTCGTCTTGGACCTCCTGCACTACCTCTGGATGGTGCTCGGTGGCTTCGCGGCGTTTGCGAAGGTGGCGGGCCAGGACCTCGAGGATCGTCGACTCGACGGCGCCATCATCGCTCACATAGATCTTATCATCTCCGTCTTCTGCGTCCGTGGGAGTCACCCATTCCCCGCGCTTGGTGCGCAGGTAGCCGCAGAGGATGTCGACGACGCGCTGACGGTAGTCACCCCGGTAGATGTCCGCAGTATCAGCCAGGGAGTACACGCCCGAGATTCTCACTTGAGGAGAGGCGCTTCCCAACTGCTGCACTGCAGTGAGCAGTTTCTGCTCCGCTCTCTCTAACTCCGCTGCGGCCTCTGTGCGCTCGGCGCTTGCCCGCTCCCGGTACTTGATGACGAGATAGCCGACGCCACCGATACCGCCGATTGTCGTTAACGAAACCTTGACCAGGTCTAACGATGTCGTCGCACTATCACTGACGTCTCTC
Source organism: Actinomyces bowdenii (assembly GCF_017592395.1). Classification (GTDB taxonomy): domain Bacteria; phylum Actinomycetota; class Actinomycetes; order Actinomycetales; family Actinomycetaceae; genus Actinomyces; species Actinomyces bowdenii. The sequence continues at coordinate 49,758 of NZ_JAGFOU010000011.1, forward strand.
CAGTTCGTCAGCAACCGATCCCACGACCAGTACCCGCCGTTGCCCCACAGCCAGCCCAGCACTGTGAATAAGAGCAATGCTAACAATACCCAGATGAAGATGACTAAGAATAGTGGCCAGGCACCTGGCCCCCGCTGGCGTCCTGGTCGTTGTTCATTAGTTCGGCCGCTATTGAACATGTAAGTCCCTCTCAATCGCCCATTGATACTGTGATTACGTATTTTACTGAGGTGCGTCTGCTGTCGAAGTGTGGGACGTCACACTCTCTGTCGCAGTCCTTCGCCGTTATCGGTTGCAGGAGGCGGCGCTGCGGTTGCGTGAGGATCCGGGGTTAAGTGTGGTGGGGGACTGAGAGGGTGAGTGGAGGTGTCCAGATCCCTTACAAAGGGAGCGATCCAGTATGAGGCGCCAGTGGTGATCCGCATGTTTCTGCGGATCCTGCTGGGCCGTGCGGGGCTGGTGGGCGCCTTTGTGAGGGTTTCGGACACCCGGGTGCCCGGCCCGGCTCTTCTAGCGGCTCGCGCTCCCGAAGGCCGGGCCCCGGAGCCCAGGTCCCAGGCGGCGGGGGAGGGCGAGCGGCTAGGCTGGGTCCATGCAGACACCTGTTGACCCCACTGCCACGTCCGCCTGGAAGCGCCTGACCGAGCTGCACGAGGCCATGGAGCCCGACCTGCGCGCCTGGTTCGCCGATGACCCGCAGCGCGCCGAGCGCTTCTCCTACGAGCTCGCCGACCTCTACGTCGACCTGTCCAAGAACCTCCTGACCGATGACGTCCTCAGTGCCCTGGCCGAGCTCGCCGAGGCCGTCGACCTGCCCGCTCGCCGCGACGCCATGTACGCCGGGGAGCACATCAACATCACCGAGGACCGGGCCGTCCTGCACACCGCCCTGCGCCGCCCCGCCACCGACACGCTTGTCGTCGACGGCCAGGACGTCATCGCGGACGTCCACGGGGTCCTGGACAAGATCTACGCCTTCGCCGACCGCGTGCGCTCGGGGCAGTGGACCGGCATCACCGGCAAGCCCATCGAGACGGTGGTCAACATCGGCATCGGCGGCTCGGACCTGGGCCCGGTCATGGTCTACGAGGCACTCAAGCCCTACGTCAAGGACGGCCTGGAGTGCCGCTTCATCTCCAACATCGACCCGGCCGACTGCGCCGAGAAGGTCAAGGACCTCGACCCCGAGACCACCCTGTTCATCATCGCCTCCAAGACCTTCACCACCCTGGAGACCCTCACCAACGCCCGCATGGCCCGCGACTGGTTCCTCGCGGCCCTCGAGGAGCGGGGCCTGCCCACCGAGGGCGCCATCGCCAAGCACTTCGTGGCCGTGTCCACCGCCCTGGACAAGGTCGCCGAGTTCGGCATCGACCCCGACAATGCCTTCGGCTTCTGGAACTGGGTGGGCGGGCGCTACTCCGTGGACTCCGCCGTGGGCACGGTCCTGGCCGTGGCCATCGGCCCGGAGCACTTCAAGGAGTTCCTGGGCGGCTTCCACGCCGTCGATGAGCACTTCGCCACCAAGGCGCCGGCCGAGAACGTGCCCATGCTCATGGGCCTGCTCAACGTCTGGTACGTCAACTTCTTCAAGGCCGCCTCCCACGCGGTCCTGCCCTACGCCCAGTACCTGCACCGCTTCGCCGCCTACCTCCAGCAGCTGACCATGGAGTCCAACGGCAAGTCCGTGCGCTGGGACGGCTCCCCGGTGACCACCGAGACCGGTGAGATCTTCTGGGGCGAGCCAGGCACCAACGGCCAGCACGCCTTCTACCAGCTCATCCACCAGGGCACCCAGCTCATCCCCGCCGACTTCATCGCCGTGGCCAACCCCGCCCACCCCACCAAGGACGGGGGAGTGGACGTCCACGAGCTGTTCCTGTCCAACTACCTGGCCCAGACCGCGGCCCTGGCCTTCGGCAAGACCGCCGAGGAGGTGCGCGCCGAGGGCACGCCCGAGGAGATCGTCCCGGCGCGCGTCTTCGCCGGCAACAAGCCGACCACCTCGATCCTCGCCCCGGCCCTGACCCCCTCGGTGGTCGGCCAGCTCATTGCGCTGTACGAGCACATCACCTTCACCCAGGGCATCGTGTGGGGCATCGACTCCTTCGACCAGTGGGGGGTGGAGCTGGGCAAGAAGCTCGCCCTGGAGATCGCCCCCGCCGTCCAGGGCGACGCCGCCGCGCTGGAGGCCCAGGACGCCTCGACCCGCGCCCTCATCACCCGCTACCGGGACCTGCGCCGCTGAGGCCCGCAGGCATGACGTCGGACGTGCCGGGCGCGGGTGTGCGCCAGGCGACGGCGGCGGACGCCCCGACCGTGGGGCGGCTGCTGCACGACTTCAACACCGAGTTCGACACGCCCACGCCCTCGGCCCAGGACTTCGCCGCCCGCTTCGGCGAGCTCCTGGGCCGAGGGGACGTGCTGGTCCTGCTGGCCGACCACGGGGATGAGGCCGTGGGGATGGCCTGCCTGACACTGCGGCCCACCCCCTACGGCCAGGGGCCCCTGGCCGAGTTGGAGGAGCTCTACGTCGTCCCCGGGCTGCGCGGGCAAGGCATCGGCAGTGCCCTCATCACCGCGGCCCTGGAGCGGGTGCGGGCGCGCGACGCCATCGAGATGCGCATCAACGTCGATGAGATCGACACCGATGCGCGCCGGTTCTACGAGCGGCACGGCTTCGCCAGCACCGTGCCCGGCACCGGGTCCCGGATGCTGTGCTACCTCCGGGAGCTGGACGAAGGGCGACCGATGCCCGGCACGCCCCCGGAGCCGACCGGCTATCCTGGCCACAATGACGCGTGAATCCTTGAGGAGGATGCCATGAGGGAGATCAGCGCTGAGGGTCTGCGCAAGCGCCTGGAGGCGGGTGAGGATCTGACGGTCCTCGACGTGCGCGAGCCGAACGAGGTGGCCGAGGCCGCCATCGAGGGCTCGGTGAGCATCCCGCTGGGGCAGGTGCTGGAGCGGGCCGGGGAGCTCGACTCCTCCCGGCCGGTGGCCGTCATCTGCGCCGGCGGCGTGCGCTCGGCCCGGGCTGTCGAGGCCCTGGAGGCCGCCGGCTACGCGGGGGAGCTGCTCAACGTCGAGGGCGGCATGAAGGCCTGGCTGGCGCAGTGAGGCCATCCGCGGTGCGACGACGGCGCCCGCAGGGCGCGCAGGAGGACATGACGCCAGTGGGGTGACTGGGGTCACCTCCCAGGGATTTCAGGACCGGCGCCCTCATGGGCTAAGGTTCTACTCGTTCCGAGCGGCCAGCAGGCCGGACGGGCACGGGCTGTGGCGCAGTTTGGTAGCGCACTTGACTGGGGGTCAAGGGGTCGTGGGTTCAAATCCCGCCAGCCCGACCAGTAGGCAATCGGACACCGACGATGGTTAATCCGTGAGGCATGAGCACAGTGCGCCCCTGAAGTGGCGCTGCTCCGGGTTTTGGCAGCACGGCTATCTCGCGGTGATGCCCCTCGGCACTCAGGAGCCGCTGCCACGACACGAGAGGCGAATGACCTGTGGATGGGGACGGTTGACGTATCCTACACCTTCGACACCCGAAGGTCGGAGGTTCCCGCAATGCCCGTCTATGCCCGATCCCGGCCGAGCAGCGGATCGGTTGTCGCCGGCTTCGTGCTGTCTGCGGTGACGTTCATTGCTTCCCTGCCCGCCTATGCTTTTGCCTTTGTTGGCTTGGTTGTTTTAGTCTATGAGGACGATATTCAAGTCTCGCGGCCATCGGGGAGCGCTGTTATTGATACGCTCACGACTGTGCTCACTATACTTATGGCAACTCCCTATCTTCTCCTGGGGGCTGGTTTAGCCGGATTTGTGTCCACCTCGATTCTCAGGCTCCTCTCTGGCTCAAATACTCCTGTTTCCCAAGGAAATTTTCGCAGGTCAGCTATGCTTGCTCACGCAAGATTCTTCTTGGTCGGTCCTGATCGCTCATCGTATGGCTATGTTGGAACTATCGTGATAGCGTCCATCTCCCTCTTCTGCTACCCGCTCGTTCTGATGTTCTGGGCATCCTCGGAGGGGACTTATCTTAGGGGTGCGGCGACGGCGGCTCTCGTAGTTTTCACCGTGTTACTGGCGAGTTCGTGGACTGTACTTGTGGCACTTCGTGGCGGGGTGGTTAGGGCTACCTGGAAAGGCTTGTATCTTCTGGGGCGCAGGGGCGGCCCGCTCCCGCTGCCGGCCAGCCGCGAGGAGCTGGGGACGCAGGACGTGCTCACCCGGCTGGGGCGGGTCAGGATCCACGGCACCATCAACGGGGTTCGCATCCCCCTGCTGTACCGCACTGCACGCCGCGGTGAGGTCGAGGCGGCGCGCCGCCGGGTCAACGAGCGCCTCGACGAGGTCTGGCAGATCCGGAACCTGGCCATTGAGCAGATCACGTTCCGTTACGCACACGTCCCCCGCCAGCCCCCCATAGCCATCGGCGGGTCAGGGGAGCGCAACAGAGCCCCATGACAGTCAGTGCCCCCGTGCCGGGCACGGGGCGCGCCGCACCGGCCGACTCGCTGACCGGGCCCGAGGCCGCCAGTACACTGGGCCCGCCCGGCGCGCCCCATGGTGGGGCCCTCGACCGACAGGGGACAGCGGTCAGGACGGCAATCCGACGGCCGTCGGCATGCATCATCTGTGAGACGGAGCCGGGACCATATCTGCACGGTGAAGGAGCACCCATGGCCATCGTCGACAACGGACCGAAGCCCAACGCCTTCGATATCGAGACCGCAACCACGGAGAACACCACCTACCGGACCGTGGCCTGGACCGGGAAGTACCTGCAGGTCACCCTCATGTCCATCCCGGTGGGCCAGTCCATCGGCCTGGAGACCCACCCCGAGACCGACCAGTTCCTGCGCATCGACGCCGGTCAGGGGCGCTGCGTCATGGGGCCGAGCCAGGACGACCTCAGCTTCACCCAGGAGGTCTCCGACGGCTGGTCCGTCCAGGTCCCCGCGGGCACCTGGCATGACATCATCAACACCGGTGACGAGCCCCTGCGCCTCTACACGGTCTACGCCCCCGTCCACCACGCCCAGGGCATAGTCCAGGCCACGGCCGCACAGGCCGAGGCCGATGACGAGGCCGGCCGGGACGAGCCGCCGTCGTGGACGATCCAGCCCGGCAGCGGCGCCGCAGACGGCCACGCCTGAGACCCGGGCCTCCCGCCCCCGCACTCACCCGGGGCGGCGGGCAGCGGAGACCGCATCCTGGACCCTGTGGTCGGCACGCGCCCACCACAGGGTCCAGTAGTCCACCTCGCGGATTGCCTGATCCGTAGGCGCGCTGCGAGCGATGCGCGCGCAGATCCCATCCACCAGGAGCGCCAGCTGCCCATCATCAAGCTCATGGAGGATGGAGCGCCCGGTGCGCGAGAGCAGATCGGCGCGCAGGGAGGCGAGATCGTCGTAGGAGCGGCGCAGCTCGGCCAGCCGGTGGTGGCTGATGGCCCCGAAACCCGCCTCCCGCAGGTGCCGGTCCACCTCCTCGATGCCGGGGCGGCGCCCGGCCTCGACGTCGATGAGATGGGGGAAGATCTCGAAGAACCACCCGCGGAAGTGCTCAGCCGACGACGGCGCGAGAACATCCTCCATCGTCCGGTCCTGGATGAGCAGAATCCCGCCGGGGATCAGGAGACGGCGCGCTTCGGCAAGCACGGCGGGAATCGAGCGCACATGGTGGATGAGGGCGCGCAGTAGGACCGCATCCGCACTGCCATCGGGCAGTCCGGTGCACGCCGCGTCGCCCTGCACGAAACGCACCTCACCAGCGCCAAGGCCGCGCGCCCGCTCGCGCGCATCGGAGACCATCCGCGCCGAGAAATCGACACCGGTGACGAGCGCCCCCATCTGGGCCATGGCGGTGCTGTAGATGCCCCCGCCGCAGCCGATGTCCACCACGCGCAGCCCCCGCAGGTCGACGATGCCGGCAACGGCGCTCACCCACCCGGGGTCAGCACCGCGCGACGCATAGGCGCCGGCACTGGACTCGGCGTGGAAGTCCATCGACATGGGCGTCTCCTCTCGGGCGCGGCGTCAGCGGCATCCATCCAGGCCAGGAGCCTCGCCGTCGGTGCTGTCGAATTCTGCCCCCGCGCGGATGCGCGCCAGCATCTCGGGGATGCGTGTGGTGGTGGCGAGCCAGAACACGTCGTCGTTCATCGACCGGTAGCGGGCATGCGCCACGATATTGCGCGTGGTGCGGATGGCGAGGCGCTCCTCCCGGGTGAGAACCGCTAGGCAGGGCTCCAGCTCGGCGCGTTCCATGAGGGCCGCGAGGCGGATCACGACCATGCAGGCCATGTCATAGGTCTGCCCACCATCATGGAAGCCCTGACGGCCCTGGGCTGTCACGGCCTCGATCCTGGCCTGCAGGAGCGTGAGCTCCCTGTGAAGGTTCTCCCTGTCGTAGGACCGCGCAGCCTCGCGGCGCGCCCGGGGCGTGAATCTCGGACCACCGGGCCCGCTCACAGCGGAACCGCCTCACGCACGGCCTGGGCCAGAGCAGGGGGAACCGCGGTATCGCACACCACTTCCGTCGGGAAACCGGTGAGCTCCTTGACCTCATGGCCGAACAGGGCCAGATCAAGGAGGTCCGCCGTCTCCGACGGCGTGACCAGCAGGTCGATATCCGAGTCGAAACAGTCATCCCCGCGCATGGCGGAGCCGAACACGCGGGGCCTGCCCAGGCCCCGGGCCCGGGCGCACTCGACGATCCGCTCAGCATTGGCCGCCAGGGGCACCGAGGGCCGATAATCCGCCGCCTGCAGCACCCGCTGGAGCATCTGTGCTGAGATCGCCCGACTGCCCGACTCCATCTGGGCCAGGCTCGGCTGCCGTACCCCCGCGCGCTCAGCCAGTTGGGCCTGCGTGAGCCCCGCATCCAGGCGCGCGGCCCGGATGAGCCGGGGAGCGGCATTGACATCGAAACGGGCCATGTTCTGGATTATAGCGATCTTGCTATGAGAATCGACAGCTGCCAGGGGCACCGATGGCAGCTCATCCGCCGCCTGCAGCACGCCCCATCCCGGTGGTGGCAGCCGTGCGGATCATGAGGGGTCACGGGCACTCCCGCAGGCCGCTGGCCAGGCGCATGCCCCGGGGGTCGCGCACCAGGCCCGCCTCCGCGAGCAGGGCGCTGATCCCCCGGTCGAGTGCGGCCACCCCGTTGAGGGCCTCGACGACGCACCGCCGAGCACCACCCCGGTGGTCCCCGCGCTGGGCGGCGCGGCGCTCCTCAGCCACCAGGGCCACCAGCGCATCGAGCAGCTCGCCCCGATCGGCGGTGAACGAGGTCAGTGCCCGCATGCGCTCCGTGGCGTGCAGGACGGGGCGGCCGCCCGCCAGCACCACGCGCGCACCCCGGCGGCGCGGCGCCGCCTCTGCCTCGACCACGCGCTGAGTGAGGCCGGCAGGCAGCACGGGCTCGGGCCAGGCCACGCCACGACCCACCAGGCAGGCCGGATCCCTCGGATCCAGGACCACCATGGAGTCCTCCCTCGACGGCCCTGCCTCCGCATCGCCGTCTCCCGGCGCCGCGGATCGCAGCGCCTCCACCGTCCCACGCTCAGCCAACTGGAAGGGCCCCTGCCCCTCCACGAAGCGCCCCCGCAGCAGTGCGCCCGTGTCCTCCATGCGCCGGAGCACGGGCATGAGCGGAGTCAGGCCGCCACGTTCCCCCGCTGCCAGCGCGATATCGCGGGAGATAACCCCGTAGCGGTCCAGGAGCGATTCGATGATCGCCAACGCGCGCTCCTCCTGGCCCGCCTCCGGCTCGACCAGGGCCCGCCACTGCCGGCTGCCGGCCACCACGGCCTCCACCGCACTCGGACCGCCAGTGCCGGCCGCACTGCTCGTGCCGGCGGCTGCGAGTGGGCGCGAGGCCAGGCCCGCGTACCGGCCCCTCCCGCGACGGCTGCGCACCCGCCTGGGAGAAGGAGCCGGCGCCGGGCGCAGCGCGCGGCGGACCGGCTCGAAGGACCCCGCCGTCGCCCGCCCCGCCAGCACCTCCTCCCACAGGCCTGCGGCCTCAGCGCCCAGTGCCATGGCCGAGTCGGCCACGGGCGCCAGGGGTGAATCGGAGGGGAAGAAGGCGATCTCATCGGGAGCGGCCACTGCCCCCTCATCACGAGCCGTGCCACCGGCCGCACCCGGTGGGGCCTCCCGGGCGGTCCCGCCCGGCCCGTCGCTCCGGCCGCTGCGCGCCTGCCACACCACCTCACCGGCGGCCAGGAGCTCGTCGAGCATGGCCGGCCGGTAGTCGGCCACCCGCGCGGGCAGGACCGCCTCCTCCCACAGGGCGGCGGGCAGCCACACCCCCTCCAGGGCGGCCAGCGCCTCGGCCAGGCCGTCGATCCCACCACGGGGCTCGGTGAGCCCGGCCCGATCCAGGACCAGGCGCTGGAGGGCTGCGGCCCCCACCGGCTCGATCGCCTCACGGGCCCGCGCCAGGGACCGGGCGCGGATCCTGCGGAAGACCTCCGGGGCCATCCATCCCGGCCCCGCCTCCCGCTCGCCGCCGGCCTCCCGGCCCGGCACCGGCCCCAGGCGCATGACCGCGCCCTCCTGAGCAAGACGCCCCAGGCACTCGGCGGCCACCGCCCGCCCCAGCCCGAAGGCCCGCGCCACCTGCTCCGCCGTGACCACCGCGTGGGTGCGCGCATACCTGACCACGAGCTCGCCCAGAGGGGAGCGGGCCGCCTCAGCCGCGACAGCAACGGCGCCGTCCTCGTCGCGCTGCCCAGCCCACTCGGGCACGACGGCGCCCAGGGCCTCGCGCAGCACAGGGCCGTCCTCGGCGCGCGCCCACACCTCGCACCCCCCGATCCGCAGCGTGAAAGCGCGCCGCGCCTCCTCCAGGACGGCCAGTGCCCCGTGCACCTGCGTCTCATCGGCCTGCCCGCCCACCGGCCCATCCGCCGTGGGTTCCTGAGAGTCGTGGGAGCCCTGGGACTCGGGGCCGAGGGCGCCCCGGCAGCGCTCGGCGATCTCTCCGGCGCTCAGCGGCCCCAGCTCGCGCAGCAGGTCCGCCACCCCCTCCGCATCAGGGCGCGCCCGGCGGTCCGGGGCCAGGCGCTGGAGCTGGGCGCCGACCTCCTCCAGGACCCCCGCATCGAGCAGCTCCGCGGCCGTCTGCTCGCCCATGAGCTCGGCTAGCACCTCCGGGTCCAGTGACAGCAGATGGGCGCTGCGCTCGGCATGGGGCAGATCCCCCTGGTAGAGCAGGGCGCTGGAGTAGCCGAGGAGCAGAGGGGCGGCGAAGGGCGAGGGGGAGTGGGGCGCCGCCTCCACCACCCGCACCGTCCCACCCGCGATGCGCTCCATGAGCCCGGCCAGGGCCGGCAGGTCGTAGACATCCTCAAGGCACTCGCGCGCCGCCTCCACGCTGATGGGGAATCCCTCGAAGCGCCGGGAGGCCTCCAGCAGCTGGCCGGATCTCAGCCTCTGGAGCCACAGGGGCGTGCGCCGCCCCGGCTGGGCCGCCGGCATGAGCAGGGCGCGGGCGGCGCACTCCCGGAAGCGGGCGGCGAACAGGGCAGTGCCCCCGATCCGCGAGCGCACCAGGCGGGTGAGCTCATCGGCGTCGAAGACGACCAGATCGGCCCCGGGCGCCTCCTGCTCCGTCATGGGGATCTGCACCACGATCCCGTCGTCGGCCACCACCAGCTGGGGCTCGATGCCCATGGTGGTGCGCAGGCGCTCACGGATCGCCATGGCCCACGGCTCGTGGACGGGCCTGCCCCAGGGGCTGTGGAGGATGAGGCGCCACGACCCGCTCTCATCCTGGCCGCGCTCGAGCACGAGGGTCGTGTCGCTGGGGATCGCGCCGGTGGCCGCCCGCTGCTCGCGCAGCAGTGAGATGAGGTTGCGCCGGGCCCGGGCATCCAGGCCGTCCTCGGCCAGGCGGGCCAGGAAGGCCGGGTCGGCCAGGGCGTCCTCCGTCACGCCGCCGCCCTCGTCCAGGCGCGCGGGCCAGGGGCCGGTGGCGATGGCGCCGGCGGCCCGGCGCAGGAAGGCGCCCTTGGCGGCGCCGGCGGCCGCGGGTCGCCCCGGCCCCTCGCCATGCCAGAAGGGCAGGCGCGCACTGCGGCCGGGGGCGGGGTCGACGACGACCCTCTCACCGGTGATCTCCCGCACCCGCCAGGCGGTGGTGCCCAGGGTGATGACGTCGCCCACGGAGGTCTCATTGACCATCTCCTCGTCGAGCTCGCCCACGCGGCGCCGGCCGCCCTCCTGGGCTCCCTCGGGCAGGACCACGGGGAAGAGCCCCCGGTCGGGGATGGTGCCCGAGGCGCCCACGGCCAGGCGCTGGGCGCCGGGCCGGGCGGTCAGGGCTCCCGCCTGCCGGTCCCAGGTCAGCCGGGGAGCGAGGTCGGCCAGGTCGGCCGAGGCGTAGCCCCCGGCGAGCATCTCCAGGACGGCCTCGTAGGCGCGCCGGGGCAGGCCCCGGTAGGGGGCGGCGCGGCGCACGGCGGCGTACCAGGCCTCGACGTCGAGGTCCTCCATGGCGGCGGCCGCCACCGTCTGCTGGGCCAGGACATCCAGGGCGTTGGCCACCAGGGCGGTGCGCTCGATGCGCCCCTGGCGCATGCCCTCGCTGATGACGGCGGCGTCGATGAGCTGGGTGCGCTGGACGGGGTAGATGGTGCCGCGGGGGCGCCCGCCCACGTGGTGGTTGGCGCGGCCCACCCGCTGCAGCCCCGAGGAGACCGACGGCGGCGGGGCCACCTGGAGGACCAGGTCGATCGATCCCATGTCGATGCCCAGCTCCAGGGAGGCGGTGGCCACCACGCAGCGCAGCGCACCGGATTTCAGCTCGCCCTCCACGGCCAGGCGCTGCTCCTTGGACACCGAGCCGTGGTGCGCCTTGGCGATGACGGGGGCCTCGGCAGGCAGCGCCGGGGCGTGGGAGGCGTCCCCCGCGTTCCAGGACTCCCGGTGGTGGGGGAGGGGCGGGGCCTCCGCCCGCGGGGCCCGGGGCAGGCCCAGCCGCCGGGCGTGGGCCTCGTTGAGGCGCGCGGTCAGGCGCTCGCACAGGCCCCGGGAGTTGACGAAGACCACCGTGGTGCGGTGGGCCAGCACCTGATCGAGGATCGCCTGCTCGATATGCGGCCAGATCGAGGGTGTCGAGGGGCCCGGTGCGCCGGGCGCCCCGCGGGCCAGGGCGCGATGCAGGGCCCGATTCGATCGCCACGCCCGGCTGCTGCCGGCCGGGCGCGCCGCCCCCTGCGCGCGGCCCGCGGCCGAGGGCGCGGCCGGGGCGCTCCCGGCGGCCTCCGGCCTGCCGGGGGTGCTCGGCAGGCTCGCCATATCAGGGACCGGGGCGATGACGCTGATCTCGGGCAGGGCCGGGGCCTCGTCGGTCACGATGGCCACCGGGCGGGACCCTCCCAGGAGCCGGGCCACCTCCTGGCGGGGGCTGACGGTGGCCGACAGGCCGATGCGCTGGGCGGGCCGCTCCAGGAGCAGGTCGAGGCGCTCCAGGGACAGGGCCAGATGCGCGCCCCGCTTCTGCCCGGCCACGGAGTGGATCTCATCGACGATGACCGTCTCCACCGTGGTGAGGGTCTGGCGCACCTTGCTGGTGAGCATGAGGTAGAGGGACTCGGGAGTGGTGATGAGGATCTCCGGTGGGCTCGTTGCCAGCCTGCGGCGCTGGGCGGCGGGGGTGTCGCCCGAGCGCATGGCCACGCTGATGGGCGCGGCCGCCTCGCCCAGCGCCTCAGCGGCCGCGGCGATCCCCGCCAGGGGGCGGCGCAGGTTGCGCTCGACGTCGGCGCCCAGGGCCTTGAGCGGCGAGACGTACAGGACGCGCACGCCCCTGCCCGCGCGGCGCCGGCCGGCCCGGCCGCCGGATGGCTCGCCTGGTGGCCTCCGGCGCCCCAGCCGGTCGATGGCCGACAGGAAGGCCGCCAGGGTCTTGCCCGAGCCGGTGGGGGCGATGACCAGTGCGCTGCCCCCACTGGCGATCGCCTCCCAGGCCCGGGCCTGCACCGGCGTCGGCCCGCCGGGGAAGGCCGCGTCGAACCAGGCGCGAGTGGCCGGGGAGAAGGACTCCGGGGCGTGGTCGGGCGCCACCGGGCCAGTGTTCGGCTCAGTCTGGGATCCGCGGGTCACGGCCCCCAGTATGGATGGCGCCGCCGACACCCATGCATGAGGGCGGCCCGGTGCGCCGGAGACATGGCGCCCGAGCCTCCAAGGAAGGTTATAGCATCTGTTATATTCAGTTCATGATCGCAGCACCGACATCCCTGGAGGAGGTCGCCCGGGAGGCTGATGAGGCGACGCGGGCTGCCAGAGCGCGCCTGGTCGCCGCCGTCCGGGAGGCGTACAACACGGGTATGCCTCAAACGGAGATCGCCCGTCGCATCGGCCGCTCCCAGCCTGAGGTCTCACGGCTGGTGCGCTTCCATGGCACAACCCCTCTTGCGAGGCGGCTGAGACGGCATCGACACGAGGTCCTTCGCATCATCGGTGATGCGGGAGGCTCCAAGGTAAGAGTCTTCGGCTCGGTCGCGACGGGGCGGGAACGAGAGGGTTCCGACATCGATCTGCTGTTCCACATGGACAGGCCCATGGGCCTGATGCGGCTGTCACGTCTTGAGCTCGAGCTCGAGCAGATCCTTGGAGTGGAGGTCGATCTCGTCCCCGACTCCACTATCGCCCCCTACATCAGGAATCGAGTCATGTCGGAGGCGACACCACTGTGACCCCTACGAGCAGAACGCCGGATGAGCTCCTGCAGGAGGCGCTGTTCCACTGTGAGCGTGCGATGTCTTATGCGCAGCGCGATCTGTCGGACATGATGGCACTCGACGCTGTCGCCCTGCGGATCGTGGCCGGAATCGACGCCATTGGCGCATTGCCCGAGGGCCTCCGCTCCGAGGTCGCAGGAGGCGACTGGCCTGTCATCCGCGGGATGCGCAATCGGATCGTTCACGGCTATGTCGCCGTTGACTCAGAGGTGCTGGCAACCACCGCCCAGGAGGATGTGCCAGTTCTTGTTCACGCGCTCCGTGACGCCATCGAGCGACGAGGCGCCGGCCAGCGTATGGACGGCGCCGCCGATACCCATGCGTGAGGGCTGCTCGTGCGCCGTGCAGTCGGCCGTGGCGGGGTCAGTGGGGCCATCGGCCCTCTGAGCGGCATGCCGCCGGGCTGACGGAGGCCTCGCGGGGACCGGCGGCCGGGCGCTTCGGGCTCGGGCGGCCGACCCGCTAGCCTTCACCCTCGTGACCATGCTCCGAGCTCAGGCCGCCTACCAGCGGGCGGCAGCGGCCTTCAAGAGCCCGACCCTCGACCTCCTCCACGGGCGCCACGCCCCCTTCGTCGTCGCCGCCCTGTCCCTGCTCTTCACCGCCGAGCGCCCCGCGGTCCCGGTGGCCGAGGCCCACGCCGAGGTCGGCGACATCGCCGAGCAGCTGCGCGCCGCCGGCTACGGCGATGACGAGCGCGGCCTGCCCACCGGCTCCGGGCGGGACCTGTGCCGCTACTGGGCGCGGGTGGGCTGGCTCATCCCCCAGATCGAGGAGGGCGCCGAGGTCTACCGCCTCTCAGCCCACGCCGTGGGCGCCCTGGAGATCGTCGGCCGCACCGGGGCGGGCCGCTCCCGCGTCTCGCGCTCCCGCATGCGCACCCTCCTGGAGAGCGTCGACCAGCTCGTGCGCTCGGCCGAGACCAGCCCCATGGCCCGCATGGCCCGCCTGGTCGCCCAGCGCGCCGAGATCGAGGCCGAGATCGAGCGCGTCAGCCGCGGGCACATCGAGCCCGTCGACGACGACCAGCTCCTGGAGGAGGCCGAGAACGTCCTGCACCTGTCCCAGGAGCTGCCCGCCGACTTCGCCAGGGTGGCCGAGTCCATCAAGGCCATGCAGCGCGACGTCGTCACCGAGCTGCGCCGCGACATCCGGCCCACGGGCGAGGTCCTGCGCGAGTACCTCCTGCGCGGCCAGCACGTCATGGAGGCCACCGCGGAGGGACGGGCCTTCGCCGGTGCCCTGCGCCTCCTGGGCGACCCTGAGCACCTCGAGCGGCTCAACGACCAGCTGGGCGAGGTCCTGGACCGCCCCTTCGCCAGGCTCATGCCCCCCGACCAGCAGCGCGAGCTGCGGGCGGTGGCCGCACGGGTCGAGCAGGGAGTCCAGGAGGTCCTCACCGCCCAGCGCCGCGCCTCCCACGTCATCACCGCCCAGGTGCGCACCCACGACCCCGTGCGCGACCGCGAGGTCGACGACCTGCTGCGCTCGGTCATGGCCTCCCTGCAGTCCTGGATGCAGGAGCCCCGCGGCGGGCCCGCCCCCATCCCGCTGCGCACCCTGCCGACGGCCGACCTGGGCCACCTGCGCCAATCGCTCAGCGATCCGCACCCGCCCCAGGCCCCCGAGCCGCTGCGCCAGGGCGAGGACGTCGAGTTCCTGGACACCGACACCCGCGCCTGGGGAGGCCCCCACTACGGCGAGCTGGAGGACCACATCGCCGCCATGGAGGCCGACCGCTTCGACCTGGCCCAGGCCTTCCAGGCGGCGGATGAGGGCATCCGCCGCCCCGTCGACCTGCTGGGCCTGCTGGAGATCGCCCACCGCAACGGCATGACCGAGGGCGAGGAGGTCAGCGTCGTCGAGGCCCTGCGCCCCGACGGCACCGTGCGCCGCTTCGCCTTCGCCGCCGTCACCGCCAGCACCCGCAGCCCGCGCGAGGGCGCCCACCACGAGGAGGACGGCCAGTGAGCCAGGAGATCCCCAGCACCCCGATGGACCAGGAGGGCCCCTTCCTCGAGCCCGTCCCCATGGAGGAGGACACCGAGCAGTGCTTCCCCGGGGACCGCGGCGTCCTGGAGCCGGCGGTGCGCCGCGTCCTGGTGCGCCTGCTCCGGCAGCGCTTCCTGGAGGCGGCGCGCCACCGCGAGGAGTGGAGGATCCTGGTGGACAACCGGCAGGTCATCGAGTCCCGCCTCAACGACCTGTTCATCCGCCTCGTGATCGACCTCGACCGCGGCCTGGCCTACAAGCAGCAGGTCCGCTCCCAGGACGTCGACGCCCCCATCCTGCTGCGCGACGAGCCCTACTCGCGCGCCGAGACCCTCGTCCTGGTCTACCTGCGCACCGTCTACCAGCGCGAGTCCACCGCCGGGGAGAGCGCCGCCCGCGTCGACGTCGAGGAGGTCGAGCAGACCGTGCTCAGCTACTTCGCCCAGGGCGACCGGGACACCGCCAGGAGGCAGACCACGATCCGCCGGGCCCTGGACCGGCTGAGCCGCGAGGGGCTCATCGAGGAGGAGTCCGAGGGGCGATACCTCATCAGCCCGCTCATCGAGATCATCCTCAGCGCCAACCGCCTGCGCGAGCTCGACGCCTGGCTGCGCGCCCACACGGGCCAGGGGGAGCACTCAGTCGAGCACCCCGGGAGCCCTGAGCCGGAGCGCCCCGAGGCCGCCGAGGCCTCCGGCATCCCCGCACCCCCCGACGGCACGCCCTCCCACCAGGTGGACGACGAGCACCCAGGAGACCCGCTGTGACCATGCTCGACACGCTCTTCGGCCTCATCCCCGCCCAGTCCCGGGGGCAGCAGTGGCTGGCCGAGGAGCTCCAGCTCATCAACTGGGGCGGCTACGACGGCGGGCCCCACCGCGTCCGCTTCTCCCCGGGTGCCACCCTGCTGTGCGGGGGCTCGGGCTCGGGCAAGTCCACCCTCATGGACGCCTACATCGCGCTCATGATGCCGCACACCACCCCCTTCAACGGCGCCTCCAACGGCGGGGTCTCGGGGCGGGCCCGCAGCGGGGACCAGCGCAATATCCTGTCCTACGGGCGCGGCAAGATCGATGAGTCGCGCACCGAGGAGGGCACCCGCATGCGCGTCCTGCGCGGCGATGGCCGCGACACCTGGACGGCGGTGGCCATGACCTGGGCCGATCACGACGGCTCCCGCTTCACCGCGGTGCGCGCCTGGTACATCCCCGCCTCGGCCCGCGCCCTGGAGGAGACGGTCAAGGTGCGCGGTGTCGTCGATGGCCCCTTCGACCTGGCCGACCTGGAGCAGGCCGCCGCCCAGCGACTGGCGGCCCCGGCCCTGCGGGCCGCAGGCCTGGAGACCATGGCCACCGACCGCGAGTTCCTGGCCCGCATGTACTCGGTGCTGGGCATCGGGGCCGCCGGCTCGGGCGCCAAGGCCATGGGGCTGCTGGCCAGGATCCAGGCCGGCCAGCAGATCAGCACCGTCGATGAGCTCTACAAGCGCATGGTCCTGGAGGCCCCCGAGACCCTGGCGGCGGCCGAGGCGGTGGTGGCCCACTTCGATGAGCTCGACGCCACCCGCGAGCGCATGGTCACCGCCCAGAAGCAGGTGCGGGCCCTGGCGCCCATCCGCCAGATGCGCGAGCGGATCGAGCAGGCCGGCGAGCGCCTGCGGCTCATCGACCGCATCGGCTCCTTCTCCCAGGCCGGCTCCCGGGCTGCGCTGTGGCGCCATGAGCGCCGGCTGGGCCTGCTGCGCGAGGTGGAGGATGAGCTGCACGGCCGCAAGCGGGAGGCCGATGCCGTGCTGCGCGAGCGCGAGGCCGCGGCGCGCACGGCCCAGGCTGAGTACGAGGCGGCCCTGGAGGTGGTGCGCCACTCGGGGGGAGGGCGGCTGGAGGCCGCCGAGCGCGAGCTGCGTGCCGTGGAGCGGCGCCTGGAGGATGTGCGCCGGGCCCGCGAGCGCTTCGCCGAGGCCACCGCCTGCCTGGAGGCGCGGGTGACCACCGAGAAGGACTTCGCCGCCCTGGCCCGGCGGGCGCGCGCCGAGCTGGACCGTCCGCGGGGCCGAACGGCGCTGCGCAGCGCCTACGCCGAGGCCCGGGCCCGGGCCACCGCCCTGCGCCGGGACCTGGAGGAGGCCCAGGCGGAGCGGGAGCTGGCGCGGGGACGCCAGGACAGCATCCCCACCCGCCTCCACGACTCGCGGCGGATGCTGGCCGAGGCGGCGGGATTGAGCTCCTCCGAGCTGCCCTTCGTGGGCGAGCTGGTGGAGGTGCGCGCCGAGTTCGAGCCGTGGCGCGAGGCCTTCAACCTGGCGCTGGGCGGTTTCGCCACCACCCTGCTCATCGATGCCGCCCACCTGGAGCGATTCCGCGAGGCCATCAACGCGGTGCGCACGCCTGCCAGGCTGCGCTACGAGGGGGTCCACACGGGCCTGGAGCGCCGGGGGGAGCCGGATCCCCGCAGCCTGCCGGGACGCCTGGACTACCGCGAGACCGTCTTCACCGGCTGGCTCAGGGACCGCCTGGAGCAGCAGTTCGGCTTCATCTGCGTCGATTCCGCGCGCGAGCTGCGCGACCACCCCAGGGCCCTGACCCTGACCGGCCAGGTCTCCCAGGGCGGCCGCGGCGCCCACGGCGGGCAGGGCGGGCGCAATGTGCTCGGCTTCTCCTCCCACCGCCGCCTGGAGGAGCTGGACCGGGAGATCTCCGCCCTGCGCGAGCGGGCCGAGCGGGCGGCGCGGGAGCAGGAGCGCGCCGAGGAGGACCTGGACACCATGGAGGCCCGGCACGGCGCCTGCGCCAGGGTCCTGGAGACCGATTGGGCGCAGATCGACGTCGCCTCCGTGGAGCGCGAGCGCCAGCGGTGGAGCGGGGTCATCGCCGAGGTCTCCTCCTCCAGCCCCCGGATCGCCGAGCTGCAGCAGCGCTGCACGGTGCTTCAGGCCCGGGTCGACGGCCTGCGCGAGGGGATCGGGCGCGCCAAGGCCAGGCAGGAGCAGATCGAGGCCCAGTGGGCGGCCAACACCGATGCCGTCGACGAGGCCCAGACGGCGCTGGATGAGGCGCGGGAGGAGGATGGGGTCATCCTCTCCGAGGAGGAGCAGGCCTACCTCGATGGGCGCTTCCCCCTGGAGGAGCCCGCGGGGACCGGGTCAGCCCCCTCGCCCAACGCGCGGCTGGAGCGCTTCGATGCCGCTCTCTCGACGGCCTCGCGGCTGGTGGAGGAGGACCGGCGCTCCGCCATGGAGACCGTGGGCCAGCAGCGCGAGGCACTGCGCCGCACCCTGGAGGGCTTCCTGGACACCTGGCCCAACCCGAGCCTGCGGGCCGACCCGGACACCTCCCTGAAGGACTTCGAGCGGATCCTCCAGGACCTGGAGACCAGCGGCCTGCACGAGCTGGAGGCCCAGTGGCGCAACAGCCTCCTGAGGCTGTCGGGCAATGACCTGACCAACCTGGACTCCTCGCTCAGCCGCGCCCGGAGGGAGATCCAGGAGCGCATCGCGCCGGTCAACCGGATCATGGAGGATCTGCCCTTCTACGACGACGACCACCGGCTGCAGATCAGCCTGCACGAGAACCAGTCCGAGGTGCGGCGCCGCTTCCGCAGGGAGCTGCGGGAGGTGCGCGGGCTCATCGATGCGGCCAGCAGCGACGCCCAGCGCGAGCAGGCCTATGGGCGGATGTCCCGGCTCATCGACAGGATCCGCCGTGATGCCCCCGATGTCGCCACCCTCATCGATGTGCGCACGCATGTGCGCATCAGTGCCGAGAAGGTCCACGCCCGCACCAAGGAGCATGCCGCCCTGTACGACCACATCGGGGAGAAGTCCGGAGGGGAGTCCCAGGAGCTCATCGCCTTCATCGTGGGGGCCGCCCTGCGCTACCAGCTCGGCGACGCCGATGCGGCCCGGCCCCGCTACGCCGTGGTCTTCCTCGACGAGGCCCTCATCAAGGCCGATGCCCGCTTCACCCAGCGGGCCATCGGCGCCTGGCGGGGCCTGGGATTCCAGCTGGTCATCGGGGCCCCCAACGACAAGTACAGTGCCATCGAGCCCCATGTCGAGGCCGAGTACGACATCCTCAAGGACACCCGCGGCCGTTCCTGGGCCAAGCCGAAGGTCGCGCTGCCCGGTGGCGGCGCCGTGGGGCAGGACGGCGCGCGGGGCGCCGGCTGAGGCGGCTGCTGATCGACTGCTGTGGTCACTGGCCCCGGCCGGGCGCGCCTGGAGCGGGATCACAGGGAACGGCGCCCCCGCATGGAGCCACTTACCAGGAGAAGCCCAACCTGTCACCCCCTTGGGTCACAGGACGGCGTCAGAAAGGTCACGGTCGGATCACGCGCCGATGACGCCATGGTTGTGGTTGAGTACATCGCGTTGGAGGCAGGGGGCCGCACAGCCCACTGCTGGTCCCACCGCGCATCGACGCAGATCCCCAGTTCCCGGGATCACCTCCGCGATGCCGTGCCCCGAGCAAGAGAGAACAACCATGATGATCAAGCGCGCTATCGCCGCCGCCGTCCTGGCCGCCGCACCGCTCGCCCTCGCCTCGCCCGCCGTTGCGGTCCAGGCCGAGCCGCCCGCCGCCGTGGGGGTCCGGCCCTCCGCCATCACCGCTGAGGGCGCCGGCTACGCCCAGACGGTGCTGGACAAGGTCAACGAGCTGCGAGCGAGCCAGGGCCTCCAGCCGGTCACCCGCTTCGTCGAGCTGGACAACGTGGCCCAGGGCTGGACCGAGCAGATGGCCGCCGGCGGATTCCTGGAGCACAACCCCTCCTTCTCCCAGTCCTACCCCGCGGGCTGGAGCGGTGCCTCGGAGAACATCGCCACCACCGGCGGGCCCTCCTCCACCGCGGATGTCGGCACCATGATGTTCGAGCTGTGGCTCAACTCCCCGGGTCACTACAAGAACATGGTCGACCCCGATGCCAACGCCATCGGCATCGGCTTCGCCCTGGACTCCAAGGGCTCCTGGTACGCCACCCAGAACTTCGCGGCCTACTCGGACACCTCCTCGCTGACCCAGACGGGCGGCAGCAACGGTGGCAGCACGGGCACCACCCCGCCGGACACGACGACGCCCCCGGCTCCGCCCACGAGCCAGCAGCCGCCGGCCCCGCCGACGACCACGGCGCCGGCCCCCACGCCCTCCACCTCGGCCCCGGCCGCCCCGCCCACCACTGAGAGCGCTCCGCCGGCAACCCCCAGTGCCCCGGCCACGGAGACGACTGCGCCCGCCCCCAGTGCGCCCTCCACCACGGTGCAGACCACCAGCACAAGCACCCAGACGGCGGGCGCCCCCTCAGTCCCGGGGGTCACGGCCAGCGCCAGCGCGCCCGTGGTCACCGCCGGCGGCAGCACCCCCGGCGGCCCGACTCTGGCCAACACGGGCACCAGCATCGCCGCGGCCCTCATCGCCCAGGCGCTGATCGGAGCCGGGCTGTTCCTCATGTGGACCCGTCGCCGCCGCCACAGCTGACAGGACGCGGACACGGCGCTGCGCAGGACGCAGCCATCCCCACGCGGGTGCGCCCGGGGCTACTGGCCCCGGGCGCACCCGCGTCCTGCCTCCGGGGCCGGGAGCCAGGCGCCCCAGGGGCCAGGACCTGAGAGGATAGGGGGGTGAAGCACGCACCCCTGGAGCCCGAGCTGGCCGCGCCCCTGCCCGAGTCCATCGACCTGCGCCTGGTCGTCAGCGACATGGATGGAACCCTCATGGATGGCCAGGGCCTGCCCCCGGCAGGACTGGTGCCCTGCCTGGCGGCGATGCGCGCCGCCGGGGTCCTGTTCGCCCCCGCCTCGGGGCGCCAGCTGGCCAACCTGAGATCCGTCCTGGGGCCCGAGATCGACGAGGCCCCCGTCATCGCCGAGAACGGAACCCTGGTGGTTCAGGGAGAGCAGGAGATCTACTCCCAGACCATCAGCGCGCAGGAGGCCGCCGCAGCTGTGGCCACCGTGCGCGACCTGCGCATGGACGGCTACGACGTCGGGGCCGTCGTGGCCTGCAAGCACTGCGCCTATGTCGACAGGCGCGACGCCGCCTTCCTGGATCAGGCCTCCCTCTACTACGCCGCCCTCGAGGTGGTCGACGACCTCATGGGCATGCCCCTGAGCGATGTCATCAAGATCGCCGTCTACGACTTCGCCGACGTCGAGGAGGGCACCTCCCAGGCCCTGGCCGCCGCCGTGCCCGGGGTGCAGACGGTCGTCTCGGGCAGGCACTGGACCGACATGATGTCCCCGGGCGCCTCCAAGGGCCGGGCCCTGGCCGCGCTCCAGAAGCGCCTGGGCATCACCCCGGCCCAGACCGCCGTCTTCGGCGACTACCTCAACGACCTCGATCTGTACGACCACGCCGAGCTGGGCTTCGCCGTGCGCAACGCCCACCCCGGCATCCACGCGGTGGCCGCCTACACCGCCCCGGCCAACACCGAGGACGGCGTGCTGCGCACCATCCACGAGCTGCTGGCCCGCATGCGGTGAACGGCCGCCGGTCGGGGGAGAGGCGGGGCTCAGGAGGGGCGGCGGCCCATGAGGGCGTCGAGCTGACGGCGCTCCCTCTTCGTGGGACGGCCCGAGCCCCGAGCCCGGATGATCGCCGCGGGCGCATCCAGCGGCGAAGGCCGGGGCGGGGAGAAGTCCGTGTAGGCGGTGCGGGCGATCGGGGCGCCCACCCGCTTGGTCAGGATCCGCGCCACCCGCAGGAAGCGATCGAAGCCATCGACCCGCAGTCGGACCTCATCACCGACCGCCACCCGGTGGGCGGGCTTGACCGTCTCGCCATTGATGCGCACATGCCCGGCCCGGCAGGCGGCCGTGGCCGCCGAGCGGGACTTGACCTGGCGCACGCTCCACAGCCACACATCGATCCTCGCCGAGGCCGGGCCCTCAGCGCCTCCGGTGGAGGCGGCGGGAGGGGAGCCGGCAGGCGCGCCGGGGGCCGCCTGCCCGCCGCGTGAGCGCTGTGACCTCGTCATGCCACCATCCTAAGTCGCTCAGCGGCGCCGCCCCGAGCGGCGCCTGCGCGCACCGGCGCGCCGCCGGCCCCGAGCACCCCGGGCGATGAGGCCCCAGCCCAGGATGAGGGCGCCCAGGGCCACCAGGCCCAGGGACACGGTGCTTCCGGCCATCCGGGAGCCGACCTCCCGGGCCGTGCCCGCGGCGTCCTCCAGCACGGAGGTGGTGCCATCGCCCCCGGCCAGGCAGTCGCTCAGGGCGGAGCGCAGGGCGTCCCTGTCCGGCTGGGGCAGCCCCAGGCCATAGGCGGAGGCCACCGAGACGAAGCGCTGGGCGTACTGGCAGCGGTACTCCCGGTTGGCCGGCCACCACCCCTGGCCCGCCGCCGTCTGCCAGGTGCCGGTCTCGCTCGATCCCATGGGGCAGGTCGCCGGGCCGCAGGCGCCCTTGGCCTCATTGGCATCGCCGTCGACCGCCAGCAGGTTGAGGGGGTCATTGGCCACCAGGAGGCGCGTGCGCTCGGGCCAGGACCAGGCGCCGTGGGCGTAGAGGTAGTTCAGGGGAACCACATGGTCGATCTGCACGGCCGCAGAGGTGTCCTGCCCCCGTTGGAAGGCGATGGTGGCCCCCGTGTAGGGGTCCTGGAGGGTCCCCGACCACACGGTGGCATCCGGGCAGACGGAGGCGCCCGCACCGCGGGCCTCCTGCGGGCCCTGGGCGCCGGGGGAGCGGGAGTAGTCGGCCTGGCTCAGATCCCGGGCCAGGATCTCGTTGCGGGTATCGCAGCCATCGCCGTCGACATCCACCCAGGCCTCGCCGAACCAGCCCTTCCTCGACCCTCCCTGCCCCCAGGACTGGGGCGCGGGGAGGTCGGCGGGCAGCGCCTCCAGGGCGTCGAGCGCCTCCTGGGGCTCCAGGACCAGGCCGCCCCGGTCGTCCCAGGCGGCCCCGGCCGGGGCCGAGGGGCCGGCCGCCCCAGGATCCTGGGCGGCCCCGTGGGCGGGGCAGCAGGCCAGGGCCGCGGCCAGGAGCGGGACCAGGGCGGGCAGCAGCGGCCCGCGCAGGGCCGGGCAGCGGTGCCGGGCGCGGCCCGGTCGCTCAGGAGGGCGCACCCGCGGCCGCCGCGGTATCGAGATACCAGGTGGTCGTGCGACCACGGGCGCAGGAGGCCGGAGCGGCCACGGCATCGGGGGCGCCCAGGGAGGCGGCCACGGCCCGGGCCTTGCCCGCGCCGCCGGCCACCACCATGACCGCCCCGGAGCGGTGGATGGCATCGAAGGTCAGGGAGCAGCGCTGCGGCGGCGGCTTGGGGGAGTGGTCCACGGCCACGGCACTGACCCCGGTGCTCAGCGCCGCGGGGTGGGCGGGGAACAGGGAGCACACATGGGCGTCGGGGCCCAGCCCCAGGTGGACCACGTCGAAGGAGCCGTCCCGGGGGCCGTGCTCGGCCAGGTCCCGGGCGAGGCGGGCGGTGGCCTCCTCCAGGCCGGCCACCTGCTCGGGGCCGGCCAGGCGGTGCACCGCGGACTCGGGGACACCCGCCTCGATCAGGGGCGCGGCCAGCAGGTCGTTGCGCTGCTCATCGCCCAGGGGCACGAAGCGCTCATCGCCGAACCACAGGTGGATGGAGCCGAGGACCGGGGCCGGCAGGGCACCGAGCTGCTCGGAGAGCATGCCGGCCAGGGCCACGCCCGCCGAGCCGCCGGTGAGGGCCAGATGCGCCACGCCGTTGCGAAGGACCGCCCGCTCCAGGATCTCGGCGGTCCGCCGGGCCGCCCGCCGTGAGGCATCCTCCAGGTCGGGGGCCACCACGATGCCCGGCGCGGACAGGGCGGCCGCCGCGCGCTCGATGCGGGCCGCCGCCGCGGCCCCGCCGCCATGGGGGGCGGGGCCGGCCGCGGTGCTAGTGCCGCCCATGGGCGCGCTCCCGGCTGAAGGCGGTGAGGACCTCGTGGTAGACCAGGTCCGGGGTCAGGCGGCGCAGCTCCTCGTTGAGGGTGGTGATCGGCTCGCGCCGCGCCATGGTCACCACGCGGGGCTGGGCCCCGGGGCGCGTGATCGTCACCCGCTCGTGGTCGTGGCGGGCGATGACGATGTCGCCCTGGGCCGTGTGCGCGGTGATGGTGGCGATGCCGCGGAATCCGTCCTCATCGAGACGGCGCACCCCCACGCCCAGCCGCAGGCCCAGCCAGGTGGCCATGAGGCTCACCGAGGAGTTGCCCGGCTCGCCGCTGAGGGTGATCGCCTCGACCCCTCCGGAGCGCAGCACGGCGTCCAGGGTGGTCACGACCATGGCCCGCCACAGGGTGATGCGGGTCCAGGCCAGGTCGATGTCCCCGGGCACCGAGACCGGGGCCAGTGCCTCCAGGGCGCGGTCGGGATCGGGCTGGGCGGGGGTGTTGGTGATGCGCGTGGTCCCCAGCCTGCCCAGGGGGTCCTGGGAGGGCACCGGGGGCGCCTCGGTGGGCCACCAGACCACCACCGGGACATCGGGCAGCAGGAAGGGCACCACGAGGGTGTCGGTGTGCTCGGCGGCCAGGCCCCACGGGCGCAGCACCAGGGTCTCCCCGGCACCGGCGTCGTGGCCCACGCGGATCTCGGCGTCGAGGTGCCCCGCCGCATCGGCCTCGTCATGCCCCTGCCCATCCTCATGGGCCCGCCCGGAGCCGGGGGCGGGCGGGTGCACGACGGCGACGACCCGGCACGGGTGATCGCGGCTGGCCCCGTGCGCGGCGCACAGGGCATCCTCCAGGCCCTCGGCGTCGGTGGGGATGACCAGGGTCAGGACCCGTGAGGCCCCGGCGCTGCCGGAGTGCTCCAGGAGCTCGGAGACGATCCGGGAGGTCGTGGTCGCGGACAGCTGGGTGATCATGAGCGCCTCCAGGAGCGGCCGTCGCGGGCGAGCAGCTCGTGGGCCCCGGTGGGTCCCCAGGACCCGGGCCGGTAGTCCTGCGGGGCGCCCGAGGCCGCCCAGTGCTCGATGACAGGGTCGAGGATCCTCCAGGACAGGTCCACCTCCCGCTGATGGGGGAACAGCGGGGCATCGCCCAGCAGGGCGTCCAGGATGAGGCGCTCATAGGCCTCGGGGGACTCCTCGTTGAAGCTCGCGCCATAGCCGAAGTCCATGGACACGTCGCGCAGCTCCATCTGGGTGCCGGGGACCTTGGAGGCCAGGCGCAGCGTGATGCCCTCGTCGGGCTGGATGCGCAGGACGATCGTGTTGGCCCCCAGGCCGGCGGTCGCGGCGCTGGTGAAGGGCAGGAAGGGCGGCTGCTTGAAGACCACCGCGACCTCCGTGACCCGCCGGGCCAGGCGCTTGCCCGCCCGCAGGTAGAAGGGCACCCCGGCCCAGCGCCGGTTGGCGATCTCCAGGCGCAGGGCCGCGTAGGTCTCCGTGCGCGAGTCCGGGGCCACCCCCTTCTCCTCCAGGTAGCCGCGCACCGGCAGCCCGCCCTGGAAGCCGGAGCCGTAGCGGCCCCGGGCCGTGGTCAGGTCCAGGTCCAGCACGCCGTCGCGCTCCAGGACGACGGCGGCCAGCACCTTCTCCTTCTCCGCGCGCACCGCCTCGGCCGCCATGGATGTGGGCTCCTCCATGGCGGTGAGGGCCAGCAGCTGCAGCAGGTGGTTCTGGATGACATCACGGGCCGAGCCAATGGTGTCGTAGTAGCCGGCGCGGGTGCCGATGCCGATGTCCTCGGCCATGGTGATCTGAACGTGATCCACATAGCGCTGGTTCCACAGGGGCTCGAACATGGTGTTGGCGAAGCGCAGCGCCAGGATGTTCTGGACCGTCTCCTTGCCCAGGTAGTGGTCGACCCGGAAGACGTCGTCGGGGCGCACGATGCGCCCCACCAGCTCGTCGAGCTCGCGGGCCGAGGCCCGGTCGTGCCCGAAGGGCTTCTCGATGACCACCCGGCGCCAGGAGCCCTCGGCATCATCCATCAGGCCCGAGCGGGCGATGCGCTCGGTGACCGCGGGGAACCAGCCCGGGGGGATGGACAGGTAGAAGGCGCGGTTGCCCAGCGTGCCCCGGGACTCGTCGAGCTCGGCGACCACCCGGGCGAGGGCCTCGTAGGCCGCGTTGTCCTCGAAGGAGTCGAACTCCACGAAGCGCATGCCGGCGGCCAGCTGCTCCCAGATGGCGGGGCGCCAGGGGGTGCGGGCGCCGCTGCGCGCGGCCTGCTCCACGTAGTGGCGCATGTCGTCGTCGCCCCAGTGGCGACGGCCCACGCCCACCAGGGAGAAGCTGGGGGACAGCAGGCCACGATTGGCCAGGTCGTAGATGGCGGGCAGCAATTTGTGGCGCGCCAGGTCCCCGGTGATGCCGAACATGACCAGCACGCAGGGGTCGGCGATCCGCGGCAGCCGCAGGTCACGGCCGTCCAGGAGCGGGTTGACCCCCGGCGAGCCCTGCTCGGCGGCGGGGGAGGGCGCGGGGTGAGAGTGGGGCACGCGAGCCTTCCTGATACTCGGGGAGCGGCCCTGTCTGGGACGCTGGGCCCATCCTAGGGGCTCGGGCCCACCGCGGCGCAGGGGGCTCCGGGCGGGCGCGGCGCCGCGCCGCGCCCTGTGCCCGGGAGACGGCGGGGAGCCGGGCCGGCGGGAGGCGGGGCGGCCCCGGCGAGTTCGCGCACGGCGGAGCCGCCGGGCCCGGTGGCTCCGGTCGGCCCGCTCAGCCCCCGCACCGGGTGTCCCGCACTCCCGCGCCGATCCGGCCCTCCCAGGGGGCGGGGCCGGATCGGGCCGACCGGGGGCCGGGCGCGGTAGGGTCGGGCGCAACCGGCGCCGGCCGGGACCCGGCGCGCTCCAGCGGCCCGGGCCCCGGCCGGCCCATACCTGACCGCACACCTGGAAAGGCCCCTCATGAGCGGATTCGCCCCGCAAGCCTCCTCAGCCGACCTCGGCGTCTACGGGCTGGGGGTGATGGGATCCAACCTCGCCCGCAACCTCGCCCGCAACGGGTACTCCGTGGCCGTGTTCAACCGCACGCTGGCGCGCACCGAGCGGCTCATGGAGCGCCACGGGCAGGAGGGCGACTTCGTCCCGGCCCAGGAGCTCAAGGACTTCGTGGCCGCCCTGCGGGTGCCGCGCGTGGCCATCATCATGGTCCAGGCCGGCGCCGGAACCGAGGCCGCCATCTCCCAGCTGGCCGATCTCATGGAGCCGGGCGACATCATCGTCGACGCCGGCAACACCCTGTACACCGACACCCGCCGCCGCGAGGAGGCCCTGCGCGAGCGCGGCATCCACTTCGTGGGCATGGGCGTGTCGGGCGGCGAGGAGGGGGCGCTGCTGGGCCCATCGATCATGCCCGGCGGCACCGCCGAGTCCTACCGGCGCCTGGGCCCCATGCTCGAGTCCATCTCCGCCAAGGTCGACGGCGTGCCCTGCTGCACCCACGTGGGCCCCGACGGCGCCGGCCACTTCGTCAAGATGGTGCACAACGGCATCGAGTACGCCGACATGCAGCTCATCGCCGAGGCCTACGACCTGCTGCGCTGCGTGGGCGGTCTGAGCGTGCCCCAGATCGCCGAGGTCTTCCGCGACTGGAAGGACTCCGAGCTCGACTCCTACCTCATCGATGTCACCACCGAGGTCCTGGAGCGCACCGATCCGGCCACCGGGCGGCCCTTCGTCGATGTCGTGGTCGATGCCGCCTCCCAGAAGGGGACCGGGGTGTGGACCACCCAGACCGCCCTGGACCTGGGCGTGGCGGTCCCCGCCATTGCCGAGGCCACCTTCGCTCGCGCCGCCTCCTCCTCGGACAGGCTCCGCAGCGCCGTGCGCACCGCCGAGATCGACCCGGGCACCGCCGACCAGCCGCCCATGAGCGACCAGGAGCGCCGGGACTTCATCGACTCGGTCAAGCAGGCGCTCTACGGCTCCAAGATCGCCGCCTACGCCCAGGGCTTCGACGAGATCGCCACCGCCTCCCAGCGCTACGGCTGGGATATCGACCTGGGCGCCATGGCCACCATCTGGCGGGCCGGCTGCATCATCCGGGCGCGCTTCCTGGAGGACATCACCCGCGCCTACGCCCAGGATCCGGCGCTGCCGAGCCTGCTGGCCGCCCCGGCGCTGTCCTCGGCCCTGAGCACCGCGCTGCCCGCCTGGCGCCGGGTCGTGGCCACCTCCGCCCTGGCGGGCGTGCCGGCCCCGGCCTTCGCCTCCTCCCTGGCCTACCTCGACCAGCTGCGGGCCGAGCGGCTGCCGGCGGCCCTCATCCAGGGCCAGCGGGACTTCTTCGGGTCCCACACCTACCACCGCGTTGATGACCCCGAGGGCGTCTACCACGTCCTGTGGGCCTCCGAGGACCGCCCCGAGGAGAAGTGGGACTGACCTCCCCATCCGGGTGCTCCCCGGGCCCTGCAGCCCGGGGAGCACCCGGCAGATGACCCCGCCACGCGCCAAGGCGCACCGAAGAGAAGCCCTGAGATGACCTGCCCGCCCCCGCCGCGCCCCGCCCAGCCCGCCAACCTCAGCCGTCAGGAGGCCCTGTGGCGCTCCGAGCACGTGGAGGTGGAGCGGCTCTCGGTCGATATCGACCTCACCAGCGCCCCGGACCGGCAGGCCACGGGCTTCGAGGTGAGCACCGAGCTGGCCCTGCGCACTCCCGGGGCGGTGCGGGGCCTGTGGGTCGACTTCCTGGGCGAGGCGGTCCACTGTCTGGAGGTCGATGGGCAGGAGATCGAGCCCCAGTGGGACGGGGCCCGCATCGCTCTGCCGGCACTGGGCGCCGGCCGGCACCGGGTGCGCGTGCGGGCCCGGGGCCGCTACTCCAACTCCGGGCAGGGCCTGCACCGCTTCCACGACCCGCTCGATGGGGCCACCTACCTCTACACCCACTTCGAGCCCTCCGATGCGCGCCGGGCCTGGCCCTGCATGGACCAGCCCGATCTCAAGGCCGTCTTCCGCCTCAGCGCGGAGCACCCCCGGGACTGGACGGTCCTGTCCAACGGCCGCCCCGGGACGCCGGCCCCCGACAGCGACGGCGGGCGTCCCCGTGGCGCGGCGGGGACGGGCGCCGGGCGCAGCACCCGCACGCTCATGACCCCGACCCGGCCCGTGCCCTCCTATCTCACCGCCCTGGCCGCCGGGCCCTGGCACCGGGTGGAGGGCCGGTGGGACAGCCCCGGGCATCCCGGGCTGAGCGTGCCGCTGTCCTGGTCCTGCCGCGCCAGCCTCGCCCATCACCTCGACGCCGAGGAGCTGATGGGCCTGACCATCAGGGGGCTGGACTTCTACGACCGGGTCTACGGCCAGGCTCCCTACCCCTGGGGCTCCTACGACTCGGTCCTGGTGCCCGAGTACAACCTGGGCGCCATGGAGAACCCCGGGTGCGTGACCTTCAACGAGGAGGCCCACCTCTTCCAGGGTCCGGTCACGCGCGCCCAGCGCGGGGCGCGCGCCAACACCATCCTGCACGAGATGTGCCACATGTGGTTCGGCGACCTGGTGACCCCCCGCTGGTGGGAGGACACCTGGCTCAAGGAGTCCTTCGCCGACCACCAGGGCACCTGGGCCCAGGAGCAGGCCGCCGGCTATGAGGACGCCTGGGCCTCCTTCGCCGCCTCGCGCAAGGCCTGGGCCTACCTCGAGGACTCCCGGCCCGCCACCACCCACCCCATCGTGGCCCGGGTCGAGGATGCCGAGGCCGCCCGCCAGGCCTTCGACGGGATCACCTACGCCAAGGGGGCCTCCGTCCTCAAGCAGCTCGTGGCGCACCTGGGGCAGGAGGCCTTCCTGGCGGCCGCCAACGCCTGGTTCACCGAGCACGCCTTCGCCAACGCCAGCCTCGCCGACCTCCTGCGCTCGCTGTCGACCGCCTCCGGCAGAGACATGGGGGCCTGGGCCGAGGCCTGGCTGCACACCGCCGGCCCCTCGATCCTCGGCGACGAGCTCGTCGTGGAGGACGGGCGCATCACCTCCCTCACCCTCACCCAGGAGGGCATCGACCCCACCACCGGGCAGGCGGTCCTGCGGCCCCACACCCTCGTGGTGGGCCTGTACGCCGAGCGCGGGGGAGAGCTGGTGCGCACCCACAGGCTGCCGGTCGAGTTGAACGGCCCCAGCGCAGTGGTCGACCAGGCGGCCGGCCTGCCGGCCCCCGACATGGTGCTGGTCAACGACGAGGACCTCACCTACGCCGTCGTGCGCCCCGATCCCGGCTCCCTGGAGTGCGCCCTGGAAGGACTCGCACGGCTCAAGGACCCCATGGCGCGCTCGCTGTGGTGGTCGATGCTGCACAACCTCGTGCGCGACGCCCGACTGGCGCCCCAGCGCTTCGTCCGGGCCGTCCTGAGCCAGGCCGACGACGCCACCGGGGACGCCACTCTGGCCACCGTCCTGGCCCAGGCCCTCCAGGCGGCCATGCGCTACACCGATCCGGCCCGGCGCGCGGAGTGCCTGGAGCCGCTCCTGGGGGACCGGGCCTGGGGGCTGCTCCTGGCCAGTGAGCCCGGGAGCGGCGCCCAGCTGGTCAGGGCCCGCGCCTGGCTGCAGGCCGCGGGCCAGGGCCGCGCCGCAGGTGAGGGCGCCTGCCGCCGTGCCTCGGCTCGCATCCGGCGGCTGCTGGAGGGCGGGATCGAGGGGCTGGCGCTCGACGACGACCTGCGCTGGCGCGGCCTCATCGCCCTGGCGCGCCTGGGCGAGGCCACTGACGAGGAGCTCCAGGACCAGTTGCGCCGCGACCCGGGAGCCCGCGGCATCAACCGCCACCTCCAGGCCGCCTCCAGCGCCCCGAGCGCACGGGTCAAGGAGGAGCTCCTCTCCCGACTGCTCCAGGACGCCTCCCTGGGCAATGAGGAGGCCGACGCCCTCATCGCCGCCTTCAGCGTCGATGCCCACCACGATCTGCGGGCCTCCTCCACCCCCGCCTACCTGGAGGGCCTGGAGGGCCTGTGGGCCGGGCGCAGCCAGGAGATCGCCACCCGGCTGGTGCGTGGGCTGTTCCCCGCCTGCGGGGACCAGGCGGACGCCCTGGCGGTGCGCGCCTGGCTCGATGAACGGCCGGGCGCCCCTGCCGCCCTGCGGCGCCTGGTGCTGGCCTGCGCCGATGACCTGGAGCGCGCACTGAGGGCCCGCGTCCGCCAGTAGGAGGGCGGGCCGGCCGGAGACACGTATTCTGTATGTTCTGTAAAAGAATTCAGTGCTTTGCCTGGGAAATCCTCCACTCGAGGAGGCTGGGGGGCGCTCTCCCGCCGTCCGCGGGTATTTCCTGCTTGAACAGGCCGCGCATCAGGTCTCGTCCGGATTGCATTGGGCGGTATGGTGGGTCCTGAGGCGGCGCACCAGGCGCCGCAACGACCAGAGGGGCAGGAATGTCGAGCAGGCCGATCGAACAGGATCCCTCCTCCACTCAGACCTTCGGGGCTGTCGATGCCAGCATGTCGGGCCCCGCGCCGATCGTCGGGCTCAATCAGCAGGACGCCGCGGCCATATCCGCTCTCCCTGCGGGCACCGCGCTGCTGCTGGTGCACCACGGGCCCACCACCGGGGCCCGGTTCCTCCTGGATGCCGCGGAGACGACGGTGGGCCGCCACCCCAGGGCGGATATCTTCCTGGATGATGTCACGGTCTCGCGCAAGCACGCGGTCTTCTCCGCGCTGCCCGAGGGCGGTTACGGGGTGAGGGACTCCGGCTCCCTCAACGGCACCTACGTCAACCGCACCCGGGTGGAGCAGGTGGCGCTGCGCCCGGGCGATGAGGTGCAGATCGGCAAGTACCGGATGACCTACCACCCGGGCCCCCAGCGGGGGACTGCGGCGCAGTGAGCGCGGCCTCCGCGCGCATGAGGCGCGCCGCGGCCGCCGCCCCCGCGCAGGCGGCCGGACCCAGCGGCCCCGGCTCCTGGCCGCGCGGCATCTCCCGCGAGCCGAAGATGAAGATCGGCCAGGTGGTGGACGCCCTCAAGGCGGAGTTCCCCGCGCTGTCGATCTCCAAGGTCCGCTACCTCGAGGGGGAGGGGCTCATCTCCCCCCATCGGGTCGGCAACGGCTACCGGCGCTACTCCCAGGCCGACCTGGAGCGCCTGCGCTACGCCCTGTCGGCCCAGCGCGACGACTACCTGCCGCTGAGCGTCATCCGCCAGCGCCTGGCGCAGCTCGATGCCGATGAGCAGGCCCCCGCGCCCGCCCCGGTCGCCCGCGTGGTGGCCCGCGATGGACGCATCGTCGATGGCGCCCTCATGGACCTGGAGTCGCTGACGGCCCACTGCGGGGCCAGCGAGGCGCAGATCGAGGAGATGGTGGCCATCGGGCTCATCAGCCCCGATGCGCACGGCCGGTACTCCTCGCGCAGCGCGCGCACCGTCCGCCTGGCCCTGGAGGTCAGCCGGCGGGGCCTGCCCGTGCGCAACCTGCGCGCGGTGCGGGCCGCGGCCGAGCGCGAGGCCGATGCCATCGACCAGGCCGTGGCCCCGAGGCGCTCGCGCTCCCGCAGCGCGGGGGAGGACTCGGCCCGGGCGCTGGCCGAGCTCGTGGCGGAGCTGCACTCCGCCCTGCTGCACCGCGCCGTCGAGGCCCTGGACTGACGCGGGCCCGATGCCGGGCCGGCCATCCGGCTGACGCCGTGCTGGCACGAGCGGCCATCCAGAAGCCGAGGTGCGACACGCGGGACGCATGAGACTCCTGTGACAATCGCTGTGACATGCATCATGATCGTCTCCTCGTGCGGCGCCGCAGGATCGGCGTCATGGCGGGCGAAGGGCGGTGCGCCGCCGAAAGCCTCAACCTCACCTTGAGGTTCATCGGCGATTCGTTGCCCGAACGCAGCGCGCCATTCGTTGAGTGCGGGGGCATCTGGTCCTATCGTGGGGGCGTGGTCGACGAACACGGACCACCACCGCCTCAGTCGCGCAGGAGTCGCGACGTTCCCGACCCGACAGGAGCAGGCCAGTGAGCGTGAATGAAGCCAGTGCCGCTGCGGCGCCCCAGCGCGTCCAGGGCATGCTGTTCGGTGACCCGCTCCCGCAGCTCGACGCCGACTCCGGCTATCGCGGCCCGGTGGCCTGCCGCGCCGCGGGCATCACCTACCGCCAACTCGACTACTGGGCCCGCACCGGCCTGGTCGAGCCCTCCATCCGCGGGGCCCGCGGGTCGGGCTCCCAGCGCCTCTACTCCTTCCGGGACATCCTGGTGCTCAAGATCGTCAAGCGCCTCCTGGACACCGGCGTGTCCCTGCAGCAGATCCGCACAGCAGTGGCAGCGCTGCACGCCCGCGGCGTGGAGGACCTGGCCTCCATCACCCTCATGAGCGACGGGGCCTCGGTCTACGAGTGCACCTCGCCCGATGAGGTCATCGATCTGGTCGCCGGAGGGCAGGGCGTCTTCGGCATCGCCGTGGGCCGCGTGTGGCACGAGGTGGAGGGCTCCCTGGCCGAGCTGCCCGTGGAGCACGCCGGCGCCCACGTGGTCGAGGACGAGCTGGCCAAGCGCCGCGCCGCCAAGCGCCAGCAGGTGGGCTGAGCCGAGGCGGTGCAGCCGCATCCGCGCATCCCCTCAGGGCCGGGCAGCATGTGAGACTGCCCGGCCCCTCCCGTCCCGGGACCTCCACCTCCCCGGGACGGGAGGGGCCGAGTCGATCAGGCGGTGCGGTGGCCCAGGACGTACTGGCGGCTGTAGCCGTCGGTCATGTCCGTGATCGTCACTCGCACCAGGCCGGTCTCATCGATGCGGTAGTGCTCCCGGATGCGCGGGCCGCGGTCGCGCCGCTCCACCACCACCTGCTGAAGGTCCTCCACCTCGCGCAGGGACGCCTCCAAGGGGAAGACGATGTCCTGGTAGGGGGCCAGCTCGCCGCGCGGCTCACCGCACTGGTCGACCCCCGCGCACTCCACGTAGCGGAACCAGGCCACGTTGTGGGCCGCGTCGTACTCGCGGGTCAGCACCGTGCCCTCCCGGCCGTCGGGGGAGGCCTGGATCGAGTCCGGGCTCAGGATCGCGTCGAAGATCAGGCGCTGGCCGGCGTCGGCCTCGCGGAAGACGCCGAAGCCGCGCGAGAGCCTGTCGGTCAGGTCGTAGGCGGCGGTGCGGTCCGCGGCGATGGCCAGTCCGATGGCGGTCGAGGCGCCGGGGTAGGGGGAGCGGTGCACCCGGCGCCCGAAGCGCTCGCGCAGCATGCGGGGGACCAGCGGCAGGCCCGAGGCGCCGCCCACCAGGTAGACCCCCGCGATATCGGTGAGGTCCGGGGCGCCGTCGTCGAGCCGTCCCACCAGGGGAGCCATGGTGGTCACGGATCGCTCCACCAGCGGGGTGCAGGCCTCGTAGAGCTCGGCGACGGGCAGGATGATGTCCCGCCCGCGCAGGACCACCACGAGGCGGCGGCTCTGAGGGGTCAGCCGCTCCTTGGCGTCGCGGCACTGCTCGAGCAGCTCGTCGAGCTCGGCGGCCCCCAGGTCCTCCTCGGCGATGCCCGCGCGCTGGAGCACCATCGAGGCCGCCAGCAGGTCGACGTCGTCTCCGCCCAGATCGCCCAGGCCGTGGGAGGCGATGACCTCGTGGGAGGTGCCCACGACATCGACCAGGGAGGTGTCGAAGGTGCCGCCGCCCAGGTCGTAGACCAGCACCCGGGTGCGCCGCGAGGAGACTGTGGCGGCCTTGCGATGGGTGTACTCGAAGCCCGCGGCGCTGGGCTCGTTGAGCATGGCGGCCACGTGGAAGCCCGCGGCCTTGAAGGCCTCCAGGGTCAGCAGGCGCTGGGCGCCGTAGGCGTGGGCCGGGACGGCGACGACCGCGCGGCAGCGCGAGACGTCGATCCGCCCCTCCTCCAGACGGGCGCGCAGGTGGCGCAGGAAGTCGGTGAGCACCTCCAGGACGGTGAAGGTCTCGTCGCCCAGGGTCACCGGCGTGGAGGCGGTGATCGTGGGCGAGGCCAGCAGCCGCTTGAGGCTGCGCAGCAGCGGGGCCCCCTGGCGCGCGGCCCGGCGGGCCTCGAATCCGTGGACGAGGGAGCCCTCGTGCAGGGCCGTCAGGGAGGGGATGAAGTCGTGGTCATCGCCGTTCTCGTCGGTGAAGCCCAGGACCGGGTAGTTGCCGCGATCGGCCCTGGCCACGACGGTGCGGGTCGTCCCCAGGTCGATGCCGATATCGGTGTCAGTGTCTGAATCGCGCGTGCTGCTGAGGAAGGTTCCGCTGTCATCGGCTGCCATGGGCCGACCCTATCGTGCGGATCGCGGCGCTCGTCAGGCATTCGGGCCGCCTGAATCCTCACGTTGTTGTTCAGAATTCTTCCGTGCCACTCGCCTCCCTCGGCCGCCGGAGGCGCGAGGTGCCGGGCCAGGTGACCTGGGGGCGACCGAAAGGTGTCCGGCTGGTGACCGGTCAGTGACATCTTGGAGCCCATTCGCCATGGCGGCCCCGGGCTGGTAACAATGTCGTCGGGTCGCGATCACACGGCCCGGGCCGCCCTGCCTCCCTCGGGGGCCGGTCACCCACACTCCCAACGGGAACGGCATGAGCACCATTCTCTTCATCGTGATCGTCGTCGTTGTGACGGCTCTGGTCTTCGACTTCACCAACGGTTTCCACGACTCGGCCAACGCCATGGCCACCTCCGTGGCGACGGGCGCCTTCACGCCCCGGCGCGCGGTCCTCGTGGCCGCGGTCCTCAACGTCATCGGCGCCTGCCTGTCCACCGAGGTCGCCAAGACCATCTCCCACGGCATGTTCGATGACACCCTCATCCAGGCGGCTCCCGCCATGATCTTCGCCGGTCTGGCGGGGGCCATCCTGTGGAACCTGGTGACCTGGCTCTTCGGCCTGCCCTCCTCCTCGTCCCATGCGCTCTTCGGCGGGCTCATCGGCGCGGTGGTGGTGGCCGCCGGGGTCGAGGGGGTCCACTGGGGCACGGTGGTCTCCAAGATCATCCTGCCGGCCCTCATCGCCCCCTGCGTGGCGGGCCTGGCGGCGGCGGTGGCCACCATCCTGTCCTACCGGATCGCCCGGCCCTCGGACCGCTACTCCCAGTCCATCTTCCGCAACGGCCAGCGCATCTCCGCCTCCATGGTGGCCCTGGCCCACGGCACCTCCGACGGGCAGAAGACCATGGGCGTCATCACCCTGGCCCTGGTGGCGGGCGGCTACCAGGAGCCGGGCACCAACCCCCACTGGTGGGTCATCGGCTCGGCAGGCCTGGCCATCGGCCTGGGCACCTACTCCGGGGGCTGGCGCATCATGCGCACCATGGGCAAGGGCCTGGTCCATATCGACTCCCCGCAGGGCTTCGCCGCCGAGACCTCCTCCACCGTGGCGATCCTGGCCTCCTCCCACCTGGGCTTCGCGCTGTCCACCACCCACATCTGCACCGGCTCGATCCTGGGCTCGGGCATCGGCCGGGGCACGAAGGTCTCGTGGAGCACCGCGGGCAAGATGGGCCTGGCCTGGCTCATCACCCTGCCCTGCGCGGGCCTGGTGGGGGCCCTGACCTCCTTCATCGCCGTGCGCGGCGGCGTGGCCGGAACGATCCTGGTCATCGTCATGCTCATCCTCGGCGCGCTGGCCATCATCAGGCAGGCCAACCAGCACCGGGTGGACTTCTCCAATGTCAACGACTCCAATGAGGTCGTCGTCCTCAAGCGCAACGAGATGGGGCCGGGCGCGGG
This sequence comes from Actinomyces bowdenii, assembly GCF_017592395.1. Taxonomy (GTDB): domain Bacteria; phylum Actinomycetota; class Actinomycetes; order Actinomycetales; family Actinomycetaceae; genus Actinomyces; species Actinomyces bowdenii. The sequence continues at coordinate 86,055 of NZ_JAGFOU010000011.1, forward strand.
CATGGAGAGCCTGGGCGGGGCCGCCGCGGCGCCAGCCGTGACGGCGCAGGAGCACAGCAAGGAGAGCGTGGCATGAGCATCGACTGGACCTCCCTGGGCCTGGTGACGGTGGTGACGGTCCTGGGCACGGCATTCATCATCGCCATCACCTCACTGGCGGCGCGCATGCTCGACGAGGTCCACATCAAGCGCGCCACCCACGAGGTCAAGGGGCTGCACGCCGCGGAGGTCGCGGCGGGCTTCTTCCTCCTGCTGGCGGGCCTCATCGTCCTGTACGGCCTGTGGCTCATCATTCCCTACTTCCACTGAGGCCGCCGCGACCGATCGGGCCAATCGCCGGATCCGGGCGGGGCCGCGCTGCTAGTCTCCGCTCGTGACTGAGGATCTCAAAGCCCTGGCCCTCGATGCGATCGCCTCCTCTCAGGCGGCTGACGACCCCGACTACCCCCGCTTCCACGCCGTCCCCCCCGTGGGGCGCCTCAACGACCCCAACGGCCTGCTGGTCGATGGGGGCGCCTACCACGTCTTCTACCAGTTCAGCCCCTTCCACCCCCAGCGCAGGCTCGTCTACTGGGGGCATGCGAGCTCCACGGACCTGGCCCACTGGGAGCACCACGACCCGGCCATCATCCCCGACTCCGCCTACGACGCCTCCGGGGCCTACTCCGGCAACGCCATCGTGCTGGAGGGCGAGGAGCTCGGCGGCGCCCCGGCAGCAGCCCCCTACCAGCTGTTCTACACCGGCAATCTCAAGGACGGGCGCACCGGTGAGCGCACCGCCAGCCAGTGCCTGGTCACCAGCGCCGACCTGAGCGGCTTCGAGAAGTGGCCCGGCAACCCCCTCATCCCCACGCATGCCCAGGGCTACACCGCCCACTACCGCGATCCCCAGGTCTTCCGCGACCCGCGGCGGCCGGGCCACTACCTCATGGCCGTGGGGGCCCAGCGCCAGGACGGGACCGGCGCCGCCGTGCTCTACCGCTCCACCGATCTGCTGTCATGGGAGCTGGAGGGCGAGCTGTCCTTCCCCCAGGCCGAGGGCGCCTTCGACGCCTTCGGCTACATGTGGGAGTGCCCGGGGCTCGTCCGATTGGAGGATGAGGAGACCGGCGAGTGGTGGGACGTGCTCATCTGGTGCCCGCAGGGCATCGCCCCCCAGCGCGAGGGCTTCGAGAACATCTTCCCCTGCGTCTACACCCTGGGGCGCCTGGTCGGCACCGAGCTGCGCGAGTGCCGCGGCGAGTTCCACGAGGTCGACCGGGGCTTCGAGTTCTACGCCCCGCAGGTCTTCGCCCGCCGCCCCAGCGAGCCGGGGCCGGTGCTGCTGACCGGCTGGGCGGGCAACGCCTCCCAGGACGACCAGCCCTCCATCGAGCCCGACGGCGGGAGCGGGGGCTGGGTGCACGCCCTGACCGTCCCGCGGGTGCTGAGCCTTCGCGGCGGGCGGCTCATCCAGCGCCCCGCCCTGGCCCTGCCCGCGGATGCCGCCCGCCCGGCGCTCGTGGAGCGGCCCCTGGAGGCCGGCTCGCACCCGGTGGTGGAGCTGGATGGGGAGCGCGGCTGGCAGCTCATGCTCCAGGCCGAGCCGGGCAACCAGGTCCCCTGGGGCGTGCGCATCGGATCGTCCCAGTGCCACATCGATATCACCCTGGACGGCTCCCGCCTGCACGTATGCCGCGCGACCTCGCGCTACACCCAGCACGGCGCTCAGCGCACCGTCACCCTCCCGCCTGGCTGCGCCCCGCGCCTGGAGATCCTGCACGACCGCTCGATCACCGAGATCTTCGTCGGCGACGGCGACCTGGCCTTCACCCTGCGCAGCTTCATCGACGAGTCGGCCGGGGCCTCAGTGCTGGTGGGGGAGCGCGGCGAGCGGGCCGGCCAGGGGCCCGGGCTCAGGCTCACGGGCGGTGCGGTGCTCGTGCGCCCCTGACGGCTGGGCCCTCCACGGGCGCCAGCACCGGGGGCGGCCCCGGCCGGGGCACCCGCGATCACTCATCAATCCGTCCCGATCGGTTGCGGGCGGAGGAGCGCAGCGGTAGTGTGATTATCGATTGACATAGATGCGGCCGCCGGGAGCCGTTGAGGATCTCGACCTCGGGCTCTCCCAAGCCTCCCCATGCATGCGGCCGCATCAAGGAGAAAGGATCCCCGGGTGGCCATGGATCACGCCCGCGTGGCGAAAGATGTCCTCACCTACGTCGGCGGTGCCGACAACATCAATGCAGCGGCGCACTGCGCGACTCGCCTGCGCCTCGTCCTGGCCGACCTGGACAAGGTCGACCAGAAGGCCCTGGACAAGGATCCCGACCTCAAGGGAACCTTCCTCGCCGGCGGCATGTTCCAGATCATCGTCGGCCCCGGGGACGTGGACCACGTCTTCGCCGAGATGATCAGCACCGGGGGCGTCAAGGAGGTCTCCAAGGACGAGGCCAAGCAGGTCGCCGCCAAGAGCGGCAATCCCGTCTCCCGCTTCATCAAGGTCATCGCCGATATCTTCGTGCCGATCCTGCCGGCCCTCATCGCCGGCGGTCTGATGATGGCGATCAACAACGTCCTGACCGCCGAGGGGCTCTTCGGGGATCAGGCGCTGGTGGCCCGGTGGGCCTGGCTGACGGACTACGCCAACCTCATCAACCTCATCTCCTCGGCGGCCTTCGCCTTCCTGCCGGTCCTGGTCGGCTTCTCCGCGGCCAAGCGCTTCGGGGGCAATGTCTACCTCGGTGCCGCCATGGGCGCGGCCATGGTCTCCACCGAGCTGACCAATGCCTACACCATCGAGCAGGCCAGGGCGGAGGGCACGATCGAGGTCTGGCACCTGTTCGGCCTGAGCGTCGACAAGATCGGGTACCAGGCCATGGTCATCCCGGTCATCTGCGTGGCCTGGATCATGTCGGCCATTGAGAAGCGGCTGCACAAGAAGCTCTCGGGCACCACCGACTTCCTGCTGACCCCGCTCATCACCCTCCTGCTCACGGGCTTCCTCACCTTCGTCGTCGTCGGCCCGATCACCCGCGAGCTGTCCAACTGGATCACCGAGGGCCTGGCCTGGACCTACAACACCCTCGGCCCGGTCGGCGGGGCCCTGTTCGGCCTGGTCTACTCCCCGATCGTGGTCACCGGCCTGCACCAGTCCTTCCCCGCCGTCGAGCTTCCGCTCATCGACCAGATGCGCAACGGCGGTCCGGGCTCCTTCATCTTCCCCATCGCCTCCATGGCCAACGTGGCCCAGGGCGCGGTGGCCCTGGCGATCTTCTTCAACACCCGCGATGCCAAGATGAAGGCGCTGGCCGGCGCCGGTGGGGCCTCGGCCGTCTTCGGCATCACCGAGCCCGCCATCTTCGGCGTCAACCTGCGCCTGCGCTGGCCCTTCTTCATCGGCATGGGGGCCGCCTCCATCGGCGGCGCCCTCGTGGCCCTGCTGGACGTGCACTCCCAGGCGCTGGGGGCTGCCGGCCTGGTCGGCTTCGTCTCCATCGTCCCGGAGGACATCCCCACCTACCTCATCCTGGAGCTGCTGACCTTCCTCCTCGCCTTCAGCGCCTGCTTCGCCTACGCCCGCTCGGCCAAGGGCCGTGCCTCCCTGGCCGGCGGTGAGGCCGATGACGACGACGAGGCCGCCCTGGAGGCCGAGGCCATGGTCGAGCACGCCGAGGCCGTCGAGCTGCCCGCCGAGGCGGCCCGGGACTTCACCATCACCTCCCCGATCCAGGGCCGGGCCATCGCCCTGTCCGAGGTCGAGGACCAGACCTTCTCCTCGGGGATGCTCGGCCCGGGCATGGCCGTGGTGCCCTCCGAGGGCCCGGTGGTCTCACCCGTGGACGGCGAGGTCCTCGTGGCCTTCCCCACCGGTCACGCCTATGGCCTGCGCGCCGCCAGCGGTGTCGAGCTGCTCATCCACGTGGGCATGGACACCGTCGAGCTCGACGGCAAGCACTTCAGCCCCAAGGTCAAGGCGGGCGACAAGGTGCTGCGCGGCATGCCGCTGGTGGAGGTCGACTGGGCGGCCGTGGGCGCTGCGGGCTACCAGACCGTCACCCCGATCGTGGTGTCCAACGCCGCCGCCTACGAGGGCGTCGAGGAGAGGGGATCGGGCACCATCCACCGGGGCGATGCGCTCTACGCCGTCGTGCCCGGCTCCCCCCAGGGCGGTGATGGCGACCAGGCGCCCGCCGAGGCGCAGGACAGCGCCGTCTGACACGCGAGCGGCCGGGCCGGCGCGAGACGACCGGCGGTCCGGCAGGGCACTGGGCCGGCGCCCTCCATGGGTGCCGGCCCAGTGCTGCGATGAGGCGGTGCGGGCCCGCTCGGGCTCAGGTGGTCCGGCCCTCGAAGAGCTCGACGCCCAGGGGCGGGGGAGTGGCCGAGACGCGTCCGGCCTGCCTGGAGGCGCCGGAATGGATCTGCTCCAGCAGGATCGCGACGGCGTCATGCGCCAGCTCCCGGATCGGCTGGCGGATGGTGCTCAGCCCCGGCAGGGCCCGGTGGACTGCTGCCGTCCCATCGAAGCCGATGACCTTGAAGTCCTCGGGCACGCCCAGGCCGCGGGCGCGGGCCCACTCCAGGACGGCGGCGGCGGACAGGTCGTCAGTGGCGAAGACCGAGTCCACGGACTGCGGCATCGCGTTGAGCCGCTTGGCGATGAGCTCGGGGCGCAGGTGCTCGGGGGTGTGGAAGTCGACGGTGAGGACGACCGGTGCGATGCCCGCCTCGGCCAGGACGGTGCGGTAGCCCGCCTCGCGCAGATTGTGGGTGCCGGCGCGCGAGGTCAGCAGCGCCGGGTGGCGGGAGCCGCGATCCAGCAGGTGCCGGGTGGCCAGGCGCCCGCCCCTCTCGTTGTCGCAGCGGACATTGGGGATGGTGTGGGACAGATCGCGGTCCACCGTGACCAGGGGCAGGCGCACCGTGGAGTACTCGGCGATGCTGTCGTTGTGGGCGCCGGAGATGATGCCATCGACCCTGTGGGAGACCAGCAGGTCGAGGTAGTCCCGCTCCCGGTCCGCCTTGCCCATGGAGTTGCATATCAGGATGCGGTAGCCGTGCTCGGCCAGAGCATCCTCCACATTCTCGGCGAGCTCGCCGAAGAAGGGCAGGGCGACGGTGGGGACGATGAGGCCGATGGAGTGCGTGGATTTGCCATGGAGGGCGCGGGCAACCTGATTGGGCCGGTAGTTGAGCTCGGCGATGGCCTGCGCGACCCGGCGCCGGGTCTCCTGTGACAGGTAGCCGCGGTCGTTGAGGACACGGGAGACCGTGGTCACGGAGACTCCGGCGACTCTGGCCACATCGGCCAGGGTCGGTTCATGCGGTAAGGGCACGGGGGCTCCTCGGAGTGTCTGGTCGTGTCCCCTGAAGCATAGGCCGCACAGCGCTCAATACCCAACTGACCTGCATGAACGCGCCTTTTGTCAGTCCTGGGGGAGGAGGTCGGCGTACACCGGGAGCATGCTGCGGGCCATGGCCGCATGCCCCTGGTCATTGGGGTGGATGGCATCGAGGCAGAGCTTGTCCTCATCACCGCCGATGGCCATGATGAGGGCGTCGGTGGAGGCCAGGCCCATGGCGGTGGCGTGCTCGTGGATCATGCGCCGGATGGCCTGGAACCGGGGGCCGGCGGTGATGGTGGGGAAGTAGGGGGCGATGACCACCTGCGTGCCGGGCAGTCGACTGGACAGGAAGTCCAGGTCATGAGCGATGGCCTGCTCCACCAGCTCGCCCTGGGAGGGCAGGAAGGCGGCGTCGTTGAGGCCCAGGCCCACGGTGACCAGATCCGGCTCGGTGCGCAGGACGGCCTCGAGCCAGGCGGTGTCCCGGCACGAGGGGGCTCGGCCGCCTCCCGGGAGGCGGCCGCCCCTGCGGGCGAAGTAGCCCAGCCCGTCGACCGCGAGGTTGACCTCCCGCCAGCGATTGTGCTCGCAGACCAGGGAGGTCCACCGCTGACGCGGGTGGCTCACGGAGCGCCATCCCGTGGTCGAGGAGTCGCCCAGGAAGACCGCGGTCAGCGGATCGGCCGAGTGCGGGATGGAGGGCATGAGGCCCACCCTAGTCCTGAGGCGCGCCGCGGAGGTGGGCTCCCAGCGGCACCCTTGACCTGGATGTGTCCAGTATGTTACACTCGGCGCCACAACCGTATAGGGATGACTAGGATAGTTATTGCCCAGGCAAGCTTGACCTGTTATCCGCATCACCGTCCTTCATGGGCGCGATGTGGGTAGCAGGTCTTTCTCATGATCGAGGAGCAGGCGGTGCGATATCGCAAGCGGCTGAACAACAATGTCGTGGTCGCTGTTGACGAGCAGGGGGAGGAGCATGTCCTGTTCGGGCGCGGCCTCGGCTTCGAGCTCACCGTCGACGGTGCTGTCGACATGCAGCGAGTCGAGCGCGTCTATGTGCTCAAGGAGGGCTCGATCCCGCCTCTTCCCGGCTGGTCGGGGGCTCCCGCCCCGGCGGAGTACCTGGAGATCGCCGAGCAGATATTCGCTGACGCGCGGGAGGCCATCCCGGTGGACATCAGCGCGAGTATCATCGCGCCGCTCGCCGACCACATCAGCATTGCGGTGCACAAGGAGCGGCAGGGGTTCGGGATCAAGAACATGATGCTCCAGGAGGTGCAGCGCTTCTACCGGGATGAGTTCCTCGTGGGAAGGCGCGCCGTCGAGCTGGTGAACAACCGCTTCGAGGTCGGCCTGGACGATGGAGCGGCGGCGCAAGCGCTCCTTCCACTGGTACAGCGAGCTCATCGCATCCAACGGGGCGGATCTGGGAGCCTGACCCGGCGGCAGCGCTGCTGGTTGCCCGGCGGGTGATGGCGCGGGCCCGCGGGGGCCCGCGCCATCACCCGTCCTGGGCGGTCGAGGCCGGCTCGTGATCCGCGCGGTGGGAGGCGGACTCGCGGAGCTCGCCGTCGTGCATGACCAGGACCGTGTCACACACGGGCAGGAGCCGCTCGTCGTGGGTGACCATGACCGTGGCCTTGCCCTGCTCATGGGTCTGCTCGGCCAGCAGGCGCGCCACCTCCTGGGCGCGGGCGCTGTCCAGGGAGGCGGTCGGCTCATCGGCCAGGATGATGTCCGGGTCGTGGTAGAGGGCCACTGCGATGGCCGCGCGCTGGCGCTCGCCCCCGGACAGCCCCTCCGGGTAGGAGCGCGTGCGGTGGCCCAGGTCCAGTGCCTCGAGGAGGTGATCACGGCGGGCCTTGTCGCCCCGGCGCCTGACCACCCTGTCGTAGAGCGCGAACTGGTCCAGCAGCGTCAGGAAGGGCACGAGCCCGGAGGCCTGCAGGACGAAGCCCAGGTGCTTGCGGCGCAGGCGCGCACGCGCGCGCTCCGGCAGCTCGGAGAAGGGCTCGCCCCCGATGGTGACCGTTCCCGTGGAGGGGGTGCGCAGGCCGCCCATGATGGTCAGCAGTGTCGACTTCCCCGAGCCCGAGGGACCGAGGATGCCCACGAGCTGTCCGGCGGCGAGCTCCAGATCGGTACTGCGCAGGGCATGGATCGTCTCCCCGCCCACCTGGTAGTCCCGGGAGACCCCGTTGAGGGCCAGGGCGGACGTCTGGCTGGTCATGCGATCGCCTCCACGGGGTCGATCCGCGTCACGACGCGCACCGAGATCAGGCCTCCGATGACTGAGACCACGATGAAGGCGGCAGTGATCGCCGCATCCAACTGGGGGGAGAAGCGGAAGGGCACGGCAGTGGGAAGGACCAGGGAGGTCAGATGGGTCGCCGCCATGCCGACGGCGACCCCGGTCGAGGCCAGAATCGTGGTCTGGGCGCCTCCCGAGTGGATGAGATAGGCCGTGGGCACTCCACGGGCCTTGAGGATGCCCAGGACCGGGCGCTTCTGCAGGGTGAGCACGTAGAGGAAGATCCCCAGCACGAGCGAGGCGATGAGGACCAGCGAGCCGATCATGAGGCTGAAGGTCAGCACCTGGGCCGAGTAGCCGGGCAGGGTCCTGATGAACTCCTCGGTGCTGAGCAGCTGCAGCTCGGCCCGGGTGGCGCCCTCCGCGGTGGACGTGCTCCCGGACAGGTCGGCATCGACCACGACGGCCGAGACCGCGGGGGACAGGCTGCTGGGCGCATGGCTCTGCAGCGCCTGGGCATCGACGGTGATGACGGGGGCGGCCTGGAAGGTGGTGTCATGAGTCAGCCCGGCGATCGTCCACTCGTGGTCCGATCCCAGCAGGGTCACCGTGTCGCCCACGGCCAGGCCCTCCGCGGTGAGGGTGTCGTCGACCAGGATCTCCCGCGCGGGGTCGGAGATCGGCGAGCCCGAGGTCACGGTGGGGGCCAGGCCGCCGGCCGGGTCGATGCCGAAGGCGAAGACATCGACGCGCAGTGGATCGCCGGCCTCATCGCGCAGGTCGGAGGCCTGCGCCACGGCTGCCACCGAGATGAGGGGATCGGCCGAGGCCCCGGCCCGCTCCGCCAGGCCCTGGGCGGCTGAGACCTGCTCCGGGGTGAGCCTTGAGGCCGAGATGCTCTCGTTGGAGGCGTCGGTCAGGATGATGCTTCCCGCGTCCCAGCCGTCGATGGCCGCCCGATAGGACTGTGCCAGGCCTGAGGCGAGGGAGGCCAGGAAGAAGGTCAGATAGGCCACGAGTGCGATGACCGCGACGATGAGCCCGAAGCGCATCGGCTCATGTCGGATCTCGCGCAGAGCCAGGAACATAGGCGGTTACTCCTCGAGTGGGCGCTGCTGGTGGCCCGCATCCCCGGGAACACCGCTGCTGCGAGCATACATGGTGGGCCTGCGCTCGACGGGGAGGGCGGCCGATCAGCGGGTGAGCACGGCCCTGCCTCTGGAATGACATAATGTGCATTATCGGATCGCGGTGAGGCGCGGTGCGCCGTGGGAGCGGCGCCGCTGCCTACGTGCGGGGTGCTGGAGGCGGGTCTGAGCGCAGGCGCCCGTAGGTCAGGACGTCGATGCGCTGGCCGCCGATGAGGAACTTGCCGCGCTCCAGGCCCTCCTGGATGAAGCCGGCGGCGCGCGCCACGGCTGCGGAGGCCGGGTTGTTGGCCCGGTGGCCGAGCTCCAGGCGCTCCAGGCCGCCTCCTGCCGGGTCGAGCGCCCAGGCGGCGACGGCGGCCGCGGCGCGGCCGGTCAGGCCCTGGCCCCGGTGCTCGGCGTGCATCCAGTACCAGAACCAGCCGGTGAGGTTGGCCTGGTCGATGCTCAGGCCGATGAGGCCGATGAGCCGGTCGTCATCATCGGTGACGGCCCAGGCCTGCTGCGCCTGCGGATCCTCCAGGAGGCGTGTGACATAAGTGCGGGCCTCCTCGATCGTGCGCACCGTCCCCTGGCGGGACATCTCGGCATCAGACCTGAAGGCTTCAAGGACCGCCGGGCCGTCCGATACCCGCAGGCGCCTCAATGGCGTGGCCCCCGGCGCCTCGAGGAACTCGTCGTCGGGCCTGCTGCTCAACGCGCCTCCCTCCATCATGATCCATTCGTTCATCATCGGTCCGCCCGCGGGCCCTCCTGCCACTGCCGCAGTAACGCGGCGGTGCGCTCCACGTCCCACTCCCCCGTGGCCACGGCGATGACGAGCTCGTAGGCCTCATCGTCGGGAGCATCGATCCGTCGGCCGTTGATGTCGAGGAATACGAGGGTCGCCAACCACCCGAGGCGCTTGTTCCCGTCAACCAGGGAATGATTGCGAACCAGTGATTCGAGCAGAGCGGCCGCCTTGTCCTCAAGCCCGGGATAGGAACTCCGTCATCTCCCCAGCCGGTCGAGGAGGTCGGCATACCGGACACGAACACGGGCGGAGGACTCGCTGACCGTACTCTCGTGGCCACGACGCTCTGCCGCCTCGCGGATGGCGCGAACTGTCGCCTCCTGACGACTGATGCCCTGCGTGTCGGCGAGGAGCGTCAGGATCCGCTCATCATCCTCGGTCAGTCGAAGTGTCATCGCCATGCCCCGAACAATACTTCATATGATGCCAAGGTGGTATCACGGGCGCGTCGTCGTGGTCATCGAGCACCACCAGGCGGTCATATCTTACGTGGATGGGATCATCGACCTGGGCCCGGGCTCCGGCACTCCCGCCGATCTTGTGGCCGAGGGCTCCACTCTCACCGGCCGGCGCTTGGCGGCCTACCTGACCGGCTGATCCTTGGCAGGTGGGCGTGCGGGCCGTAGCGGCATCCGGCAAAGTAATTATTTTTCTTCCTCACGATGAGAGCCGCACTAGTCTCTACTACAACATTTGTGTCGAAGACAATCCTGAGGACAGGTCATTATCGCGCGTATCCTCGATACTCCACTCCGGTATGGGGAACTCGGTTTCACTGAGCCCGCCACAAGGGCAACTGGCATGGAGAAACCATGCAAATGTTCTTGTCTGGCAGACTAATGAAGTTATCTAGAGTTCTATGAGTCTCGGTTTCGAGTGAGAATGTTATTCATGTGGGTTGCAGAATGTTCTGTAGAGCTCGAGTTCGATGGTTATGGTGATGTCGAAGAGCTTTTCAGGCGGTGGCGGTAATCGGAGACGGACTGCTTGGTGTTTTGTGAGCGGGTCAATTTCCTGGCTTCAGGCTATTTGCGTGGTGTTGTCAAGCGCTTTTTCAGCTTCGGTTGGCGTGTGACACCCAGGAATTAAGCGAAGGTGTTTGCGATTGCGTTCCTACTCAATCCAAGAGGAACTATCTCGGATAGACTTGGCTTGGTTGGGATAGAACATTTGATAGATCCTCTCGTTCTTGAGCGCGGCAATGAAGGACTCCACCCAGGCATTGAAGGTTATTCAGGGGCGCGTTCTGGGAATGTTGGGTTCGGTGTGCCGGGTGGGTGACGGCTCGTTGATCTGAGAGAATCGGATTGCTAAAGACAATCTGGCTCTTCGTGTTTGAGGGTGTGGTAGGTGGGGCTTATCGGCGCTTTTAGGTGGTTGCGAGGTGGTCCTTGAGTCGTCCGGCGTGGATGAGGCTGCGGGTGGTGTAGTTGGTGAGGTTGCGGAATCC
>NZ_JAGFOU010000012.1 GCF_017592395.1 Actinomyces bowdenii
CACCCGCGGCCCCCCACACCCCCCACAACAAGGAGGAACGTGCGGGGCCGCGCCACATACCACCAGCCACACACCCCCCTCCCCCCCACCACCTCCACCCCCCGCCTGCCAACTATCTCAGCATGCGGCCCCAAGAGACCCACTATGTGCATCATGGCCGTTCTCCCCGGCGGGGAGGAGCACTATTGCGGGGTGACCCGCCGCCAAGACGACCCCGGACATGCTCGAACTCGCGTGGAGCTCCCCGCTTCCGATGGAGACGGAGCCCCAAGCGCGCTCGATGAGATCGACACTGTGAATGCTCGTGGGGAGGATACGGTCTCCGCTCCCGCGGCACTGGCTGCCGATGCGGCCGCAGGGCACAGCGAGGGCGAGTCTCTCATGCTGCGCTCAGGGGTGGTCCTGCGGCTGGGCCGCCTCATGCTGGCCGCCGGGGCGGGCTCCTACCGGGTGAAGTCCTCCATGGCCCGTGCCGCGGCCGCCCTCGGCATCGACCGCCATGAGGCGACCGTGACCATGACCGAGATCGTCACCTCCTCCTACGCCGGGCAGCGCTTCCGCACCGAGACCGCCGAGATCCGCCGAGGCGGGGTCAACGTCGCCCGGCTGGAGCGGCTGCGCCGCATCGTCCACGACCTGCGCGAGCACGAGAGCGCTGAGCACCTCAACGCCAAGCTCGACGAGGTCGAGACCATGCACGGCCTGTACCCGGCTCCGATCAACGCCCTCGCCTCCGGCGTGGCCTGTGCCGGATTCTGCTTCCTCAACGCCGGGGGCTGGCCCGAGTGCCTGTGCGTGCTCATCGCGGCCGCGGCGGGCCAGTACCTGCGACGGAGCCTGCTGCTGCGCCACTACCAGCACTTCCTCACCTGGCTCCTGTGCGGCCTGGCATCCTCGGCGCTGTACATGGGCCTCATCGCCCTGCTGCGGCTGAGCGGCCTGGCACCGGGCAACCATCAGGGCGGCATCATCTCCGCCATCCTCTTCCTCATCCCCGGCTTCCCCATGGTCACCGCCATGCTCGACCTCGTGCGCCAGGACTTCTCCTCAGCGCTGTCGCGCTTCGCCTATGTGGTCATGGTGATGACCTCCGCCGGCGTGGCGGTGTGGAGCGTGACCCACGCCTTCCACTGGCAGATCGAGGCCACCAGCACCGCCGCCCCCACCGGTGCCCTGCTCTACTCGCTGCGGCTCCTGTGCTCCTTCGTCGCCGCCTACGGCTTCGCCATCCTCTTCAACGCTCCGGCCCGCGCCTGCCTGCTGTCCGCCATCATCGGAGCCCTCGCCAACACCGGCAGGCTCCTGCTCATCGATGAGCTCGGCATCCCCTGGCAGCTCGCCGTGGGCCTGGCCGCCACCGTCATCGGCCTCATGGCCCAGCTCTTCGTGGCGCGCGCCTCCCACTCCCGCGTGGCCCTCTCCGTGCCGGCAGTGGTCATCATGATCCCAGGAGTGCCCTTCTACCGCGCCGTCTCCGCACTCAACGAGCACGGCTCCGATCCGACAGTGGCCATCGACACGGCCATGGAGAACCTCGTGGAGGTTTTCTTCGTCATCACCGCCATCGGCGTGGGCCTGGCTCTGGCACGCATCCTCACCGACCGCAACTGGCGCCACGACGTGCCCACCTCCGCCCTGCCCGGGCACAGGAGACCCCAGGCGCGCGGCACAGCGGCCGAGACAGCCCCCGGTCGCTGACGTCGTGCGCGCCGCCGGGACCGGCCCTCGTCGTCCTACAGTCCGCCCAGGATCTGGGCCAGGAAGATCTTGACGATCATGGCCACCGGGTAGACCATCGCATAGCCCAGGGCGACGCGGGGGTCGGCACCGGTGCGCTCATTGGCGAAGGCCAGCACGGCCGGCTGCGTCTGCGCGCCTCCGATGAGCCCCGCCAGGCGGGTGCCGCCCATCTTGACGATCCACCGCATCGAGGCGTACAGGCCCAGACCCACGATCGTGGTGATGACGAAACCGGTGACCAGGATCTTCCACCAGTCCCCACCGGTGAAGGCCTCGGCGATCTGGCCGCCGGCGGTCACACCCGCACGGGCCAGGAACACCAGCAGCCCGAACTCCGCGATCACTGCCGTCGCAGTGAAGGGCATGGCTGTCACGAAGCCCTTGATCCGGCCGATCTTGCCGAAGACGAGCCCCACGAGCAGGGTGCCGGCCGCTGAGCCGATGGAGAAGGTCGCCCCCGTGGGTGTCAGGAACCGCCACTCGCCGATGACGATGCCCAGTGCCATCCCCAGGCCCAGGGCCACAGGGTTGATGGAGGACAGCCCTCGAGCCGAGTCCCCGAAGTAGGCCGAGACCTCCTTCATGCGGCCGGTGGGAGCCACCACGCGCACGCGGTCGCCCTGCTGGAGGACCAGTTCCGGTGAGCCGACCATGTCCACGTCCCCGCGCCTGACGCGCGAGATCGTGGCCCCGAAGCGCCGGTCGATGTCCAGATCGGCGACGGTGCGCCCGGCCAGCTTGGGATCCGAGACGGTGATGCGGCGGAAGTCCAGGTACTTGCGGTCCTCGATGAGGGAGTGGGAGGAGCCGTGGCCCACCGCGCTGATGACCTGCTTGACCGCCTCCTGGGTGCCCACCACGGTGACCAGGTCGTCCTTGAACAGGCGGTCCTCATTGGTGGGCCGCATGATCGGGCCGGTCTCACCGCGCCGGAGGCGGGAGAACTTCAGCTCCCCGGAGATCTTCTCGATGATGTCGGCGATGACGGGACCGTCCTCGCGCTCGACGCGGATGGTGCGGTTGATCAGCGGGGAGGGCGTGTCCTTGTCACTGCGGCGGTAGCGCAGGGCGAGCAGGCAGAAGAAGAGCATGCCGATGACCCCGTAGAGGTAGGCCACGGCGTAGCCCACCGTGGCCACGGCGGCCCCGTCGGGATTTCCCGCCGTGACCGCGGCATTGCCGGCGGCGGCCAGCGCCGGGGTGTTGGTGATGGCCCCCGCGAAGGTGCCGGCGATGAGGGCGCTGTCCATGCCCAGGGCGCGGCCCACCGCCACCCCGGCGCCGGCTCCGACCAGGAGCAGGACCAGCAGCAGGCTCAAGGGCCCCGCGGCGGTGCGCAGCACGTGGAAGAAGTTCGGCCCGGACTGGATGCCGATGGCGAAGGTGAAGATCGCCAGGCCCAGGATGCCGATCTCATGGGGAACCTCGATCTCCGTGCCGTGGGCCGTGCCCACGGCGGCCAGGCCGATCCCGGCGAAGAGGACCGCGGCCGCGCCCAGGCTCACCCCCTTGACCTTGACATGCCCCAGCAGCATGCCCAGGCCGATGAGCAGGAACAGGGTGAGAACGGAGTTCTCGGACAGATGTTCAAGGACCGTGGTCACCACAGGGGCGTGCCGCCTTTCGTCATGCCGCTGCCGCTAGGGCGGGCGTCGAGCCAGGATGGGAGGCCGGTGACGATCGGTGAGCACCGAATGGCCTCCATCAGACTAGGTCATTGTGTCATCTCGTCATGCGGGTGCCTTGGACCAAGGGCCGGGGTGGGCCGGGTGGTGAGGAGCCCGGATGAGCGCTGCTCCGACAGGCCCGGGGCGGGCCCCGGAGACGGGCCCGAAGGAGCGGCGGCCCGCTTCCAGCGCAGCACGTGGTCCCACGATGTGAGATCACAAGCGCCCTGATGTGACTCGGCCCATGACCTGCCTTACCGTTCTTCTACCCGGCAGAGAGCTGGGATCAGCACGAAGAACAGGAGGGCGAGCGATGACGCGCAAGGACGCTCCCTCAGGCCAGGACCGGCAGGTGATGACCGGAGCCCAGGCCCTTGTGCGGTCCTTGGAGGAGTTGGGGGTCACCGATATCTTCGGCATGCCCGGAGGAGCCATTCTCCCCTTCTACGATCCGCTTCTGGCCAGTGAGCGCATCCGGCACATCCTGGTGCGCCATGAGCAGGGCGCCGGGCATGCGGCCCAGGGCTATGCCATGGTGACGGGCAAGCCGGGCCTGTGCGTGGCCACCTCCGGCCCCGGTGCGACGAACCTGGTCACCGCTTTGTCCGATGCGCACATGGACTCCGTGCCCATGGTGGCCATCACCGGCCAGGTCAACAGCCGGGCCATCGGCACCGACGCCTTCCAGGAGGCCGACATCCTGGGCGTGACGATGCCCTTCGTCAAGCACTCCTTCCTGGTCACCAGCGCCGATGACATCGTGCCGCGGGTGGCCGAGGCCTACCACCTGGCCTCCACCGGCCGTCCGGGCCCGGTGCTCATCGACATCTCCAAGGATGCCCTGGAGGGCGGCACGCAGTTCTCCTGGCCTCCGGCCATGGACCTCCCCGGCTACCACCTGCCGGGCAGGCCCAACCCCCGCCGCCTGGCGCAGGCCGCCGAGGCCATCGCCTCCGCCGAGCGCCCCGTGCTCTACCTGGGGGGCGGCCTCAACCGCGCCGGGGTGGGAGCCGCGGACCTCGCCGAGCTCATCGAGCTCATCGGCGCCCCCTTCGTCACCACGCTGACGGCACTGGACGTCATGCCCTCGGACCACCCGCTCAACCTGGGCATGCCGGGCATGCACGGAACGGTCGCCGCCGTGGGGGCGCTCCAGCGCAGCGACCTCCTGGTGTGCCTGGGCGCCCGCTTCGACGACCGCGTCACCGGCAAGCCCTCGACCTTCGCCACCCGGGCCTCGGTCATCCACGTCGACGTCGATCCGGCCGAGATCTCCAAGATCCGCACCGCTGACGTGCCCATCGTCGGCGACCTGGCCGAGGTGGTCCCCGCCCTGACCCGGGCCTACCGCACGGCGACCGCCGACAACGGGCCGGCCGACACCTCCGCCTGGCACGCCGAGATCGCCCGTGTGCGAGCCACCTACCCCACGGACTGGACGGACACCGATGACGGCCTGCTCCAGCCCCAGGAGGTCATCACCCACCTGAGCAGGGCCGCCAGCCCGGACACCATCTGGGTCACCGGCGTGGGCCAGCACCAGATGTGGGCCGCCCACTACCTCGACTTCCACCAGCGGCACACCTGGCTGACATCCGCGGGCGCGGGAACCATGGGTTACGGCGTGCCCGCGGCCATGGGCGCCAAGCAGGCCCGCCCCGATCGGCCGGTGTGGCTCATCGACGGCGACGGCTGCTTCCAGATGACCAATCAGGAGCTGGCCACCTGCACCCTCAACGGCATCCCCATCAAGGTGGCCATCATCAACAACTCCTCCCTGGGCATGGTGCGCCAATGGCAGACCCTGTTCTACGAGGAGCGCTACTCCAACACCGATCTGCACACCGGGGCGGACACGGTGCGCATCCCCGACTTCGTCACCATGGCGAAGGCCTACGGGGCCGCCGCCCTGCGATGCGAGCGCCTGGAGGAGCTCGATGAGGTCATCGCCCAGGCCAATGCCATCAACGACCGCCCCGTCGTCGTCGACTTCATCGTCTCGGCCGACGCGCAGGTGTGGCCGATGGTCGCCGCCGGGGTGTCCAATGACGAGATCCAGCACGCCCGGGGCATGAGCCCCCAATGGGAAGAGGAGTGAGATAGGTGAGCCACACGCACACACTGTCCGTCCTGGTGGAGAACAAGCCGGGCGTGCTCACGCGCGTCTCGGCCCTGTTCACCCGCCGCGGCTTCAACATCCACTCCCTGGCGGTGGGCCCCACCGAGCGGGAGGACATCTCCCGGATCACGGTGATCGCCGAGGCCGATGGCCTGGCCATGGAGCAGGTGGTCAAGCAGCTCAACAAGCTGGTCAACGTGCTCAAGATCGTCGAGCTCGACCCGGCCACCTCCGTGGAGCGCGAGCTCTACCTCATCAAGGTCCGCGCCGACGACTCCAACCGCACCGCCGTGCTTCAGATCGTCGACCTGTTCCGGGCACATGTGGTCGATGTCGCCCCCACCTCCGTGGTCATCGAGACCATCGGCTCGGAGTCCAAGATCAGGGCGCTGCTGACCGCCCTCCAGCCCTACGGCGTCAAGGAGATCGTTCAGTCCGGTACCGTCGCCATCACCCGGGGCCCGCGATCCATGACCGATCAACTCAAGGAGAAGTGAGAAGCAACCATGGCAGCTGAGAAGTTCTACAACGACGACGCCGACCTGTCCATCATCCAGTCCAAGAAGGTCGCCGTCATCGGCTACGGCTCGCAGGGCCACGCCCACGCCCTCAACCTGCGCGACTCCGGCGTCGAGGTGGTGGTGGGCCTGCGCGAGGGCTCGTCCTCCGTGGCCAAGGCCGAGGAGGCCGGCCTGCCCGTCCAGCCGATCGCCGAGGCCGTGGCCTGGGCCGACGTCGTCGTGGTGCTGGCGCCCGACCAGGTGCAGGCCGAGCTCTACACCTCCGAGATCGAGCCGCACATCACCGCGGGCTCGGCGCTGCTGTTCTCCCATGGCTTCAACATCCACTTCGGCTACATCAAGCCCGCCGCGGACATCGACGTCATCATGGTGGCGCCCAAGGGCCCCGGGCACACCGTGCGCCGCGAGTTCGAGGCCGGCCGCGGCGTGCCGGTGCTGGTCTGCGTCGAGCAGGACGCCACCGGCTCGGCCTGGGAGCTGGCGCTGTCCTACGCCAAGGCGATCGGCGGCACGCGCGCCGGCGCCATCAAGACCTCCTTCCGCGAGGAGACCGAGACCGACCTCTTCGGCGAGCAGTCGGTGCTGTGCGGCGGCGTCTCCCAGCTCGTCCAGTACGGCTTCGAGACCCTCACCGAGGCCGGCTACCAGCCGGAGATGGCCTACTTCGAGGTCCTCCACGAGCTCAAGCTCATCGTGGACCTCATGGTGGAGGGCGGCATCTCCAAGCAGCGCTGGTCGATCTCCGACACCGCCGAGTACGGCGACTACATCTCCGGGCCTCGCGTCATCACCCCCGATGTCAAGGAGCACATGAAGGAGGTCCTGGCCGACATCCAGGACGGCACCTTCGCCAAGCGCTTCATGGACGACCAGGCCGCCGGGGCCCCGGAGTTCAAGGAGCTGCGCGCCAAGGGCGAGGCCCACCCCATCGAGTCCACGGGCCGCGAGGTCCGCTCCATGTTCGCCTGGCGCGCCGAGGTGGATGAGGACTACACCGAGGGCTCGGTCTCGCGCTGAACCCCGGCCCCCGACGGTGTCGCGTCCACTTAGCGGCGGATCAGGGCGGAATCCGGACGGACCCGCGTCCTGCCTCGTGCAGGCGCGGGTCCGTCCCGTGATTCCCGGTCCCGCAGGCAGGTGGGCGCGAGAGATACACTGATGCCGTGACTTGCAGCGCTATGCGGCGGGAAGGGGACAGTGGATGCTCACGCGCTTCGAGGTCTCTGGATTCAAGAACCTCAGGGATGTTGCCGTGGACCTGGGGCCCTTCACCTGTATTGCTGGTCCTAATGGTGTGGGGAAGTCCAACCTCTTCGATGCGATCGCATTCCTCGGCTCCTTGGCGGACCACTCCTTCAACGATGCGATCGCCTCGGTCCGCTCGGTGCCAGGGCAGCGCGGCACCCAAGAGTCCGTGCTCAGCGCCGCGGTCCTCTCCGGGGAGGAGAATCTGCGCCTGGCCGCTGAGGTGATCATTCCCGGCAGCGTCAGGGACGTCAGGGGCCGCCAGGTCAGGCTTCGGCACACCTATCTGCGCTATGAGGTCGAGTTGGGTGTTGACACGGGATATCAGGGCAAAAGGGCCGCACCGATCCGCCTGATCGAGGAGAGCATTGTGTCTGCGACCAGGCCTCCGGCCTGCCCTGCTTTGGTGGATGCCGTGAAAGTCTCGCGGAGCAAGGAGACCTACATCGAGACCGACCCGCAGATCCCGGTGTCCCACGATGAGGAGGGTGAGCCCACAGCCCGGGAGCCTGGTGCTTTTCTGTACGATCGAGGGATGGAGGAATCCCTTGGTCCTTTTGGAGATATGGGGTTCATGTACAACCCTGATGAATACTTCTTCTTCAGGGATCTTGACCGGACTGTCCTGTCCCAGAGCCGCGCCGGGACCGTTCCCGGACAGGTAGCCGCGCAATTGCGCTCATGGCGCTTCCTGGCCCTGGAGCCGAGTCTCATCCGTGCCGCCGACAGCATCGACCAGACCGGACGGCTGGCGGACTCGGGAGCCCATCTGCCTGCGGCCCTCAATGCCCGCGTGGAGGAGCGGGGCGCCCAGGTCTATGACGATCTGCGCCACGCCCTGGGCGATCTCCTCGACCTGCGCCATCTCGAGGTCATCCGCAATGGCGATTTCCTGGAGCTGCGCGCCCAGGTGGGGGAGGGCCCCGAGCTGCCCGCCCGCGCGCTCTCGGACGGCTCTCTCAGGCTGCTGGTGCTCGGTGCCCTGGCCACCGGCATCGACGGTGCGGGAGCGGTCTTCATCGAGGAGCCGGAGAACGGCGTGCACCCTGCCCGCCTTCACGCCCTGCTCGATCTGCTCCGGTCCATGGCGGGGCCCCGGCAGGACGGGCAGGAGGAGCGCGGTCAGGTGGTCATCAACACCCACTCTCCCTACGTCGTCCAGGGAGTCATGGAGGCCGATCCGGAGGATGTCCTGTGCGCGGTCTCCTGGCGGCGGCGCTCGGACACAGGGGAGGTGACGACGTCGACCTCCTTCCATCCACTTCCAGGCACCTGGCGCGCCGCGGACCGGGAGGGGCCGGGAGGTGAGCGGCGAATCCAGCCGGTCTCCAGTACCGAGCTGATCGATTTCCTGGAGAGTCCCGTCATGGCTGAGGACGAACAGTGAGCGGCTTCTGGAACTGCGCCTTCATCGGGGAGGGGCGCTCCGATGACAACCTGACCTCGCCCTTGGAAGGGCTCCTCATGTCCCTGGTCCCGGGTGACGACGTCCGCGTGGAGGCGGCTCGGCTTCCCCACCGGCTACGGCATGCGCCGGTGGCCGAGAAGATCGCCGAGCTGTCGGAGGATCAGGGCTTCACCCTGGTCTTCGTCCACCGTGATGCCGATCAGGTGGGACTGAGGGCCAGGCAGGAGGAGATCCTCAGCGCTCATGGCCACCGCCACATCGTGCCTGTGGTGCCTGTCCGGGAGACTGAGGCCTGGGCCCTCGCTCAGCTCTGGGGTGATGAGGCGTGTCGGGCCTGGTTATCCAAGCACTGGAGCATCGGGCGCCTGCGGGCCCTGGAGGAGGTCTCCGATCCCAAGGCCGTCCTGAGGGCCTGGGCGGAGCGGAGCGCCGGTCACCCGGAATGGGGCCGGTTCCGCTCCGAGGCGATCAGGGCCATCGACCCGGATGGGAAGATCACCGAGCTGGAGGCATGGAGGCAGCTACGCGAGCGCCTCATCGTGTCGATGAGCGCCGTGCGGCCCTACCTGAGGAGAATGCTGAGCCCGTAGGCCTCGCTCGTCAGGTGGGCCGGGAGCTGTGAGGAGGATGGCTGCAGATCTCGGGGTTGTCTGCACGATGCAGGGGAGGCGGCAGATCGCGGGCCCCAGATATGCCCTTCGCAGCTGGGGCTTGCGCACCGTGCAGCCACGCCCGGCACTCCGCGCCACGCCGTCGGCCCGCAGCCCCGGGGACCCACGATCCGAGACCCGGGGTCCGCATGGTGGCGATGGCCGTAGGCTGGTGCCATGACGACCATTGACCTGGCAGTGATCCCCGGCGACGGCATCGGCAAGGAGGTGGTGCCCGAGGCGCTCAAGGTCCTGGGCAAGGCCCTCAGCGGCACCGGGGTGGAGATCGCCACCACCCACTACGACCTGGGCGCCGAGTACTGGCAGCGCACCGGTCAGGCCCTGGGCGAGGAGGACCTGGAGGCGCTCAAGGGCCACGACGCCATCCTCCTGGGCGCCGTGGGCGACCCGTCCGTGCCCTCGGGAGTCCTGGAGCGCGGCCTGCTGCTGCGCCTGCGCTTCGCCCTGGACCACTACGTCAACCTGCGCCCCTCCCGGCTCTACCCCGGTGTGCCCACCCCGCTGGCCGATCCCGGCGAGATCGACTTCGTCGTCGTGCGCGAGGGGACCGAGGGGCTCTACAGCGGCAACGGGGGGACCGTGCGCGAGGGCACCCCCCAGGAGATCGCCACCGAGGTCAGCGTCAACACCGCCTTCGGTGTCGAGCGGGTCGTTCGCTACGCCTTCGCCAAGGCCGCCTCCCGGCCCGCCAAGCACCTGACCCTGGTCCACAAGCACAACGTGCTGGTCCATGCCGGGCACCTGTGGCGGCGCACCGTGGAGGCCGTCTCCGCCCAGTACCCCGAGGTCGCCGTGGACTACGCCCATGTCGACGCCGCCACCATCTACCTGGTCGCCGACCCCGGGCGCTTCGACGTCATCGTCACCGACAACCTCTTCGGAGACATCCTCACCGATGAGGCCGGGGCCATCACCGGGGGCATCGGCCTGGCGGCCTCGGGCAACATCAACCCCGAGGGGGACTTCCCCTCGATGTTCGAGCCCGTCCACGGCTCGGCCCCCGACATCGCGGGCCAGGGCATCGCCGACCCGACCGCCACCATCAGCGCTGCGGCCCTCATGCTCGACCACTTGGGCCATATCGGCCCCGCCCGCCGCATTGAGGCCGCCGTCGAGGCCGATATGGCGGGCAGGGCCGACGGGCGCGGCCGCAGCACCAGCGAGATCGGGGACGCCATCGTCGAGGCCCTGGATGCCTGAGGGGAGCGCGGCCCGGGGCCCCGGCCCGGCCCCGCCCGATCACGGCCGCGGCGGAGGCCGGCGGCGGCGCCATCCAGGGCTGCGGCGCCGGCCCGGCGGTAGGGTGGGCCCATGACCGCGACTGCCCCCCGCCCCGACCCCCAGCCCACGCCCCTGGCCCGTGCCGCGGACGTCCCGGTCCCCAGTGCCGACTCCCTGGCCGGCCGCTTCCCCCTGACCCGCAATGACACTCCGGCCAGCCCCGCGCAGCGGACCCGGGCCCTGGAGGACCTGCACTTCGGCACCACCTTCACCGACCACATGGTCCACGCCCGCTGGACCCAGGGCGAGGGGTGGGGGCGGAGGGGCACCATCGCCTACGGGGACCTGGCGCTCTCCCCGGCCGCGGCGATCCTCCACTACGGCCAGGAGGTCTTCGAGGGCATCAAGGCCTACCGGCACCGGGACGGCTCGGTGTGGACCTTCAGGCCCCGCTACAACGCCGCCAGGCTCAACGCCTCCGCCCGGCGCATGGCCCTGCCCGAGATGGAGGAGGAGGACATCATCGCCTCCCTGGTCGACCTGGTCCGGGCCGATCACGAATGGGTCCCCGGCGGAGCGGGGGAGTCCCTCTACCTGCGCCCCTTCGCCTTCGCCTCCGAGCCCTTCCTGGGGGTGCGCCCCGCCCGGCAGGTGGACTACTACGTCATCGCCTCGCCCGCGGGCAACTACTTCCCCCACGGCCTGGAGCCCCTGAGCATCTGGGTGAGCAGGGAGTACCACCGGGCCGGCCCCGGGGGCACCGGGGCGGCCAAGACCGGCGGCAACTACGCCTCCTCCCTGCTGCCCCAGCAGGAGGCCCATGAGGCGGGCTGCGACCAGGTCTGCTTCCTGGACGCCGCCACCGGGCAGAACCTCGAGGAGCTCGGGGGGATGAACATCATGGTGGTCGACGCCGACGGCTCGGTGCGCACGCCCAGGCTCACCGGCTCCATCCTGGAGGGCGCCACGCGGGCCTCCATCATCACCCTCCTGCGCGACGAGGGCCGCCGGGTCACCGAGGAGACCATCAGCCTCCAAGGGCTGCTGGAGGACATCGGCTCCGGGCGGGTCTCCGAGGTCTTCGCCTGCGGGACCGCGGCCGTCGTCGTGCCCATCGGGCGCCTGGCGGGCCCGGGCGTGGAGGCGGAGATCACCGGCACCGAGGTCACCCGCAGGATCCACGAGCTGCTCACCGGCATCCAGTACGGGCGCCGGCCCGACCCCCACGGGTGGATGTACCGCCTCACCTGACGACCGGCCGGGCCCGCCGCGCCTGGGGCCGGGCTGTGAATCGCGCGTGATTTCTGTGGGAGTGCACAAGAGGAGCGGCGATCTATGGTGCGATAGGGGCATGACGCCTGCGACCACCGACCCCCAGGAGCCCACGGATGACGATGCCTCCGCCCCCGGCCGGGCGGCGGGCCGGGACCCGGAGGCGCCCGGCTCCCGCGAGGGCCGACGGCGCACCCTGAGGGCGGTCCTGCTCAGCGCCGCCATGGTGGTCCTCGTGGTGGCCCTCGTCGTCGCGGGCCTGGGCCTGTGGCTGCGCCACTCGCTGGGCTCGGACCTGGAGACCATCGCCGACCCCTTCGCCGGCATCGCCACCCGGGCGCCGCACCAGAGGGTCGAGGGCGATCAGCAGCCCGCCACCAATATCCTCGTGCTGGGCTCGGACTCCAGGATCAGCGCGGGCGACCCCTCCCAGTGGGAGGCCGGGGCCCAGCGCACCGACGCCCTGATGATCATGCAGATCAGTGGTGACAGGCAGGACATCAGCGTCGTGTCCATCCCGCGCGACACCTGGGTGGACATCCCCGGGCACGGCCAGGCCAAGATCAATGCCGCCTACGCCTACGGCGGCACCTCCCTGACGATCCAGACCGTCGAGGCCCTCACCGGCATCCGCATCCACCATGTGGCCATCGCCGACTTCGAGTCCTTCACCACCCTGACCGACGAGATCGGCGGGGTCACCATCGATCTCAAGGAGCCCCAGACCCTGGCCGGCACCGAGTTTCAGGCCGGGCCCCAGCAGCTCAACGGTGCGCAGGCCCTGGCCTACGCACGTGAGCGGGACTCCCTGCCCGAGGGCGACTTCGACCGCGTCAAGCGCCAGCAGGCCTGGATGCGCGCCATCGTCAAGCAGGTCTTCAGCAGCGGAGCCCTGTCCAGTCCCACCAGGCTCTACTCCCTCCTGCGCACGGCCACGCGGACCGTGGCCGTGGACGACTCCTTCACCCTCGATGAGATGCAGTCCCTGGCCTGGCAGACGCGCGACCTGCGCAGCGGCGACATCCACTTCATGACCGCTCCCGCCTCGGGCACCGCCACCTCCCCGGACGGCCAGTCCATCGTCCAGCTCGACCAGGACAGGAGCCAGGCGCTGTTCAGCGCCTTCGCCCAGGACGCGGTGGGGGAGTACCTGGAGACGGCGCCCGACTCCATCGAGCTGCTGCCCGCCACCGTCAACTGATCCCTCCGGCGGCCTCCCGCCGCACCCCGCCCCGGCCCGGTCCCTGGCGCCGGGAGGGAGCCCGGCCCGGTGGTCTCATTTCAGCCTCGATCAGCCATGGCCGCGGCTCGCGCCCCGGCGGTTGCTGCGCGGCGTGGAAGGCTCGTGGGGACGTGCCATTCCCACGGCACGGGATCCCAACGAGGCGAGGGCGGAACTGTGAAGCGCGTGATGACCTACGGGACCTTCGATCTGCTCCACTACGGCCATATCGAGCTGCTCCGGCGCGCACGGGCCCTGGGCGACCACCTGGCGGTGGGGGTGTCCACTGATGAGTTCAACGCCGTCAAGGGCAAGCGGTCCCGCTACGGATATGACCAGCGCGCGGCCATGATCTCGGCAGTGCGCTATGTGGACCTGGTGGTGCCCGAGGCCACCTGGGAGCAGAAGCCCGATGATGTGGCCGCCTACGGGATCGACCTCGTCGTCATGGGGCAGGACTGGCAGGGCGCCTTCGACGACCAGCTCGAGGGGCTGTGCGAGGTCGTCTACCTGCCGCGCACCCCGGAGGTCTCCACCACCCGGATCAAGCACTACCTCCTGGGCGCCAAGCGCGACTCCGGCGAGAGCAGGCTCAACAGCGTGTGGCTCTAGGCGGCCGGGCAGTGCGCCGGGGAGGACCCGGGGATGATGGCCGACATGATGCGCCCCTGGGGCACTCCCCGGCGGATGAGCCTGCCCCTGGCCTCGACGCTGGTGACCAGATGGACGGTGCTCACGCGCTCCAGGAGCCTGCGGTCCGCCTCCCCGGGGTAGGGCGAGCAGGACCGCTCACCGGGCTCCGCCTCCAGGTGCAGGACCGGGATGCCGTGGTTGAAGGCCGTCAGAGCCACGGCGCAGATCGAGGTGGTGAGGCCCTCCACGAGCACCGCATCCGGGCGCCGGGAGCGCAGCAGCCCGCCGAAGCGCGAGAAGACCTCGGCGGTCAGGGCGTTGCGGTCGTGCCCGACCCCGGTCAGGCCCAGGTCGTGGTCGGCCCTCAGGGCGTGCGGGCGCTCCAGAGGGGCGAGGGCCGTGTCTCGCGCAGCCCGGAGCGCCCCGTGAGCGGCGGCGCGCGCCCGATCCCCCGCAGGGCGGTGCTCACCGGTGGACACCGTCGTCGTGCGTGAGCCCGGGTGGGCGCTCAGGGCCGTGATGAGGGGCATCAGGGCACTGGCCTGTGCGGTGGTGGCGTAGACCGCCATGACGCAGATGCTCACCGGGCCTCCAGCGGCGGTGGATGGGATGCGCGCCGGGACCGGGGAGGGGCGGCGCGTGCTGTCCAGGTCACTGTAGTGGCGTCCATCCCCTCCCCGTGGCGAGGGGGCGCCCGGGCAGGGCACTGCAACCGGAGTGTGATCAAGGGCAGCGGCTGTGATGGGCGTGCGATCCTGCGTGAGACCCGGGCAACGCCGCCGTTGCGGCGCCGGGCGGGAGCAGGTCACGTGTCGGCCTCGGGATGGTCGGACGCGGGGGACGGGGCCACCGGGTTTTCGGCTTACTTGCAGGGTGCCCAATAGTGAGTGGGCACGATCACAGTGCGGGAGCAGGCTCAGTGCGATAACACGACCGTCAGAGTGCTTTCGAGATCCCTAGACTAACTGCGTGCGCATTCAACTACTGTGCGCGCATTCCACGACAGGACGCCGAATACTTGTATGATTTCTACAAGCATCGGGCTGAGCTATCCGAGGATCGACTTGATGAAACGCGTGATCACCTACGGCACCTTCGATCTGCTCCACTACGGCCATATCGAGCTGCTCCGCAGGGCCAGGGCCCTGGGCGACTACCTCATCGTGGCGCTGTCCACTGATGAGTTCAATGCCGCCAAGGGCAAGACCGCCTACTTCAACTACGAGCAGCGCAAGGAGCTGCTGGAGGCCATCCGCTACGTCGACATGGTCATCCCCGAGCGCACCTGGGAGCAGAAGAGCCGCGACGTCGTCGAGCACGATATCGACCTGTTCGTCATGGGGGAGGACTGGATCCACACCTTCAACGACCAGCTCGAGGGGCTGTGCGAGGTCGTCTACCTGCCGCGCACCCCCGAGGTCGATACCCGCCCCGCGCACGGCCGCCCGGCCGGTGGCGCCGGCGCCTGATCCCGCTGATCCCGTCCGCGGGATGATGGTCATCGGCGGGGCATGAGCCGCCTGGCGCCCAGGACCCCGGCCAGCAGGATGACCGCGGCAGTGGCCATGTTGACAGCGGTGCCCGCCAGGTAGAACACGAGCATGGCCAGGCCCACCACTGCGAGCCCGGCGAGAGGCTCCCGAGGACTCACCCTCATCCCGATCTCGCCGCGAAGCCGGTAGAGCATGTAGGCGATCCCAGCGCTGTAGCCCAGAAGGGTGGAGATGCATGCCCCGAACAGTCCCCAGAGGTGGACCATGGGCAGGACGCACGCCGTATTGACCGCACCCGCGATCCCGATGGCCCAGAGCGTGTCGGCGTTCCTGTCAATGGCGTAGAAGATGTTCACCAGGAAGTTCGAGTAGCCGCTGAGGGTGGACACCGCCAGGGCGAGGGGGATGACTGCCAGAGCCGCGCCGTACTGGGGGTCGATGACCCAGGGGAAGATCACCTTGAGCACGGGGATGAGGAGCGCCAGTCCCAGCAGGAGGGCGGTGGCATAGGCCCCGGCGGCGCGGGAGAAGAAGCGGCTGTGCTCCCGGGAGCGCTCGAAGGCCAGATCCTGCCAGGCGTAGGTCATCGCCGTGATCACCAGCATCATCACGGCGCCGAATCGCATGGCGATGGCGAACAGCCCGTTATGGGCCAGATCGAGCACCGCCCCCACCACGGCGCGGTTCAAGGAGTTGATCGTCCAGTAGACCAGGGCGTTGAGGCCCACGGGGATGGCCAGGACGAGCATGGTGCGGGCGGCGGGCCGCACCCCCCAGCGCCAGGAGGAGGAGAGCATCCGGCGCCCCACCCCCACCCGGGCCTCGACGTAGATGATCTCGCACAGGTAGGCCACGATGGTCGAGATGTACAGGGCGCGGAAGTCCCAGTCCAGGCCCACCAGGAGCAGGACGTTCATCCCCATCATGACCACTGAGGCCAGCACCCCGGAGAAGGCGTAGTCCCAGTTCCTGCGAAGCCCCCGGCAGGCGTGCTTGTAGACGTACTCGATGTTCTGCACGATGCCCAGGCAGGCGATGAGGCCCAGGTAGCGGATGTCGAGCAGGAGCGCGGCCGCCACCATGAGCAGGATGTAGGCGAGCGTGGAGCCCAGGAAGACCAGGGCGCCGGCCTGCAGGGCGCGCACCTGCTCGTCCTGGCTCTTGTACATCCGCCGCAGGATGACCACCCAGATATTGAGGAACAGCGATTCGCACACCACTGTCAGGTAGGTCACGCTCAGGTCGTAGTAGCCGAAGTCCTCGGGGGGGACCACCGCCGTGTAGAGCGGCAGCATGATGAAGGCGATGAGCTTGGACAGCACGGTGCCCAGCACGAAGATCCCCGAGTTCCTCAGGAAGGTCCACAGTGCGCCCATCAGGACCCCGCCGCCTCATTGCAGCGGAGCAGGCGCTCGAAGCGGGGCCGTGCGCTGCCCGCGTCGAAGGCGCTGCCGATGACGGCATTGGGCCCCCGGGCATGGGGGGAGGCCGACAGCTCGGCGATGCGGCGGGCCCACGGCTGGGGGCCCTGGGCCAGGTCGAGGATCTCGACGACGCCGCCCACCCGGGCGCTGGCGCTGACCGCCTGGGACATCAGCAGCGGCAGGCCCGCCGCCTGCGCCTCCAGCGCCGTGTAGGGCAGCCCCTCGAAGGTGGAGGGCAGGATCATGACGTCGGCGGCCTGGAGCAGGTCGGCCACATCCGAGCGGGCGCCCAGGAAGCTGACGCAGCTCCTCAGCCCCGCCTCGTCCACGCGCCGCTCCAGGTCCTGGGCGTAGGGGCCCTGGCCGCACAGGAGCAGGTGCGCATCGGTGCCCATCCGGCGCAGGTGGGACATGATACCCAGGTCGAAGACGTGATTCTTGGCCGGCCCCAGTCGGGCCACATGGATGATGGCGGTGGTCTGCGGGCCCAGGCCGAGCTCGGTGCGCATCCGCCGGCGCCGCACTGGGTCGAAGGTGAAGGGGCGGGGGTCGAGGATATTGGGCACGAAGGTCCATGGCGAGGAGCCGAAGAACCACTGGGCGGCCTCCGCTGAGCAGGCGTAGCGGCGGTTGGCGCACCCGCTGACCAGCGGGCGCTGGAGGTGGTGCAGGACCCCGGAGATGCGCCCCGACATATTGGCCGAGGAGTGGGAGTGCAGGATCCGCACCGGTACCCCCGCCCTGCGCGCCGCCACCAGGGGCTCCAGGGAGTTGACCACCGTCTGATGGAGCCATACCGCGTGGTAGCGGCCCTGGCGCACCACTCGGGTGACCGCCCGCAGATGCTCCAGCGGGTGGTGGCGCCTCTCGGGCACCCGCACGATCCGGGCTCCGCCGGTCCTCAGCTCCTCGGCGTGGGCGATGGCGTCGCGGTCGGTGAGGAAGGTGAAGTCGTACCCGTCCTTGAGCAGGCGGAAGGCGGACAGGATGAAGGCCTCCTTGCCCCCCTCGTTGGCGGTCATGCCCCCGATGAGGACGGCGGGGCGCTGGGCGGCATCCTGGGGGGAGGCTCCTACCACGGGTTGTTCCTTCTTCATGTGCGATGGGTCGGGGCGGGGCGCCGGTGGGGTCCACGCGGCGAGAGCGGGCTCAGCGGGCCGGCGGCGCTCCAGGGGATCGGCCCGGGAGGGCGGCCCGGTGAGGGTCGGCGGGATCACGCGGGCGGGTGAGGATCTGCGCGCCGTAGGAGACGGCCATGAGGGCGGCGATGGCCATGAAGGCCATGATGGTCGTCGGCTCGACCAGGATGCCGATGAAGTCCGAGGCGGGGCCCCGCGGGATCCAGATGAGGGAGGGCACGATGAGCATGCGCAGGCAGTTGCTCCAGGAGGCCGTGGTCAGCGCATCCACGTAGCGCAGGACGGCGCCTACGACCGCGGCGACCAGGATGACCCCGAGCATGCCGTACTGGAGGTATCCCTCGGCCAGGAAGGAGGTTCCAGTGCCCATACCGCTGCGATAGGCGTTCTCCCCCAGGGCGATGCGCGACAGGGAGTGGGACAGGGAGCCCCCGGCCTCGGCCCGCTCCAAGGAGTTCCCCTGGAGCGGGGGGTAGCCCAGGAGGCGCCCCACGAGGCCGTAATGGGCGAAGTAGGCCAGGTAGAACTGGTCGGGCAGCCGATGCCCGTAGAGGACGATATTGTCGATGACCCGGACCGAGACGCCCTGGTTGTAGAGGAACTCCAGCAGTGAGGCGGAGGAGCCCTGGCCCCGGACGCTCTCCATGGCGGTGAGCAGGAAGGCCAGGGCGGCCGTTCCCAGGCCGATGGCGGAGGCCCTGCGGCGGGTGACCCAGCCCTGGTCGGGGTCGAGTTTGTTGCGCAGGATGACGTAGCACACCATGACGATGGCGAAGACGGTGAATTCCTTGCGCACCCCCATGAGCAGGTAGAGGCCCTTGATGAGGGTCAGGGCCGCCGTGGGCAGGATGAGCTGGCGCTGGGAGGGCATGGTCGCCAGGAGGATGAGGTAGGCCACGAAGCAGATATCAGAGCTGTAGGTCCCCAGCAGGTGCACGATCCCGCTGTTCTGGGAGATGTACTCGGTGGTGTACAGCGAGAGGTACCCGGAGATACCGGTACGGGCGATGGTCGAGATCAGCCAGAAGGAGCTGAGGGGGAAGGTGAGGAGCACTACGATGAGGCAGGCCTGCCTCAGATGCTCCAGGCCGGTATGCGCACCAGGGCTCCGGCGGAGGCGGACGCGGCGAGGGCCGCCTCCGCGCCCCAGCAGCCCGCGCAGACGCGTCAGGGCGGCGCGATAGGGGAGTGCCAGCAGGCCGGACAGCATGTATCCCAGGGTCGAGGAGATCAGCCCCACGTAGAGGATCCCGACCGTCGTGGGATGGGCCGCAGGATCGGTGCGTCCCGAGTCGTAGCCGAAGATCCGCTCCAGGGTGGCCTGGCTCAGCAGCAGGATGAAGAAGGAGATGAGGTAGCCGCCGAGGAAGACCGGTCGGGACCTGGTCAGCACGCAGTACAGGAAGAGGTTGAGCCACACGGCGACCAACAGGGCCCAGGGCCAGTCGCACTCGCTCCACAGCACCAGCACCAGCAGGATCAGGTTGCTCAGGATCACCGGCAGCGCCCGCTGCCGGCGCGGCACGGCGCGCCGGCGCCGGTCCTCCCACCGCCCGGTGGCGCGGGAGGGCCGGCGGCGCCCCCGGGCCGGGCGGCCGGCGAGTGCGGCGGGCACTGCGCTCATGAGACCTCGGCCAGGCTCTCGCGGCTGGCCCGGCACACGCGCTCGACGTCGTCATCGGTCAGGGCCATGTGCAGGGGCAGGGTGACCTCGGTGGAGTAGAAGCCGACGGCGTTGGGAGTGGCCTCGGGGCTCATGCCGAGCCCGGCGTAGGCGCTGAGCATCGGCAGGGGCTTGTAGTGGACATTGGTGGCCACACCGTGGCGGCGCATGGCCTCGATGAAGGCGTTGCGCTCCTCGACCCCGGCCACGGGCAGGGAGGCGATGGCCAGGTGCCCGCTGGAGCGCACGCCGGGCCCCTCGTGCTCCAGCAGGTCGATGCCGATGGCCTCAAGCCGGGTGCGATAGGCCTCCACCACAGTCAGGCGCCGCTGGATCATGGACTCGTAGCGGTCCAGCTGGGACAGGCCCAGGGCGGCCAGAACATCGGGCATATTGGCCTTGCCGCCCAGGATCTCGATGTCGTACTCCCAGGAGGCCCCGGTCATCTTGGCCAGGGCGTCCTTGGACTGCCCGTGCAGGGACAGCAGGCGGATGGAGCGCTCCAGGGCCTCCGGGTCCGTGGGCAGGCCGGTGCGCCACTGCAGCGCCCCGCCCTCGGCGGTGGTGAGGTTCTTGACCGCGTGGAAGGAGAAGGCCGTCAGATCGGCGATGGTGCCGGCACGGTCCTGCGCCAGGCGGCCGCCCAGGGAGTGGGCGCCGTCGGCGATGAGGACGGGGCGGCCCAGCTCCCCGGCCAATCCGCTGGAGGTGGCTCCCGTGGGCGGCAGGGCCTCCAGGGCGCGGGCCAGGGGGCGGGTGTCGAAGGGGATGCCGGCCAGGTCGACGGTGATGATGGCCCTGGTGCGCCCGGTGACGGCGGCCATGATGCCCTCGGCCGAGGGCAGGCAGGAGCCGGGCTCGGTGTCCACCAGGACGATGCGCGCCCCGACGCGGCTGACCACCGAGGCACTGGCGGTGTAGGTGTAGGCCGGGACGATGACCTCGTCACCGGGGCCCACGCCGCTGAGCCTCAGGGCGATCTCCAGTCCGGCGGTGGCCGAGTTGAGGACGACGGTGCCCGCGGCCCCGGTGAAGCGGGTCAGGGCCTGCTCGAAGTCGCGCCCCACCGGCCCGGAGGTGATCCAGCCCGAGCGCAGCACGGAGACGACGGCCTCGATGTCCTCCTCGGTGATGACCGGTGGGGAGAAGGGGATCATGTCGTTGCTCATCGCGGGTCCTCATTGTGGTGGTTGATGCTGCTGCGGGGCCGGGAGGGGACGCCGGTCGGGCACCGCCGGCGGCAGTGATGCGTGTTACGGGGTCCGGCGGTATCGATCGGGTATCTGCGAACCCCGCCGCGCCGAGCGCGCCGTAGTCTTGCCCCAGCGTCCATGGGGCCGGTTGGCGAGCCCTGGACACATGCGTCAAGAAGGACACAGTCGACCATGAGAGAACAGGCACTCCCCTCCACCCTCAGCGCGCCTCGTGCCCGCGGGACGGCCCGCACCGCCCTGGCGGGCGCGGCGGTACACGAGGTCCTGCGGTGAGGGTCTTCCCCGTGCGCTCCGCGGCTCGGGTGCGCCCCGGTGCGGATGCCGACCTGCGTCTCGACCCGCGTCCCGCCCCGCCGCCGGCTCCCGGCAGGCCGCTGCGCAGGGCCGAGCGGACCTTCAACGTGCTGGCCATCGGCGTCGGCGATCAGCGCTGCGCGGCGCATCCTGCCATGGACGCCCTCATGGAGGCGGCCCAGACGCTGCGGATGCTCGGTGTTGATGTGCGCATCCGCACCAGCGCGACCATTGCCGAGGGCTCCTGGCAGGAGCTGCTGGGCTGGGCGAGGGTCCTTGTCATCGTCAGTGGCGGCCAGGACGGCGAGGCCGGCCCCAGTGCCATGGACCTGGCGATGGGCGTGAGCCAGGACGTGATCGTCTGCGACCCCCAGGTCGCCCAGCGCACCGTGCTGCGGATGAAGGGGGAGCGCCGCATCGACGTGCTGGACCGGGTCGATGCCACGAGCATCGCCCTGTGCTGGCTGGAGACGGGGGCCGGGGACCGGCCCGAGCCTCACGGCCAGTGAGGCGGGGCGCCCGGGCGGGGCGGCGGGACTCAGGGACCGGCCTTCCACCTCAGGCCGCCTCGTTGAAATCCCCGTAGCGCAGGCGGTCCAGCGCGGAGGAGGGGGTGTTGTTCAGGACGACGCCGCTGAGCTCGCCGTGGCCCTCGCCTGCCTCCTGGTCCGCCTGGGAGCCCAGCGCCTCGACGGCGTGGGCCAGCTGGTCGGCGGTCGTGCGCTTGAACATGGCGACCACGACGATGCGCTCGACCAGTCGCGAGAGGATGAGCCCCTCGGCGCCCGGGTGCAGGGCGGGCCCGGCGATGATGACGCAGCGGTCCCGCGACAGGATCGCCAGGGCCTCCTGCATCCGCGGCGAGGCCAGGAAGGCGGCAGGATCCGAGGCGTGGCCCGCCTTCATCACCAGCAGCCCGGGGACCCCGGAGGGGGAGACCGCCTCGTTGAGGCGCATGGATCCCGAGAGGACCTCGGCCAGGCCGGCCTCCGAGGAGCGGTGATCGCCGCTGCTCATCCGGGCATCGACCAGGACGGTCTGCTGGCCGGCCAGGGCGGTGGCGCGCGCCAGGTCGGAGGCGACCCTCCAGGCCCCGCCCTCGCCGGCGGCCGAGGCCACCAGCACCGTGCGGGCGGGCACCCGGCCGCCCCCGGTGTAGAGGACCACCTCGCGGATGCGGCGCAGGACGCCGTCGTTGCGCGGCCCGCCGCGATCGCTCAGGGCGCCCAGGGCAGTGGCGCCACTGGCCCGGGAGGCCTCCTCCAGGCTCTGGATGCGAGTGTCCATGACCGCGGCGCAGAAGGCGATGATCAGTCCGATGATCAGTCCGCCCGCGGCCCCGATCCCCAGGTACTTCACCGCCGAGGGGCTGGCGGAGACCCCCGACAGGGCCGCTGAGGACAGCGGCACGACGGTGACGGGGGAGGTCTCGCCCTCCAACCCCCTGATACGGGTGGCGGCGTGGGCGATGACGGCGTCCGCGATGTCGATGGCCTCCTGCTCGGATCCGGCGGTGGCGGTGACATTGATGGTGACGGAGCCGGTGACGTTGTCGGCGGTGAGGTTGGAGGCCAGCTCATTGGGCGACATGTCGAGCCCCAGGTCGGTGATGACGTCCTGGGCCAGTGTGGTGGAGGTGAAGACCGGAACGAAGGCAGTGGCCTTCTTCTCCGCCAGGGTCGCCGCATTGGAGTAGGTCGTCGCCATGGTGTCGGCGCTGCCCACGGACACCGACACGTAGGCTCCGGCGCTGGCCGTGTAGCTGGTCGGGGTCATGAGGAACAGCCCCGTGGCCACCAGCACCCCGATCGTGGGCCAGGCGATGATGGTCCCGATGCGTCGGCGCGCCAGCGCCAGAAGATCCCACAGTTCCATGGTCTGAGTCGGTGTCCTGTCTGTGTCGGGTTCAGTGCTTCCTCGTGGGTCTCACAGTGCCCCGCCCCGCTGGGAGACCGCTATATGCCGCTGGGCGTCCTGCGCCGTCCCACCGACCTGCTCATCGGCGTGCTTGTCGCTCGTGGTGCTCTTGAGATGCTCACAGGCCTCGGCGTGCTCGCCGCGCTCGGGATGCAGGGTCCGGCCGTGCATGGCCCAGTCGTGGGCGGTCTCGATGCTCTCGGGCATGAGCGGATCGACCTGCACGTGGCTGATGAGCGGATGGAAGGGCCGCTGGCCGTCCTCGCCGGTGGCGATGAGGTCCTCGGAGATCTTCTCCCCGGGGCGCAGGCCCGTGAACTCGATCGGGATGTCGCGACCGGACTGGGCGATGAGGCGCTGGGCGACGTCGAGGATGCGCACCGGCTCGCCCATATCCAGCACCATGGTGTCCCCGGGGCGCCCGATGGCGCCGGCCTGGAGGACCAGCTGGCAGGCCTCAGGGATGGTCATGAAGTAGCGCTGGACCTTGGGATCGGTGACGGTCACCGGGCCGCCGCTGTCGATCTGGTGCTTGAAGGTCCACAGCATGGAGCCGCGGGAGCCCAGGACGTTGCCGAAGCGCACCGACACGAAGCGCAGGCCGCGCTCCAGGGCCAGCCCGGTGGTCATCTGCTCGGCCAGGTGCTTGGTACGCCCCAGCACAGAGGTGGGATCGGCCGCCTTGTCGGTGGAGACGTTGACCAGCGTGGAGACGGCGAACTCCTCGGAGAGCTCCAGGACGTTCTTGGAGCCCTGGACGTTGGTCTTCCAGCCCTCATCGGGGTACTGCTCCAGCAGGGGCAGGTGCTTGAGGGCGGCGGCGTGGAAGACGACCTCGGGGCGGTGCTCCTGGAAGACCTCGCGCAGCGCGTCCTTGTCCCGGATGTCGCACAGGACCATGTCACGGCTGTCGAGCAGTCCCTGGTTGTAGATGCCCAGCTGGATGGAGTGCAGCGCCGACTCGTCGCGGTCCAGCAGGACCAGGTCGCGCGGACCCAGGCGGTGGAGCTGACGGGCGATCTCCGAGCCGATGGAGCCCCCGGCGCCGGTGACGAGGACCGACCTGCCGGAGATGTACTCGCTGATCCGCGACAGGTCGGTGTGGATCTCGCGGCGCCCGAGCACATCGGCCAGGTCGATGTCCTTGATGTCGGAGAACTGCAGACGGCGCCGCGCGATCTCGCGGACCGGCACGATCGTCATGGTCTTGATGCCGTGGCGGGCGCAGTCCTCGGTGATCTGCTTGAGGCGGTCATTGGGCATGTCGGCGATCGCGATGATGACGGTGCGGACCCGGTGGGCCTCGCAGCACTCGATGAGGCTGTCGATGGTGCCCAGGACAGGGACGCCGCTCAGGCGCAGGCGCTTCTTGGACTCGTCGTCGTCCACCAGGCCCACGGGCAGGAAGGGGGAGGCGGCGTCGTTCTTGGTGAGGCGGACGATCTGGTGGCCCACCTCGCCGGCGCCGATGATGATGATGCGGTCCTTGTCGTGGGCTCCCCGCTGGTAGTCGCGCGCCTTGCGGTAGGCGCGGGCGGCGCGGAAGGCGAAGCGCAGGAGCAGCGCGATGACCAGGCTGAGCACCGGGATGAGGGTCGTGGCCAGGGCGGAGACGGACCTGCCGGTGGAGGCCGACCAGGCGGCCACGGCAAGGAAGCCGGCCAGCGCCGCGATCGCGTACTGGCATGCCAGCACCGAGACCTCCTCGAAGGAGGCGGTGTGGAAGCGCCTGCGGTAGGTCAGCAGGACCAGGGTGCCCAGGATGAGATTCGTCGCTATGGCGACGCCCAGGAAGACGGCGAAGCCCTGGACGGGGGCCGGCTGCTCGTGGCTGCCCAGGGCCAGGACCATGACTCCGGCCAGGAGCCAGCCCAGGGTGTCGGTTGTGAGTGCAACCGCGGCCTTTCGATTACTGATCCTCATCTGCTGCATGCTCGCTTTCGGCTCTCAGGTCGCCCGATGGCGCTCTGTGATGCGCCCTGACACCACGGTGGCGCGCGACGAGGGAGTCGGTGGTCGATGCTCAATGCGGTTGCGCGCCGCTAGGGAGTTGGGCAATAACACCACTATAACTATGACACATCCTTTGAGGATCCTGGTGGACCTCTTGATGAGGGGATTGACATAGGAGCGTGCTGTGCGGAGCATGTGCCGGCCCCGGTCCGTGCGGCGTGCGCCGGGCCGATGCGGGCCCCGCATGATGGGGTCTCCACGGTTATCCTCCGCACGTGACTTTCCTCTAAGCATGCACCCCTGGGTGATAACCAACAAAAGCCTGTGCATTTCCTTGTGCTCATCGTGTGGAGCGTCCTTGGCGGGTGCTGCCGGTTGGCGGGCGGGGGCCTGGCGGGTGGATCGCCTGCGTGCCACCCTCGCACGCGATGCCGCGGTTCTCCGCATGTCTCCTGCCGTCGTGCCGTCCTGGAGCGGGGCTCGGACAGGGGGTGGTTATGCTGTTGGTGAACCTTCATGGGGGCGGAGGAGTTTCCCTGATTGCTTTAAGGTGGATGTCAGGGTTTATTCAAGTTTTGTGGCTTTCCCCGATTCTCGATGCGCTTTTGATCTTATCATCACAGTTACTGCCGCAGGGGCGGTGTTGGGGCTTGTGATGTGCCATGAGCGCGATAGGGGTGAATGTGTCTGTTATGCTCAATCATCTTGATGGGAATCACACCTGTTGACTGGCGTGCCAGCGCGCGCAAGGCCACCGGAGTTTGATTCCAGTCACGCCCTGGTGGCACCCCCGGCATGCCTCCCTCGCCGCCCGGATGGGACTTCCGTGAAATGACATGCCTGTCATTCGGGTGACATGAGCCCAAGGTCCTACGAGGGGTTCTCGGGGAAGAGCCCGTTGAGCTCGGAGGCGAAGCCCGTGTACAGCCTGGTGGCCTCGCAGCGCTCCTCCCAGGTGCGGCGCGCCCCGCGGCGCAGCTCGGCGTACTCCGCCTCGCTCATCGAGCCCACCCTCTCCACGGCGGCCAGGACCTGGGGGGCCGTGGGGTTGGGGGGCAGCAGGATGCCGTTGACCCCGGTGGACACGAGCTCACTGGTGCCGCCCACATCGGTGGCGATGACGGGCATGCCGGTGGACATCGCCTCCATGATCGATACTGGCACCCCCTCCGAGGAGCTGACATTGACCAGGACGTGGCGGGCCTGCCTCACATAGCTCTCCACCAGGTCGGTGTTGCTGACGAAGCCGTGCAGCCGCAGCTGGACGGGGCAGGAGGGCGCATCCAGCAGCTCGGCGGCCCGGGCCTCCAGCTCCTTGCGCAGGGGGCCCTCGCCGAAGTGCTCCCACTCGATGGGCAGGCGCGAGGCGGCCAGTGCCTCCAGGAGCAGGCCGAGGCGCTTGACCTCGGTGATCGTCGAGCAGCTGACGACGCGCAGGGGCGAGCGCTCGGGCCAGCGCGGGGTGGTCCCGTGGTCGGTGGTCCCCAGCCTGGCGACCACGGTCTTGTCCCGCGACTGCGGGAAGCGCGTGGCCAGGTAGTCGCGCCCGTGGTCGGCGATGCAGTAGATCCGCTCCAGGTTCTCGATCGTGTGCTCGCGCAGGGGGAGGTATCCGGTGGGGGCCAGCTCCTCATAGAGGTCGGCGCGGTGCGCCCGGGCCACGGAGGTGGAGCGGGGGAAGCGGCGGCCCAGGAGCCAGGCCAGGTAGGGCTGGTAGT
Organism: Actinomyces bowdenii; assembly: GCF_017592395.1. Classification (GTDB taxonomy): domain Bacteria; phylum Actinomycetota; class Actinomycetes; order Actinomycetales; family Actinomycetaceae; genus Actinomyces; species Actinomyces bowdenii. The sequence goes on from NZ_JAGFOU010000012.1 coordinate 26,535, forward strand.
TGAAGCGGTAGGAGTAGAAGACCACGGAGTCCTCGGCGCGGGCTCCCGCCCGTTCCAGGAGGCGCCGGCAGGCCCTGGCCTCGTGGTGGGTGCGGCTGAGGAAGACGAAGAGGGTGACGACGCGCGAGGGGCGCAGCCGCCCGTCACGGGCCAGCCTGCGCAGCTCCCGGTACAGATTGGGGTCCAGCAGGGCTCGCGCCGAGGCCAGCAGGTAGAACAGGCGGGAGCGGAAGGCGATGGGGTGGGCCCTCATGGAGGGGTGCGGCAGGGAGCGCCGGGAGCGGCGCTGATCGGCGCGCACCGACAGGGACATGATGTCCACCTCGTCGATGTCGCCGAGATACTCCAGCTCGGTCTCCAGGAAGGTCTCCCAGGTGCCGTAGGGGAAGGCATTGGCGAGAAGGACCAGGCGCCTCATGCCCCTGGCACCCCGCTCATCTCCAGGCGCACGGCGCTGCCGAGCCCCTCGGCGCGCCGGCGGCACTCCTGGAGGCTCTCACCGCGCACCACCACCTGGCCGATGCAGTCGTTGGAGGAGGAGAACCCCTCCATCGTCTCGCCGACGGACTTGAAGACCTGGAGGTCGGTGGCCCACTCGGGCAGCTCCCGGGGGGCCTGGACCGAGGCGATCGTGCCGCGGGCCTCGGGGTCGATGAGCATGAGGGCCAGGGCCGCTCCGGGCCAGGGGGAGGCCGACTGCCAGGTCTGCCGGACCTCCAGGTCCAGGGCCTCGCGGGCCACCATCTCGTAGTAGTCCAGCCCGTAGACGGTGCTCATGAGCTCGGGCAGCCCGTTGGCCCCGGCGCGCCCGGTCAGCTCGATGACGTGGACGATGCCCCGGCTCTCCATGAGGTCGACGTTGATCGCGCAGTCGCGCAGGCCCAGGGCGCGGATCGCATCGGCGATGACCCGGCGGGCCTGCTCGCGCAGCGCGGGGTCGGCATCCATGGGCACGTGGTGGCCCACGGGCACCGGGACCGGCCCGGTGGCCAGGTCGTCCCCGTGGACGGTGATGTGGAGGATCCCGCCGTCGTGCATGAGGGCCTGGGCGCCGAACTCGCGGCCCTCCAGGAAGCGCTCGACGATGACCCTCCCGCCGCGGCTCAGCTCCGCGGCGCGGGTGAAGGCCTCCTGCGCCTCCTGGGCGGTGTCGACCATGAACACCCCGCTGGAGCCCTGCAGGTCGGTGGCCTTGACCACGGCGGGCAGGCCGGTGCGCTCCAGGGCGGCGGGCACCTCCTGGGCCGAGGCGACCGGGACGTAGACGGCGGTGGGCACGCCGGCCTCCTCCAGGCGCTGCTTCATCTCCAGCTTGTCGAAGCACAGCCGCGCGGTGGACCGGCTCAGGCCCCGCAGCCTCAGGGCGTCGACGACGGCGCCCAGCGCCTCCAGCCCGGTGTCCAGGCAACTGGTGGCCACGGCGTCGACCCGGGCGTCCCTGGCCGCCCGCACGACGGCGTCGACATCCAGGATATCGACCTCCGCCACCTCGTCGGCCAGCGCCAGCCCGGGCAGGTGCGGCTGGGGCAGGGTGGCCACCACGGCGGTGGCCCCCAGGCGCTTGGCGGCGCGGATGAGGCCGACCTGGCCGCGGCCCGCGCCGATAATGAGGATGCGGCGCCCTGCTGCGGGCCCCTGCCGGTGCTGGGTGCTCATGGGTGTACCTCCACGGTGATGAGTTCTCTGGCGGTCTCGCCGATGCGTGCGGCCTCGTCGTGGTCCGCGCCCCGGGCGATGACCAGCCCGAGCCGATCGGTGCTCGAGTGCAGGCCGGTGACGCGGTGCCCCGGCTCGACCAGGGGGATGACCTCCTGCACGCCCGGAAGGGCGCGGGCCCGCTCGACCCCGCTGAAGCCGGTGACCGTGCCGGCCCTGGTCCTGAAGAAGCGGATGGCGCCGGCCAGCGCCTGGGGCCGGGGCGGGCTGATCCTCTCCCCGCAGGCCTGGCGCAGGACCAGGCCGATGAGGTCCACGCCCGTGGACAGCGGCACCAGGTGGGAGGAGACGAAGTCCCCGGCCAGGCGGGCGCCCAGCTCGACCAGGCGGGGGCCGGTGGCGGTGAGGATCATCTCGATGTGGGCCGGGCCGTCGGTGATGCCCATGGCCCGCGTCGTGTCCGCGATGAGCCGGTGGACGGCCGCGGAGGTGCCCTCGTCCAGGACCGCGGGCTGGGTGTGACCGGTCTCCACGAAGTGCGGCGCCCCCGTGGTGGCCTTGTCCGTCAGGGCCACGACGTGGGCGGCGCCGTCGATGCACAGCACCTCGCAGCTGATCTCCGGGCCCACGAGCAGCTCCTCGATGAGGATGCGCCCGCCGCGCGCGGGGGCCATGGCGTAGTCGAAGGCCTCGCGCAGGTCGGTGGCGGGGTCGACCTGGACCACGCCCCGGCTGCCCGAGGAGTCCAGGGGCTTGAGGATGAAGGGCCGCTCGAAGCGGTCCTGGGCCGCCTCGAGCTCCTCGAAGGCCGAGATCGTCTCGAAGGCCGGGTGGGGAAGCCCGGCACTCGCGAAGGCCTGGGCCATGAGCCCCTTGTCGGTGCAGATCAGCGCCGTGTGCTCACTGACCCCGGTCAGCCCCAGGGCCCGGGCGGCGGCGGCCACGGAGCGCACGGGCATATCCGTGCCCACCGTCGTCACGCCGTCGACGCCGCGCTCGCGGGCCGCGGCGGTGACCGCCTCGACGTCGGTGGTGCTGATGGGGAGGAACTCGTCGGCCAGGGCGACGCCGGGGGCCCGGGGGTCCATGTCCACCACCACGGTGCGGATCCCCAGCTCGCGGGCGCGCCGGATCATGGGCACCTGGAGGGGCGAGGCCCCCAGGATGAGGGCGGTGGTGCTCATCGGCCGTCCTCGGTGTAGAGCTTCTCGCTGGTGAGCACGGTGCGGATGGTGCGGGCCAGGATCTTGAGGTCCAGGGCCAGGGTGAGATTGTCCACGTAGTAGCAGTCGGCCTCGTAGCGCTCCTGGAGCGTGGTGGAGTTGCGGTGGAAGGCCTGGTTGTACCCGGTGATGCCGGGCCGCACCGACAGGCGGCGACGCTCCAGGGGGCCCATGCGCTCCAAGGGCTTGGTCGCCAGGTTGGGGCGCGGCCCGATGAGGCTCATGTCACCGGTGAGGACGTTGAGGAGCTGGGGCACCTCGTCGAGGGAGGTGCGGCGCAGGAACCGACCCACGCGCGTGACCCGGGAGTCGTTGCGGCTGGCCACGGTGGAGGAGTCGGCATTGCGCAGGTCGCGCGCGCCCACGCTCATGGAGCGCAGCTTGACGATCCTGAAGGGCTTGCCGTGCCGGCCCCAGCGCTCCTGGCGGAAGAACACCGGGCCGCGGTCCTCCAGGGTGATGGCCAGGCCCGCGCCCAGGCTGAGGGCCCCCAGGACCGGCAGGGCGAGCGTGGCGGCGGCCAGATCGACGGCCCGCTTGCCGTAGCGGGCGTAGAAGGAGGCGGGCTGTGTCCAGTCGTACTCCGAGTGCCCCGAGTGCTTCGGATGCTCTGCGGCGCCGCCCGGGACCGCTCGGTCCGATGAGGCTGCCTCGTCCCCGGCCGCCTGCGCGGCATCATCCACCAGCCCGATCGGCCCGGTCAGCGGCTCGTCCGTGCGCACGGGTCCCGCCTTTCCCAATCTCTGCGCGCAGGAGCGCCCCGGGGTGGCCCGCACTGCTGCTCCAGGCGGGGCCTGAGGGACTGCGGGGCTGCCGGACGGCGATCATGCGCAACTCTTCCGTGACAATTGTTATGGAGTGTACACGGAGGAACCTGGAAGAACGGGGAAGGGGTTGTCAGGTTTTTATCAGGAATCACTCCGATGTTTGTCAGGAGTATTCATCCTGGGCGTGGTGCGGGCCGGTGCCCGCTGTGCCGGGCGGGTCAGACGCGGCGGTTGTGGCCCGTGCCGAGGTAGATGTCGTCGAGGGTGGCGGTCAGCAGGGCGCGGGATCTGAGGATCTCGATGATCTGGCCGTACAGCTGGGTCACGGTGGGGGCGTTGGCGTGCCCCAGCACGATGTGCTGGGCCCGGAGCCACTTCTCGGCCTCGCCCAGGAGGACCTCCGGGGCCAGCAGTCCCGAGTCGCCCAGGGAGCCGTACCACATCACCGAGGTGGAGTAGCCGATCTGGGCGCATGCGGCGTCGGTGGCCCCGTTCCTGTACCCGTAGGGCGGGCGCACGAAGGGCCTGCCGGTCACCCCGTAGGTGGTGTTGAGGAAGGACTCGCACTGGGCGAGCTCCTCGATGATGCCGGCGGTGGACAGCGAGGTCAGGTCGGCGTGGCTGTGGGTGTGGTTGGCCAGCTGGACCTGGCCGGACTCCACCAGTGGGGCCAGCTTGTCGCGGGACTGGGTCCATGAGGGGTAGATGCTGTTGATGAAGAAGGTCAGGCGCACTCCGGAGTCCCTGGCGAAGTCCAGGTAGGCGTCCACGACCTCGGGGGCGGCCCCGTCGTCGATGGTCAGGGCCAGGACGTTGCCCACGTTCTCGGGCAGGCCCGTGATGACTGCGCCGGGCGGGGTGGGTGCGGGCAGCTCGGCAGGGCCGTCCTGGAGGCGCAGGGGGCTGAGGGATGGGGTGGGGGAGGCCGATGGCGCTGCGCGCGCGGTCGTGGAGTCAGTGGGGCCGGCGGGGCCGGCGGGGCTGGTGGGGCGATGGTCCGCGGCTGAGGCTGGTGCGCCGGCGGTATCCGCCGGCCCGCCTGCGGAGCAGGCGCTCAGGGCGCCGGCGGTGCCTGCGGCGAGCAGGAGCATGAAGTCGCGTCGTTGCACGGTCCTCTCCGGTTCATCTCGGGTGGGTGCCGTCCGAGCCTCCCACGTCCTGGGAGGTCCTGTGATCCCCCGTGGGGATGAGAGGGCGGTGTGCATCGTTGACCCGCACCGTGCTCGTTCACGGCTCGGCGCTGCCGCCCTTCGGAGAGGATCGCTGCCGGAGTCCCGATGCTCCCGTGCGCGGCGGAGCAGGCGGCGCGGATCGCGTTCCTGCGCGATCGCATCGGCAGGGGCTCGCAGACCCGCGGGGCCGAAGGAGCGCTCTCATATCAGTGACATAAGTGATATCACTGCTTCCAATTATCGCCGTGGGGAGCCGCGGGGAACGGCGCCTCACCTGAACTGACTCAATACGGCACCCCCGTCGTCGCGGGTGCCCCGTGAACGAGCGGGCATGTCAACCAGCACGAGCAGACGGCCGTTGGGGTTCCTCTCGGCACCGCCCGCGGCGCCCCGCCTCCCAGAGGCGCAGGTGCCCTCCCTCTACCGCAAGTACCGGCTCTCGGTGTTCATGGGGATCTTCATCGGGTACGCGGGCTTCTACCTCATCCGCAACAATGTCTCGCTCGTGTCGGCCATCCTGACGGAGCACGACCTCATGACTGCCACGGGTATCGGCCTGGTGGCGAATGCTGTCCTGTTCTCCTACGGCCTGTCGAAGTTCTTCATGGCCATGCTGTCCGACCGGGCGAATGCCCGGTACTTCATGCCCCTGGGCCTGGCGCTGTCCGCGGTCGTCAACCTGCTGCTGGCCTTCGTGCCCGTCCTGAGCGCCTCCGTGGGCGTGTTCGCCGCGATGATGTTCCTCAACGGGTGGTTCCAGGGCATGGGCTGGCCTCCCTACGGCCGAGTGCTCGTCCACTGGTTCTCCACCAATGAGCGCGGTTGGAAGACCTCGATCTGGAACTGCGCCCACAACGTCGGCGGCGCGGGTGTGGGCATCGCTGTGGCCTTCGCGCTCGATCAGTGGGCATCGGGGCCGGCCGACTGGAGGCCCGCCTTCTGGTTCCCGGCCCTCATCGCACTGGTCGTCGCCGTCATCGTCCTCCTGCTCGTGCGCGACCGCCCGGAGGCCCTGGGGCTGCCCACCATCGAGGAGTACCGCAATGACCCGTCCAAGATCGAGACCGAGAAGGCCTCGATGCCGTGGCGCGAGATGCTGGTCAAGCATGTGCTCGTCAACCGGGTCATCGTGCTGCTGGCCATCACCAACGTGTTCGTCTACACGCTGCGCTACGGGGTGCTCAACTGGATCCCGGTGTACCTGACCCAGGAGATCCACGGCGCCGATGTCAAGGACGGCCTGCTCGGCTTCGCCATCTACGAGCTCGCCGGCATCATCGGCACCCTCCTGTGCGGCTGGGTGTCCGACAAGGTGTTCAAGGGCTGGCGATCCGGCGCGGGCCTGCTGTTCATTGGTGGCGTCGGCATCGCCCTGGCCTGCTACTGGCTGCTCCCGCCCACCGCGCCGCTGGGCCTGTTCTACTTCCTCATCGCCATCATCGGCGGCCTCATCTACGGCCCCGTCATGCTCATCGGCCTGCAGGCCATCGACCTCTCGCCGCGCAACGTCGCCGGCACCGCGGCAGGGTTCACCGGCCTGTTCGGGTACCTGCTCGGAGCATCCCTCGCATCAACCTGCGTCGGCTACCTCATCGATCACTTCGGCTGGAGCGTGACCTACATGTGCCTGCTGGGCGTGGTCGTGCTCGCCATGGGGCTCATGTGGATCGTCGGACGTGACGAGCGCGCGCTCATGGAGCGGCACGCCCTGCGCGAGTCCCAGGGGCCCGTGGCGCAGACGGCTGGTCGATGAGCATTCCGGATGAGCCAGGGAAGAGGCCCAGCGCTCTGCGGTGAGGTGCGGCACAGGCATTGCTGGCGAAGAGGACGAGGAGCGCAGAGGAAGCAGAACGGTCCCGGCCCTGGTGGGCCGGGACCGTGGGGCGGGGGTGGCTGACGGGGTTTGAACCCGCGACCTCCTGGACCACAACCAGGCGCTCTGCCGACTGAGCTACAGCCACCATGTGCGAGTGGATCGCAACAGGACCGTACTGTATCGGCTCGCCTGTGCCAGTACCAATCCGGGCTCCGTGCACTGCATCACGTCGCCCCGTGCGCCCGTGCGCCGGGGCCTACGGCGCCGCGGTGGCGGCCACGGTGGGGGAGGCGGCGATCGCCGCGGCGGCCGCCTTGCACTCCTCGGAGGTGGGCCCCTCCCCGGCGGGGAACAGGACGGAGCGGTAGTAGCGCAGCTCGTCGATGGACTCCAGGATGTCGGCCAGCGCCCGGTGCCCGCCGCGCTTGTCCGGGGAGTGGAAGAAGGTGCGCGGGTACCACCGCTTGGCCAGCTCCTTGATCGAGGAGACGTCCACCACCCGGTAGTGCAGGTGGTTGATCAGATCGGGCATGTCCCGGCTGAGGAAGGCCTTGTCCGTGCCCACGGAGTTGCCCGCCAGCTGGGCGGTGCGGGGCTCGGGGACCAGGGAGGTCACGTGCTCCATGATGAGGTCCTGGGCCTGGGCCAGGCCCATCCCTCCATCGAGCTCGGCGAGCAGCCCTGAGGCGGTGTGCATCGAGCGCACGAAGTTATCCATCTGCTCCAGGGCGGGGGCGGGAGGGGCGATGACCAGATCGAGGCCCGCCCCCAGGGGCCTGAGCTCGTAATCGGTGACGATGACCGCGACCTCGATGAGCGCATCCGCGCTCAGGTCCAGTCCCGTCATCTCGCAGTCGATCCACACCAGGGGATCGGAGGTCGTCATCTGTCGGCTCACAGGTGCAGAGTCTAGTCCTCACAGGCGGCCCGCAGCGCCGATGCCCCTGGCCGGGCCGGTGGCCGCACGGTCCACGGGGACCACCTGGGGACACCGGCCGGACCGCCCATCCGCGGTCCCGTCTGCGCGGGCCCAGGAGGCGGTAGGGTCTCATGAGGATCACAGCCGCCCGTCCACTCGTCTCACCCCTGTGGAGTCCTCCATGACTGACTACTCACCGCCGGAGCGCCCGGCACCGCGCAGGCTCGGCAGCGCCTACATCCTCGAAGCGCTGATCGGCTCTGGTGCTCAGGGCGAAGTGTGGCGCGGGCGGCGGGCGGACTCCCAGGAGCCCCTGGCCTTCAAGATCCTGCGCGCGGACCTGGTGGACAACCCCGACGTCATCGACCGCTTCATCAAGGAGCGCTCCACCCTGCTGCGGGTGCGCAGCCCCTACGTGGTGGCCATCCGCGACGTCGTCATCGAGGGCGCCACTTTCGCCATCGCCATGGACTACGTCGACGGCGGGGATCTGCGCGACCTGCTGCGCGCCGAGGGCACGATGACCCCCGCCGGCCTGGCCGCCATGGGCCTGCGCATCAGCCAGGGCCTGGGCGCCGTCCATGATGCCGGCGTCGTCCACCGCGATATCAAGCCCGCCAACATCCTGCTCAGCAGGGTCCCGGGCCCCGTCGGCTCTCAGGGCGACGGCGCGCTCGACGCGCAGGGCGGCACGGGGGTGGCCATCCCGGCCTCGGCCCAGACCGTGCTCAACCCCGGGCGGGGCCCCGGCGCGCTCATCACCCCCGGCAGCGCCGTCGTGCCGCGTGTGGCCGACTTCGGCGTGGCCCGGATCTGCGACGCCTTCACCACCGCCCACCTCACCGGCGCCATCGGCACGCCCCTGTACATGGCGCCCGAGATCCTGTCGGCCCAGGCCCCCACCCCTGCCGCTGACATCTACTCCCTGGGCATCATGCTCTATGAGATGGCCTGCGGGATCACCCCCTTCGTGGGGGAGCCCGCCCGGCTCCTGGCCCAGCACGCCCGCTACGAGCCGGGCCGGCCCGACGGCGTTCCCGACGCGCTGTGGGAGCTCATCGCCTCCATGCTGGCCAAGCAGCCCGAGTCCCGACCCTCCATCCATCACATCATCCAGCGCCTGGAGATCCTCCAGACGGCGCTCGGCGGGCTGCCCGCGGCCCGCCGCCTGCCCGCGCCCCCGGTCTCGACCATCTCCACCGTGCCCTACGACTGGGACCGGCCCTCCTCAGGCCCCAGTCCGGCTGCCGGCACGGGCGCTGCGACCAGTCCTCAGGCGGGCACGGGTCAGCAGGAGACGCTCATGGAGGTGCCGGCGGGCCAGATGGCATGGTCCGCGGCGCAGGGGCCCGTGCCGGGGCCCGGGGCCGGCTGGATGGGCACCGGGTACGGGGAGGCGAGCATCACCCCGACCGCAGCCACGCCCTACAGCGCCTCCCAGGGTCCTGCGGGGCCACCCGGTGCCGCGGGGATGCCCAGTGCCCCCGGTGGGCCTGGAGGGCCCGTCGCGCCCACCCCCATGACCGTCAGCGCCATGGGTGCTCCCATGTATCAGGGGCCCGCAGGGGGCGGCACGGCCCCGGCAGCGCATCCGGGCGATGATACGAATCCCATCGGTGCGGCGGCCTTCGCCCAGGCGCCGCCGGCTGCTCCCGGGAGGCGCAGGCGGCGCCGTCGGCTGTGGATCCCCGCCCTCGCAGCGGTCCTCATCATCGTGCTGGTGGCCGCCGGCGTGGTGTGGTGGCGCTCGCGGGGCGCCGCCGAGGCCGACTACGGGTGGGCCGTCTCCCTGCCCACCAGTGGCTCGGTGCGCGAGGAGCAGCGGATCTCCAACCAGCGCAATGCGCGCGTCTCGCCCACCGGGGCGATGTACGCCACAGGCACCCTCGACGGGCTGCAGCTCTACGACGCCACCCGGCAGAGCAAGGACCCGGTATGGACCGGGGACTGCGATGAGCATGCCTTCTGGAACGATGAGACCCTGCTGTGCTCGCAGTACGGCGGGGACAGCCTCCTGGTGAGCAAGGAGGGCAAGACCAGGCCGATTCCCGGGAAGATCGAGTCCTTCGAGATGATCGGAGCCACCTCCGAGCTGGCCATCATCGCCGACACCTCCGAGGACGGGAGCTCGGGCGGCCTCAAGGCCTTCAACTCCGAGGGCGAGGAGGTGTGGAAGGCCTCGGGGAAGTACTCCACGGGCAGCGTGGCCAACGGCTTCGTCCTGTCCTATGAGTCCAGCGGCAATCAGATCCAGGTGCTCTCGGCACAGAGCGGGGAGGTGCTCGCCTCCCGGGGCGAGGTCTTCAGCGGCACGAGCAGCGACAAGGAGCGCCCCGGTGCCGAGATCTTCCCCACCCAGCGCCCCGGGGGCTTCGACATCTCCACCGGGACCGAGGCCTTCTCCCTGGTGTCCGAGGACAGCGCCACCATCTACAAGGCGGACGGCACCCAGTTCAAGACGATCAAGGGCAACTTCTCCAATGCGGCGGCCCTGGCCACCTCCGAGCCCCTGGACGCCGAGGCGCTGGCCGAGGCCTACACCGCCATCGCGAGGAACCCCAGCGCGAGCCATGCCTTCGGTCGGGGCGGGAGCGTCGAGATCACGGTGGACGCCCACGGCTGCACGGCGAAGGCCAACGGCAAGGACCTGAGCCTGCCCGAGCTGTCCTCCGGGCAGGACTGCGCCGTCACGCCCGTCGGCCTGCTGCGCGACAACGTCCTGCTCGTCCAGTTCGGCCTGTCCACCTCATCGAGCAGCAAGGGCACCACCCTGCTGGCCATCTCCCTGGACGACGGCAAGCCGGCCTGGCAGTACGAGGGGATGCTCGCCTACGTGATCCAGCCCGTCGATGGCCACAGCGGCGGGCGCGCCATGCTGAGCCAGGGCAGCGACGACCTCGTCATCATCTCCCTGGTCGGCTGAGGCCCCGGAGGCCGGGGCCATGGGCGCCCGGCGCGCGGGAGGCCGCCTCAGCGCCGGCCGCGGCGGACCAGGCCGATGAGGCACAGGCACATGCACACCAGGCCGATCGCCGAGAGGATCCCGTAGTTCATCAGCCACTGGCCCGTCCCGTGGTCCCACAGCCCGTCCTCGCGGGTGGGGATGATGGTGTTCATCTCGGTGGTGGCGGCGGCCATGGCGTACCCCCAGCGGGCGGGCATGAACCAGCTCAGCTGCTCGAAGATCGCGCGGCCGTCGATGGGGATGATCCCGCCGGAGAGGACCAGCTGGGCCATGATGGTGACCACCAGGACCGGCATCACCTGCTCGGAGGAGGAGACGAAGGACGAGACCGCCAATCCGAGCAGCCCGGAGACGAAGGCCACGGCCCAGCAGCAGAAGGCCAGCTCCAGCCCGGGGCTTCCCAGCAGGATGGCGTCGGAGGGGGCCTTGTTGAGGGCCAGGGCGATCCCGACCATGACGGCGGTCTGAACGGTGACGATGAGGGCCAGGACGATTGCCTTGGCCAGCATGTAGGACCCGGATCTGAGCCCCACGGCCTTCTCCCGCAGGAACACGTCCCGCTCGCCGACGAGTTCGCGGATGGTGGCGGCCATGCCCGAGAAGGCGGCGCCCGTGATGAGGATGACGAGGAGCTCGATGGCCTGGGTGGAGTAGATGATGACGGGGTTGTCGGGGGTGGGATCGGGGTAGTCGGGGATCGCCAGGCCGTCGGAGCCGTCGATGGCCTTGGTCAGCAGGCCCATGATCACCGGCAGGATGAGCATGAAGGCCAGGTAGGAGGGATCGGCGGCGATGATCCGCAGGTGCCTGCGCACCAGGGTGGAGATCTGCCCGAGGGCCGACTGCTTGGGGGTGCGCCGCTGCTCGGGGGCGGGCGTGGACTGGGCGGGGCGGGCCCCTCCCCGCCTCGTGGAGGGCACGGTGGCCTCCAGGTGGGCCCGCAGCTCGGGGGTGTGGTTGCGGATGAGGGCGTAGACATCGGCGTAGCCGTCGACGGCCGGGGGGTCGGGCAGAGTGCCCCGGGGGGCATTGAGCAGCAGCTGGCCCCGTGCGGCGATCTCGCCCAGGCGGGCCCGGAAGTAGGGGAGCACCTCGCGCGGGGAGCCGTAGTAGACGGGCTTGCCCCCCGCGGCCAGGATGAGGACCTTGTCGGCGCGGTCGATGTGGTTCTCGTTGTGCGTCACCACCACGACGGTCCGGCCGGTGTCGCCGGGGCGGGTGCCGTGGGCCAGGGATGCCAGCAGGTCCATGACGTCGCGGTCCAGCTGGGGGTCCAGGCCCGAGGTCGGCTCGTCGAGGAACAGCAGGCTGGGCCGGGTGAGCAGCTCGATGGCCGTGGAGACGCGCTTGCGCTGGCCGCCGGAGAGCTTCTTGACCCGCTTGTCCACGTGGGCGGTCAGGTCGAGGTCCTCCAGGACCTCGGCGATCCGCTGCTTGCGCTCGGCCTTGGTCACGTCCTTGGCGAAGCGCAGCTCGGCGGCGTACTCCAGGGTCTGGCGCACCGTCAGGGCGGCGTGGACGACGTCGTTCTGGGGGACCACGCCGATCTTGTTGCGCATGACCGGGTAGTGCTCGTAGACATCCAAGCCGTCGAAGAGGACCTGGCCCTCCTGCGCCTTCTGCTCGCCGGTGAGGGCCTTGAGGAGGGTGGACTTCCCCGCGCCCGAGGGGCCCACGACGGCCAGCAGCTCGTTGCCCGGCAGGGAGAAGGAGATCCCGTCCAGGAGGGTGAGCTGGCCGCCGTTGACCCGGAAGGTCAGGTCCTTGCCCACCAGCTCCCCGCTGACGCCCCCGGAGACCTGGACCTCGCACAGGCCGTCGGGGCTGATCGACACGAAGGTCGATCCCAGGCCGACCACGACCGGCTGGGTGACTCGCACGCTGGGAACGCGCTGGCCGGCCACGTAGATGCCGTTGGTCGAGCCCAGATCGGTGACCACGATGCCCTGGGGTGTCAGGTCGACGCGGGCATGATGCTTGGAGACCAGGGGGTCGTCCAGGACCAGGGCATTGTCAGGCGCGCGCCCGATAGTGCCGGAGGAGGTGATGCGGAAGGACTGCAGGACCCTGCGGGTCTGGGAGGCGGCGGTCTCGCCCGAGGCCGGCGATGCCGGGGGAGCAGGGGCGATGAAGGTGGCCTCCGGGGCCGCCGCGGACAGGGCTCCGATGGGTGCGGGCCGGGGCATGGCGGCAACGGGGCTCGAGGGGGCCGAGCGCACCTGCTGGGTGGGCAGTGCGGGTCCCGGGACGGCCGCTGGACCCGGACGGGGGGCCGGGGGCGCAGACGGCGGGGCGCTGGCGATCGGTGTCAGGCCCAGGGCGGGTCCGGAGGCGTCGCCCAGCTGGATGCGAGTGCCCTGGCTGACGAGCGCCTCACGGGTGACCATGCCGTCGACCAGCATGCCGTTGCGGCCCTGGCAGGTGACCTGCCACCCGGCCGGGGTGGGGGTCAGGAGGAGGTGCGTGCGTGAGACCAGGGGGTGGACGATCTGCACCGCGCAGTCGGGGGAGCGCCCCACCGTGAAGGGGCCGGTGAAGGTCTGGGGCTCAGAGGAGGCCTGAGCGGAGAGTTGGCGCACGACAAGCGCGGTGGGAACCACTGCAGCAGTCCTTCCGGGGCGGGGGGCGGGGGCCAGTGGTCACCATACTGGTCCGCCGGATGACTCAGGGGCACGAGAGGCAGGGCGCCATGGCCCGCCCCATGGGGAGGGCGGCCCAGCCTCCCCCGCCCCGCTCCTCACCGCCGCCCGCCGTGCGGCTCCGGGGGCTGCCGCGCCGCCTCATCGGCTGCTGGATCCACGGCTGGGGCGGTGGCCGGGGATGACGTAGGCTGGGGACAGCGCCGCGGCGCACGCCTCCGTAGCTCAATGGATAGAGCATCGGCCTTCTAATCCGCAGGTTCCCGGTTCGAGTCCGGGCGGGGGCACCAGCATCCTCCGCCCCCCCTCATGCCAGGGGCGCTGGCCGGGGCGCCGGGGCCCGCCCGGGCGCCGCTGGGGCCCGGGCGGGCCCACCCGCCCGCCCGATGGCCGCCCGCACGCCGTCCGGCAGCCCGTCAGCGGTTGCCCCGTGAGGTAATCGCCTTGGCTCAATCTGCGAATTCGTGGGGAACTGCTCTTAGGGTTGGGTCATGCCCGTACCTGCTTCCCCTCGCCGCCGCGCTGAGGAGGACGTTCCCGTCTCCGCCCTGTCCCGTGCCCAGCTGCTCGATGTCCTCACCGATCTGCTCCACGACCTCGACCAGCTCGACCTGACGCTGCGCGCCGAGGGCGTGGAGGAGGACCGCGCCCTCCACGCCACCCTCATCGGCCAGGTGCGCGACCAGGTCATCCCCCGCCTGCAGGATGCCGACATCCCCTCGATCGTCGTCGTCGGAGGCTCCACCGGGGCGGGCAAGTCCACCCTGGTCAACTCGATCCTCGACCAGGAGGTCACCGAGGCCGGGGTCCTGCGCCCCACCACGCGCACCCCGGTCCTGGTGGTCAACCCCGAGGATGAGGAGTCCCTGGCCGACCACCCCCTCAAGGAGGCCTGCGTCCAGGTCTCCTCCCCTGCGATCCCGGCGGGCCTGGCGCTCATCGACGCCTCCGACCTGGACTCCGTGCACGAGGCCAACCGGGCCCTGGCCGGGCGGCTCCTGGACGCCGCCGACCTGTGGCTCTTCGTCACCACGGCCGCCCGCTACGGCGATCAGACGCCCTGGGCGACCCTGGAGGAGGCCGCTGGGCGCGAGACCCCCATCGCCGTGGTGCTCAACCGGGTTCCCGCCACCATCCTGTCGGAGGTGCGCCGGGATCTGGCTGCGCGCCTGCAGTCCCTGGGCCTGTCCGAGGCGCCCTTCTTCGTGGTCCCCGACGCCGGTCCCCACGAGGGCATGCTGCCCCGGGAGTCGGTGGCCGAGGTGCGCGACTGGCTCCAGCTCCTGGCCGGCAGGCACCGCGCCGCGGGCCTGGTGCGACGGGCCGGCAAGGGCGTGTGGACGGCGCTGCGGGCGGATCTGTCGCGCCTGTCCGAGGCCGCGGATGCCCAGAGGGCGGCGGCCCAGCAGCTGGAGGACCTGGATGCCTCCCTCAGGCAGGCGGCCGTCGACAGGCTGCGCATGGACCTGGAGCGCGGATCGGCGGGGGAGGGGGCGACGGCGACCCGCTGGCTGACCCTGGCCTCCGCGGGTGGGCCCTTGGCGGCCCTGGCCCAGGGCGGCCGACTGCGCCGGGGCTTCCTGGGGCGTGCCGAGAAGGCCCGCGCCCAGGCCCTGGAGGTGCTGTCCCAGGATGCGCGCGAGGCCCTGGCCGCCCATCTCCAGGCGGCCGTCGTCGGTCTGCTGCGCAGGGCGGAGCGGACCTGGCAGGAGGCCGGAGCCGGCCAGCGCGCCGAGCGGCTCCTGGGGCAGGGGGATCCGGCGGCGACCACGATCGAGGCCTGGTCGGGCTATCTGGCCGCCAACGTCAAGGCTGCTCCCAAGGGGCTGAGCCCCCGCAGCGCGGTGGATCTTCTCGTGGCCTGCGCCTGCGGGGTCGAGGGCGCCGTGAGCGCGGCGCGGCGCCTGGGCCTGGAGGCCCAGGTCGAGGAGGCGCGATCCTTGCTGATGGAGGCCGTGGAGGAGGCGCTGACCGCTACTGTTCCTCCTGGAGCGGCAGCCTCCCTGGCGCCCGCCTCCGGGTTCGCCGCGGCCCTGCGCCTGCGTGCCGGCGAGCTCAAGCCCTTCACCCGCCCTGGAGCCTCAGCATGACCCAGCCCGACAGCACCAGCCCCGTCCCGTCCCCCGCCCCCCGCATCCTGGATGCCGCCCATCTGGATGAGCGGCTCAATGGCATCCGCCGGGCACTGGAGGCCTGCCCCACCGAGGTCCCCGCCTCCCTGTCGATCCCCGCGCATGAGACCCTCGACGCCGTGGCCGAGCGCCTCGACCTGGGAGTGGACCACACCGTGGTGGCCCTCTTCGGGGGCACCGGCTCGGGCAAGTCCTCCCTCTTCAACGCCCTGACCGAGCTGGACTTCGCCGACGTCGGCGCCCGGCGCCCCACCACCTCCCGGGCGGCGGCCTGCACCTGGGGCGACGACGCCGGGGCCCTGCTGGACTTCCTGGGGGTCTCCACCGAGCGGCGCATCCGCCGGGACTCCCTCCTGGACGCCTCGGACCAGGACGGGCTCACCGGTCTGGTCCTGCTCGACGTGCCCGACTACGACTCGGTGACCATCGAG
The DNA here is from genome assembly GCF_017592395.1 of Actinomyces bowdenii. GTDB lineage: Bacteria > Actinomycetota > Actinomycetes > Actinomycetales > Actinomycetaceae > Actinomyces > Actinomyces bowdenii. The sequence goes on from NZ_JAGFOU010000012.1 coordinate 42,255, forward strand.
CACTCCCTGCAGGTCGACCGCCTGGTGCCGCTGGCCGACATCCTCGTGTGGGTGGTCGACCCCCAGAAGTACGCCGATGCGGCCCTCCACGAGGGCTACCTGCGGGGCCTGGGCGCGCGCGAGGAGGACATGCTCGTCCTGGTCAACCAGATCGACACCCTGCCCGAGAGCGGCCATGAGGCCCTCCTGGCCGACGTGCACGCCCTCCTGGTCCAGGACGGGCTCAGCACTGTCCAGGTCCTGCCGGTCTCGGCCGTGCGCGGGGACAACCTGGGGCGGGTGCGCACCCTGCTGCGCCAGCGGGTGGCCCGGGAGTCCAACGCCGCCCGCACCGCCTCGGCCGAGCTCGATGCCATCGCCCTGCGCCTGCGGCCCACGGCGGCCGAGCGCAGCGTCGACCTCGACCCGGCTGCCGCCCAGGAGACCACCACCGCCCTGCTGCGCGCCTCGGGCGCCCAGGCCGTGGAGGACTCGGTGCGCTCCAGCCTCGCGAGGGTCCTGCCCCGCTCCCTGGCGCGCCCCGAGCCGCCCGCGCGCAGCGCCGTCGTGGCGGCGCATGCGCAGTGGGTCAACCGCACCTGCGAGGGGCTGCCGCGCCCCTGGGCCTCCAGTCTGGACAAGACCGTCATGGATCCGGAGCGCCTGGCGGCCCAGACCGCCGAGGCGGTCGGCTCGGTGCCCCTTCCCCGCCACCGCGAGCCGCTCATCGACCTGCTGTGGTGGGGAGGGGTGGGCCTGGTCCTGGCGGGCCTGGGCTGGCTCGCCGCCGTCATGGCCGGTGTGGGCAACGGCCTGCTCATCCCCCCGGTGCTCATCGTCCTGGGGCTGGTGGCCGCCGTGGTGGCCATGCTCAGGCGCCGCGTGCGAGCCAACCGGGAGGCGGACCACTACGGCGAGCAGGTGCGGGGCCGCGTGGCCGCCGTGGTGGAGCGGGGTCTGTGCCTGCCGGCCTCCAAGGTCCTGGACAAGCACCGGCTCCTGCAGTCCGCGCTGAGCCGGTGAGTCCGCCGGGGCGCTGAGCGGCGCATGGCGCCGGGCGCCCCGGCACCGCCGGCGGGCCAGGCGGGTCAGGCGGTCCCAGGTGGACCCGGGCGCCTGATCCCCGGGATTCCACGGGCGGCCGGGCACCACAGGCGCCCGGAATGCGGCCCGCCTCCACAGGGCCGGCCCCCTGCCGTGCGCGCGAGGGCGGTGGGCGCGCACGGTGGGGCTCAGGGGCCGGCACGGTGCTGGCCCGCCCGATCAAGGAGCATCGCCATGACCCGTCAGCTCGACCTCACCGTTCAGGGGGTAGTCGGCACCCACCCCCTCCTGTCCCGCGTGGGCAGCAGGAACCGCCCCTACTGCCGCTTCCGGGTGGCCGTCACCCCCACCTACCGCACCGACCAGGGATGGCACAACGGCGAGACCATGTGGTTCACCGCCAAGGCCTGGGGGCAGCTGGCTGAGAACATCAGCCGCTCCATGCACAAGGGCGACCCCGTCCTGCTCTCCGGGCGCCTGGCCGAGGACACCTGGGACTCCGGGAGCGGGGAGCGCTCCAGCAATGTCATCGTCCTGCAATCCGCCGGCCACGACCTGACCCGGGGCGAGACCCGCTTCATGCGGATCAAGCCGGTGCCGGCCACGGCGGACAGCAGTGACGGCGAGGACCGCGGCGAGGGTGCCGACGGCGGCGACGGCGCGCAGGGCGCTGCCGGCACCGGGGGCACGGGCGGTGCTGCCAGTGCCGGAGCTGTCGCCGCCGGCCCGGCGGGCTCGGAGGGGGCCGGGGGAGCGGGAGTACCCGGAACCGCGGGCAGCGCCGGCTCAGCGGGGTCCCCCGCAGCGCCCGACTCCGCCCCCTCCGCCCTGACGCCCAGCTGGGAGCCCGATGCCCAGGGGGCCGGGCGGGACGGTGACGAGCAGTCCCCGGACCCCCGCGGCGAGGGGCTCGTGAGCCCCGTCCCGCTCGTCACCGTCCCCCAGCCGCCCCACCGGTCTGCCGACTACATGGTGGTCGGCGAGCTGCCCGACCCCGTCCTCTGACAGGCCGCCCGGGTGCAGCGCTCCCGGGGATCCGCACGGACGGAGGGCTCAGTGCTCGTGCAGGAGGTAGTCGAGGTCGGCCGGGTGGGGAGTGCGCAGGACCTCGATGAGGATCCTGGTGGTCTGCTCGGCTGCGGAGGCGCCGTCGGGCAGGAGCCTGCTCAGAGCCTCCTCCCCCTGCCACCCCAGGGCCTCCAGCGCCTGGCGCTGGCTGCGGCCCAGCAGGGCCCGGCCCCGGGCATCCCGGGCGGGAACCGCCACCTGGACGCCGTCGCCGCGCCCCACCAGCACCACGCCCGGGGGCTCGGGGGAGACCCCGCCCTGGGCCCGCTCGCCCCCGCGGCGCAGCAGCCGCAGTCCGCGGCGCCGCGGGAGGTCATCCGGGTCGGCCACCACCGCGGGCGCGGTCAGCAGCACCGTGGCGCCACTGGTGGCCCCCGGGGCGGGCCGGGGGCGGCAGGCCTCCTCCAGGAGGACCCCCAGGGAGGGGGTGAAGCGGGCCCATGAGCCCAGGTCCACGCGACAGGAGAAGGCATCGGCGCCACGGGGCTGGTGGGGCGCGGTCGGCGGCTGGCTCATGGCCTCACACTAGCCCCGCGCCAGGCGTCCCCCGGCTGCGCCCGACGGTCCCGGCGGTGGGCCGGGCCGAGCCGGGACGGGGCTTGCGGCGAGGATCACGGGAGGGCCGCAGCGCGCGGATCGGCGCACCCCACAGCCCGGCCGGGCGTGTCACAACCACGGAATCGCCGGCGCGCCGCATACCGTGAGCAGGAGCCCGGGCGCCGCGCCCGGGACTTCCCGGGACCAGCCCGGGAGCGCAGTCAGGGGAGCAGCCAGCCGATGATCCGCTTCGATCACGTCTCCAAGGTCTACAAGCGAGGGGCGCGTCCCGCCCTCGATGAGGTCGACATCACCGTCGAGCGCGACGAGTTCGTCTTCCTCGTGGGCGCCTCGGGGTCGGGGAAGTCCACCTTCCTGCGCCTGGCGCTGCGCGAGGAGCGCCCCACCTCCGGCAAGGTCCACGTCCTGGGCCGCGACCTGTCCCAGGTCTCCTCCTGGAAGGTCCCCCAGCTGCGCCGGGAGATGGGCTTCGTCTTCCAGGACTTCCGGCTGCTGGAGAGCAAGAGCGTCCTGGAGAACGTGGCCCTGGCCTCCCAGGTCATCGGCAAGCCCCGCCACTACATCCTGTCCGCCGTGCCCGAGGCCCTGGACCTGGTGGGCCTGGAGGGCAAGGAGAAGCGCCTGCCCCACGAGCTCTCCGGCGGCGAGCAGCAGCGCGTGGCCATCGCCCGCGCCATGGTCAACCGGCCCAAGCTCCTCATGGCCGATGAGCCCACCGGGAACCTCGACCCCTCCACCTCCGTGGGGATCATGCGGCTGCTGGACCGCATCAACCGCCAGGGCACCACCGTGGTCATGGCCACCCACGACGACGAGATCGTCGACCAGATGCGCAAGCGCGTCATCGAGCTCAAGGCCGGCAGGGTCGTGCGCGATCAGGACCGCGGCGTCTACGGCTCTGACCGCTGAAGGAGAAAGCACATGCGACTTCGTTTCATCCTCTCCGAGACCATCAAGGGCCTGACCCGCAACAGCGCCATGACGGTCTCGGTCATCCTGGTCGCCTTCGTCTCCCTGCTGTTCGTGGGCGCCTCGGGCCTGCTCCAGGCCCAGATCGCCGCGATGAAGGGCGAGTGGTACGACAAGGTCGAGGTCTCGGTCTACATGTGCCCGCAGGCCTCGGCCTATCCCACCTGCGCCGAGGGCGAGGCCAGCCAGGAGCAGATCGACGCCGTGGAGCGGACGGTCAACCAGTCCCTGGCCTCCTTCGTGGAGTCCTACCACATCGAGTCCAAGGCCGAGGCCTACAAGAACTTCAAGGCCTCCTTCGGCAACTCGGCGGTGGGCCGCAACGCCACCGAGGAGATGATGCCGGTGTCCTTCAGGATCAAGCTCGTCGATCCTGAGAACTACGAGGTGGTGGCCGAGCAGTTCGGCGGGCACGCCGGGGTGGAGCGCGTGGTCGACCAGAGATCGATTCTCGAGCCCCTCTTCCTGATGATGAACCGGGCCTCCTGGATCACCGGGGGGCTGGCGGCCATCATGGGGGTGGCCGCGGTCCTGCTCATCTCCACCACCATCCGCCTGTCGGCCATGTCCCGCTCCCGGGAGACCGGGATCATGCGCCTGGTGGGCGCCTCCAACCTCTTCATCCAGCTGCCCTTCATCCTCGAGGGCGTCGTCGCCGCCCTCATCGGCGCGCTGCTGGCAGTGGGGACACTGTGGGCCGGGGTGAACTACGTGGTCGAGACCTGGCTGGCAGGATCGATCAGCTTCACCAGCGCCTTCATCGACACCACCGCCGTGGCCTACCTGGCGCCCTGGCTCATCCTGGCGGCCATCGTCCTGGCGGCCCTGTCCTCCGCCTTCTCCCTGTCGAAGTACACAAAGGTCTGATCATCATGGTCCCCCCTCGTCCTGCCGCCCGCCCGCGCCGGCGCCTCGCCGTCGTCGTGCTCGCCGCCCTCAGCCTCGTGCTCATGCCCATGGGCCTGGCCGTGGCCGATGAGCGCTCCGACGCCGTGGAGGATCAGCAGGACGCCCAGCGCAGGCAGCAGGAGCTGGTCGCCTCCCTGGAGGGGGTCAGCGCCGAGCTCGGCCAGGCCTACATCGATCTGCAGAACGCCCAGAGCGCCCTGACCACCGCCGAGGCCGACCTGTCCACCGCGCAGACCACCCTGGCGGAGAAGGAGCGCGAGCAGGAGATCGCCTCCGAGCGGCTGGACACCGCCACGGAGAACCTCAGCACCATCCAGCAGGAGGCCGCCGCCTCCGAGAGCACGGCCACCACGAACTCCGAGTCGGTGGCCGAGATCGTCGTGGCCACCTACCAGGGCGATAACTCGGTGAGCTCGTGGACCTACGTGCTGGCCTCCCAGGATGTCGCCGAGCTCAATCAGCGGGCCTCCGCCATGGAGATCGGCTCGGGCGTCCAGGAGGCGGTCCTGGCCCAGGCCGAGGCCGAGCGGGCCAGGAACGCCAACCGTGAGGCCCGCCAGGATGCCGCCACTCAGCGGGTCTCCACGCTCAAGGACGAGGCCGACGCCGCAGAGAAGGCGGCCCAGCAGGCCAAGGACACCGCCCAGACCAAGCGCGACGAGGTCGCCCAGGCCGCCGCCACCGCCCAGTCGGCCACCACCACCCTGGAGGAGCGCAAGGCCGGCCTGGAGGCCCAGCAGGCCCAGGCCGCCGCCGACGAGGAGGCCGCAGCGGCCACCATCGCCAGGATCGATGAGGCCAACCGCGGCACCTCGGCCCCGGCGCCCGCCACCGCCTCCGATCTGGGCGGGGGCTCCATCGGCCACCCCATCGCCGGGCCGCTGAGCGTCGCCTCGCCCTTCGGCTACCGCATCCACCCCATCACCGGGGAGAGCCGGCTGCATGCGGGGGTGGACCTGGTGGCCTCCACCGGAACCCCCCAGTACGCCGGTGTCGATGGGACCGTCACCACCTTCTCCAACTCCTCGTGCGGCAACGGGGTCTTCGTCAACGGCGGCATCATCGACGGCCAGTCCGTCATCCTGGCCTACTGCCACCTCTCGCAGCACTCGGTGCCCGACGGCGCCACCGTCTCGCGCGGCGACACCATCGGCCTGACCGGCATGACCGGGGGCGCCACCGGCCCCCACGTCCACTTCGAGGTCATCGTCAACGGCTCGGAGATCGACCCCATGTCCCTGCCAGGCTTCTGATCGGGGCCGTCAGGCTTCGGGGGCCGCGGAAGGCGGCGTAGACTCCTGTGCTCGGCGCGCAGCCGCGCCCGGGCGCCCGCGCCCGATGACGAGAGCCTGGGGAAGGAGACGACGATGAGCCCCACCGCCGCGAGGTCCAAGCGGCCCGCCAAGCCCACGCCAGGGCAGAGGGCAAAGGCCGCCTCCGATGCGCGCAAGACGATCGCCCGCAACAGGAAGGCCACCCACGACTACACCATCGAGGACCGCTACGAGGCGGGCATGGTGCTCACCGGCACCGAGGTCAAGGCCCTGCGCATGGGCCGGGCCTCCCTGACCGAGGCCTGGGTCGAGCTCGACCGCCACGGGGAGGCCTGGCTCCAGGGCGCCCACATCCCCGAGTACCTCCAGGGGACCTGGAACAACCACTCCCCCCGGCGCAAGCGCAAGCTCCTGCTGCACCGCGGCGAGCTCGAGCGCCTGGCCATGCGCGTTCAGGCCAAGGGCTACACCGTGGTGCCCCTGGAGCTCTACTTCATCCGGGGCCGGGTCAAGATCGAGATCGCCCTGGCCCGGGGCAAGCAGGACTGGGACAAGCGCCAGGCCCTGCGCGAGGCCCAGGACAAGCGGGAGGCGGCCCGCGCCATCGCCGCGGCCAACCGCAGGCGGGGCTGAGCCGGCACCGGTGGCGCCGGCGGCCTCGGCAGTACCAGCAGTACCGCCAGTACTGGCGGTGGGCCCGGGACCCTGCTAGGATCTTCCACTGCTGCGCCATGGTGATGAACGGGCGCGGCGGCAGTGAGAACTGCATAGGGGATGATCGGTTTCGACGACGGTCGTGGGTTCAGGGGAAGCGGGTCGAGGATGCACAGTCATCTCGTCAACGCTCTGTGCGAACCAATAGGTGCCGATAACACTCGCACCGACTTCGCCCTCGCCGCCTGAGCGAGCCTCGAAGTCCGTCAGCCCGGGGAGCGCTCCCGCCCCGGTTCCTGGCGTCATCCAGGGAGCCACTGCTGAGGAGCCGTGTCGGTAGGCTCCTCGGGACTCCTCATCGACTGAGCCCGTCGGCGCCCTTGCTCGCGTGAGGCGCCGGGGCTGAGAAAATCACCAGCGAGCTGCACCCGGAGAAGTCCTGTTGCACGCCCGTCGGACGGGGGTTCGATTCCCCCCATCTCCACCACAGGCCCCCTGGCGCATCGCGCCCGGGGGCCTGCTCGTGCTCGCTCGCCGGTGCGGCGCCCATCCCGCGCCTCCGGCGCGGATCCGGGGCTACACTTCCCGCCGTGGGCGGCAGCGCATTGCCGCCTCCCCGTCCCGTCCGACCGCACCCGGTCGCGGCCTGTCAGGCGAAGGAGCCAGGGCATGCACTCCCTCCACCCACTCGACATCGCTGTCATCATCGCCTACTTCCTGGCGATGATCGGGATCGGCCTGTGGTCGATGCGCCGCACCAAGAGCCGCGAGGACTACCTGGTCGCGGGCCGCCGCCTTGGGTTCCCGGTGTTCTTCGGCTGCATCGCGGCACTGGCCGTGGGCGGGGCTGTCACCGTGGGCGGCACGGGCAAGGGCTACGAGGACGGCGTGGCCGGGATCCTGGTGGGAGGCTCCCTGGGCATGGGGCTCATCGCCCTGGGCATGCTCATCTCCTCCAAGCTCAACCGGCTGCGGGCCCTGAGCATCAACGAGGTGGTCGAGCGCAACTACGGCCCGGCGGCGCGGGTCTTCGGAGCGGTGCTGACGATCGTCTACACCATCGCCCTGACCGTGGTGCAGGTCGTGTCCATGGGGGCGATCGCCGCCGGCCTGTTCAAGATCCCCGAGACCGCGGCCATGGCGATCTCCGGCCTCGTCGTCGTCTTCTACACCTTCCTGGGCGGCATGTGGTCGGTGACCATGACCGACATCGTCCAGTTCGTCATCAAGACGCTCGGCGTGGTGATCCTGGTGCCGATCTTCGTCCTGGCCAGCCCGAGGATCGGCGGACTGTCCGGGTTCCTGGACAAGGTGCCCGAGACCCACTGGGACCTGGGGGCCTACGGATGGACCGGCACGCTGTACTGGATCCTCCTCTACGTCCCGGGCCTGGTCATCGGCCAGGACATCTGGCAGCGCGTCTTCACCGCCCGCAACGAGCGCATCGCGCGCACCGGGACCATCCTGGCCGGCGTCTACTCGATCCTCTACGCCCTGTGCGCCGTGCTGCTGGGCATGGCCGTCCTGGCCGCGGGCATCGAGGTCGACAACCCCGCCCTGGCCTTCGAGGCCGGGGTCAGCGCCTTCCTGCCCGCGGGCGTGGCGGGACTGCTCCTGGCCGCCGCCCTGGCCGCCTGCATGTCGGTGGCCTCCGGGACGATCCTGGCCTGCTCCACCGTGGTCTACAACGACCTGTACCTGCGCTTCGTGCGCGGTCAGAAGTCCTCGGAGTCGGCATCCCACACCGGAGAGGCCAAGGCCGATGGGCAGGTGGCCACCAGCCGCGACGTGTGGATCAATCGTGCCATCGCGCTGTCCATCGGCCTGCTGACGGTGCTGCTGGCCGTCGTCATCTCCGACATCTTCAAGGCCCTGGACCTGGCCTACGGCTTCCTGTCGGGCTGCGTGTTCATCCCGGTCTTCTTCTCCTTCGTGCTGCGTCGCATCTCCCCGCGCGCGGGCCTGGTCTCCCTCGCCCTCAGCGCCCTGACCGTCGCCGGGACGATGGTCTACGGCGAGACCGGCGGGGGAGCGGACTTCGCCATCGGCGGCAACTGGCCGATCACCTTCGGCATCATCGTGGGCCTGGTGTCCTACCTGAGCGTGACCGCGCTGGACCACAACCGCATCGTGCCCAACATCGAGATCGACGATGAGGCGCCCGCCCCAGCCTGAGCCGGGGCAGGACCGATCCAGGGACACAGGAAGGAGGGCACCATGACCCCAGACAGGACCCCGGCCGGCGGTCAGCGGCATGCGGCAGCGCCGGCCATGCGGTACGCCAGGCGCGAGCACGAGTTCCGCCCCTCCCCGGTGCGGGCGGTCTTCGAGCTCGCCCTCGACCCGCGGTTCGTGTCCCTGGCCGGGGGCAACCCGGACACCGCTCTGCTGCCGCACGAGGAGATCGCCGAGATCTCCTCCCGGCTCCTGCGCGATCGGGGCGCCGAGATCCTCCAGTACGGCTCCGGGGCCGGCATCGGCGCCCTGGCGGAAGTGGTCGGCGGGCTCATGGCCACCCAGGGGGCGCAGGTCTCCTCCCGCGAGATCCTCATCACCACCGGCTCCCAGATGGGGATCGACCTGGCCACCAAGCTGCTGTGCGACCCCGGCGACGTCATCGTGGCCGAGGGGCCCACCTATGTGGGCGCCATGGGTGTCTTCGGCGCCTATGAGGCCCAGCTGCGCCAGATCCCCGTGGACGGCGAGGGCCTGGTGCCCCAGGCACTGGAGGAGGCCCTCGACGCGGTGGAGGCGGAGGGTCGGCGCGTGGGCTACCTCTACACGATCCCGCACCACCAGAACCCCTCGGGCACCACCCTGTCGCTGACGCGGCGAGAGCAGGTGGTCGAGATCTGCGCGCGCCGGGGGGTGCCGATCGTCGAGGACGACCCCTATGCCCTCGTCGGCTTCCCGGGAACCGAGCCGCTCGCCTCCCTGTACTCCCTCAACCCTGCGGGCGTGCTGCACCTGGGCTCCTTCTCCAAGATCTTCTCCCCGGGCATGCGGGTGGGGTGGATGGCGGCGCCGCCCCAGGTGCGCGACCGCCTCCAGATCGCCGGGGAGTCGGTGGACATCCACCCCAGCGTCCTGGCCCAGGAGATCATCGCGGCCTACGTGGGCACCCCCTCGTGGTCCGAGCACCTGGGCCGCCTGCGCCGGGCCTACGCCGGGCGCTGCCAGGGCCTCCTGGATGCACTGGCCCAGCACGCCCCCCAGGGGGTGTGCTGGACGGTGCCCTCCGGCGGCTTCTTCACCTGGGTGACCATCGACGGGGTGGACCCGGGCGCCGACATCCTGGGCGCGGCCATCGAGCGCGAGCTCATCATCGTGCCCGGGCGGGCCTGCTTCGCGGCAGACCCGCCCTCGGCGTGCCTGCGCCTGGCCCACTCCAGCTCCTCACCGCAGGTGCTCCAGGAGGGGGCGCGGCGCCTGGCCCGGGTGATCGACGACCTGCGCCGGGCCCACCCGGTCTGAGGCGGGACCGGGGCCGGGCGGTCGACGATGATCTCAGGGCCTTCATGTGCCGACCGGCCCCGGCACCCGGGGGAGTCCCCAGCCTTCCGCGGCGCGCGGCAGTCCTGCCAAGCGGAGAGCCGTATCCTCTGCGGCCTGGCGCCCGCCGAGGGCCACCCACGACGGCCCTTGCCGCAAGTCCGCGCTCTCTGCGCTTCTCTGGGAGGTTGTGAGCAGGGAGGGTGGTGGGTGAGGGGTCTGTGGGGTGCCGGCAGTCGGGCCCGCCTCGGCCACAGAGGGCCGGCGTCGGTGGGGCGGGTTCACTTGGGCATCACTTCGCGACAAAGGCGTCACTTCGCGACAAAGGCGTCACCTACAAGTACCGTCCAAGTCGCGAAGTGACGTCCAACGTGAGTCCCGCGCCCCGTCGGAGGCCTTCCCCCACCTGTTCGCAGCCTCCCGGGAGGGACCCCTACTCCAGCTTCTCGAAGGTGCGGGCCCAGGCGCTGCGCACCGGGTTGGCGTCGGCCACCCGGGCCTCGAAGCGGGAGTCGGCGATGTCGATGATCTCGCCCAGGGCCGTGCTGAACTCCCGGGCGGCGGAGGCCTCCACCCGCTGCCAGCCGCGGGCCATGAGCTCGCGGCGATCGGTCACATGCGTCAGGCACATCACCAGGGGCCGGCCGAAGCGCTCCTCATAGGCCCGCGACAGCGCCTCGAGCTCGGCGCGCTCGGCGTCGTCGAAGGAGCCCAGGGCCAGGCCTGCGGTGTCCAGGCCCGCCTGCGTCTCGGGGCTGGGGGACAGCACCAGGTCGGTGATCGGCTCGTAGGCGGCGATGAGCTCCTCCTGCTGCTGGGGCGGGGCGGTCAGCACCGCCTCCTCGAAGGCATGGCGCAGATCCGCCGTCGTGGCGAAGGGGCGGCGCTCCCAGGCGCGCTCGGCGGGCCAGTCCACCCCCACATGCAGGTCGCGGAAGGTCTCGACGAAGGCCTTGCGGTCCATCTCGCCGACCTGCCGAAGCTCCACGGGGCGGCCGCCCACCACGGTGACGTCGTCGCTGCGCCCGCCGCCCAGGTGGAAGAAGACGATGTTGAGCACGATCGCGGTGATGGAGCCCAGGGTCACCCCCGAGCCGAAGAGGATGGCCAGCCAGGAGGGCATGGCCGCGGCCAGGTCCGGCTTGAAGGTCACCAGCAGCGCCAGGCCCATGGAGGTGGACACGATGACGGCGTTGCGGTTGTCGCGCATATCGACCTTGCCCAGGGTCTGGATGCCCACCACGGCCACGGAGGCGAACATGGCCAGGCTCGCCCCGCCGATGACCGGGGTGGGGATCGCCGCGACGATGGCACCGGCCTTGGGCAGCACTCCCAGGATGATCATGATGACTCCGGCAGCAGTGACCACCCACCGGGACTTCACCTGGGTCAGGCGCACCAGCCCCACATTCTGGGCGAAGCAGGTGTAGGGGAAGGAGTTGAGCACCCCGCCCAGCAGGGTGGACAGGCCATCGGCGCGCAGGGCCGCGGCGATGTGCCTGGGGGTGATGCGCCTGCCCACCACCTCGCCGGTGGCGAAGACGTCCCCGGTGGTCTCCACGGCGGTGACCGCCATGACGATGACCATGGAGATGATGCCCGTGAGGGTGAACTCGGGGATGCCGAAGTAGAAGGGCGTGGTCAGCCCGATGGGCGCGGCGGAGCCGACCCCGGAGAAGTCGGTGTCCCCCAGCGCGGCGGCCACGGCGGTCGCTCCCACCAGGCCCAGGAGCACCGCGATGGTGGACATGAAGCCCTTGAAGACCCGCTGGACCACCACGATGACGGTGATGGTGGCCAGGGCGTAGGCCAGGCCCCTGAGGGTCAGGGCCGCGGCGTCCTGGCCGGGGGCCGCCTGGGCGCCCCAGGAGACGATGTCGTTGGCCGAGACGCTCATGAGGGTGGTTCCCATGATGGTCAGCAGGGTCCCGGTGACCACCGGAGGGAAGAAGCGCAGCAGGCGGGCGAAGTAGGGGGCGGCCAGGAAGGTGATGAGGCCGGCGGCGATGATGGACCCGTACATGGCCGCCAGGCCCTGGGTCCCGCCCTGGCCGCCGGTGGCCGCCAGGCCGATGGCGATGAGCGGGGAGACCGCGGTGAAGGTGACGCCCTGGATGAGCGGCAGGCGCACGCCGATGTGCCGGCCCAGTCCGGCGGACTGGATGATGGTGGCGATGCCGCAGGTGAGCAGGTCGGCGTTGATGAGGTGGATGGTGGTCGCGGTGTCGAGGTGCAGCCCCTGGGCGATGACCAGGGGGACGACGACGGCGCCGGCGTAGAAGGCCAGGACGTGCTGGAGGCTCAGCACGGCGAGCCGGCCCACCGGCGGGACGGCATCGACGGGGTCCTTGGGGCGCTTGCTCGGGGCGGTGCTCGGTGCTGGGGAGTGGTGTGACACGGGGTCTCCCTCACGAAGGGGCAGGGCGCCTCAGCATACCCACGGCCCGGCCCGCCGCGCGGTCCCCGCAGGTGTCGGGCCCCTCGGGGATGCGCGGCGGGCCGGGGGAGGCGGATCATGATCGGCCGTGCTGGCCGCGCCGCGCATCGCCGGAGCCCGCCGCGCCCCGCCGCCCGTCCCCGGCCGGCCTGCCGCCTCAAGAGGGCAGTGGCGGTATCGGGCATATGCTGCTACTCTTCTCTCACAACATCAGACAACTGACGTCTGGTGATGAACCTCTGCGTGAGACCACTCGATGATGAGAAGGGGGAGGCAGTCATGTATGCGGAATCGTCATGGCGCGTCACGATGACCGCCCGGCGCCAGTCCGCCGTCCGTCAGGGCCGCGGACCCTCCCCGATCGGCGCCTGAGCCCCGCCTGAAGAGCCGCTGCCCGGCCGGCCCGTCCCATCGGATGCCCCTCGGCCCCCGGTCGGCCGCGGCGCATCGGCCGGCAGGACCCCGGCGCCACTGCCGGTTCCGGCCCGGGGCCCTGCTGCCCCCAACTCGCGGCTCCTCCCCGAGCCCCTCGCAGGCCTGCGACGACCTCCATCCACTCCCAGCGCGGCGCCCCCCAAGGGCATCCGCGCCCCTGTTGACCACTGGACTGATGACGATGAACTCATGGCATGACGACGTGCGCACCCTGGACGCCACCGCTCCCAGCGGGAGCATCACCTTCGATCTCAGGGCCCGGGCCTCGGGACCCCTCATGCGCATCCTGGGGGCCGAGGGCAGGTCCCTGGCCCTGCGCCTGGCCGACTCCAGGCTCCTGTACGAGGTGCGCCTGCCCGAGCGGCGCAGCACCCTGGACGCCGAGGATGTGCGGGGGCTGGACGACGGGCAGTGGCACTCCGTGGCGCTGACCGCCGGTGCGCGGGGCACCCGCCTCTACATCGACGGCTACCAGGCCTTCTGCGGCACGACCACCGCCTTCCTCTCCGACCTCGGGGCACTGGAGGGCCTGGAGCTGGGCGGGGCCGGAGCGCGGATCGAGTCCTTCACCGTCCACCCCCAGGTGCTCAGCGCCCGCGAGGTCCTCGCCCTGGCCCGCCCCGCCGTTCCCGAGGTGGAGTTCGCCGCCAGCGCGCTGAGCGCCCACGACGTCGCGCGCCTGGCGGGCCTGCGGCGCGGCTCGCTGAGCCTGCGCTTCCGCTCGCGCGGGCGCGGGCAGCACGGGGTCATCCTGGCGGCCAGCGGGCGCGGCTCCACCCTGAGCCTGGCCGTGGGCCCCCGCGGGCTGACCTACCGACTGAGCGCGGAGGGCGAGGGCCGGGACGGTGCCGCGGGCGGCGAGCGCGTCGTCGAGGCCCCCGGGCAGTGGAGCCAGGGGCAGTGGCACGATGTGGCTCTCGTCGTGGGCCACGGCGCCGTCGACCTCTACGTCGACGGCTTCCGGGAGGCCCACAGCCCCGGGGAGTTCTTCCTGGGCGACGTCGAGGGCCTGGAGCGCATCGTCGTGGGCCAGGACGACCACGGCGTGAGACTGGCCGGGGAGGTCGCCCGCGCCGGCATCCACACCCGCATCCTCAATGATGCCCAGGTCAAGCGCCTCAGCGGAGTCGATCCGATCGAGACCGACGCGGTCTTCGACCGGGGCTACGCGGGCTCGGCCTCCTACCGCATCCCCAGCATCCTGACCCTGGCCTCGGGCACGGTCCTGGCCGCGGCCGACCAGCGCGTCTCCAGCCCCAACGACGCCCCCAACGACATCAACCTCGTCGTGCGCCGCTCCCTGGACGGCGGGTGGACCTGGCAGGAGCCGACCACGGTCATCGACTGCCCCGGCACCGGCCAGGACGCCGCCAATGTCATCGACTCCTGCATGGTCCAGGACCCCGGCACCGGGCGCATCCACCTCCTCATCGACCACTTCCCCGGCGGGATCGGACAGCCCCACTGCTGGGCCTCGGTGGGCTTCGACGAGCGGGGCAGGATGCTGCTGCGCGACCGGCAGGAGGTCCGCTACGCCCTGGAGCCCGACGGCGCCGTGGTGGGGATCGAGGGAGAGGCGACCCCTTGGCGGGTCGACGCCGATGGGGGGATCACCCACCAGGGGAGCCCGGCGGGCAACATCGCCCTGGCTCCGGGGGCCGAGCCCGACCAGGAGCTGCACATGATCCCCACCAGCTACCTGCTCCACCTCCACTCCGACGACGACGGGCGGACCTGGAGCGAGCCGCGCCACCTTAACCCCCAGGTCAAGGAGCCGTGGATGCGGTTCCTGGGCACGGGCCCCGGCAACGGGATCGCCCTGCGCCACGGGGAGCACCGCGGCAGGCTCGTCATCCCCGTCTACTTCAACAACGAGGCCAACTGGCTGGCCATGTGCGCCACCGTCCTGTACTCCGATGACCACGGGGAGACCTGGAGCCTGGGGCGCACCCCCAACGCGGGCCGGCCCACCGGGGACGGCGCGCTGGACCCCGCCGCCTTCACCGACGAGGCCTACTCGCTGCACGAGGCCACCGTCGTCGAGCGGCGCGACGGCACCCTCATGATGCTCATGCGCAACCAGGGCCCGGCGGGCAGGGTGGCCGTGGCCCTGTCCCAGGACGGCGGGAGCACCTGGGGGCAGGTGGCCTTCGATGAGGACCTGCCCGAGATCTGGTGCCAGCCCAACGCCATCACCCTGGCCTCACCGGCGGGCCAGGACCGGGTGGTCTTCGCCAACGCCTCGCTCATGCTGCCCTACCGGGGCTGCGGCGTGCTGCGGCTGAGCCTGGACGGCGGGCGGACCTGGCACCGCTCGCGCACCCTCAACCCCGGCCACCACGTCTACCAGTGCCTGTGCGCCCTGCCCGACGGCGCCCTGGGGGTGCTGTGGGAGAACGAGTACCAGGGCCTCTACCTCTCGCGCGTCCCGCTGAGCTGGTTCGGCCTGGACCTGGAGCCGGTGGTCCTGCCAGCAGCCGAGACCCGGGAGGTGGAGCCCGCGTGAACGCCCCGACCCCGCGCCACTGCCCGGCACGCCCACCGATGCCCGTCCCGATGCCCATCCCGATTGTCAACCCGATCGTCATCGCCCAGTTCAAAGGAGAGCTCTCATGACCCCGACGACCAGCCACCTGCCCTCGCCCCTTCTCAGCCGCCGCGGCCTGCTCCTGGCAGGAGGAGCCGGGCTCGCCGGGGCGCTCGCCGCCTGCGGGGGCTCGGGCAGCCCCTCCCAGGAGGACACCGGGCCCCTGGCCGGGAGCGTCACCATGTGGTCCTCCTTCACCCAGGGCCCGCGCGCCGAGTGGATGCAGAGGATGGCCGATGAGTTCCACGCCGCGAACCCGGAGGTCACCGTCACGATCGAGCAGTTCTCCTGGGGCGAGTTCAACACGAAGTGGACCACGGGCCTGACCTCGGGCCAGGTCCCCGACATCTCGACGGCGCTTCCCAACCAGGTCGTGGAGATGATCAACGCCGAGGCACTGGTCCCCCTGGACGATGTCATCGACTCCATCGGCCGTGACCGCTTCCCCAAGCCCGCGCTGGCCGAGGGCCAGCTCGAGGGGGTGTCCTACTCCGTGCCGATCTACTCCCACGCCCAGGTGATGTGGTACCGCAAGGACCTGCTGGAGGCCAAGGGGATCGCGGTGCCCCAGACCTGGGAGGAGCTCGCCGCCGCCGCGAGGGCCATCGGCAGGTCGGATGACCTCTACGGCCTCTCGGTGCCCCTGGGCACAGGCGACTTCATGGGCGCCAGGTACCTCAACTTCTACGTGCGCTCCGCGGGGGAGACCCTGCTGAAGAAGGACGGCTCGGCCAACCTCACCTCCCCGGCTGCGCTGGCGGGCATCAAGTACTGGGTCGACCTGTACAAGGAGGTCTCCCCGGAGGGGTCGCTGGACTACGCGGTCCTCGACCAGGCGACGCTCTTCTACCAGGGCAAGACCGCCTTCGACTTCAACTCCGGCTTCCACATCTCGGGAGTCGCCTCGAACCGGCCGGACCTGGTGGACTCCATCGCCGCGGCCCCGCTGCCCAGGCTCAAGGCCTCCGACAAGGCCAACTACCCGGCGGAGGTCTCCAACGTCCCGATGGTGGTCTGGGAGGCCTCCGAGGTCAGGCAGGAGGCCAAGGCCTTCCTGGAGTTCCTCTTCAGCAAGGAGGAGTACATCGACTTCCTCCACTCCGTGCCCGGCGGGATGCTGCCGGTCCTCAGTGATGTGACCACCGAGCCGGCCTACCTGGAGGAGGAGACGATCACGAGGCACGCCGACTCGATCGCGGTGATCCAGGACCAGGTCGGGGTCGGCAGCGCCATCGGGATGGAGAACGGCCCGCTGCCGCAGGCCGGTGTCCTGACGGGACAGGCGCTCATCGAGAAGATGTTCCACGCGATCATCGCCGACGGCGCCGACATCGAGACGGCCGCCAAGGACTGCGAGACCAAGCTCAACGACGCCTTCGAGGCGGCTGGGGCGAAGATCTCCTGAGCCGATCGGGTGGCGGGGCGCTGCGCCCCGCCACCCGGCGGAGGGTCGTCATCATGACACGCATCAAGCGCATCAACTGGTCTGGAATATGCTTCGTGGCGCCGTCGGTCATCGTGGTCCTGGCGCTGCTCATCTACCCCGTCATCTCCAGCGTGTGGTACTCCTTCACCGACAAGCACCTGCTGCGCCAGGGCTATGAGGTCATCGGCCTGGAGAACTACACCGAGCTCCTGGCCTCGAAGGACTACTGGAACGCCTTCGGGGTCTCCATCAAGTGGACCGCCGCCTCGATCGTGGGCCAGCTCCTGGTCGGCATGGCCCTGGCCCTGGCCCTGGACCGGGTCCCCCGGGGCTCCGGAGTGCTGCGGACCCTCCTCATCGTCCCGTGGGCCTTCCCGGCGATCATCACCGCCTTCGCCTGGAAGTGGATCCTCAACGACGTCTACGGATTCCTCCCCAACCTCCTGAGCTCGACGGGGCTGACGAGCAGCAACATCGCGCTCCTGGGCAAGCCGGAGACCACGTTCTGGATCGTGCTGGCCATCAACATATGGTTCGGGGCCCCGATGTTCATGGTCAACATCCTCTCCGCTCTCAAGACCATCCCGCAGGAGCAGTACGAGGCGGCCATGGTGGACGGGGCCTCCGGGCTGCAGCGCTTCCGCTTCATCACCCTCACCCATATCCGCGAGGTCATCGGCCTGCTGGTGGTCCTGCGGACCATCTGGGTGTTCAACAACTTCGACCTGCTCTTCCTCCTGACGGGGGGAGGGCCCGGGGAGCGCACCACCACCCTGCCGATCTTCGCCTACCAGGCCGGCTGGAGCCTGCGCCAGCTGGGCGTCGCCTCGACGGTGACCGTGCTGCTCCTGATCTTCCTGCTCCTGCTGGCCGCGGTGGCCTTCAGGGTGCTTCGCCGCTGGGATGAGGAAAGGGGCTAGATCATGCGTCATGTGGGACAGAGCAAGTGGGGCCTGGTCGGCACCTACGCATTCCTCATCATCGCGGCCGCGATCGCCGTCTTCCCCCTGCTGTGGGTGGTCCTGTCCTCCTTCAAGACCTCTCAGGAGCTGGCGCGCAGCCCCTTGCAGCTCTTCTCCCTGGAGCCCACGCTCGAGCACTACCGCAAGGTGATCGGTGAGATCGGCTTCCTGGGCAATCTGCGCAACTCGCTCATGCTGGCGGGAGCCTCCACGCTCATCACGGTGCTCATCTCCCTGCTGGGCGCCTACGGGGTCGTCAGGTTCTTCCCCAGGGTCGGTCGTCAGCTGACGAAGATCCTCATCGGGACCTATATGTTCCCGCCGATCCTCCTGGCGATCCCCTATACCGTCACCATGGTCAAGCTGGGGCTGATGAACAGCTACGCCGGGCTGGTGATCGCCTACCTCTCCTTCTCGATCCCCTATGCCATATGGATGCTCATCGGCTTCTTCCAGACGGTCCCCGTGGGGATCGAGGAGGCAGCGGCGGTCGATGGCGCGAGCCGGTTCCGCGTGTTCTGGCAGATCTCCGTGCCGATCATCCTGCCGGGGATCGTGGCCACCGCGGTGTACACCTTCATCAACACCTTCAACGAGTTCCTCTACGCCCTGCTGTTCATCACCGAGTCGGACAAGATGCCCGTGGCCGTGGGCCTGTACTCCCTGCAGGGCTCCGAGGTCCTGGACTGGGGCGCGATGATGGCGGCCTCCGTGATCGTCATCGTCCCGTCGGTCATCTTCTTCATGGCCATCCAGCGGTACATCGCCGCGGGGCTGTCGGAGGGATCGGTCAAGTAGGCCCGGTGCGGGTGCCCTGCGCGGTGCCGCCCCCACCATGCCGGTGGGGGCGGCACCGTCGTCGTGCGGCGGCCCTCGGGGCAGGTGCTCGCCGCCGCACGCGGCGTGCACCGGGCCCGGGGCCGCCGGCTCAGGACAGGGCGGCCAGCAGCGGGGCGTAGTGATCGGCGGTGGCCTGCTGGTAGGCCTCGATGTCCCCGGCGCGCGCGGCGGCGAGCATGGTGCGGTGGGCGCGGGCGGTGGTGATGATGTCGTCGGGTGTCGGGGCGCCCAGCAGCGGCACCGTCAGGGCGTGCACCGTCCAGAAGGCCTCGGTCAGGTACTGGAAGAGGTGGTTGGGCAGGGCTCCGAGCAGCCGGGTGTGGAAGGCCTGGTCCGGCTCGGTGAACAGGCTGCCCCTGAGGGCCAGGGCCTCCATCTCATCGACGATGGCGTCCAGCTCGGGGTCCTCCCGGTCCGTCCAGGCCTCGACCACCCGGGGGGCCAGCGCCCGATCGAGGGTGGCGCGCACCTCGACGACATCGCGCAGCCCGCGGTACCCCTCCCCGGAGTGGAGCAGGCCCCGGAAGACCAGGGACTCGACCATGGGGCGCATGGAGGCCTCGGAGACGAAGGTCCCGTGGCCGTGGCGCACCTCGACGATGTCCAGGGCCACCAGGGTCCGCACCGCCTCGCGCACCGAGGAGCGGGAGACCTCCAGGTCCGTGCACAGCTGGGACTCGGTGGGCAGGGGGTCGCCGGGCCGGAGGCCCTCGGTGAGGATGTACTCCTTGATCGAGCTGATGGCCGTGGCGGCCTGGGTCCGCGGTCTGCGGGTCAGGGAGGCGTAGGCGCCCCGGGGAGCCTTCCTGTCGCTGGTCGTGCGTGCTGCCTTGTCCGCCTTCACTGACTTCACTGACTTCACTGCCTTCACTGCTCGCTCTGCGTGATCGTCTGCCTGTCGCCCGGCGAGGCCGGTTCGGGACCGCCGGGACCGGTGAGACCGCCGCGATCATTGTCACCGATCCGCCCCCGTCGCGCTGGGCTTGGGTCAGCACTTGGTAACGGTTGGCGGCCGCTTTGGCCGGGCGGTCCGGCGTCTGCTACAGTCATCCTACCAACGTCAGACAACAGACGTCCGACTTTAGGAGAGAATCGATGGCGATCAACACTCCGGCCGGTTCCAGCCGCCGGGACTTCTTGAGGCTGACCGGCACCCTCGGCGCGGCCGCCGGCCTGGTGGCGGGCCTGGCCGCGTGCGGCGGCGGCCAGGGGCCCTCCGCGAGCAGGAGCGGCGGTGCCTCAAGCGCCCCCACCGAGCAGGAGGTGACGAGCAAGGACGGCGTCATCACCGCGGGCATCTCCTACGAGCTGGGCACCAACGGCTATGACCCGATGACCACCTCCGCGGCGCTGACCGTCGCCGCCAACTGGCACACGCTCGAGGGCCTGACCGAGCTCCACCCCGCCACTCGCGAGGTCTACGCCGCCCTGGGCGCCGAGCTGCCCGCGATGGTCGACGACACCACCTACGAGGTCGCCCTGCGCGAGGGCGCGATGTTCTCCGACGGCACCGCCGTGACCACCGAGGACGTCGTCTTCTCCTTCGAGCGGGTCCTGGACCCCGCCAACAAGTCCCTCTACTCCCAGTTCCTCACCTTCCTGGACAAGGTCGAGGCCAAGGACGGCACGACCGTCACCATCAAGCTCAAGCACGCCTTCTCCCTGGTCGCCGAGCGCCTCTCGGTGGTCAAGATCGTCCCCAAGGCCAAGGTCGAGGCCGATGCCAAGGCCTTCGACCTCATGCCCGTGGGCACCGGCCCCTACACGATGACCGACAACGGCGCGGCCACCCAGAAGGTCGTCTTCGAGCGCAATGACAAGTACAACGGCCCCCGCCCGGCCCTGGCCAAGTCCATGACCTGGCAGATCCTGCCCGATGACACCACGCGCACCAACGCGATCACCTCCAGCGCCGTCCAGGCCATCGACGCCGTCCCGGCCGCCAACCTGTCCACCATGAAGGCCCCGGTGACCGTGGCCGCCGAACAGGGCTTCGGCCTGCTGTTCGCCATGTTCAACCACACCCGGATGTCCGACGTCAAGGCGCGTCAGGCGGTCATGCACGCCCTGGACTACGCCAAGATCTGCGAGACCGGCATGGCCGGCCTGGCCACGCCCGCCACCTGCTTCGTCCAGGAGGGGCACCCGGCCTACAAGAAGGTCTCCACGGTCTACAGCCTCAACGCCGAGAAGGCCAAGTCGCTGCTGTCCGAGGCCGGCATCACCTCCCTCAACCTGCTGTGCACCGACCACGGCTGGTTCAGCTCGGTGCGCCCCATCATCCGCGAGAACCTGGAGGCACTGGGCATCACGGTGGCCTACACCGAGAAGAAGTCCTCCGAGGCCTACTCCTTCATCGACTCCGGCGAGGGCGACTGGGACGTCCTCATCGCCCCCGGCGACCCCTCGGTCTTCGGCAACGACGCGGACCTGCTCATGCGCTGGTGGTACGGCGCCGACCTGTGGACCGAGACCCGCATGCACTGGAAGGGCGCGGAGGGCTACACCGCGGTCCAGAGCGCCCTGGATGAGGCCGTCAAGCTCGAGGGGGATGCCCAGATCGCCAAGTGGCAGGAGATCTTCGAGACCCTGGCCACCGAGGTCCCGCTCTACCCGATCTTCCACCGCAAGAGCCCCACGGCATACAACTCCGAGACCCTGCAGAACTTCAAGCCGATCAAGCTCACCGGCCTGTCCTTCGTCGGCACCGGCTCGACCGCGTCCTGAGGGCGCGCCCGCGCCCCGGTCCGGGCCCGCCAGCGGGCGGCGCCGTCACCGGCCCCCGGCCGGATCCCCCGACGCCGCCCGCTGGGCCGTCCCGCCGGTGCGCGGCCCGCCGCCCTCCGGGCCCTCGGCCCCCAACCCTCCCGCCAGCCGCCGGCCCCGGCGGCGGACACTCACGCAAAGGAGCATCCCGGTGTCCAACCTCCTCCGCCTGATCGGCAGGCGCCTTGTGGCACTGCCGGTCATGGTGCTGGGCGTGACGCTGCTCGTCTTCGTCGTCATGTCCTTCTCCTCGGCCGACCCCGCGCGCCTGGCGCTGGGGGAGTCCGCCTCGGCCGACGCCCTGGAGCAGTACCGCGCCGCGCACCACCTCAACGACCCGCTCCTGCAGCGGTACTGGAACTACCTCGTGGGGCTGGCCCACGGGGACCTCGGCACCTCCTTCACCGGGGTCAGGATCTCCGACCTGGTGGCCTCGGCCTTCCCCATCACCATCCAGCTGACCTTCATCGGCATCCTCAGCGCGGTCCTCCTGGCCACCATCCTGGGCGTGGTGGCCGCCCTCCACCGCGACCGCTGGCCCGACCAGGTCATCCGGGTGATCTCCATCGCCTGCCTGGCCACCCCCTCCTTCTGGCTGGCACTCCTGCTCATCCAGTGGCTGGGCGACGTCCCCGGCGGGTCGGGCTCCTTCCCCTCGGTGGTGACCACCTGGGTGCATTTCTCCGATGACCCCGCGGGCTATGCCCACCAGGTCTTCCTGCCGGCCCTGGCCATCGCGGTGCCCAGCACCGGCTCCCTGACCCGCGTCGTGCGCACCGCCATGGTCGAGGAGCTCGACCGCGACTACGTGCGCACCGCCATCGGCGGCGGCATTCCCAAGCACGTCGTCGTGGGGCGCAACGTGCTGCGCAACGCCCTCATCACGCCGCTGACCGTCCTGGGCCTGCGCATCGGCTACGCCATGGGCGGCGCCGTGGTCATCGAGCGGATCTTCAACATCCAGGGCATGGGCGAGCTCATCTTCCAGGGCATCACGCGCAACGACGTCAATATCGTCCAGGGCGTCTCGATCACCGTGGCCCTGGCCTTCATCGTCATCAATATCGTCGTCGACCTGCTCTACGTCCTCGTCAACCCACGAATCAGGAGCATCTGATGCTGCACCGCCGCACACTGGAGAGGGCATCCCGGCCCGGAATGCGCTTCCAGGGCTGGAAGGCCCTGCCGCTGGGCTCCAAGATCGCCGTGGTCATCCTGGGACTCATCGCACTGGCCGCCGTCCTGGCCCCCGTGGTGGCGCCCTACAGCCCCGGCGCCACCGGACTGGCCCAGACCGAGACGACCACCTACATCGAGGGCGTCGGCGAGGTCACCTCCTCCGATCCCGCCACCGCACCGAGCGCCTCCCACCCCTTCGGCACTGACGCCACCGGCCGCGACATCTTCTCGCGCATCGTCTACGGCGCCCGCGTCTCCCTGGTGGTGGGCCTGGCCGCCACCGGGCTGGCCCTCATCATCGCCTGCGTCCTGGGCGCCGTGGCGGCGACCTCGCGCAAGTGGATCGCCGAGGCGCTCATGCGCCTGCTCGACGTCGTCATGTCCTTCCCGGGCATCGCCCTGGCGGCCGTGCTGGTCTCGGCCATGTCCACCCGCCTGCCGATCCTGCCGGTCATCGTCATGTCGATCGCCGTGCTCTACATCCCCCAGCTCACCCGCGTGGTGCGGGCCAATATCCTGTCCCAGTTCGGGGAGGACTACGTGGCGGCCTCCAAGGTCATGGGCGCCGCCGTGCCCTGGATCCTGGGCAAGCACGTGGCCCGCAACTGCCTGGCGCCCATCATGGTCTTCGCCACCGTCCTGGTGGCAGACGCCATCGTCTTCGAGGCCTCGCTGTCCTTCATCGGCGCTGGTATCCAGTCGGTCAACACCCCCACCTGGGGCAACATGCTCTCCGAGGGCAAGGCCCTGCTGCTGTCGGGGCACTGGTGGCCCACCTTCTTCCCCGGCCTGATGATCCTCATCACCACGCTGTGCCTCAACATCCTCTCCGAGGGCCTGACCGACGCCATGGCCTCGCCCCGGGTCAGGGTCAAGGCCGACGTCCAGGCCGACGAGGAGGCCATGGACCAGTCCGGCGAGGGCATGCGCGAGGTCCAGCAGGCCTGGGAGGAGGCCGCCCAGGCCGTGCGGGACAACGCCACGACCCCGTCGAGCACAACGACGCCGGACCAGGTCAGCTCCCTGACCGGGCTCGTGGCCCCCGCCGCCGAGGAGGTCCCCCTCGAGCAGCGCCTGGCCTGCCTGCGCGCGGCCGAGCGCGGGCGCACCGACCGCCTGGTCCACCGCGATACCGGGGCCGAGCCCGTCCTGGAGGTCAAGAACCTGTCCATCGCCTTCCCCCAGCAGCACGGCGAGGTCGACATCGTCGACTCGGTGTCCTTCTCCGTGCGCCCCGGCGAGACCATGGGCCTGGTGGGGGAGTCGGGGTGCGGCAAGTCCATCACCTCCATGGCCGTCATGGGCCTGCTGCCGCCCAGCGCGCGACTGAGCGGGGAGATCCTCTTCCAGGGACGGAACCTGCTGGAGATGACCCCCGCCGAGCACAACGCCCTGCGCGGGCACGAGATGAGCATGATCTACCAGGACGCCCTGTCCTCCCTCAACCCCTCCATGCTCATCCGCTCCCAGATGAAGCAGCTGACCAGGCGCGGCGGCACCCGCAGCGCCGAGGAGCTCTTGGACCTGGTGGGCCTGGACCCCGTGCGCACCCTGCGCAGCTATCCCCACGAGCTGTCCGGGGGGCAGCGCCAGCGCGTCCTCATCGCCATGGCCCTGACCCGCGACCCCGCCCTGGTCCTGGCCGACGAGCCCACCACGGCACTGGACGTCACCGTCCAGAAGCAGGTGGTCGACCTGCTCAACGACCTGCGCGAGAAGCTGGGCTTCGCCATGGTCTTCGTCTCCCACGACCTGGCCCTGGTGGCCAAGCTCGCCCACCGCGTCACCGTCATGTACGCCGGCCAGGTGGTCGAGCAGGCCCCCACCGGCGAGCTGCTGTCCAACCCCGTCCACGAGTACACCCGGGGCCTGCTGGGCGCCGTGCTGTCCATCGAGTCCGGCTCCCAGCGCCTTCACCAGGTGCGCGGCGTGGTGCCCTCGCCCAGCGAGTTCGTCAAGGGCGACCGCTTCGCCCCGCGCTCCTCCCACCCCGGGGTCGGCCTGGAGACCCGTCCGGTGCTCAAGGAGGTGGCCGGTGCCCCCGAGCACCGCTACGCCATCACCCCCGAGCTCGAGGCCCTGCTTGCCAAGGAGAGTCACTGATGCCCCCGACCGCCTCCACCTGGAGCCCCCAGGACCCCGTCGTTGAGCTGCGCGGAGTCCACGTCATCCACAAGTCGCGCACCGGCAAGCTCTTCAAGCCCGACACCGTCCACGCCGTCAACGACGTCAGCCTCTCGGTGCGCCGCGGCGAGACCCTCGGGCTGGTCGGCGAGTCCGGCTGCGGGAAGTCCACCACCGCCCGCGTCATGGTGGGCCTCCAGGAGGCCACCAGCGGCGAGATCATCTTCAAGGGCCGGCCCCTGGGCCGCTCGGCGGCCGCCCGCCGCGAGCTGGGGCGCAGCGTCTCGGTGGTCTTCCAGGACCCCGCCACCGCCCTCAACCCGCGGATGGTCGTGCACGACACGCTCATCGACCCCCTCAACGTCCACGGCATCGGCTCCCCCCGGGAGCGGGAGGCCCGGGTGCGCGACCTGCTCCACCTGGTGGGCCTGCCCGACTCCGCCCTCAACGTCCTGCCGCGCCAGATCTCCGGGGGCCAGCGCCAGCGCGTGGCCATCGCCCGGGCCCTGGCCCTGGACCCCGACATCATCGTGGCCGACGAGCCCACCAGCGCCCTGGACGTCTCGGTTCGCGCCCAGGTCCTCAACCTCCTGCAGGACCTCAAGGCCACCCTGGGGCTGGGGCTGGTCTTCATCAGCCACGACATCAACACGGTGCGCTACGTCTCGGACCGGATCGCCGTGATGTACCTCGGGCAGATCCTGGAGACGGCCAGCACCGAGGAGATCTTCACCAGCCCCCGCCAGGAGTACACCAGGACCCTGCTCGCAGCGGTCCCCTCGCTCCTGGACGCCTGAGACCGCCAGCCGCAGCCGCTGCCCCGACACTTGCGGCGCCGCGCCCCGGCACGCCGCCGCCCTCCCCTGCCACACCCCTCTTCATCGAAGGACAGCACCTCACTATGGACACCCGATTCACCGGCGTCATCCCGCCGGTCATCACCCCCTTCACCGCCGAGGGCGGCCTGGACCTGGACAGCCTGGAGGCCGTGGTCGACCGCCTCATCACCGCAGGCGTCCACGCCCTGTTCGCCCTGGGCTCCTCAGGCGAGGTCGCCTACCTCACCGACGCCCAGCGCGACGCCGTCATCGAGCGCACCGTGGCCGCGGCGGCCGGGCGCGTCCCGGTGCTGGCCGGAGCCATCGACACCACCTCCCAGCGGGTCATCGAGCAGGCCCGCCGCGCCGTGGGCCTGGGCGCCGAGGCGGTGGTGGCCACCTGCCCCTTCTACGCCAAGAACGACGCCCAGGAGATCGCCGAGCACTTCCGGGCCATCGCAGCAGCGGTCGAGGCCCCCCTGTTCGCCTACGACGTCCCGGTGCGCCTGGGCGGGGTCAAGCTGGAGTGCGACATGCTGGTCGAGCTGGGCCGCCAGGGCGTCCTGGCCGGGGTCAAGGACTCCTCGGGCGACGACGTCGGCTTCCGCCGCCTGGTGGCGGCCAATGAGGCCGCCGGGCACCCCCTGGCCCTGCTCACCGGCCACGAGTGCGTCGTCGACGGGATGCTCCTGCTGGGCGCCGACGGCGTCGTGCCCGGCTACGGCAATGTCGACCCCCACCGCTACGCGCTCCTGTGGCAGGCCTCCCGGGAGGGCGACTGGGCCCGGGCGCGCCAGATCCAGGACGAGATCTGCGCCGGCTTCGAGATCGTCTTCGTGCCCCGGGGCCGCTCGGCCGACGCCACCGGCATCGGCGCCTTCAAGACCGTCATGGAGGCGCAGGGCACCATCGCCAGCAACCGGATGGCCTTCCCCGTGCGCGCCCTGGACGGGCGGGTCAAGGACGGCATCCTGGCCATCGCCACCGCCCAGGGCCTCATCTAGGGCCTGCGCGCCCGCCCCGCGGGCCCGGCCCTGCCGGCCCCCACCGCAGCCCCAGCCCCGACCGCCCGAATGCGAGGACATGCCATGACCACCGCCGCCCCGGCCCCTGAGCGCCCCCGCGGGCAGGAGCGCGGCCTCGTCGTGGGCCTGGACCTGGGCGGGACGAAGATGGCCGCGAGCCTGGTCAGCGCGGCGGGGGAGCAGGTCGGCCGCACCCGCACCCGGCCCACCCCCGCCCATGAGGGGCCCGGGGCCATGCTGGAGGCCATCGCCTCCCTGGTGCGCGACACCGTCCGCGGCTCCGCGGACGGCGGCCCGGTCGCGGCAGTGGCGGGCGTGGGCATCGGCACCGCCGGAGTGGTCGACGTCGAGGCGGGGCGGATCGTGTCCTCCACCGACGCCATCACCGGCTGGGCGGGCACCGAGGTCGCCGCTGGCGTGGCCGCCCTGCTGGAGCCCGAGCTCGGCGCCCTGCCCATCCACGTGGAGAACGACGTCGACGCCTACGCCGCCGGGGAGGCCTGGATGGGCGCCGGCCGGGGACTGCCCTGCGTCCTGGTGGCCGCCGTGGGCACCGGGGTGGGCGGGGCCCTGGTCCTGAGCGGCAGTGCCCGCCGCGGCGCCCACCACGTGGCCGGCGAGATCGGGCACATCCCGGTGGCCGAGGCGGCGGGCGAGCGCTGCACCTGCGGGCGGCCCGGGCACCTGGAGGCCGTGGCCGCCGGCCCCCAGATCCACCGCCGCTACCTGGCTCTGGGAGGCGACCGCCAGGCCCGGGACGCCAGGGAGGTCGAGGAGCGCGCCGACGCCGGCGACGCCCTGGCCCGGCGCGTCTACCAGGACTCGGCCACCGCCCTGGGCCGGGCCCTGGCGGGAGCGGCGACCCTGGTGGACCCCGACCTCATCATCATCTCGGGGGGCCTGGCCCGCTCCGGGCAGCTGTGGTGGGGCCCCCTGCGCCGGGCCTTCGCCGGCGAGGTCATCGGCCCCCTGGCGGATCTGCGGATCGTGCCCGCCGTCCTGGGCACCAGCGCCCCCATCATCGGCGCCGCCCGCGGGGCCCTCAGACTCGCGGGCATCGCCCAGGACGGAGGGCCCGCGCAGGCGCGCTGAGGAGGGCCCCGAAGGCAGGGGCAGGGAAGAACAAGGAAGGACGAGGAAGGACGATGAGCTCCGACATGACCACCGAGACGACCAGCCCACCATCCCCCCGCACCCGGCCCCCGGCCGCGCACTCCCGGGAGGGCCGGGCCGCAGGCTCCTCCCATCCGGTCCTGGAGGCCATCCGCGGCGGGCTCATCGCCTCGGCCCAGGCCTACCCGGGCGAGCCCATGCGCGACCCGCGCACCATGGACCAAGTGGCCCGGGCCTGCGTGCGCGGGGGAGCGGTGGCCATCCGCGCCCAGGGCCTGGCCGACCTCGAGCTCATCAACCAGCATGTGGAGGTCCCGGTCATCGGCCTGTGGAAGGACGGGCACGAGGGCGTCTTCATCACCCCCACCCTCAGGCACGCCGTGGCCGTGGCCGCCACCGGGTGCCAGATCGTGGCGCTGGACGGCACGCGCCGCGAGCGCCCCGACGGCCTGAGCCTGGCCCGCACCATCGAGGGCCTGCGCGAGGCCTTCCCCCACGTCCTCGTCATGGCCGACTGCGGCTCCCTGGAGGACGCCAGGTGCGCCCAGGACGCCGGGGCCGATCTGCTGGGCACCACCCTGGCCGGGTACACCGGGGAGCGCCCGGCCACCCGGGGCCCGGACCTGGAGCTGGTCGACCAGGTCGCCGCGGCCTGCCAGCGCCCGCTCATCGTCGAGGGCCGCGTCCACACCCCGGCCCAGGCGGCCGCGGCCATGGAGCACGGGGCCTGGGCCGTCGTCGTGGGCACGGCGATCACCCATCCCACGACCATCACCTCCTGGTTCGTCCAGGCGGTGGCCGGGGTCTAGCCCGCGGCGCCGTCATGCGCGGCCCGGGGCGCGGGAGGCGGTAAACGCCGTCGTTCCGCGGTTCGCGCTTCATGTGACAGGTGTGACGGGAGTTGCCCAGATGTGTCAATTGTTACGCATCATGCGGCGCAACACCGGCTTCGTACCTGACAAATCCCAGGTTCTATGCGTAGCGTTGCAGGAAGCGGCACCACAAAAGGGTGCCCAACCGCGACCGAGAGGGAAGACATGTCTGTCAACCGCACCGAGCTCATTGCCGCAATCGCCGAGAAGGCCGGCCTGACCAAGACCGATGCCGATGCCTTCCTGGGCGCCTTCCAGGACGTTCTGGTCGAGAACGTCGCCAAGGGCGAGGCCGTCAAGATCACCGGCCTCATGGGCATTGAGCGCGTTGAGCGAGCCGCGCGCACCGGCCGCAACCCCCGCACTGGTGAGGAGATCCAGATTCCCGCCGGCTACGGCGTCAAGGTCACCGTCGGCTCCTCCCTGAAGAAGGCCGTCGCCGGCTGATCGCGGGGCACGAGCACCCGTTGAGGACCTGCCCGGAGGGCGCCAGGCCACGAGGCCCGGCGCCCTCCGGGCGCATGAGGACCCTTCTCGGGGAGGAGCCGGGCCGCCGGCCCGGGCGCCTAGGGTCGGGGCATGATCGACATCCCCCCGGCCGGCGCAGCGCCGCCGGCCCCCGCCCTGCGCCTGGAGGCCCTGGTCAAGGCCTTCGGCCGCAAGGTCGCGGTCGACCGCATGAGCCTGAGCGTCCCGGCATCCAGCTTCTACGGCATCGTGGGCCCCAACGGCGCGGGCAAGACCACGGCCCTGTCCATGGCCACCGGGCTGCTGCGCCCCGACGCCGGCCGCGCCCTGGTCCACGGCATCGACGTCTGGGCCGACCCCATGGGGGCCAAGGCCCACCTGGGGGTGCTGCCCGACGGCCTGCGCACCTTCGACCGCCTCAACGGCCTGGAGCTGGTCACCTACTCGGGCCTGCTGCGGGGCATGGACCGCGACGTCGTCGTGCCGCGCGCCACCGAGCTCATCAGGGTCCTGGGGCTGTGGGAGGCCGGGACCACCCTCGTGGCCGACTACTCCGCGGGCATGCGCAAGAAGGTGCACCTGGCCTGCGCCATGGTCCACTCGCCCTCGATCCTCGTCCTGGACGAGCCCTTCGAGGCCGTGGACCCGATCTCGGCCAGGAGCATCCAGGCCATCCTCAAGGACTTCGCCGCCGCGGGCGGCACCGTGGTCATGTCCAGCCACGTCATGGCCACCGTCGAGCGGCTGTGCGATCACGTGGCCATCATCCACCAGGGAGGCGTCGTGGCCGCCGGCACCACTGATGAGGTGGCCGGCGCCCAGGGCCTGGAGGACCGCTTCGCCCAGATCGTGGGCGCCCCGGCGCGCACGGAGGGACTGTCATGGCTGCGACCCTCATCGCGCTGAGATGGCGCCTGACCCTGGGGGCCCTGCGCAAGAACCCCTGGGCGGTTGTGGGCACCATCATCGGCCTGCTCCACGGCGCGGGTCTCCTGCTCGGGGCCGGGATCGGGGCCGTGGCACTGGGCGGCCTGGCCGCCCCGGCGGACACGGCGGCGGTCCTGGGCGGCCTGGGCGCGCTCATCGTGGCGGGCTGGGCGGTGGTGCCCCTGTTCCTGACCGGCGTGGACTCCACCCTCGACCCGCGCGCCATCGCCGCCTGGACCGCCCCCTCACCCGCCCTGGCCCGGGGGCTGCTGGCCGCAGCCGCCTGCGGCATCCCCGGGGTCCTCACCGCGGTGGCGCTCCTGCTGCCCGCCGTCGTCTGGCTGGCGGCCGGTGAGCCGGCGGCCGCCGGCCTGGCCCTCCTGTGCGCGCCCGCCGGCCTGGCCACCTGCGTGCTGCTCTCGCGCCTGGTCGTCATCCGGGCGGGAGTCTGGGCCTCGCGGCGCGGGCGCGAGACCACTGCGGTCATCGCCTCGATCCTCATCATGGTCGCCGCCCTCATCCCCTCCCTGGTCCCCCGGATCCTGGAGGCCCAGGGCGCCCAGGCCCTGGCGGGGCTGCGCACGGCCGCCACCGCCCTGGGCCTGAGCCCCCTGGGGTGGTCCTTCTCCGCGCCGGGGCTCCTGGTGACCGGGCCCGCCTGGGCGGGGCCCGCCGCGGCCCTGGGCGCCTGGATCCTCCCGCTGGCGCTCCTGAGGCCCTGGCGGCTCCTGGTGACCCGCGTGATGACCAGCGCGGGGCCCTCGGCCGGAGCCTCGCAGTCCTACGCCAGCGGGCACCGCTGGCGCTCCCGGTCCCACGGCTCCCAGGCCCCCGCGGCCGGGAGGGCCGCAGCAGGGGCGGGAGGCGGTGCCCCGACGGCCCCGACGGCCCCGACTGACGCGATCCCCGAGGTCCTGCCCTGGGCGGCCGGGCTCACCCGCCTCCTGCCCGCCCTGCCCGCGGCCTGCGCGGCCACCGCTGCCAGGTGCCTGCGCTACTGGCGCTCCGACCCCCGCTACCTGGTCCAGGCGATCCCGGTCCTCATGCTCCCGGTCCTGCTGGTGGCCATGCCCGTGCTCGGCGCCGCCCGGGTCTCCGTCAACGGCCAGGAGGTGCGGACCAGCATGGCGCTGGGCCAGGCGCCCACCGCCATGCTGCTGATCGTCCCCGTCCTGGTGCTCATGATGGGGTGGTCCATCCACAACGACATCGGCTATGACTCCACCGCCGTGTGGAGCCACATGAGCGCCGGGGTGCCCGGCCGCCAGGACCTGGCGGGCAGGGCGCTGGCCGCCCTGGTCTGGCAGGCGCCCGTGGCCGCCATCGGCGTGGCGGGGATCAGCCTGTGGACGGGGCGCTGGGATGCCGCCCCGGCCCTCATCGGCGGCAGCCTGGCCCTGCACGGCTGTGCCCTGGCCTGGTCGCTGCTGACCAGCGTGCTCCTGCCCTACGAGGTCGTGCCCCCCGGGGCCTCCCCGCTGAGCTCGCGCACCTCGGGCACGGCCCTGGTCGCCGCCCTGCTGCAGGCGCTCGGGATCCTCGTCATCCTCCTGGCCGCAGCGCCCGTGGGCGCGCCGGCCGTCGCGGCCGTGGTCACCGGCCGCACCTCCTGGGGCTGGCTGCTCATCCCGGTGGGCGCGGCCTGGGGCGCGGGCGCCCTGGCCCTGTCCATCAGCCGGGCGGGGCGGCTGCTGGATCGGCGCGGCCCCGAGCTCCTGGCCACCATCCAGTCCTGGCCCGGCCACAGCCAGACCGCCTGAGCCGCCCACCATGCCCCGAGGCCGGCAACCGCCGGGCAGAGCCGCCGGGCCAGGGCCCTGGGGAGTAGAGTTGTGCCGCCGCCCGAGCGGGCAGGCCCAGGTCATCCCCACGTGTCAGAGAGGACGCAGCAATGAAGGTCGTCATCCTGGAGACCGCCGAGGACATCGCCCAGCGCGCAGCCGATGAGATCGAGGCTCTGCTGGCCTCCAAGCCCGACGCCGTCCTGGGGACAGCCACCGGCTCCAGCCCCCTGCCCCTCTACGACGAGCTCGCCCGCCGCTGCCGGGCCGGCCGGATCTCCTTCGCCCGGGTCGAGGGCTTCATGCTCGATGAGTACGTGGGACTGCCGGCCGGGCACCCCGAGCGCTACGCCACCTTCATGGAGACCCACCTGCGCTCGCGCGTGGACATGCGCCCCGGCTCCCTGCACGGGCCCGACGCCCTGGCCCAGGACCTGGAGGCCGCCTGCCGCGACTACGAGGAGCAGATGGCGGCCTCCGGCTACTGCGACCTGCAGATCCTGGGCATCGGCTCCGATGGGCACATCGGCTTCAACGAGCCCGGCGGCCCCCTGGACTCGCGCACCCATATCGATGTCCTGACCGAGCAGACCCGTCGCGACAACGCCCGCTTCTTCGGCGGCGACATCGAGGCCGTCCCCACCCACTGCATCACCCAGGGGCTGGCCACCATCATGGAGGCCCGCAGGCTCGTGCTCATCGCCACCGGACGGGGCAAGGCGCCGGCCATCGCCCAGCTCGTCGAGGGCCCGGTCAGCGCCCAGTGGCCCGCCACCGTCATGCAGGGCCACGACGACGCCCTGGTCCTCATCGACCCCGAGGCCGCCAGCCTGCTGACGAAGCCGTGAGACCGGTGACCCCAGTGAAGCCGGCCGGCCGCGTGCCGCCCGGCCCGGGCGCTGCGCCGGGCGGGGGAGAGCCTCCCCACAGGCGCCGGGGCGGGGCCGCGCCCCGGGCACCCGGCCCGGCGGCCTACACTGGGGCCATGAGCGAGTTCCGCGCCAGCACCGACCCCGGGAGCCCCGGCTCCCCGTCCGACCCCGCTGCCGAGCCCTCTCAGAGCGTGGGCACGGCGGTCCTGGAGCGCGAGGAGCTCCAGTCCACCGACGACGGTGACGCCGACCGCTTCGCCCACTACGTGCGCAAGGACAAGATCGCCGCGGCCGCCGCCACCGGGCGCCCCGTCGTCGCCCTGTGCGGCAAGGTGTGGACCCCGGGGCGCGACCCGTCGAACTACCCGGTGTGCCCGACCTGCAAGTCCATCTACGAGCAGATGAACGACGGCGGCCAGGGCGGCAGGGGCCCGCGCTTCCCCCGCCTGCCCTTCGGCCGAGGCGGTCAGTGAGCCCGGCCGCCGGCGGCCAGTCCCTCCACACCCCGACGCGCGCCTCGACGTCGGCCGCTGAGAGCCTTCCCCCCGCCTACCCCCGCCGTGCCGCCTGGGGGACGGCCGGCTCACTGCGCGCCTGGCAGGCCGCCGCGCTGCGCCAGTACCTGGAGGCCATGCCCCAGGACTTCCTGGCCGTGGCCACCCCCGGGGCGGGCAAGACCACCTTCGCCCTGCGCGTGGCCACCGAGCTGCTCAGCGCCGGGGAGGTGCACAAGCTCACCGTCGTGTGCCCCACCGAGCACCTGAAGTACCAGTGGGCCGAGGCCGCCGCGCGCGTGGGCATCCGCATCGACCCGGCCTACGCCAACTCCCAGGGCGCACTGGGCTCGCGCTTCGACGGTGTGGCCCTGACCTACGCGCAGGTGGCCGCCAACCCCAACCTTCACCGGGCCCGCACCGACCGCTCCCGCACCCTGGTGATCCTCGATGAGATCCACCATGCCGGCGACGCCCTGAGCTGGGGCGACGCCATCCGGGAGGCCTTCACCCCGGCCCGGCGCCGCCTGGCCCTGACCGGCACCCCCTTCCGCTCCGACGTGGCGCCCATCCCCTTCGTGCGCTACCGGCCCGATGCCGCGGGAGTGCCGCGCTCCGAGGCCGACTACTCCTACGGCTACGCCGACGCCCTGCGCGACGGCGTCGTGCGCCCGGTGATGTTCATGTCCTACTCGGGCCAGATGCGCTGGCGCACCAAGGCCGGCGACGAGGTCGCCGCGCGCCTGGGCGAGCCCCTGACCAAGGACATGGAGTCCCAGGCCTGGCGCACCGCCCTGGACCCGGCGGGGGAGTGGATCCCCGCCGTCCTGGCCGCCGCCGACCAGCGCCTGAGCGAGGTGCGCCGCCAGGTCCCCGACGCCGGCGCCCTGGTCATCGCCTCCAACCAGGCCTCCGCCCGCGCCTACGCCAAGCAGCTGCGGGCCATCACCGGGACCAGCCCCACCGTGGTGCTCTCCGATGACAATGGCGCCTCCAGCCGCATCGAGGCCTTCTCGGCCTCCACCGAGCGCTGGATGGTGGCGGTGCGCATGGTCTCCGAGGGCGTGGACGTCCCCCGCCTGGCCGTGGGGGTCTATGCCACCTCCACCTCCACCCCCCTGTTCTTCGCCCAGGCGGTGGGGCGCTTCGTGCGCTCGCGGGCCCGCGGGGAGACCGCCTCGGTGTTCCTGCCCTCGGTCACCCCGCTGCTGGGGCTGGCCGGCGAGATGGAGGTGGCCCGCGACCACGTGCTGGCCAAACCCGCGGCGGGGGCCGATGAG
Source organism: Actinomyces bowdenii (assembly GCF_017592395.1). Taxonomy (GTDB): domain Bacteria; phylum Actinomycetota; class Actinomycetes; order Actinomycetales; family Actinomycetaceae; genus Actinomyces; species Actinomyces bowdenii. Next base: position 76,608 of record NZ_JAGFOU010000012.1, read on the forward strand.
GACGCCCTGTTCAGCCCCGAGGACCGGCTCCTGGCCCAGGCCAACAAGGAGGAGGCGGCCTCGGCCGAGCTCCTGCCCGGCTTCGAGGCCATGGGCAGCCAGGCCGAGTTCGACCGCGTGCTCTTCGACGGCGGGGAGTTCGGCACCGGGGCCATGGTGGGCTCGGTGGAGGAGCAGGAGTACCTGGGGCTGCCCGGCCTGCTGGAGCCCGAGCAGGTCACGGCCCTGCTGCGCCAGCGCCAGGACAACCAGATCCGGGCCCAGAGGAAGGAGGCCGCCGCGGCCCAGCGCCGGCGCGCCAATGCGGGTGTCGATGACGCCCGCCGTCGGGCTGCGGCCCGCAAGGAGCTCTCCCAGCTGGTCTCGGCCTGGGCGCGGCGCTCGAACCAGCCCCACGGCGTGGTCCACACCGAGCTGCGACGGGTGTGCGGCGGACCGGAGGTGGCCGCGGCCTCCACCGAGGAGATCGAGAAGCGCATCCAGACCCTGCGCCGCTGGTTCGTCGGCAAGCGCTGAGCCCCCGGGCGGTGCGGTCCGCCCACCCAGCGCCCCGCCCTGTGCGGTTTCGCCCTTCAAGACGCGGGTCTCCTCCTCAAGACGCGGATTCGCCCCCTCTAGCCTGGGCAATCCGCGTCTTGAAGGGGAGAAGCGCGGAAGCAGGCCGGCCGGACCGAGGCCGCAGCCGACGCCGGGCTACCGCAGTCGGGGCCGGGCCAGGGCCGAGCCACTGGCCAGGCCATCCTCCAGGCCGGTGCCCGGCCACAGCAGCGCCCGCCTGGGTGCGAGGGCGCTGACGGCCTGGAGGGGAAGGCGGGCCAGGATGCGCGCGGCCAGGCCGCCCAGGTCCCCCAGATCCTGGGCGACGATGCGGATCACCGACCAGCCCAGCTCCGCGATGGCATCCTGCCGGCGCTTGTCCCTCCAGATCCGCTCCCGGGAGTCGTACTTCATCCGGCCATCGACCTCGATGATCAGCTGGTACTGCGGCCAGCACAGGTCGGTCCACGCACTGCCCATGCGCGTGTCAAGACGGTGCTGGAGGCGCGGGGGCTCCATCCCCACGGCGAGCACCAGCCAGCGCACGACGCTCTCCAGGGGCGAGTCCGCCCAGGGCGTGGCCCAGGACAGGACGGCCCGGGCCTGGGCCACGCCCCGCCGCCCGGGGTGGCGGGCCAGGAGCGCATCCCACTGGGCGCGGGCCCGCTCCAGGGCGGGGGCGCAGGCATCGGGGCGGTCGCGCTGGGGGGCGCAGACCAGCCGCAGCGCTGAATCGGCGATGGCCAGGGCATTGTGTGCCGGCTCATCGAAAGCGCAGTCGAAGGCCGTGCGCAGCGCATGGGTCATGGGCAGGCCGCCCACGATGATGATCTCATCAGGACTGATCTCCAGGCGGCGCTTCCACAGCAGGATGCGGCGGTCCAGGCCGACCCGGTCACTGGGGTAGGGATCGCCCCGCTGAGGAACCCGGATGACCGGCAGCTGCGCGCGGGCCGCCTTCTGCGGCGGTCCCACCGCCAGGTAGACGTCGGGCTCCTGGGAGTACATGGGCAGGCCCAGATGCAGGGCGGCCGAGGCATGCGACAGGAGGGCGGGGGAGCGGCGGGTCATATGGGCGGCCCGGGCCCGCGCCAGGGACAGCGTGCGCCGATGCTGCCAGCGCTCGGCCTGCGGGGCGGGCTCCCAGAAGACGCCTCGAGCCAGGCGGATGGCCCGGGGGCTGAGGGCGGGCAGGAGACAGGCATGATGGGCGCTGATGAGCAGGCGGGGCTGCAGGCCGGGGTCGATGGAGAGGTGCTGGGGGGATGCCATGCCCCGAGCATGGGACTGGGAGGGCCCTGGACGCGCGGGGGAGCCGCGGCCCTGTGGACAGCCGGATGCGGACCACCGCCTGTGGTGCACGGCTCGCCGCAGGATCTGCCCTGAAGGAGCAGATCCGCCAGGCAGGGGCGGGGCCTGGCTGCGGATTCGCCCTTCAAGACGCGGATTGCCGCCCTCCACCCCGGGAGATCCGCGTCTTGAGGGGGAGATCCGCGTCTTGAGGGGGAGATCCGCGTCTTGAAGGGGCAATCTGCGTCCTGAGGAGGCAGGGCGCGGAGAGGCGGTCGGGCCGGCGCTGAGGCGGCTCAGCGCCGGGAGGCCTGCGTGCTGTTGAGGTCGAGGTGGCGTGTGGGCAGGGCGGGCTCGCCCTCGCTCAGGCGCCAGGCGTCGTAGGGCAGCTCGGCGCGCGAGACGCGGTGGCGCTCGGCGGCCGCCTCCAGGGCTCCGGGCCCGCGGTGCTCCTCGACAACACGGCCCTGGTCGATGAGGGTGACCTGCAGGGGGCGGGCCTGCGCGGAGGCCAGGGCCCCCAGCCCCCGGTCCTCGGTGGTGGAGGAGACCACGAGCTCCTCGACGGCGGTGCCCGAGGAGTCCAGGACCCGGCCGGCCCACTTGCGCCCGCCCACCGTGGACTTCCCGCCCGAGGAGAACTTGGCGACCTCCTCCATCGTGCCATCGGCGCCCCGGCGCTCCACGAGCTTGTAGACCAGGGCGGCGGTGGGGCGCCCCGAGCCCGTCACCAGGCGGGTGCCCACCCCGTAGGAGTCCACGGGGGCGGCGCCCAGGCCCGCGATGGCGTACTCGTCCAGATCGCTGGTCACCGTGATCCTCGTGCTGGTGGCGCCCAGGGAGTCGAGCTGGGCGCGCACCTTGAAGGCCCCCGCCACCAGGTCGCCGGAGTCCAGGCGCACCGCGCCCAGCTCTCCTCCCGCGGCCCGGGCCGCCGCCACCGCCCGCTCCACACCCGTGGCCACGTCATAGGTGTCCACCAGGATCGTCGTGCCGGGGCCCTGGGAGGCGATCTGCGCGGCGAAGGCCTCCTCCTCCGAGTCGTGCACCAGCGTGAAGGAGTGCGCGGAGGTCCCGAAGGTGGCGATGCCGTAGGCCAGTCCCGCCTCGAGGTTCGAGGTCCCGATGAACCCGCCGACGACGGCGGCCCGGGCCGCCGCCACCGCCGCCCGCTCATGGGTGCGCCGCGCGCCGAAGTCGATGCAGGGGCGCCCGTGCGCGGCGATGGTCATCCGCGAGGCCGCCGAGGCCACCGCGCAGTCGTAGTTGTAGATCGACAGCGCCAGGGTCTCGATGATGCAGGCCTCGGCGAAGGTGCCCTCCACACTGAGCAGCGGGGAGCCCGCGAAGTAGCACTCGCCCTCGCCATAGCCCCGGATGGTGCCCGAGAAGCGGTAGCCGCGCAGGTAGTCCAGGGTCTCGTCGTCCACCACTCCGGTGCGGTGCAGGAAGTCGATCTGCTCGGGGGTGAAGGTGAAGGCCTCGATGGCCTCCAGCAGCCGCCCGGTGCCGGCGACCACGCCGAAGCGCCGTGAGGCGGGCAGGCGCCGGCCGAAGAGCTCGAAGACGCTCTCGCGGTGCGCGGTCCCCGAGCGCAGGGCGCTCTGCAGCATGGTCAGCTCGTACATGTCCGTCAGCAGCGAGGTGCTCGGTGAGGTGCGCAGGGTGTTCACAGGGCCCAAACTACAACGGCCCGGCGCGGCGCAGGCGATACGCTGGATTCATGAGCGCCCCGCTGCCCGTCGTCGAACCAGAGGCCCTCGAGGATGCCCGTGCCCACCGGCGGCCCCTGTGGTGCACCGTGGTCCACGACGACCCGGTCAACACGATGAGCTATGTGACCTGGGTGTTCCACTCCTACTTCCGCCTGCCCATGCCCACGGCGCGGGCCCGCATGATGGAGGTCCACACCGCCGGTCGCGCCGTGGTCTCCCGCGGGGCCCGCGAGCGCATGGAGGTCGATGTCACCGCCATGCACGGCTACGGGCTGCGCGCCACCATCGAGCCCCTGGTCGGGGCCGATGATCCCGGCCCCGACCAGCCCGATGGCGGCCTGTGATGCGTGCCTTCACCCCCGCGGCCCAGGGGCTGGCCTGCGCCATGGAGGACTGGGAGCGCGAGCTGCTGGCCGGCCTGGCGATGCAGGTCTCCTCGGTGCTCGACGCCGGTGCCCCGCGGGGCACCGGCCCCCACCAGGCGGGGGTGGGGCGCCCCGGGGAGTCGGGCCGGGATCGGGAGATCCTGGAGGCGCTGGACTTCCAGGCGCCGCAGTGGCCCCAGGGCGGCGAGGGCGCGGGGGAGGCGTCCGGTGGGGCGGCCGCGGATCCGCTGGAGCGGGCGCCCGAGGAGCTCAGGCCCCTGCTCCGGGTCCTGCTGCCCGAGGCCTCGCAGGACCCGGCCACCGCCCGGGAGACGGCCTCCCTGACACGTGAGCCTCTGCGCGGGGAGAAGCAGGGGCGCCTGGAGGCGATGGCCGCTGAGCTGGCCCGGCCCTCCGGCCCCGCGGGAGCGGTTCTGGTGCCCCGGGGCCAGGAGGGCCGGTGGCTGGGCGCCATCAATGACATCCGCCTCGTCCTGGCCCAGCGGCTGAGCATCCAGACCGCCCAGGACGCCGAGCGGGTCCACCGGGTGGCGCTGGAGGAGGAGGGCGCCGGGGAGGGGCGGGCGGACGGTGGCCCGGGGCCGGGCGGCGTCGATGATGTCGATGATCCTGCTCACGCCCAGTGGCTCCGAGGCACCGCACTGGTCTACGACCTGCTGACCTGGTGGCAGGAATCACTGGTGGCCGCGGTCCTCGGGGCCTCAGGGCCCGCATAGTCTCGCCACGTGAATGATGCTCCGATCGGGATGTTCGACTCCGGTGTCGGCGGCCTGACGGTCGCCCGCGCGGTGCTGGATCAGCTGCCCGGGGAGCAGGTGCTCTACATCGGGGACACCGCCCACGGCCCCTACGGCCCCCGGGATATCGACGAGGTGCGGGCACTGGCCCTGAGGGTCATGGACGAGCTGGTCGACTCCGGCGTCAAGCTCCTGGTCATCGCCTGCAACACGGCCTCGGCCGCGGTGCTGCACACCGCCCGCAACCGCTACACCAAGGGCAGGGGGGTGCCCGTCATCGAGGTCATCCACCCGGCGGCGCGCGCGGCCGCCCATGTCACCCACAACGGCCGGGTCGGCCTCATCGCCACCCAGGGGACCGTGGACTCGGGGGTCTACGAGGACGCACTGGGCGTGGTGCCGGGGATCAGCCTGACCAGTCAGGCCTGCCCGCGCTTCGTGGAGCTGGCGGAGAAGGGCGTCACCACCGGGCCCGAGGTCCTCGATGTGGCCCGGGAGTACCTGGAGCCCATCCAGGCCGCCGAGGTCGACACCCTCATCCTGGGGTGCACCCACTACCCCCTCCTGGTGGGGCCCATCTCCTATGTCATGGGCCAGGACGTGACCCTGGTGACCTCCTCCGATGAGACCGCCAAGGATGTCTACCGGGCGCTGGCCAAGCGCGACCTGCTGCGCAGCCCCGAGGCGGGTGCCCCCGTCCACCAGTTCCGGTCCACAGGTGATCCCGCGGCCTTCGCGGGCCTGGCCCGCCGGTTCCTGGGGCCGGAGGTCAGCCATGTGGGCAGGGCCGACGCGGTGACCGGGCAGGCAGGGCCGGGGGCGCCCGCATGAGGCTGACGATCATCGGCTGCACCGGCTCGATGTCGGGCCCGCAGTCCTCGGCCTCCTCCTACCTGGTGCAGGCCGTGGGCGCCGGGCCCGACGGCGTCCAGCGCATCCACTCCATCGTGCTGGACCTGGGGCCGGGCTCCATGGGCCAGCTGCTGCGCCGCCTCGACCCCGCCGAGCTGGACGCCATCGCCATCTCCCACTGCCACGCCGACCACATGGTGGACCTGGTGGGGATGCACGTCTACCGCCGCTGGCGCCCCACGGGGGCCCTGGGCCCGGTGGCCTGCCTGGGGCCCTCCGAGCTGCTCGACCGCCTGCGCGGCGTGGACGGGACCGGCCCGGAGGAGGATTACGGCACCGAGTTCGACTTCATCACGGCCGTGCCGGGCCAGACGCTGCGCGTGGGCCCGATGACGATCACGCCCTTCACCGCCCTGCACCCCGTGGAGGCCTACGGCTACCGCATCGAGGGCCCCAGTGAGGGGCGCCCGGGCAGACGGGTCTCCCTGGCCTTCACCGGGGACACCGACCTGTGCCCGGGCATGAGCGCCATGGCCAGGGGGGTGGACCTGCTCCTGGCGGAGGCGGCCTTCGTCGAGGGGCGCGACACGGTGGCGGGCATGCATCTCACGGGGCGCCGGGCGGGCCAGTTGGCCTCCCAGGCCCAGGTCAGGCGCCTGGTCCTCACCCACATCCAGCCCTGGACGGACCCGGCTGTGCCGGTGGCCGAGGCCCGCTCGGTCTACGCCGGGCCCTGCGAGGCGGCCACCGCCGGAGCGACCTGGGAGCTGTGAGCATGATGGATGGGGGCGGGGCCGGCCGGGAGCCGGCAGGGGCGCCGTCCTGCGCTCCTGGCGGGTCGCCTGAGCGCCGCATCACCTTCACCCCCGCGGTGCCCGACGGCGTGGACTGCCCCTGGACGCGCGAGCGGCGCACCCGCTGGTGGCTGGTCCTGCCCTCCGATGCCGCCGCCGGCGCCCTGGTGGCGCTCTTCGGGGCGGCCGCGACCAGGACGCTGGGAGGGCTGGCCGCCCCGCTGTGGCAGGCGATGGTCTCGGTGATGGCGGGCTGGCTGGTGGCCTGGCTGCTCAGGCGCTCCCGGCCCGACCACCTGGAGGCGGTGGCGCCCGACGGGCTCATCGTCATCGCCGCCGCCTGGTGCGCCTGGAGCGGGCTGCACCTGGTGGTGGGCGGGGCGGTGCCGGCCCGCTCCTGGGTGGTGATGACCGGGGCCTTCCTGCTGGCCTTCCTGGGCGGGTGGCGCTGGCTCTACGGCTATGTGCGCGCCCACGACTCCCTGGTGCCCGCCCCTCTGGCGCGCCGGATGGCCGCCCAGGCTGCCCGGGACGGCGGTGAGGGCTGAGCCGCCGCGCGGGCCCGGCCCTCAGGGCTCCTGGGACAGCAGCTCGGCCAGGACGGGGGCCAGGGCGGTGAAGGCCCTGCCGCGGTGGGAGATGGCGTTCTTCTCGGCCGGCTCCATCTGCGCCGTCGTGCGCCCGCGTCCGGGCGGGGCGTCCTCACTGGTGGGCACGAAGATCGGGTCGTAGCCGAAGCCGCCCCGGCCGCGGGGCGCGCGCAGGAGGCGCCCCTCCATGGAGCGCTCCATGGTCACCACCCGCTCCGGCTCCGGGCCGCCCACCGTCGCGGGGGCGGCTGATGGCGGGGGCACCACCAGGACGGCGGCGCAGGTGAAGCGGGCGGTGCGGTGGGGGTCGGCGACGTCGGCGATCTGGTCCAGCAGCAGTCGGAGGTTGGCGTCGTCGTCGCCGTGGCGCCCGCTCCAGCGGGCCGAGAAGATGCCGGGAGCCCCGCCCAGGACGTCCACGCACAGGCCGGAGTCGTCGGCGACGGCGGGCAGGCCGGTGGCCAGGGCCAGGGCGCGGGCCTTGATGAGGGCGTTGGCGGCGAAGCTCAGGCCGTCCTCCACGGGCTGCGGGGCCTCCAGGGAGGCGGCGGAGATGATGGCCTGCTCGGGCAGACCGGGCACGAGGGGGGCCAGGATGGCGCGCAGCTCCGCCAGCTTGCCGGGATTATGGGTGGCCAGGACCAGGCGGGCCGCCGGCGCGGCGGCGCTGGGGGCGGGGGGCCGGGGGGACCCGTCGTCGTCCTGCGGCCTGGAGCCCGGCCCGCGGCCCATCTCAGGCCCCTTCATGGGAGGAGACGGTCACGGCCCGGCCGTCGGTGGCCCGGGCCTCCAGGGCCCGGCGCTGCAGGTCGGCGAGCCGGGCATTGCCCGTGGCCGCCAGGTCCAGCAGGGCGTTGAGCTCCTCGCGGTCGAAGGGGGCCTGCTCGGCGGTTCCCTGGACCTCGATGAAGCGGCCCCGGCCGGTCTGGACCACGTTCATGTCGGTGTGGGCGCGCACGTCCTCCTCGTAGGGCAGGTCCAGGCAGGGCACGGAGTCGATGATGCCCACCGAGATGGCCGACAGGGAGTCGGACAGCACCGGTGTGCCGGCCCGGGGCTTGATGAGGCCCTTGTCGGTGCCCCAGGCCACGGCATCGGCCAGGGCCACGTAGGCGCCGGTGATGGCGGCGGTGCGCGTGCCGCCGTCGGCCTGGAGGACGTCGCAGTCCAGGGCGATGGTGTTCTCGCCCAGGGCGGCCACGTCGATGATGCCGCGCAGGCTGCGCCCGATGAGGCGGGAGATCTCGTGGGTGCGCCCGCCGACCCTGCCGCGCACGGACTCGCGGCCCGAGCGCTCGGAGCCGGCGCGTGGCAGCATGGCGTACTCCGCGGTCACCCATCCCTGGCCGCTGCCCTTGCGCCAGCGCGGCACGCCCTCGGTGAAGGAGGCGGCGCACAGCACGCGGGTGCGCCCGAAGCTGATGAGGACCGAGCCCTCGGCGTGGTCGAGCCAGTGGCGGGTGATGGTGATGGGGCGCAGCTCATCAGTGGCGCGGCCGTCGTGCCGGGTGAAGGCGCGGCCGCTCGGCGGGGTCGGGGCATGGGTGTCGCTCACGCCGAGCAGCCTACCCGGTGGGTCGCAGGGAGCCAGCGCCCCGGGACCGGTGGGCGGGGGCCGATGGACCGGGCTCCAGGGGAGCTGTGGTGCAGGGCTCCTGGTCTCAGTACGGTTGCGGAATCCCCGGTGGGCGGCTGAGCGGCCGATGGCGCCGAGGCGCGGGCCTAGTCTTCAGCTGTTCATCCCCATCTCCTCCCCAGGAGCCCCCATGTCCTTCTCAGTCCCGTCCCCGCTGCCCCGCTCGGCCTCGCCCGCTCCTGCGGGGGCGCCCGCCGCCCGCCCCCGCCTGCTCGTGCTCACCATCCTGCCCCTGCTGGCCCTGTGCCTGGTGCTCAGCGGCTGCGATGGCTCCGAGGCCTCCGCTGGGGGCGCACCGTCGGCCACGACCACTGCCGGGACCGTCCTGGTCCCCGACGTGGTCGGCATGAAGGGGGATGCCGCCGCTGATGCGCTGGCCGCCGCCGGGCTGACCTCCGATCCGACCTACACCGACGCCGATGGCGAGGAGTCGGTGTGGAAGCCGGGCAACTGGTCCGTCACCGCCCAGGACCCCGCGGCGGGGACGGAGGCGCCCGCCGACCAGGTGGTGGCCCTGACGGTCAACCACGACTCCGCTGATGCCGCCGCCACGCAGTCCGCCCAGGCCGAGGCCTCCCGTCAGGCGGCCGAGCAGGCCGAGGCGGACCGGGCCGCCCAGGAGGCGGCCGAGGCCGAGGCCTCCCGTCAGGCGGCCGAGCAGGCCGAGGCCGAGCGGGCCGCCCAGGAGGCGGCCGAGGAGGCGGCCCGGCAGGCCGAGCAGGACAGCGCCCGCCAGGAGGCGCAGCCGGAGCCCGCGGCCCCGGCCGCTGAGCACTACAGCAGCTGCAGGGAGGCGCGCGCCGCCGGCGCCGCCCCCCTGTACGCCGGTCAGCCCGGCTACCGCTCGGACCTGGACCGTGATGGGGATGGAGTCGCCTGCGAGGTGAAGTAGCCAGGAGTGCCGGAGCCCCGATCCCGAGCGTCTCAGCGGATCGGGGCCGGCGCACCCGGTGAGGGCTTAGGGTAGCCTCATCGGGGCCGTCCCCGGTGGGGCGGCGGAGCCTGAGCCGCAGGAGGAGACAACGCCATGACCTATGTCAACATCACCGCCCTGACCTTCCCCGAGGGCGCCGAGGCCGAGATCGAGCAGCGCTTCGCGGCGCGCAAGCGGGCCGTGGACACCGCTCAGGGGTTCCAGAGCTTCGAGCTCATGCGCCCGGTGGTGGGGGAGGACCGCTACTTCGTGGTCACCCGGTGGGAGACGCGCGAGGACTACCAGGCCTGGATCTCGGCCCGCCCCTCCGGCGGGCATGAGGAGGACAAGCGCCGGGGCATGAGCATCGAGGTGCTCGGCTTCGAGGTGGTCCAGCACGAGGAGTGAGCGAGCAGGGGGCCGCGGGCTCTCGGTGATGGGCCTCGTCCGCGGTTTCGCCCTTCAAGACACAGTTTCGCCCTGTCCAAGGGTGCGGATTCGCGTCTAGAGGGGCGAAACTGCGCGGTGGGCGAAGGCCGCCGGGGGCGGGGTCGTACGCGAGAAGGGACTCGAACCCTCACGCCCGAAGGCACCAGGACCTAAACCTGGGGCGTCTACCAGTTCCGCCACTCGCGCTCGGGGGCACACACTACAGCGCCGCCGCCTCCCGCCGCCATCCTGCCCGCGCAGGCCCGTACCGGCCGGAGGCAGCGGCTGCCCGACTGCCGCAGGCCCCGTGCTCCGCCCGCCCGGGCAGAGCACGGGGCCTGCGGAACCGTCAGTCGACGCCGAGCTCGGCGCGCAGGCGCCCCACGTGCCCGGAGGCCTTGACGTTGTACTTGGCCAGGGCGACCGTGCCGTCAGGGCCGACCACCACGGTGGAGCGGAGGACCCCGGTGTAGACCCTGCCGTAGTTCTTCTTCTCCCCCCACGCTCCCCAGGCCTCCATGACGCCGTGGTCGGCGTCGGACAGCAGGGGGAAGCTCAGGCGGTTGCGCTCAATGAACTTGGCCAGGGCCGGCAGCGGGTCGGGGGAGATGCCCACCACCGAGTAGCCGGCCGACTGCAGGGCCGCCAGGGAGTCGCGGAAGTCGCAGGCCTCCTTGGTGCACCCGGGGGTCGAGGCCTTGGGGTAGAAGTAGACGATGACGCCCCTGGTCGCCTGGGCCAGCAGCCCGCTGAGCGTCACGGTGCCGCCCTGCGCATCGGGCAGGGCGAAGTCCGGAGCGGTGTCTCCGACGGTGAGCTGGCTCATGGATCCTCCTTCGTGGCGGCCGCTGCTAGGAGCATCCTCGCACTGCGAGCCCGGAAATGTCAGGAGTCGATCATCAGAATTTAGTGATGTCGCGGACGGCGGGCCTGTGAATATCAGGCGGCCAGCGCCATCATGTGCTCGGCGGCCGCCAGGCGCTCCAGGGCCCGCTCCAGGCGCGAGGGCGAGGCCGCGGACCCCAGTGAGTCCAGCTCGGCGTGGGCGTCGAGCAGCTCGCGCGCGGCCTCGTCGCGCTCCACCGGGGCGGAGGCGTCCGCGCCGCCCAGGGTGCTGCTGCTCGTTACTGTCAGTGCGCTGTTCATCGATCGTCCTTCGTCTTCGTCGCGGCCCGCGGTGGGCCGGGCCCGTCGCGGGGCCGTGGTGCCGGGGAGCGCAGGCGTCTCCTGCGTCTCGGCGGATGGCTGTGCCGGCGCGCGCCCTCGCAGCAGCGGGGCGCAGCATCAGGGTGGCGTGGCGCCGGACGCACGCGCACCCTCCCTCAACCGGAGGGGTCACGAGGCCGGGTGGCAGAAGCCCTCGTCACTGCTGACGATCATCGCGGCGCAGGCCGTGCACCATGGCGCCGAGACGGCACATCCCATTGGCCTGTCTCATGCGCCGGGGCTGCCGGCTCGCACTCGGCTGCCGCCTCTCGGGCTCGTCCTCGTGGTACACCGCCAGGGACTCGAACCCTGAACCCGCTGATTAAGAGTCAGCTGCTCTACCAATTGAGCTAACGGTGCCCAGTCCCGTCCGGGACTGCGCCTCCCTGAGGCCGAGGGCGTCGGGGAGTCGTACACCGCCAGGGACTCGAACCCTGAACCCGCTGATTAAGAGTCAGCTGCTCTACCAATTGAGCTAACGGTGCGTGCCACGAGGCGCTATCGCCGCGGTGACCGGAGGAGACTCTAGCCCCTGGCGGGTGGCGCCGTCCAGTCGGCCGCCCCCGAAAGCCCTCGAATGTGCGGGACGTCTCAGGTCGGTTCCGGGCTGCGCCAGGGAGGCCGTCAAGGAATGCGGGCGCATCCGGGCGGTCGCAGCCCGGTCGGATCGGCGCCGGCCGGGCGGCATCACACGCCAACGCCGCCCACGGGCGCTGGGAGCGCGGTACGGTGAGTGCTGTGACTGAGCCGATCGTGACCCTGGCGACATGCGCCGACTTCCCCGAGCTGGACGAGGACAACCGAGCCCTGCCCGACGCCTTGCGCGAGCGGGGGATCGAGCCGCGGATCGCCGTGTGGAACGACGCCGACGTGGATTGGTCCCAGGCGGGCATGGTGGTCCTGCGCTCCGTGCGCGACTACGCCCGCAAGGGCCGCTACCAGAGCTTCCTGGCCTGGTCGCGCTCCGTCCCGCGGCTGCTCAACCCGCATGAGGTCCTGGTGTGGAACTCCGACAAGCACTACCTCAACCGCCTGGCCGCGCTCGGCGTCCCCATGATCCCCACCACCTGGCTGGAGCCGGAGGCGAACTACTCCAAGCACCAGGTCCACACGCGCTTCCCGGCCCACGGGGACTTCGTGGTCAAGCCCGCCATCTCCTCCGGGGGGCGGGGCACCGGCCGCTACACCGCCACCGATGCGCGCTCTCGCTCCGAGGCCATCAACGATGCCGTGCACCACCTGGGCCGGGGCCGCTCGGTCATGGTCCAGCGCTACCTGGAGGAGGTCGACCGCAAGGGCGAGGTCTCCCTGGTCTACCTCAACGGCGTGCTGTCCCATGCGGTGGAGAAGGCCCCGATGCTCCACCCCTCCTTCCGCTCCACCGACCAGGTCCACGAGGAGATCGTCACCGCCCGCGAGCCCAGCCAGCAGGAGTGGCTGTGGGGCGAGCAGGTGCGCAAGGCCATCCACCAGCTCATCAAGGACACCGCCGGGCGGGACATGCAGCTGCTGTTCAACCGGGTGGACGTCGTCGGTGATGGCCGGGGCGGCTTCTACCTCATGGAGGTCTCGCTCATCGATGCGGGCCTCTACCTGGGCTCGGCCCCGGGAGCCCTGGACAACTTCGCCGACGCCATCGCCCAGCGCGTCTTCTGGTGAGCCGGCGCCGCGCAGCCCCGTCGTCGCTGCGCGCTCCGATCGGCTGGGCGTCCCGCCGCGCCCCGGGCCGGGTGTGGTAGAAGGGGCGGTATGCGCACGCTGCTCAACATCATCTGGGTCGTCCTCGGCGGTCTGTGGCTCAGCCTGGCCTACGTCTTCTTCGGCGTCATCGCCTGCATCCTCATCATCACCATCCCCGCGGGTGTGGCCTGCTTCCGGATCGCCGGCTATGTGCTGTGGCCCTTCGGCCGGGATGTGGTGGACGCCCCCGGGGCGGGCGCGATGAGCGGCATCGCCAATGTCATCTGGTTCGTCGTCGCGGGCCTGTGGCTGGCGATCGGCCACCTGACCACAGCCGCCGCCCAGGCCGTGACCATCATCGGGATCCCCCTGGCCATCGCCAATATCAAACTCATCCCCGTCACCTGCTTCCCCTTCGGCAAGCGGATCGTGGAGCGCCCCGGGATCCTGTGAGCGAGTCGCCCGCCGTGCCCGGCTCCTGCCCTCAGTGGCCGGGACCGCCCAGCCCTCAGGCCCTCTCGCTGGGTGAGAGGCAGCCTGAGGCCCTGGCGGGTGGGCCATTGTAGAGGCATGCATACCAGCCCGCCGCGCCCGGCCTCCCGCCTGACTGCCGCCCTGGAGCAGGGCCCGGTCATCCTCGACGGCGCCATGGGCACCGAGCTCGAGGCGCGCGGCGTGGACACCTCCCACGAGCTGTGGTCGGCCCTGGCGCTCATCGAGCAGCCCCAGGCCGTCAGCGCCGTCCACGCCGACTACCTGCGCGCCGGCGCCCAGGTGATCACCACCGACTCCTACCAGGCCAGCCTGCCCGCCTTCATGCGCGCGGGCCTCAGCGAGGCCCGCGCCCGCGCCGCCCTGGCCGCCTCCGCCCGCCTGGCCCTGGAGGCCCGCGAGGCCCACGCCGCCGCAGGCGGGGGCAGAGCGCTGGTGGCCGGCTCGGTGGGCCCCTACGGCGCCTACCTGGCCGACGGCAGCGAGTACACCGGCGACTACCGCCTCGACCCCGCCGGCTGGGCGGCCTTCCACACCCCGCGCCTGGAGATCCTGCTGGAGGAGGGCGTCGAGGCGCTGGCGGTGGAGACCATGCCCCGCCTCGATGAGGCCCAGGCCATCATGGCCCTCATCATCCGGATCGCCGGCGGGCCGGACGCGGCGCCCCCGGTGTGGGTCTCCTTCCAGGTCCGCCCCGACGGCCTGCGCCTGGCCGATGGCACGCCCCTGGGGCGGGCAGGAGCCTGGGCCGATGAGCACGAGGGGCTCGTGGCCATCGGGGTCAACTGCGTCACGCCCGGGGCCGTCCTGCCCGCCCTGGGGGCGCTGGCGCCCGTGACCTCCAAGCCCCTGGTGGCCTGCCCCAACTCCGGGGAGGCCTACCATCCCGGGGCCAGGACCTGGACGGCGTCCCGAGGCCGCCAGCGCCCCACCGACCTGGCTCCCCGATGGATCCGCGCGGGGGCACGGCTCGTGGGCGGCTGCTGCCGCACCACGCCCGCCGACACCGCGGCCCTGGTCGAGGCGCTGGCCCTCGTCCAGCCCCCGCGCTAGGTGTACTTCCTCGGGAGGTTGTGAACGTCGGGGGTGAGGAGGAGGCCTCCGGCATGATGTGGGTGTGCACGTTCACATCTGTACCGGAGGCCTCCATGACTCACGCTAACGCACCTTTGACGCCCCAG
>NZ_JAGFOU010000013.1:0-43157 GCF_017592395.1 Actinomyces bowdenii
GGATTCCGCAACCTCACCAACTACACCACCCGCAGCCTCATCCACGCCGGACGACTCAAGGACCACCTCGCAACCACCTAAAAGCGCCGATAAGCCCCACCTACCACACCCTCAAACACGAAGAGCCACTATACCCTGCTTATCCTCGATAAGCGAATCGACCGTCTCATCCGTGAACGTGGAAACAACAAATCCGGTTCCGGCGCCTACAACAAATCCAGCCACAGTTCCCACACCCGGGCAAACAGCTGTACCAATCGCTGCGCCCGCTACTGAACCCGCCGCAGTGCCAGCAACAGTCCCGGCTACGGTTGCAGCGATATTGGAGACAGTGGCCTGCCACCCATCCTCTCCGTTCATCATATCGACACCGATACCGATACCGGTTCCTGCAACTGTAAGCGCAGAACCGGCAACTCTTAACATCTTAGAACTATTAGCGACGCGGAGAGCATCGTCACGGGACTGATCTGCCCGGTTCGAACCGGCTCAGGCCGGCTCGTCGGTGATGCGCTCGATGATGACGCCCCGGCCCCGGAGCGCCTGGGCCGCCTCGGCCTCCTGGGAGAGCGCCGGGGAGACGACGACCCCCTCCCGCAGGCCCTGGAGGGCCCGCTCGAAGCGCTCGGGGGTGTCGGTGTGGAGGGTGGCCAGGGGCGCGCCGGCCCGCACCGCCTCCCCCGGCTTGGCGTGCAGCTCGATGCCGGCCCCGGCCTGCACGGCGTCCTCCTTGCGGGCACGGCCGGCGCCCAGGCGCCAGGCGGCCACGCCCACGGCCAGGGCGTCGAGCCCGGTGAGCACGCCATCGCTGGGGGCGGTGAGCACCTCGGTGTGGGCGGCGCGCGGCAGAGCGGCGTCGGGGTCCCCGCCCTGGCGGGAGACCATGGCCCGCCACACGTCCATGGCGCGCCCATCGCCCAGGGCTGCGCGCAGCTCATCGCGGCCGGTGGGCCGCCCGGCGGCGGCGAGCATCTCCTGGCCCAGGGCCACGGTCAGCTCCACGACGTCATCCGGCCCGCCACCGGCCAGGACCTCCAGGGACTCGCGCACCTCCAGGGCATTGCCCACGGTCAGGCCCAGGGGGACGGACATGTCGGTCAGCAGCGCCCGGGTGACCACGCCCGCCTGCACGCCCAGGCCCACCATGGTGCGGGCCAGCTCCCTGGCCTGGTCCAGCTCCTTCATGAAGGCGCCGCTGCCGACCTTGACATCCAGGACCAGGGCCCCGGTGCCCTCGGCGATCTTCTTGGACATGATGGAGGAGGCGATGAGCGGGATGCAGGAGACGGTGGCGGTGGTGTCCCGCAGGGCGTAGAGCCTCCTATCGGCCGGGGCCAGGCCGGCCCCGGCGGCGCAGATGACGGCGCCGGGGCCCCGCTCGCCCAGCATCTCCATGATCTGGTCGTTGCTCAGCTCGGCCCTCCAGCCGGGGATGGACTCCAGCTTGTCCAGGGTTCCCCCCGTGTGGCCGAGTCCCCGCCCGGAGAGCTGGGGCACGCTGACGCCGAAGACGGCCACCAGTGGCGCCAGGGGGAGGGTGATCTTGTCCCCCACTCCCCCGGTGGAGTGCTTGTCGGCGGTGGGGCGGTCCAGGGCGGAGAAGTCCATGCGCTCACCGGAGTCGATCATGGCCCGGGTCCAGTCGGCGATCTCCTGGGGCTCCATGCCGCGCAGGTAGATGGCCATGGCCAGGGCGCTCATCTGCTCCTCGGCCACCACCCCACGGGTGTAGGCGTCCACCACCCAGTCGATCCGGTCCCGGCTGAGCCTCCCGCCGTCGCGCTTGCAGGCGATGACGTCGACGGCGTCGAAGGGCTCCACGGCGGGTGCGCTGGTCATGTGCGGGCCTCCTGGTGGGCGGGAGTGGGTGCGGGCCGCTGAGCGGCGGAGAGGCTGTCACGGGTGAAGCGCTCGGGCAGCACCTCGTCAATGGTCATGATGCCCCCGGGCATGGCCAACTCCATGCCGGGGGCGGCATGCTCGCTGAGGAGCTGGCGGCAGCGCCCGCAGGGGGCGCAGGGCTCGCCGCGGGCGTCCACGCAGGCGAAGGCGGTCAGGCGCCCTCCCCCGGTGCGCACCAGCTCGGAGACCAGCCCGCACTCGGCGCACAGGGTCACCCCGTAGCCGGCGTTCTCCACATTGCAGCCCGAGACCAGGCGCCCGTCGTCGACCAGGGCAGCGGCGCCGACCTTGAAGCGGGAGTAGGGGGCGTAGGCCCGCTCCATGGCCTCGATGGCCAGGAGCCTGAGCCGCTCCCAGTCCGGGGCGGCGGCCCGCTGCGCGGCGCTCACGGGTAGGGCACCCCCTCGGCAGCGGGTGCGCGCACCTTGCCCACGAATCCGGCCACCGCGAAGATGGTGACCACGTAGGGGAACATGAGGATGATGTTGGCGGGGATGGGGCTGCCGATGACCGAGAGGGTCTGCCCCACCGAGGTGGCGAAGCCGAAGAGCAGGGAGGCGCCCAGGGCCCCCAGGGGGTGCCAGCCTCCCAGGATCATGGCCGCCAGGGCGATGTAGCCGTTGCCCGCGGCCATGTCCTTGGTGAAGGACAGCCCGGACCCCAGGGTGAAGAAGGCCCCGCCCAGGCCGGCCAGGGCCCCGCCCAGGACCAGGTTCGCCACGCGGGTGCGCATGACATTGATGCCCACGGTGTCGGCCGCCCTGGGGTGCTCCCCGCAGGCGCGCATGCGCAGGCCCCAGCGGGAGCGGAAGAGCATGACGGACAGGATCGCCACGGCGGCGTACATGAGGTAGACCAGGATCGTCTGGCGGAAGAGCACCGGCCCGATGACCGGGATCGCGGAGAGCCCCGGGATGGCCAGGGTGGGCAGGCGCATGGCGGCGTTGAGGCCCGAGGGGTCCTCGGACAGGACGGTGGAGAACAGGAACCCGGTCAGTCCCAGGACCAGGACGTTGAGCACCACGCCGACCACGATCTGGTTGACCCGGTACTTCAGCCCGAACAGTGCCAGGAGCAGGGCCACGAGCATGCCGGCGAAGGGGGCTGCCACCAGGCCCGCCCAGGGGTTGGAGGCCAGGGAGGCCACGACGGCGCCCAGGAAGGCCCCGCCCAGCAGCTGGCCCTCGATGGCGATGTTGATGGTTCCCGAGCGCTCGCCGATGAGCCCGGCCAGGGAGCCGAAGACCAGGGGCACGCTCAGGGCCAGGGTGGAGGACAGGATGGTCACCAGGGGGATGACGGATTCGCGTCCTGCGCCCACCCAGGTCAGGAAGGACAGGACGAAGGCCAGGGCCATGACGGCCTTGATGACCGCGGTGATGCGGCCGCGCGCCTTGGCCAGCTGGAGGGCCCGGGCGGTGGCGGCGGCATTGAGAGCCGCCATGACGATGATGACCGCCTTGGCGGGCAGGCTCAGGGAGGGCAGCTGGAGGAAGTCGCTGCCCGTGGCCAGCTGGAAGGTGGTGTGCCCGTGGGACTTGAGCATCATGAGCGCCTGGAGGGCAAGGACGATGATGCCGGTGACGGGGATCTTCAGGGCCATGGGCTCGCGCACGGCCAGCTCGGCCGGCGCATCGGGGGCGGCCGCGGCGGGATGGCCCGGGGCGCCGTGCGTGGTGCGGGTGGTGGTGCTCATGGCTCAGGCCTCCTGGGCGGCGGTCGCCGGGATGCGGTTCTCGTGCTGGCGCCTCCAGGAGCCCTGGGCGGGCAGCCGGTAGATGGCGCGCACCAGTGGCGGGGCTGCGATGAACAGCACGATGGTGGACTGCAGGACCAGCACGATATCCACGGGCGTCCCGGTGGCGGCCTGCATGAGGGTGCCCCCGGCCCTCAGGGCGCCGAAGAGGAGGCCGGCCAGGACGGTGCCCAGCGGCGTGGAGCGTCCCAGCAGGGCCACGGTGATGGCGTCGAAGCCGATGGTCCCGGCCACGGACAGGCTCAGGTGCTGCTCGGTCCCCAGGACGGGGGCGGTGGCCGCCAGCCCGCACAGGGCGCCTGAGACCATCATCACCAGGACGGTGACCAGGGGCACGTTCATGCCCGCGGTGCGCGCGGCGTTGGCGTTGAGGCCGGTGGCCCGGAACTGGAAGCCCAGGGAGGAGCGCTCCATCATCCACCACACGGCCGCGGCGGCCAGCAGGGCGACGACGAAGCCCGCGTGCAGGCGGAAGGACTCGCCCAGCAGTCGGGGGTAGTGGGCGGTGCCCTGCATGTAGATCGACTTGGGATTGGAGTTGCCCTCCCCGATGAAGGCGTCCAGGGTCAGGACCTGGGCCAGGAGGTAGCCGGCCACCGAGTTGAGCATGATGGTGACGATGACCTCGCTGGCCCCGGTCCTGGCGCGCAGCACTCCGGCCAGGCCGCCCCACAGCAGCCCGCCCAGCGCGGCGAGGGCCATGGCCACCAGGAGGTGGAGGATGGGGGGCAGTCCCCAGGCGATCCCCACATAACCGCCCAGGATGGCGCCCAGGATGAGCTGGCCCTGCCCGCCGATGTTGAACAGGCCCGCCCGGAAGGACACCGCCATGCCCAGGCCCGCCAGGATGAGGGGGGTGGCGATGGTCAGGGTCTCGGTCAGCGGCCGGATGGCGCGGTGGAGCGTGGCTGCGCGCCAGTCCAGGAGGGAACCGCGCAGCAGGGCGGCGTAGGCCTCGCTCAGGGAGGTGCCGGCCGCCGAGAGGAAGTCGCTGGGGCGGGCGAAGAAGTAGCCCGCGGTGGTGCGCACCTGGGGGTCGGCGATGAGGATGAGCAGGCTGCCCACGATGAGGGCGCTGAGCACGGCCAGGATGCCCATGAGGGCGGTAGACTCGGTGACCTGGCGCAGCAGCGGGGGCCGCTCGGCCGCGGCCGGCGGCCGGTCCTTGTCAGCGGCGCCCGGGGTCTCCTGGGCGCCGGGGGCTGGGGAGGCTGTCTCCTGGCTCATCACTTCTCCTCTGGGCCCGCATCCGGGCGGGTGTCAGGGCCGGCGCCGTCGGTGGATCCCGCCTGGGCCTGGGCCTGGTCGGCGCTGGCCCCGGCCATCATGAGGCCCAGGACGTCGCGCGGGGTGTCGGGCGGGACGATGCCGACGATCCGCCCGCGGTACATGACGGCGATCCTGTCGGACAGGGCGTAGATCTCATCGAGCTCGGAGGAGATGATGAGGACGGCGGTGCCGGTGTCGCGCTCGGCGACGATGCGCTTGTGCACGAACTCGATGGAGCCCACGTCCAGTCCGCGGGTGGGCTGGCAGGCCACGAGGGCCTTGAGGGGGCGGGAGAGCTCGCGGGCCAGGATGGCCTTCTGCTGGTTGCCGCCCGACAGGGTGGAGATGGGGTCGCCCACGTCGGTGACGCGCACGTCGAACTCCTCGCGCAGGGTCTCGGCGTTGAGGCGCACCTTGGTCGGGGACAGGCTGGGCCCGGCCCCGAAGGCGGGGTCGTCGTAGCGGTCCAGGATCATGTTCTGGGCCACGGAGAACTCCGCGACCATGCCGTCGTCGGCCCGGTCCTCGGGGACGAAGCCCAGGCCTGAGCGCAGGCGCTGGTGGACGCCGTGGCCGGTGACCTGCGTGCCGCCGAAGGCGATGGTGCCGGTGGTGGGCCGGCGCAGCCCCAGGATGGTCTCGCTCAGCTCGGTCTGGCCGTTGCCCTGGACGCCCGCGATGCCCAGGATCTCGCCGTTGCGGACGTGGAGGTCGACGTCGTCGAGCAGCATGGTGCCGTTCTCGACCAGGGTGACCCCGGCCAGGGTCAGTCCCTCGGGGCCCGGGGCGGCGGGCTCCTTGTCGACGGTCAGGGAGACGTCGTGGCCCACCATGAGCCCGGCCAGGTGGCTGGCCGGGGCCGTGGGCTCGGCCGTGCCCACGACGCGGCCGCGGCGGATGACGGTGATGGTGTCGGCGACCGCGCGGACCTCGCGGAGCTTGTGGGTGATGAAGACGATGGAGGTTCCCGAGGCCTTGAGCTCGCGCATGATGGCGATGAGCTCGTCGGTCTCCTGGGGGGTGAGCACGGCGGTGGGCTCATCGAGGATGAGGATCCGGGCCTGGCGCGAGAGCGCCTTGATGATCTCCACGCGCTGCTGGACGCCCACGGGCAGGTCCTCGATGCGCGCCTCGGGGTCGACGTCGAAGCCGAAGCGCCGGGAGATCTCCAGCACCCTGTCCCGGGCGGCCCGGGCATCGATGATCCCGCTGCGCCCGGCGGGCTCGTAGCCCAGGGCCACCGACTCGGCCACGGTGAAGACGGGCACGAGCATGAAGTGCTGGTGGACCATGCCGATGCCCGCGGCCACGGCGTCCCCCGGGCCGGAGAAGGACACCGGGGCGCCGTCGATGAGGATCTGGCCCGCATCGGGCTGGTAGAGCCCGTAGAGCACGTTCATGAGCGTGGACTTGCCCGCGCCGTTCTCCCCCAGCAGGGCGTGGATCTGTCCGGGCTCGACGGTGAGGTCGATGTGGTCATTGGCCACGAGCGGTCCGAAGGCCTTCGTGATCCCGCGCAGCTCGAGCTTCACGCTGTGCTCGCCTCCCAGGTAGTGGTGTCGGTCAGTGCATCGGGCCGCGCCCGGCCCGGGGTGCTGGGCCGGGCGCGGCCCATCCGCTCAGGAGGGGTCGTAGGGGGTGCTCACGTCGATGGTGCCGTCGACGATCTGCTTGCGCAGCTCCTCGATCTTGGCCTTGACATCGGCGGGGACCTTGGAGTCCTGATCGTGGAAGGGGGCCAGGGCCACTCCGCTGTTGTCCAGGGTGCCGATGTAGGGCTTGGCGCTGTAGGAGCCGCCGGAGGCCTCCTTGACGGTGTCGTAGACCGACTGGCCGATCTCCTTGACCACGGAGGTCAGGATGATCTCACCGCCGTCGGTGGACTCGAAGCCATCGGAGTCCACCCAGACCACGAGCTCCTCACCGGAGCTCTCCTTGACGGTGGACAGGGTGCCCAGGCCCACCGGCCCGGCCACGGGCATGATGACGTCGGCGCCCTGGGAGATGAACTGGTTGGTCAGGGCCTGGCCCTTGGCGGTGTCGGAGAAGTTGCCGACGAAGGAGCCGCCCTCGGGGTTGGAGGGGTCCCAGCCCAGGACCTTGACGGACTTGCCGGTGTCCTCGTTGTACTTGGCCACGCCCTTGGCGAAGCCCTCCATGAAGATCTGGACGGTGGGGATGGCCATGCCGCCGTAGGTGGCCACGGTGCCGGACTTGGACATCGCGGCGGCCGCGTATCCGGCCAGGTAGGCGGACTCGGCGGTGTTGAACAGCAGCGGCTTGCCGTTGGCGACCTCGACGGTGCTCCCGGAGGTGTCGGCGAAGCTGGCGTCGATGAGGGCGAACTCGACATCGGGGTTGGCCTGGGCGGCGGTGGTCAGGTCCGCGGCGAGGTTGAAGCCGACGCCGAAGATGATGTCGCAGTCCTGCTGGATGAGGCTGTCGATGTTGGTGGAGTAGTCGGCGGCGCTCTCGGACTCCAGGGTCTTGATGGACACGCCCAGGTCGGCCTCGGCCTTCTCCAGGCCCTCGCGGCCGGACTGGTTGAAGGACTGGTCGTCGAAGCCGCCCTCGTCCGAGACCATGCAGGCCAGGAAGTCGCCCCCCGCGCCATTGCCCGAGCTCGCGCCCTGCTCGGGGGCGGCGCCGCAGGCGCTCAGGGCCAGGGCGGCGGCGCAGCCGAGCGCCATCGCAGAGTGAGCCTTCTTCATGGGTACCTCCGTGACAGGATATGGGGCACAGATCGGTGCGCCTGTGCACATGGTCTAGAATACGCGGTCCCCCGGGCTCCTTGCTCCACGCCCTGGGCGAGGCCCTGCCCGGGCCGCTGAAGCCCCGAGGCCGCCGTCGGTCACCTCCAGCAGCATGCTGCTCCATACCTGGTCAGGTGGGAGCAGATGCGCGCACTACTGCCGGCCGGCAGTTATCTTCGTCACTTTTGATGAGTCATGAGTGACTGATGGGCGGTGCCTGTGTGGTGGGGGCGGCGGTGCTCCAGGGCCAGGAGCCGTCGGTGAGCTCCTCGCCGGTGGGCTCCAGGACGTCCAGAACGATGGCCAGGGCGCGCCCGCCCGCGAGCTTGGCGCGCAGGTCCGCCCTGGATGAGAAGGTGAACAGGAGCCGCTGGAGATGACAGAAGGACAACGGTAGGTCCTCCACATTGCAGCGCGCCGTGGACCCCTTGGCCGACTCGATGACCGCCTCCATCGCAGCACCTCACCCCCTCGTCCGACCCTTCAATATAATGCACACCACGAAAAGCACCGCGACATAGGCGGCCCGAAAGAGTTAGCGAAGCCTCCTCCGATGAAAGCAAGTGCTGAGAAAAGGAGGCAGCACATCACTGAGAAGACGCACATCACGATCACCAGCGGACGATCCCGGTCCATCCTCTCAACCGGCAGCATTTTCGAGAGCGCCTGAACCAGATCACCCGAGAACACTCTTCCAGGTCGACGCGGGCCAGTCAGGAGCAGCGTCCCACGCATCAGCCAGGCCCTGGTCAATGGGCAGCCCGGGAACCGGCCCCGACCGCATGGGATCAGAGCAGATCACCGCGGCCGGCCTCCTTGAGCCGATCGACCACCGCCTTGACCTCCTGGGCGCGGTCGGGGGTGGTCACCAGCAGGGCATCGGGGGTGTCGACGACGACCAGCCCCGGCACCCCCAGGAGGGTGATCCGCCGCCCCGTGGCAGTGGCCACCAGCGCGCCCTGGGAGTCGATGGCCTCCACCCGCTCGCGCCCGCCCGCCCCCTCGTGCCGCTCCTCCCACAGCTCCAGGACCGAGGCGCCCGCGGCGGAGCCCTCGGTGCGCGGGGCCACCAGTTGGGTCAGGGCCTCGAAACCGCCGACGTCGTCCCAGCCCATGGAGGCCGGCACCGTGGCCACAGCGCCCACGGCGGCGGCGGGCTCGGCGATGGCGTGGTCGATGGCCACCGCCTCCAGGCCCGGCCACACCCGGGCCAGAGCCTCCTCCCGCCCGGGGGTGTCCCAGGCAGCGGCGATGGCGCGCAGGCCCTGGGCCAGAGCGGGCCGGTAGCGGGCCAGGTGGTCCAGGAGGACCCCGGCGCGGGCCACGAACATGCCCGCATTCCAGCGGTAGTCGCCGCTGGCCAGGTAGCCGGCCGCAGTGGCGGCGTCGGGCTTCTCGGTGAAGCCCAGGACCCGGCGCCCCTCGGGCGCCCCGATCACGCCCAGCGGCTCGCCGGCGTGGATGTAGCCGAAGGCGGTGGAGGGGCCGGTGGCCTCGATGCCGATGGTGACCACCCAGTCCTGACGGGCCAGGGCGCAGGCCTGGCGCACCGCGTTGCGGAAGGCCCGCTCATCGGCGATGGTGTGGTCGGCGGCGAAGGAGCCGACCACGGCCCGCTCTCCGTGGCGCCGGGCGATGATCGCCGCAGCCAGGCCGATGGCCGCCATGGAGTCGCGGGGGGCGGGCTCGGCCAGCAGGTTCTCACGCGGCACCTGCCCCAGCTGCTCGGCGACGGCGGAGAGGTGGGCCTGCCCGGTGACGATCGTGGTGCTGGCCGCCAGGGGCGCCAGGCGCTCCACCGTGGCCTGGATGAGGGTGCGCCCCGCCCCGGTGAGGTCCAGGAGGAACTTGGGCCGCTCCCGGCGGCTCAGGGGCCACAGCCGCGTGCCCGCGCCGCCGGCGGGGATGATGACGTGCACCGGGCGCTCCGGCTCACCGCCGTCCCGGGCGGGGCCGGCCGCATCGGTCCGGACGGCGGGGCCGGCCTGGCCGGTCGGTGACGGGTCGTGGTCGCGCGGTGCAGCGCCGCGAGGGTCATCGCTCATCGCGCCAGGGTAGCCGCCTTCGCGGCACGGCCCTCTGCACCGCCCCCTGAGTCCCGGGCCACAGCTCCGGAGCGCCCATGCCGAGCCCGGCCGGCTGCTGCCCGGCCGAGCACTGGCGTCACCGGATGATCACCGCCTCAGCGGTCGTCCGCCACGCCGTCGAGGGCCTCCCGCCCCCTCTTGGCAGCGCCCCGCACGGGCTCGGCGTCCGGCGCAGGCGTGGCCGCCCGGGCCGCGCCCTCCTCCACGGGCACCGGCGCGACGTAGTCGGGATGCTCAGTGGGGTCGGCATCCAGGTTCCCGGTTATGGCCTGGCGCGGCCAGGCCAGCGTGGCGGGCACGCTCAGGGTCACGTAGTTGGGGCGCTCATGGGCATGGACCTCATCGGGGTGGTCCACCGCCTGGGGCCGGGGCGGGTTGGCCATCCACGCCGCCACCAGGAGCAGCACGCGGCTGGCCAGGTGCATCCACACGATGAGCACGATGATGGCGGCGAAGGAGGCCAGCAGCGGGTTGTCGGCCGCCGAGCCCACCCCGCTGCTGCCGGCCTGGCGCAGCACCCCGAAGGCCAGTGCGCCCAGGGCGCAGCCCTGCACCAGGTCCCGGCGGGGAGGGCGGATGCCGCACACGGTGATGACCAGGGCCAGCACGGCGGCGTCGATGAGGAAGGACAGCCCCAGGCCGGCGACCCGCGCTCCGGGGCCGGTCAGGGCGGCGGGCACGTCCAGGTCCTGGTTGAGGCTGCCGGCCAGCAGGGAGGTGGCCACGGAGGAGACCGCCGTGACCAGGACAGCAGTCATGACCACGACGAAGCACAGCAGATTGGCGGCCTGGATGGTCACGAAGCCCCTGGTCTGGTGCACCATGCCGAACATGGCACGCAGGGCGATCCTGATCGTGCCCATGAGGCTCACCGCGGAGTAGAGCAGGACGAGGCCCGCCACGATGGAGCCCGCGTTGAGCGCGGAGTCGAGGGTGAGCTGCTCGATGGTGACCAGCCCGCCATCGCCGGTGTCCACCACGCCGGGCAGGGTGGAGTCGATGGAGGAGATGACCGCATCGCGCAGGGCCGGTCTGCCCCCGATGGCGGCCATGAGCACCGTCACGCCGATGGCCAGGGTCGAGAAGACGGAGAAGAGCCCGGTGTAGGCGATCCCACCGGCCATGAGGCCCCCGCGCGCCATGGAGTAGCGCGCCAGCGCGCGCCCAAGGCGCGAGCGCTGGTAGAGGTCCATGAGACGGGCGGCCCAGGCCTTGACATGCTCCATGCGGTTCACTCGATTCACTCAGTGCGCCAGGCTCAGCGCCTGTGCCGCGGCGGCGAAGGCGGGGGCCGCGACGATCCGCCAGCCCCCCTGGCCGGTGAAGCGGTAGAGGTGGAGGCGGGAGGCGGTGAAGCGGATGTCCAGGTCCGCCGCAGCGCCAGCGGCGCTGTCCAGGGCCGCGTCGTCGATCTCGTGGGCCAGGGTGACATGGGGGTGGAAGGGGAAGCTCAGGGGAAGCCCCAGAGGGCCGTCCTGGTCCCGCACGGCGCCCTGGAGGTCGTGGCACTGCTGCGCCCCGCGGCTGAGCTCGAGGAAGACCACCGGGCTGACCGGGCGGAAGGTGCCCACCCCCTGGAGGCGGAGGGGGAAGGGCGCCGTGCGGGCGGCCACCCGCTCCAGGTGGGCGGTGATGGCCCCCATGCTCGCGATCTCGACGGCGGTGGGCGGCAGGAGGGTGATATGCGGGGGCACCACCAGGGCCTGGGGGTCGCCGGCGGCCTCGCGCACGGCGCGGACCCTGGCGGCCTCCGGCTCGGGCAGGGCGATGGCCACGCCGATCACGCACTGGCCCGCATCGGGTGCGGGAACATTCATCCCCAGCCTCCTTACCTCTGTCCGTCCAGGAGCGCCGCATGGCGCCCCCGGGAAGCCCTCAACAGCCCCGAGGCCCCGCCGGCGGCGCCGGCCAGGCCATCAGCGGCTCCCCGCGGTGAGCGCAGGCGCGATCGCTGCGATAGGGCCCCCAACACCCTACCGTGCAAAGGCACCAAGGTCCTACCCGGCGGCGATCACGCCCGAGGGCCGCCGATCACACACGGGGACGGGGCCCGCGCCGGATCGCGAGGAGGCGCACCGAGGTGTTCGACTCTGTGCGCACTCGTGCGGGCCTGGGGCATCTGGCAGGATGGTCTCCGTGCGCAGCACCTCCACCACCGCAGACCCCCGGCCCTCGCCCATGCTCGCCCGCCAGCGCCAGGAGCACATCCTGGAGCGCGTGGCGGCCACCGGCGGCGTGCGCGTGGCCGACGTCGTCGAGGAGCTGGGGATCTCGGAGATGACCGTGCGCCGCGACATCACCGAGCTGGTCTCCCAGGGCAGGGTCGAGCGGGTCCACGGCGGTGCCGTGGCCGCCGGCGCCACCTCCCTGGAGCCCCGCTTCCAGGCCAAGTCCACCCTCCACCCCGAGGCCAAGCGCCGCATCGGCGCGGAGGCCGCACGGCTGGTGCGCCCCGGGGACTCCCTGGCCCTCTCCGGGGGGACGACGACCCTGGCCCTGGCCCAGGCCCTCACCGAGCTCGACCACTTCCCCACCCTGACCGTCATCACCAACTCCCTGCCCGCCGCGCAGCTGCTCTTCGACGCCGCCGACGCCTCCCGCGCCCAGGGCCACGGGCCCCCCTCGATCATCCTCACCGGAGGTGAGCGCACCCCCTCCAATGCCCTGGTGGGGCCGGTGGCGGTCGACTCCCTGCGCACCCTGCGCGTGGAGTGGGTCTTCCTGGGCGCTCACGGCTTCACCCCCGAGGCCGGGCTCATGACCCCCAACCTCATGGAGGCCTCCACCAACCAGACCCTGGTCGCCACCGGGCGCACCGTGGTGGCCGCCATCGACGCCTCCAAATGGGGGGTGCTGGGCCTGCGCTCCTTCTGCCCCACCCGGGACATCGGCGTCCTGGTCACCGATGCCGAGCCCGACGCCGGGACCACCACCGCCCTGGACGAGTCGGGGGCCGCCCTGCGGATCGCCCCCTGACCCCTCCAGCCCGCCCTGTCCGCCCACCAGCAACCGCTCACGCAACCACCAGCAGAACCACCCACGCTCCGCACCACCTCAGGAGAGCCCATGAGCGCACCGTCGCCCTCGCCCGCACAGCCCGCCTTCTCCCCCGCCCTGGAGCCCCAGGAGGGGGCCGGGGCGGCCACCGACCTGTTCCGCCGGGCCTTCGGCGTCGAGCCCGACGGCGTGTGGTACGCCCCGGGCCGGGTCAACATCATCGGCGAGCACACCGACTACAACGGGGGCCTGGCCCTGCCCATCGCCCTGCCCCACCGCGCCTACCTGGCCCTGCGCCGCCGCCAGGACCGGACCATCCGCCTGGTCTCCTCCCGGGACGCCCAGGCGATCGAGGTCCTCGACCTCGACGCGATCGGCCCCAAGGGCACCCCCGGGGAGGTCACCCAGTGGGCCTCCTACATCGCGGGGGTGGCCTGGTCCCTGGAGCGCGAGGGCTTCACCGGCCTGCCGGGCTTCGACGCCGCCCTGGTCTCCTGCGTACCCCTGGGCGGGGGCCTGTCCTCCTCCGCGGCCCTGGAGTGCTCGGCCGCGGTCGCCATCGACGAGGCGGCCGGCCTGGGGCTGGCCGGGCCCGTCCAGCAGCCCGACGACGCCGGGCGTGCCCGGCTGGTCGGGGTGTGCGTGCGCACCGAGAACGAGATGGCCGGCGCCCCCACCGGGGGCATGGACCAGTCCGCCTCCCTGCGCTGCCGCGAGGGCCACGCCCTGGAGCTCGACTGCCGTGACGGCTCGGTGGAGCATGTGCCCTTCGACCTGGCCTCCCAGGGGCTGGCCCTGCTGGTCATCGACACCAGGGCCGAGCACTCCCTGACCGACGGCCAGTACGGGGCGCGGCGCGAGGCCTGCGAGGAGGCGGCCCGGATCCTGGGCGTCGACCTGCTCGCCGACCTCGACCCCCAGGACCTCGACGAGGCCCTGGAGCGCCTGCGGCGCAGCGCCGGGCAGGACGGCGGCCCGGATCCCGAGCGCGCGGAGGTCCTGGTGCGCCGGGTGCGCCACGTCGTCACCGAGATCGCCCGCACCAGGGAGCTGGTGGCCCTCCTCCAGGAGGCCGATGCCCTCAGCGGGGAGTCGCTGGCCGCCGTCGGCGCCCTCATGGACGCCTCGCACGAGTCCCTGCGCGTGGACTACGAGTGCACCGGCCCCGAGCTGGACACCGCCGTGGAGGCGGCCCGGGCCGCGGGGGCCCACGGGGCCCGCATGACCGGTGGGGGCTTCGGCGGTTCGGCCATCGCCCTGGTGGACGCCGAGGCCGTCCCGGAGGTGGCCCGCGCCGTCGCCCGGGCCTACGCCACCGCCGGCTTCCGCCCCCCGGCCTTCCTCAACGCCGTCCCCAGCGCCCCCGCCGGGCGCCTGGCCTGAGGGCGGCGCGGCCCACGCCACGCGGGCGGCACCGGGCCCCGGTCACATCCTCATCACGATCGCGTGCGGGTGGCGGGAGCATCCCGCCACCCGCACGACTCCCCGGCATCTCCTCCCCCAGGAGGAGGCCGGGCCTCCTGGCGTCCCCCGGAAGGATGGCCGCGGGGGGCGGGGACGACCACTCGGAGGAGCCCCGTGTCCTGCTGCGGCAGGATCCGATGAGGCGGGCACCGCGCCTACGATGGGCCCACCCCTCCTGATACCCGATACCCGCCTCATCGAAAGAGGACGCGCCGTGAAACGCTATGTCATGC
This sequence comes from Actinomyces bowdenii, assembly GCF_017592395.1. Lineage (GTDB taxonomy): Bacteria > Actinomycetota > Actinomycetes > Actinomycetales > Actinomycetaceae > Actinomyces > Actinomyces bowdenii. The sequence continues at coordinate 14,462 of NZ_JAGFOU010000013.1, forward strand.
CCACGATCAAGGTGCTCATCGCCGTCGTCATCGCCGCGGCACTGACCAAGATCGCCTTCTTCCCCTCCAGCGGAGGCTCCGCATCGGAGGGCACCGACCCCAGTTTCACCACCGCGGCCCCGACGGTGACGGTGAGCACCGGTGACATCTCCAATGCTGTGAGCATCGACGGCCAGATCGTCGAGGACGCCCCCGTGGAGGCCAAGTCCACCCTGGCCGGCACCGTGGCGCGACTCATCTACGAGGACGGCGCCACCGTGGCCGCGGGCGAGCCGATCATGACCCTGAAGAAGGTCGAGGCCCAGGAGCCCGTGACCTCCACCGATGAGGAGGGCAACCCGCGCACCACTCAGTCCGAGCCCAAGACTACCTGGGTCGATGTCTACGCCCCCGCCTCGGGCACGGTGAAGTACAAGGTCATCCGGGACCAGGAGACCCCCGTGGGCACGGTGGTGGCCACGGTGGCGCCCGGCACCTACTCCGCCAAGGGCAGCCTCAAGGCCTCCCAGCAGTACCGCCTGACCAGCCCGCCCTCCGAGGCCAGCGTCTCGGTGGACTCCGGGCCCGCGCCCTTCTCCTGCACCGATCTCAAGGTGGGCACCAAGGAGTCCCCCACCACCGCAGGCGCCAACCCCGCGCCCGGGGATTCCGCCGCCACCCCCGCGGACGGCGACAAGGTCGAGGTGCGCTGCACCGTGCCGGCCGACCAGCAGGTCTTCCCCGGCCTGAAGGCCACCATCGACATCGACGCCGGCTCGGCCACCGGCGCCCTGCTGGTGCCGGTCTCGGCGATCGAGGGCAACTACTCCACCGGAAGCGTCTGGGTCCTGTCCGACCCGGCCGATCCGGCCTCGGCGGTCAAGACCGATGTCACCCTGGGCATCAACGACGGCACCCAGGTCCAGGTCACCGAGGGGCTGTCCGAGGGGGACACGATCCTGCAGTTCGTCCCCGGCAAGGACATCAAGCGCAAGGGCGAGCCCAACACCTGCGAGCCCGACGGCTCGATCTGCTACGACGAGAAGGGCGAGGAGATCACCTCATGACCGCCCTGGTGGACATCAGCGGCGTCACACGCACCTTCGAGATGCCCGACGGCGAGCCGCTGGAGATCCTCAAGGGCATCGACCTGCGGGTCGAGCCCGGCGACCACATCGCCATCGTGGGCCGCTCGGGCACCGGCAAGTCCACCCTGCTCAACATCCTGGGCCTGCTGGACAAGCCGACCTCCGGCCACTACCTGCTCAACGGGCAGGACACCACCCGCATGGGCGAGGGCCGCCGCGCCCGGGCGCGGGGCCAGGCCTTCGGCTTCGTCTTCCAGTCCTTCAACCTCATCCCCGGCCTGTCGACCACCGAGAACGTGGCCGCACCCCTGCTCTACGCCCACGGCACCGCCTTCTGGGGCCGCACCGCGCGCGCCGAGGAACTGCTGGGGGCCGTGGGCCTGGGCTCCAAGATCGGCGGGCGCATCGACCGGCTCTCCGGCGGCGAGCAGCAGCGCGTGGCCATCGCCCGGGCCCTGGCCCGCAGGCCCCGCATCATCCTGGCCGATGAGCCCACCGGCGCCCTGGACGTGGACACCGGCAACGCCGTCATGGGCCTGCTGGAGTCCCAGTGCGAGCAGACCGGGGCGGCGCTGATCATGATCACCCACGACCTGGCGGTCGCCGCCCGCGCCCGCACCCAGTACCGGCTCGACCACGGGGTCCTCACCCGTATCGAGGTCTCCTCCCACCGGGTCGGCTCCCTGGAGGAGTTCCAGGAGATCGTGCCCGGAGCGGCACCGGCCCCCGCACCCCTAGGAGGAGCGCTATGAGCGAGATCTTCGGTTCCCTGGTCGAGGCCTGGGGGCAGGTGAGGATCGGCAAGCTGCGGGTCCTGCTGTCCCTGGTCGGGGTCGCCGCCGCGGTGGCCTCCATGACCTTCGTCATCGCATTCGGGGAGGTCAGCGTCCAGGCCATCCAGGAGTACCTGGCGCGCTACTCCGGGCAGCCCGGGACGGTCAGCGTCACGGTCACGCCCACCAAGACCGATGAGGACACCGGCCAGGAGCCGGGCGCCGCGGCCCCGGCGCAGGCCGGGGGCCCCGCGGCGGGGCCGGGTCCCGAGGCGGGGACGGGCGCATCGGGCGGCGGTGACGCGGCAGCCGCGAACAGGCAGACCGCCAGGATCCTCACGGCCATGGACACCTTCGTCGAGCGCCACCAGGTCAGCCACTGGGCCACCACCTACCAGCTGCCCCTGCGCCTGGTCCTGCCCGATGGCCCCGCCAATGTCTCCACCACGGCGGTCAGCCAGGGCTACCAGCAGATCCACAGGGCCTACGCCGACCAGGGGCGCTGGCTGACCCAGGATGACGCCGACGACCTGTCCCCCTCCCTGGTGGTCTCCAGCAGCGTGCTGGAGCGCCTGGGCATCGAGGAGCTGACGGCCCCGGTGACCATCGAGGCCTACGCCCCCATGCGCGCCACCTTCACCATCGTCGGCGTGCTGCCCGCCGAGCCCCAGTACACCGATGAGACCGGCACTCCGGTCCCCGAGCCGCTGACGGCCTACGTGCTGAGCGACTCCCTGGAGCCGCTGCTGCCCAAGGACTTCACGCGCCCCTCCCCCACCCTGGAGCTGTGGGTCGGCAAGGACGGGGACAGCCAGATGCGCACTCTGGCGCGCGACGCCTTCAATGCGGAGTTCGGCACGGGCTCGGCTCAGATCCGCTCCAACCTTGACGGCTCGGGGGGCATCGACTCGGCCAGCGGCTTCACCCGGGTGGTGACCATCGCCGGGCTGTTCGTCATGATCCTGGGGGCCCTGAGCCTGGTGAACATCTCCCTGGTGACCGTGCGCCAGCGCATCAACGAGATCGGGGTGCGGCGCTCCTTCGGGGCCACGAGCCGGCGGATCTTCTTCTCCATCATGATGGAGTCGGTGGTGGCCACCGTCATCGCGGGCATCGTGGGCATCGCGATCGCCATCGTGGGGATGCGGGTGGTGCCCTTCTCCCCGATCCTGGGCATCGAGCCCCATGTGCGCCCGCCCTTCCCCATGAGCGCCGCGCTCATCGGGCTGCTGTCGGCCACGGCGGTCGGCGCGCTGGCGGGCCTCATCCCGGCGATCGTGGCGGTGCGCATCCGCCCCATCGACGCCATCCGGTACTGAGCCGGACCCCGATGCGCCCCGGCCCCTCCTCCGCTGCGGCGGGCGGGGGCCGGGGCGCTGGGCTCAGGCGCCGTCGTACTCGATGACCAGCGGGGCGTGGTCGGACCAGCGCGAGGCGTAATCCGGGGCGCGGTCGATGCGCAGGCCCGTGGCCCGCGAGGCCAGGGCCGGGGTGGCGACCTGGTAGTCGATGCGCCATCCGGCGTCGTTGTCGAAGGCCTTGCCGCGCTGGGACCACCAGGTGTAGGGCCCCTGGGCGTCTGGGCCCACCAGGGCGCGGGAGACATCCACCCAGCCCGAGGAGAACCAGGACTCCAGGTGGGCGATCTCCTCATCCATGACGCCCGCGATCCTGTTGTGGTTGGGCTTCCAGTTCTTGATGTCGCGCTCGGAGCGCACCACGTTGAGGTCGCCGGCCATGAGCACCTGGGGGCCGCCCTGCTGCGCGGCCTGGAGCAGGGCCGCCATGCGCGCATCGACCAGGTCGAGGTGGGCGTACTTCTGGTCCATCTTCTCGGTGCCCAGCTGCCCGGAGTGCAGGTAGGCGGAGATGACGGTCAGGGCGGAGCCGTCGGCCAGGGCCAGGTCGGCCTCCAGCCAGCGGCCCGAGTCGACGTCGGGCTCCTGGGCCCCGGGGGGTGCCACGCCGTGGCGCAGCTCGCCGATGGCGGCCGGGCCGCCCTCGCGCACGGCGATGCTGACCCCGGCGCGGCCCTTGATGCGGCAGGGCCAGGTGGCGGCCGTGTACCCCTCCAGGAGGCCGGCGGCGATCCGCTCATCGGCGCGCACCTCCTGGAGCAGGAGGATGTCGGGGGCGGAGTCGGTCATCCACTGGCCCATGCCCTTGCGGGCGGCGGCGCGGATGCCGTTGACGTTGACGGTGGCGATTCGCATGACGCCAGCCTACGGGGTGGGCCACCATGGACCCATGGCTGACACCGCGCCCCGCATCCGCACGATCCATGCCCTGATCTCCGGCCGGGTCCAGGGCGTGGGCTTCCGCTTCCACTGCGCTCAGGAGGCCCAGGACCTGGGGCTGGTGGGCGAGGTCCGCAACCTGCCTGACGGGGATGTCGAGGTCCTCGCCCAGGGCCCGGCCGATGATGTGGCCCGCCTGGTGGCCTGGCTCTACCACGGCCCGGACTGGGCCTCGGTCTCGAGCGTGAGGCTGACCGACCGGCAGGCCGGGAGCCTGCGCGCCCGCCGCTTCGAGATCACCTACTAGCCCCCAACCTTTCGACAATTTGCATGAGATCGTACTTCTCCAGGCCCGGAGAACGCCGATCTCATGCAAATTGTCGAAAGTCAGGGGGTGGTGGAGCGCTCGGCGGTCTCGACGACGTTGGCCAGCAGCAGGGCGCGGGTCATGGGCCCCACTCCCCCGGGGTTGGGCGAGAGCCAGGAGGCCACCTCGTCCACCCCATCGGCCACGTCCCCGGCGATCCGCCCCTTGCCGGTGGTGGGGTCGACGACGCGCGAGACTCCCACGTCCAGCACGACGGCGCCGGGGGCCACCATCTCGGGCCGAATGATGCCGGGGCTGCCCGCCGCCGAGATGACGACGTCGGCGCGGCGCACGTGGTCGGCGAGGTCCTGCGTGCCCGTGTGGCAGATGTCGACGGTGGCGTTGACCTCCTTGCGCCCCAGCAGCAGGCCGATGGAGCGGCCCACGGTCACCCCGCGGCCCACCACGCACACGTCCTTGCCCCGCAGGTCGATGCCGTGACGGGTGAGCAGCTCGATGCAGCCGCGCGGGGTGCAGGGCAGCGGGGAGGTGATCGGCCCCGAGCCGCGCAGGACCAGCCGCCCCAGGTTGGTGGGGTGCAGGCCATCGGCGTCCTTGTCGGGGTCGATGCGCTCCAGGACGGCGTTGGCATCGATCCCCGCCGGCAGGGGGAGCTGGACGATGTAGCCGGTGCAGGCCGGATCCGCGTTGAGGCGGTCGATGGCGGCCTCCACCTCCTCCTGGGCGGCGGTGGCCGGCAGGTCCTCGCGCAGGGAGGTGATGCCGACCTCGGCGCAGTCGGCGTGCTTGCCCGCCACGTAGCGCACCGATCCCGGGTCCTGGCCCACCAGGACGGTGCCCAGGCCCGGCACGATGCCGCGCTCGCGCAGGACGGCCACGCGCTGGGCCAGCTCGGCCTTGATGGCGGCGGCGGCCGCCGTGCCGTCCAGCACGCGGGCGGCACCGCCCCAGGGGGCCCTCACTGGTCCAGCCCCGGGTAGAGGGGGAAGGCCCGGGTCAGCGCGTCCACGCGCCCGCGCAGGCCGGCCAGCAGCTCCTCGTCGGCGGTGCCCGCGGCCCCGTGGATGAGGGCGGTGGCGATGATGTCGGCGACCTCGGTGAACTCGGCGGCGCCGAAGCCCCGGGTGGCCAGGGCGGGGGTGCCGATGCGCAGGCCGGAGGTCACGCGCGGGGGGCGCGGGTCGAAGGGGACGGCGTTGCGGTTGACCGTGATGCCCGCGGTGTGCAGGAGGTCCTCGGCCTGCTGGCCGTCCAGGGCGGAGTCGACCAGGTCCACCAGGACCAGGTGGACATCCGTGCCGCCGGTGACGAGCTTGACGCCGGCGGCGCGCACGTCGTCGGCCAGGAGGCGCTCGGCGATGATCCTGGCGCCCTCGATGGTGCGGGCCTGGCGCTCGGCGAACTCCTGGGTGCCGGCGATCCTCATGGCCACGGCCTTGGCGGCGATGACATGCATGAGGGGGCCGCCCTGCTGCCCGGGGAAGACCGCGGAGTCGAGCTTCTTGCCCCACTGCTCGGCGCGGTTGGACAGCAGCATGCCCGAGCGCGGGCCGCCGAGGGTCTTGTGGACGGTGGTGGACACCACGTCGGCGTGGGGCACGGGGCTGGGGTGCAGGCCCGCGGCGACGAGCCCGGCGAAGTGGGCCATGTCCACCCACAAGGCGGCGCCGACCTCGTCGGCGATGGAGCGGAAGGCCGCGAAGTCCATGTGGCGGGGGTAGGCCGACCAGCCGGCGATGATGACGGTGGGGCGCTCGCGCAGGGCGGCCTGGCGCACCTGCTCCATCTCCACGCGGTGGGTGGTCTCATCCACGCCGTAGGCGGTGGCCCGGTAGTTCTTGCCCGAGAAGTTGATCCTCATGCCGTGGGTGAGGTGGCCGCCGTGGGCCAGGGACAGGCCCAGGATGGTGTCGCCGGGGTTGGCCAGGGCGTGCAGGACGGCGGCATTGGCCTGGGCGCCGGAGTGCGGCTGGACATTGGCCCACTGGGCGTCGAAGACCTCCTTGGCGCGCTCGATGGCCAGGGACTCGGCGACGTCGACGACCTCGCAGCCCCCGTAGTAGCGGCGCCCGGGGTAGCCCTCGGCGTACTTGTTGGTCAAGACCGAGCCCTGGCACTCCAGCACCGCCCGCGGCACGAAGTTCTCCGAGGCGATCATCTCCAGGGTTCCGCGCTGGCGCTCCAGCTCGCCGGTGAGGACCGCGGCGATCTGGGGGTCGAGCTCGGCCAGCGGCTGGTTGAGGGACGGGGTCGTGGCATCGGCAGTCATGTTCTTCCTCCGTGGTGGGGCGCACGGCATGGCGGGTGCGCGAGAAGAGGCGACCCGCGGCCCAGGCGAGCGACCCCGGAGTCTGGTGATTCGTGCCGCTCCCCGGTGGTGATCCACCCCGCGCCAGTCGCGACGCGCCTACCCTACCGCGCCGCGCGGTGGCGCGCCGGGCGGTATCGCCCGGCACCGCCCGGCGCGGGCGGGGATCGGCTCAGCCCTCGCCCCCGAACCAGTCGCCCAGCCCGTCGTCGACGCCGATCCAGGCCAGGGCGTGGGACATCTCCTCGCTGCGCAGCAGCACCCTGTCGAAGGCCTGCCGCACCTGCTCGCGCACCCGGGGGTCCCCCACCCCGGTGACCACCAGGTGGCAGCGCGGCTCCCCGGGGGCGGCCCCGCCCCGATCCGCGTCCGGCCCGCCCGAGGCGGGCCCAGCACCGGAGGAGGCGGCGCCGTCGACGAGGCCGACGCCGTCCAGGGCCCCCGCCCGCCCCTCACCCGCCCATGGCAGATCGGGGGCCTCGGCCCAGCTCCCGGCGTCCCCCACGCTGAGGGCGCCCCCGGCGACCTCCCAGGCGCAGACGCGGCCGGGCCTGCTGGGCAGCCAGAAGCAGCCGCGGGCGCACAGGCCGTGCCCGGCCAGGTCTGCGACGAGCTCGCGCAGCCGCCCGGGGTGGAAGGGCAGGGTGGCGAACAGGTCGAGGGTCCACACCCCGTGCCCGTCGGGCCCGCCCCAGGCCTGGGTGGTGGCGGGGTGGACGCGGCCGACGGCGGCCCCGGCGTCGTGGTTGATGGCGAGCAGGCAGTCCAGGAGCGGGGCGTCCAGGCCGGGCAGCAGGAGGCTGCTGTGGGGCCGCAGGTGCTCGATGAGATCGGCTCCGGCCCCCGCCTCGTCCTGCCCCAGGGACAGGATGAGGTCGGCGTAGCCGAGGTTGACCATGTGGACCTCCCCGGTGCAGCGGGCGTCCTCGGGGTGGGCCTCCAGGCCCCGCTCGGACAGCGGGTGGTGCTCGAGGAGCTCGTCCTGGGCGGTGTGGGCCTCCAGGGCGTGGGCGACGCCGGCCAGTCGCAGGTCGAGGCCCTCGGCCCGCCCGGCCTCCTCCAGCTCCCGGGCCAGGCGGGGCACGAGGTGGACGAGCTCGATGGCCGGCGGCAGGAGGATGACTGTGGTGCCGCCGGGGTCCTGGATGGCGCGGTCCTGCGCCACGGCCACGAGCACCTCGCGCAGCGAGCAGGTGTGGCAGTGGGTGGGCATGGGCAGGTCCAGCGACACCGGCTCCTGGTCCAGGCCGCCGGTGCTCACCAGGCGGACGGTGCCCTCGGGGCCCTCCTGGGGCAGCAGGCGGGCGCGGATGACGACGGCGTCCTCGCCGCTGAGGGCCAGGTCGATGAGGCTCAGCAGGGCGGGGTCGACGGCGCTGATGAGGGCCAGGGAGTGGGTGGTGTCGGGCACGGCATCCTCCATCCAGTTGACGAGAGTGACAATCGTTCTCAATAATGCACGGCATGACCACCTACTGCCAAGTCACAGGGGCCGCGCCGGTCTTCGGCAAGTCCGTGTCCCACTCCCACCGACGCACCTCGCGCCGCTGGAGCCCCAACCTCCAGCACAAGCGCTACTGGGTGCCCTCCCTGGGGCGCACCGTGCGCCTGACGGTCTCGGCCAAGGGGATCCGCACCATCGACAAGCGGGGCATCGACGCCGTCGTCGCCGAGATGCTGGCAAGGGGGGAGAGGCTGTGAGCAAGACCGCCAAGGACCTGCGCCCCATCATCAAGCTGGTCTCCACCGCGGGCACCGGCTTCACCTACGTCACCCGCAAGAACCGCCGCAACACCCCCGACCGCCTGGTGGTGCGCAAGTACGACCCCGTCGTGCGCCGGCACGTGGAGTTCAAGGAGTCGCGCTGATGGCCAAGAAGTCCAAGATCGCCGCGCAGGCCCGCCGCAGCCGGGTGGTGGCCCGCTACGCCGAGCGCCGCGCCGAGCTCAAGCGCGCCAGCGTGAGCCCCCACCTGAGCCGGGCCGAGCGCGAGGAGGCCATGGCCGCCCTGCACGCCCTGCCCCGCGACGCCTCCCCCACGCGCCTGCGCCGGCGCGACGCCGTGGACGGCCGCCCCCGCGGCCACCTGCGCGTCACCGGCACCTCCCGGGTGCGCTTCCGCGAGATGGCGCTGCGCGGCGAGCTTCCCGGGATCAGGAAGTCATCGTGGTGACGGCGCCGGGCAGTCACGCCGGCACCCCGCCACCGCCGTCCCGCAGCGCCCCGATCCGCCACGCCAGCCCCCAGCACCCAGGAGCCCGCCCATGAGACCCGGCATCCACCCCGACTACGGCCCCGTCGTCTTCCGCGACAAGGCGGCGGACTTCGCCTTCCTCACCCGATCGACCCTGACCTCCGCCGAGACCATCGAGTGGGAGGACGGCCGGACCTACCCGGTCATCGACGTCGAGGTCTCCAGCGCCTCCCACCCCTTCTGGACCGGGCAGGGGCGGATCCTGGACACCGCCGGGCGGGTGGAGAAGTTCGAGCGCCGCTACGGCAGGCGACAGCGCTGAGCACCCCTGCGGACCGGGCGCAGCCCGGGACACCGCCACTCCCGGGCAGGGCCCGGACCACCACCCCGAGCAGGAAGGAACCCAGGATGAAAGTCCGCGCCTCCATCCGCTCCCTGGCCAAGCAGCCCGGGAGCAAGGTCGTGCGCCGCCGCGGCCACACCTACGTCATCAACAAGAAGAACCCGCGGTTCAAGGCCCGTCAGGGCTGAGGCCCGGCGCACCACTGGCATCACGCACCACCTGAGGGGTGTGCCCCGCATATCACTGCGGGGCACACCCCTCAGCGCATGAGTCGCACCCGAGGGCGCCTGCACAAGCCCTGAATAGGATCCGGGCATGAGGAATAGAGCAGCCGATAGTAATATGCGCGTCAGCCCGATACATCCATCCCGCCGCCTCGACGACGAGGGCGATGAGGGCATCCCGTCAAGGATTGATGAGCCTCAGAATTGCCTCAAGATATCCTCAATACAGCCTGACAGGACGCCCTGCTGGCCATTGCCCGAATCGATCCTTTTCAGGCAGGCACAAGGGCGCGCGCACGAGGATGGCGCATTCGCCCGAGGCCGGGCCCCGGGGTTGCTTATCCGTATTGTTCATGTATGGTTTCATCCACCATCATTCATAGGCGCCTCTCATTCCACTGCAGTTCCACTCCACGCACTCGACAATCAGCCGAAGGAGCACCACATATGCGCGCACGCAGCCTCGTGGCCGCCATCGCGACAGCCATGCTGGCCCTTGGAGCCGCCCCAGCAGCCTCGGCGGAGGAGCCCTCGCCCTCCCCGTTCAGCATCAGCGCCCCCACCGCCCAGGTCGGCACCCACGTCACCCTCTCCCACGCCAACGCCTGCTCCCAGGCCTCCGCCAATGAGACGGCGACGATCACCGTCCTGCGCGACGGTCAGACGGTGACCACCGAGCAGACCCCTGGCAGCAGCATGTGGATGAGCACGATCAAGGTCCCCGACGCCCCCGGCACCTACACCTACACGATCAGCTGCCAGTCCGCAGGCGGAACGACTGCCTACGCCCCTCAGACCATCCAGGTCCTGCCCGCCCCGCCGGAGGGCCTGACCGCATCCATCGGCGAGATCACCCGCAATGGCTGCACCGTCTCCATCCCGGTGACGACCACCGGCGCCTACACCTTCGAGATGGAGACCTGGGACGACCAGCGGCGCCTGCAGGACACCGTCTGGCAGACCAAGGGCGATGGCACCACCGTCCTGCACTGGACGATCACCGGGCGCGCCGATCCGACGTTCCCGGAGGACATCTACTTCAACATCCGTGTCAACGGCAGCGAGAACATCAACAAGGCCGAGCAGCGGGCCAATGCCACCTTCTCCTACCCCGATGAGGTCGCCGATGCCTGCTCCGCCCAGGTCCCGGTCAATGCCTCGGTCCGCTCCGACTCCCCCACCCCGGCCCCCGGCCAGAGGATCACGGTGGAGGGCACGGGACTGGTCGCCATGGAGCCGACGGATATCACCCTGGAGGACGGCACCCGCATCGGCGGCAGCGCCGAGGACGCCCCGCCCGTGCACTCCACCGCCACCGACGGCGCCTTCTCCTATGAGGTGACCCTGCCGGCCACGCTGGCGCCGGGGGACCATGTGCTGACGGTCAAGGGCCGCTCCTCCCAGCGATCGGCGCAGATCCCGATCACGGTGCGGGCCGCGCAGCCCTGATCGCCCGGCCCCCGCCCACCGCCCCGGGATCAGCGGCGCCCGGCCCTTGCGCGGCGCGCGGCACGGCACCATGCCGCGCTGCGCGCCGCGCTAGGCTCTCCCCATGGCACAGCCCGATTCCCCCACTCACCTCGTCCTGTCCCTGTCCTGCCCGGACCGGCCCGGCATCGTCCACGCGGTCACCGGCGCCCTGGCCCGCCGCGGCGGCAATATCACCGAGTCCAAGCAGTTCGGGGACGCCGATACCGGGCTGTTCTTCATGCGCGTCCAGGTGCTCACCACCGTCCCGCGCCAGGAGATGGAGAAGGACCTGGCCGAGCTCGCCCGCGACTACTCCATGGAGTGGAGCCTCGATGAGGTCGGGCGCCCCATGCGCACGCTCATCCTGGTCTCCAAGGAGGGCCACTGCCTGACCGACCTGCTGTTCCGGGCCCGCAGCCAGGGGCTGCCCATCGACGTGGCGGGCGTGGTGGGCAACCACGAGGACCTCAGGCCCGTGGCCGACTTCTACGACGTCCCCTTCCATCACATCCCGGTCACCCCGGACACCAAGGAGGCCGCGGAGCAGGAGTTGCTCTCCCTGGTGGAGTCCCTGGGCGTGGAGCTTGTGGTCCTGGCCCGCTACATGCAGATCCTCTCCCCGTCCCTGTGCGAGCGCCTGCGCGGAGGGGTCATCAACATCCACCACTCCTTCCTGCCCTCCTTCAAGGGGGCGCGCCCCTACGCCCAGGCCCACGAGCGCGGCGTCAAGCTCATCGGCGCCACCGCCCACTACGTGACCGCCGATCTCGACGAGGGCCCCATCATCGAGCAGGACGTCACCCGCGCCGCCCATGAGGACTCCGTGACCGTCCTGCGCTCCAAGGGCCAGGATGTCGAGCGCCGGGTCCTGGCCCAGGCGGTGCACTGGCACACCGAGCACCGCGTGCTGCTCAACGGCCACCGCACCGTCGTCTTCGCCTGAGGAGGCCCCACCATGGCCGATCCCCACGGGCCGACGATGGAGCAGGCGCTCAGGGCGGCCCACCGGCATGCTGAGGGCTTCCGGCCCGCCCGGGGACGCCGTGCCCGACTGGCCGTCGTGGCCTGCATGGACCGGCGGCTGGACCCCATGTCGCTGCTGGGCCTGCGGCCCGGGGACGCCTACATCATCCGCAACGCCGGGGGCCTGCTGACCCAGGATGTGCGCCGATCCCTGGCCATCGCCCAGCACCTGCTGGGCGTGGAGGAGATCCTGGTGGTGCGCCACACCGACTGCGGCATGACCGGCCTGGTCGACGAGGATCTCCTCACGGCCCTGACCGAGGCGACGGGACGGCGGCCGCAGTGGAGGCCGGGCGGCTTCACCGACGTCGAGCAGGACCTGGGCCGGGCGCTGGCCGGGCTGGCGGCCGACCCGCATGTGCCCTGCGGCGCCACCGCCCGCGGCATCATCTACGACGTCGCCACCGGCAGGATCACGGAGGTCCACCCCGCGGGCGCCTGAGGGCCCGCTCCCGGCAGGGCCCTAGACCACCGCCTCGCCGCAGCGCAGGACCTCCACGGGCCGCAGCTCGGCGTCGGTGACGATGAGGTCGGCCCGCATCCCGGGCGCCAGCGCGCCGATACTGCGGTCCCCCAGGATCCGCGCGCCCTGGGCGCTGGCGGCGTACACGGCATCCACCAGGTCCACTCCCCCCTGCCAGGTGGTGCGCACGACGTCGATGAGGTGGGCGGTGCCGCCCGCGATGGACTCGCCCTGGGCGAGCCGGGCCACCCCCTGGCTCACCCGCACCGCGGCCGGCCCCAGGACGTACTCGCCGTCGGGCATGCCGGCGGCGGCCATGGCATCGGTGATGAGCACGAGGCTCTCGCGCCCCAGCGTCTCGAACATGTCCAGGACGATGGCGGGGTGCAGGTGCACGCCGTCGCCGATCATCTCCAGGATGCACTCCCCGCGCTGGGAGGCGGCCAGGAACTCGGGCACCGGGCCCGGCTTGCGGTGGTGCATGGGACGCATGCCGTTGAACAGGTGCGTGGCGGTGGAGCGCCCGGAGCGCACCGGCAGGCCCGCCTCGATCCGGGCGGCGATGCGCGCGGCGGCATCGGCCAGGGCGGCGCGCACCGGGGAGGCCTCGGAGTCGGTGTGCCCGAAGGAGGGCAGGGCCCCGCCCTCGATGAGGGCGGCGTTGATCCCCTCGGCCCCGGTGATGCCGGGCTTCTCCGGGGCGATGGTCATGGTGACCACGTGCCCGCGCCCCAGCTCCAGCAGCTCGCGGGTCAGCGGGGTGTCGGGGTCGATGATGTAGGTGGGGTCCTGGGCGCCGCAGCGCTCCACCGAGACGAAGGGCCCCTCGAAGTGGATGCCCGCCAGCTCGCCCTCGTCGCACAGGCCGGCCAGCAGGCGGGTGCGCTCCTTGAGGACCTCGGGGGCGGCGGTGACGCAGGAGGCCACCAGGGAGGTGGTGCCGTGCCGGCGGTGCTCCATGACGCAGACCATGGCCTCCTCCCGGGTGGTGGCATTGGGGAAGGACTGCCCGCCTCCCCCGTGGCAGTGGACATCGACCAGTCCGGGCAGGAGGTACCCCGCCTCGGGAGCGCACCGGGCGCGCTCCACGATGGCGCCGTGGCCGGCCGGGCCGGCCTGAGCCGCCTCCCCCACCCAGGCGATGGCGCCCTGGTCGATGATGACGGCGCCGTCCTCGATGATCCGCTCGGGGGTGACGACCTGCCCCCGCAGCGCCCGGGCGGGTGCGGGCTCATGGGGGCCGCGCCCGCTGGCGGCTGCGCCCTGGGAGGCGCGACTGGTGGCTTCCTCGCTCATGGGGCCGAGTCTGGCACCAGCGCAGACATCAGACAACTCCCCTCCCCGCTGCACATCTTCAACCCGGGCGCTGACGCGATCCTGCGGAAAAGTCGGGGTCTGCACCGGCGGAGCGGCCCGAAGATGTGCAAGGCCATCCCCGCTGCACATCTTCAGCCCGAGCCTCGACGCAGTCATGCGGGAAAGTCGGGGCCGAGGCCCGGATCGGCCGCTGAAGATGTGCAACGGCGGGGGATCAGCGGGCCAGGCGCTGCTCGATGCGGGATACAGCCCGGGCCGCCTCCCGCTCCAGGCGCGCCGGGCGCTCCCGCTCCAGCCAGATCAGCCCCTGGGAGGGCCGCACGGCCACCAGCCGCCCCCGGTCCACCACCAGCGGGCGGAGCATCCCATTGGCCGAGGGGCAGATGAGGCGCTCACCGGCCTCGTCGGTCAGGCAGGAGCGGTCCTTGTACCCCACATGCAGCTCGTCGAAGGAGCCCAGGACATGCGTGGCCCGGGCTGCCCGGGCGGTGGCGTCCTCGGCGAGCAGGTCGAGCAGGTCGGCCCGCATGTAGAGCGCCTCGGGTCCCGGCCCTGCGGCCGCCCCCGCGCACCCCACCGGCTCCAGGCGCCCGCGCGACCCGCCGACGGCGCGCACCCGTGCCAGGGGCACCTGGGCGCGCGAGGCGTCCACGCGGTAGTCGGCGGCGCCGGTGGCCTCCACGGCGGCCTCCAGCGCCTGGGCCGCCTGCCGCTTGGGCAGGGTGGTCCAGCGGGCCAGGTCGTCGGCACTGATCGGCCCGTGGCTGGTGGCGTAGCGGCGGGCGATCTCGGCCAGCGCGGCGAGGTGCCCCGGCTGCCCCGCGGCCACACCCGCCCCCGCAGGGCCGCAGTCCGCATCGGGCAGCGGCGAGGCATCGACGACGAGGTGCTCATTGCCCCGCCGCGGACCCTGGACCAGCACGCCCTCGCACTGGAGGCGCACCAGCAGGTGGCGCCGGCGGTAGGAGGAGACATCGGCGCCCTGGAAGGCCTCCATGAGCCCGGCCTCCTGCCAGGCGGCCAGCAGCACGGCGCGAGGCACCGGCCCCTGGGTGGCGATGAGGTCGAGCGCCACCTCGGCGGCCCGCGCGCACAGGGCCTCATCGACCCCGTAGGCGCTCTCGGAGCGGCGGATCCAGGCGTCCATGCGGTGCATGAGAGCGGCGCGCAGCCAGTGGTGGTCCTCGGCGGTGGTGATGTGGACGGTGCCGCGCATCGGCCAGGACCGCACCAGGCGCCCCCGGGCGAAGGCCTGCTCGACCTGGCTGCCCAGGGCCGGGGAGCGCACGAGGAGGGCGTGGGGCACGGCGGAGACCTGCTGGCCCTGGATGGCCAGCTGGCGGCGCACGGCCTCGACGGCATCGGGGGCGCCGGTGGCGGGCACGAGCCCCTGGGCGATGATCCGGGCCAGGCTCGCCTGGCGGGGAAGGACGGGGGCCACTGGCATGACGTGATCCTGACGTGATCCTGGAGGGTCCTCAGCGGTGATCGGGCGGGCCCGGCTCAGAACAGGCGGGACTCGACGTCGTCCATGCCGCGCATGGCGTCGTAGTCCAGTAGGACGCAGCGGATGCCGCGGTCCTGGGCCAGCACCCGTGCCTGGGGCTTGATGGACTGGGCGGCGAAGACCCCCTGGACGGGGGCCAGCAGGGGGTCGCGCCGCATGAGCTCGAGGTAGCGGGTGAGCTGCTCGACGCCGTCGATGCCGCCCACGCGCTTGATCTCCACCGCCACGCTGCCCCCTTGGGCGTCCTTGGCCAGGATGTCCACCGGGCCGATGGCGGTGGGGTGCTCGCGGCGCACGAGCCGGTAGCCGGGGCCCAGGATCTCGATCTGCTCGGCCAGGAGCTCCTGGAGGTGGGCCTCGACGCCGTCCTTGGTCAGCCCCGGGTCCGCGCCCAGCTCCTGGGAGATGTCGGAGTGGATCTCGAAGAGCCGGATGACCAGGCGGTCCTCGGTCTTGGCCGAGCGCACCTCCCACACCTGGGCGACGCCCTCATCGCGCTCCTGCTCATCGGGCTCGGTGACGCTCAGGCGCGCGGGCGCGGTCATCCAGTTCAGGGGCTTGTAGGAGCCGCCGTCGGAGTGGACCAGGACCGAGCCATCGGCCTTGAGCATGAGGAGCCGGTTGGCCCGGGGCAGATGGGCGTCCAGGCGGCCGGAGTAGTCCACGGAGCAGGAGGCGATGACGAGGCGCACGCCGACACCCTAGCGGCTCGGGGCGCGCCCCGGGGCACTCCCGGGAGGAGGACCCGGGCGCGCCCCACCCGCGGGCGCCCCGGAGCGCGGGGTGGCACCAGGCCTCGTTCAGGCGGCATTCAGAGTCTGAGTAGACAAACCGGAGGTCACGCGGCGAGCATTCCGCCATGTCGCCCGATAGGACCGTCCTCGGGACGGGGGCCGCAGTTCCCTCCCCATCCCCATCCACCACTCCCACCGCCGGGGCCTCCTCCGATGGCCCGGGTCCCGACTCGCCGGGCCCTAGCGGCCCCAGCTGCGCACCGCGGATCGGCGCCCCGCGAGCGCCCTCCCCCTCGTCGTCGCGCTCGTCCTGGGCCCTGCCCCGGGCCACCGGCCCCTACCTCACGGGCACCGCCGGCCCGGCCCGCCTCACGGGGATCGACGCCGCCCGGGGCCTGGCCCTGCTGGGCATGGTGGTGGCGCATATCGGCGTCACCTCCTGCGGGCTGACCACCCCCGAGGGCCTGCTGTCCCTGGCGCACGGGCGCTCCTCGGTCCTGTTCGCGGTCATCGCGGGCTTCTCCCTGGGCATCATGACCGGCCGCACCACGCCCCACGGCGGGGCGCGCCTGGTGAGCGACCGCCTGCGCATCCTCGTGCGCTGCGCCCTCCTGCTGGTCCTGGGCGCCATGTGCACGCTGCTCAACACCTCGGTGGCCATCATCCTGGGCTTCTACGCCGCCTGGCTGGCCCTGGCCCTGCCCTTCGTGCGCCTGCGCGCCCCCGTCCTGCTGGCCCTGGCCGCGGCCACCGCCCTCATCGGGCCGGTGCTCATCATCTCCCTGCCCCCGGCCCTGGCGGGGCTGGGCCTGTCCAGCAGCGCCGACGACGGCAACTCCGCGGTCCTGTCCTTCTTCATCCACGGGACCTACCCCGGCCTGCTGTGGATGGCCTACATCTTCCTGGGCCTGGGGCTCTCACGCCTGGACTGGGCCCGCAGCGCCCACCTGTGGCGCCTGGCGGGAGCCGGGGCGCTGTGCGCGATCCTGGGCTACGGCGGGGCGATCGCAGCCGGCCACGCCCTGGGCGTGCCCGAGCCGGACAGGCTCGTGGTGGTCACGCCCGCGGACCCCCTGCAGTGCGCGCCGCAGACCGATCCCTCGGGCCCGCCGAGCGGCAGCGTCCCCGCCTACCCCGGATCCCCTGCACCGCTGCCGCCCCTCGAGCCCGACCCGGCTCTGCCCCCGTCCGGTGATCAGGGGGCGGCCGGGCCGGAGTACGGACCCCTGAGCAGCTCGCACTGGTCCGCCCTCATCACCGCCAAGCCGCATGCCAGCACGACCTTCGAGGCGGTGGGCTCCTCGGGCGCGGCCATGCTCGTCATCGCCCTGGCCCAGCTCATCGCCACCCGCTCACGCCTGGTCCTGGCGCCGCTGGCCGCGGTGGGATCAATGTCCCTGACCGCCTACTGCGCCCACCTGGTCATCATCCACGCCGCCGCCCTGGCCCCGGGCAGCGGGAACGAGGCGGCCCTCTGGGTGTGCCTGGCCCTGGTCCTGGCGGCCGCGACCTGGTTCAAGGCCTTCGCCCGCGGGCCCCTGGAGCACGTGGTCCACGTGATCTCCCTGCGCGCCACGCAGGCCGACTGACGGCGTCTGCCGGGTGAGCGGCTGGGCGCAGCGGGCGCCCGGGCTCGTATCGAACCGGGCGCTTGCCTCAGAACAGCCGCGGCTGCTGGGGGGAGGCGGACTCCACCCAGGCCACGAGCGCGGAGTGGGACTCCTCCATCATGGCCAGCTCGAAGGTGTGCGGCACCCGGGAGGAGTCCATCGGATCCTGCGGGACCTGGGCGCATTCGAGGTCGATGACGCGGCTGTCGGCCCGGCGGCGCCTGGCCGAGCGCAGCTCCAGCTCCAGGCGGCACCAGGAGCGGGTGGGGCGCAGGGACAGGGAGATGAGCCGGTACCAGTCCAGGGAGTCGTGCCGGAAGGCGGCCACGCCGCTGAACCAGCGCGAGCCGCCCGAGCTGCGCCAGGCGCACTCGAAGGAGCCCACCTGCCCGGCCAGGAAGCGCAGGCGGATGAGGAAGGCGGCGATGAGCAGCACGATGGCGCCGATGGCGGTGACCACGATGGCCCATGCGTGCATCCCCATCACTCAGCCCTCGGCTCCCTGATGGGCTCCTCCGGGTGCCTCCCGGCGGGCCTCGTCGGCCGCGATGGTGATGACGTCCTGGTCGACCGAGCAGAAGCCGCCCTTGACCCCGATGGTGACCATCCGGCCGTCAAGGGCCTCCACATGCAGCCGCCCATCGCCCACGAGGGCCAGGAGGGACTGGCGGCCGGGCAGGATGCCCATCTCGCCGTCGATGAGCGGCACGCGGACCTGTGAGGCCTGCCCGTCCCACACATGACCGGCCGGTGAGACCACCTCGATGCGCAGAGCCACGTTTCCTCCTCCCCGTCCCCGGATCCTCAGGCCTCCAGCTCGGCGGCGCGGCGCTCGAGGTCCTCGATGCCGCCGATGTTGAAGAACGCCTGCTCAGGAAGGTGATCGTACTCCCCATCGCAGATGCGGCGGAAGGCCTCGATGGTCTCGCTCAGGGGCACCGTGGAGCCGGGCACGCCGGTGAACTTCTCGGCCATGTAGGTGTTCTGGGACAGGAACTGCTCGATGCGCCGGGCGCGGGCGACCGTGACCTTGTCCTCCTCGCTGAGCTCGTCCACGCCCAGGATGGCGATGATGTCCTGGAGCTCCTTGTTCTTCTGGAGGATGGACTTCACCCGGGTGGCCACCCCGTAGTGCTCGGCGCCCACGTAGCCCGGGGCCAGGAGGCGGGAGGTGGAGGCCAGCGGGTCCACCGCCGGGTAGATGCCGCGCGAGGCGATCTCACGGGAGAGCTCGGTGGTGGCGTCCAGGTGGGCGAAGGTCGTGGCCGGGGCCGGGTCGGTGTAGTCGTCGGCGGGCACGTAGATGGCCTGCAGGGAGGTGATGGAGTGGCCGCCCGCGGAGGTGATGCGCTCCTGGAGCTGGCCCATCTCGTCGGCCAGGTTGGGCTGATAGCCCACCGCGGAGGGCATGCGGCCCAGCAGGGTGGAGACCTCGGAGCCGGCCTGGGTGAAGCGGAAGATGTTGTCGATGAACAGCAGCACGTCCTGGTTCTGGACGTCGCGGAAGTACTCGGCCATGGTCAGGGCGGACAGGGCCACGCGCAGGCGCGTGCCCGGGGGCTCGTCCATCTGGCCGAAGACCAGGGCGGTCTTGTCGAACACGCCGGCCTCCTCCATCTCCACGATGAGGTCGTTGCCCTCACGGGTGCGCTCCCCCACGCCGGCGAAGACCGAGACGCCTCCGTGGTTCTGGGCCACGCGCTGGATCATCTCCTGGATGAGGACGGTCTTGCCCACGCCGGCGCCGCCGAACAGGCCGATCTTGCCGCCCTGGACGTAGGGGGTGAGCAGGTCGATGACCTTGATACCGGTCTCGAACATCTGCTCCTTGGACTCCAGCTGGTCGAAGGCCGGGGGCTGGCGGTGGATGGGCCAGCGCTCGGTGATCTCCAGCTGCTCGTCGGGGCCGAGGTTGAGGACCTCGCCGGTGACGTTGAAGACATGGCCGCGGGTGACGTCGCCCACCGGCACGGTGATGGGGGCGCCGGTGTCGCGGACCTCGGCCCCGCGCACGAGCCCGTCGGTGGGCTTCAGGGAGATGGCGCGCACGATGTTGTCGCCCAGGTGCTGGGCGACCTCGAGGGTGATCTCGTGGGGCTCCTCGCCGGCGCCGGTGTCCTGGACGGTCACGTGCAGCGCGTTGTACATCGCGGGGATGGCCTCGGGGGGGAACTCGACGTCGACGACGGCGCCGATGATGCGGGTGATGCGTCCCGTGCCCGGGGTGGTGGTGTCAGCCATGTTCGTCTCTTCCGTGTTCCGTGTCTGTGGCAGTCTTCGAGGGCTCCAGGTCCCGCGCGGGTCCTGCGGGCGCCTGATGGGCATCGACGCCCTAGCCCGAGCCCAGGGCATCGGCCCCCGAGACGATCTCGGTGATCTCCTGGGTGATGTCGCCCTGGCGCGCGGCATTGGCCAGGCGCGTGTAGGTGATGATGAGGTCCTCGGCGTTCTCGGTGGCCGTGTGCATGGCCTGCTGGCGACTGGCCAGCTCCGAGGCCGCCGATTGCAGGAGGGCGTTGCGGATGCGGGTGGCCACGTAGCGCTGCAGCAGGGCCCCCATGACCTCCTCGGCACTGGGCTCGAACTCGTAGAGGGCCGGGGCCCCCTGGCGGGCACCCGGCTCCGGGGCCCCCGCGGCTCCGGGCCCGCCGGCCTCGGGCCTCCCCTCGTCCCCGGCGGTCGGGGCCTCCTCCTCGCCGACGACGATGAGCGGCAGCATGCGGCGCACCTCGGGGACCTGGGAGACCATGGAGACGTAGCGGGTGAAGACGATGTAGACCTCGCCGACCCCCTCCTGGGCGGGCGCGAGGAAGTCGGCGAGCAGGGCGGAGGAGACCTCGGCCATGGTGGCCTCGGTGGGGCGGTCGGACTCCCCGGTCCAGGCCCGCTCGATGGCCCTGCCGCGGAAGGCGAAGTAGGACTGGGCCCGGCGCCCGAAGGTGTAGATGCGCGGCTCCTTGCCCTCCTCGACGAGCTGGGCGAGGAGCCTCTCGGACTCGCGCAGGATGGCCGCCGAGTAGGCCCCGGCCATGCCCCGGTCCGAGGTGCACACGAGGATGGCGACCCGGGGGTTGTCCGACTCCTGGGAGATCTGGGTCAGCAGGGGGTGGTCCAGGTGGGCGTGGGCGCCCGCGGCGGCCACGGCCTGGCCCAGGGCGCGGTCGTAGGGGGAGGCCTCCTGGGCGTGGCGGCGCGCGGCGCCGATCCGGGAGGAGGCGATGAGCTCCATGGCCCGGAACACCTTCTGGAGGGTCTGGGTGGATCGGATGCGCTGCTTGTAGACGCGCTGGTTACCCGCCACGTCAGCCCCTCTTGAGGACGATCTTCTCGTGGGTGTGCTCGGCACCGGCCGGTTCCTCGGGGCCGGCCGCCTGGGCCTCCAGGATGTGCCCGCCGGCCAGGTAGGTGCGGCGGAAGTCCTCCACGGCCCCGCGCAGGGCCTCCTCGGTGTCCGCGGACAGCTCCCCGGACTCGGCGATGGCCTGGAGCAGCGCGGTGTTGCGGCGCAGGTGGTCCAGCAGCGAGGCCTCGAAGGGCAGGACCTCGGAGACCTCCAGGTCATCGAGGTAGCCCTTGGTGCCGGCCCACACCGAGACCACCTGCTCGGCCACGGGGTAGGGGGTGTGCTGGGGCTGCTTGAGCAGCTCCATGAGGCGCTCGCCGCGGGTGAGCTGGGCGCGGGTGGCGGCGTCCAGGTCGGAGGCGAACATGGCGAAGGCCTGCATGGAGCGGTACTGCGCCAGGGTGATCTTGAGGGTCCCGGCGACCTTCTTCATGGCCTTGATCTGGGCGGCGCCGCCCACGCGGGACACGGAGATGCCCACGTCGACGGCGGGGCGCTGGTCGGCGTTGAACAGGTCGGACTGCAAGAAGATCTGCCCGTCGGTGATGGAGATGACGTTGGTGGGGATGTAGGCCGAGACGTCATTGGCCTTGGTCTCGATGATGGGCAGCCCGGTCATGGAGCCCCCGCCCAGCTCGTCGGAGAGCTTGGCGCAGCGCTCCAGGAGGCGGGAGTGGAGGTAGAAGACATCACCGGGGTAGGCCTCGCGGCCCGGCGGGCGGCGCAGCAGCAGGGAGACGGCGCGGTAGGCCTCGGCCTGCTTGGACAGGTCGTCGAAGACGATGAGGACGTGCTTGCCCTGGTACATCCAGTGCTGGCCGATGGCGCTCCCCGTGTAGGGCGAGAGGTACTTGAAGCCGGCCGGGTCGGAGGCGGGCGACGCCACGATGGTGGTGTACTCCAGGGCCCCGCGCTCCTCCAGGGTGGCGCGCACCGCGGCGATGGTCGAGCCCTTCTGCCCGGTGGCCACGTAGATGCAGCGCACCTGCTGGGCCGGGTCCCCGCTGTCCCAGGCGGCCTTCTGGTTGAGGATGGTGTCCAGGGCGATGGCGGTCTTGCCGGTCTGGCGGTCCCCGATGATGAGCTGGCGCTGGCCCCGGCCGATGGGGATCATGGAGTCGATGGCCTTGAGCCCGGTCTGGAGGGGCTCGTGGACCGATTTGCGGGCCATGACGCCGGGGGCCTGGAGCTCCAGGGCGCGCCGGGAGTCCGAGGCGATGTCCCCCAGGCCGTCGATGGGGCGGCCCAGGGGGTCGACCACGCGCCCCAGGTAGGCGTCGCCCACCGGCACGGACAGGACCTCGCCGGTGCGGCGCACGACTTGGCCCTCGTCGATGCCGTCGAAGCTGCCCAGGATGACCACGCCGATCCTGCGCTCCTCCAGGTTCATGGCCAGCCCGGCGGTGCCGTCCTCGAAGGTGAGCAGCTCGTTGGCCATGACGCCGGGCAGGCCCTCGACGTGGGCGATGCCATCGGCGGCGAAGACGACGTGCCCGACCTCGTGGGCGGCGACCTCGGCGGGCTTGTAGGACGCGGCGAACTCGCTGAGGGCCGAGCGGATCTCCTCGGGCCTGATCGTCAGCTCTGCCATCTGTCGTCTCCTCGTGTGTCCTTGCGTGAGCGGGTGTGTGGTCTGGGGCCGCGGTGCGGCTCTGCGGGGCCGGGCTATCCGGCCATCCGGGCGCGCAGCTGTGCGATGGCGCTGCGCACGGTGCTGTCCATGACGTGGCTCTTGACGGTGATGCGCATCCCGCCGATGACGGCGGGATCCACCACGGTGTTGAGCTCGACCTGGCTTCCCAGGCGGCGGGTGAGGATGGCGCGCAGGCGCTCCTCCTGGGGCCTGGTCATGGGCTGGGCCGTGACGACGTCGGCGATGGTGCGGTGCTGGATGGCGGCGGCGCGCTCGATGACGCGGCGCAGGTTGCGGCGCGGCCCGCCCTCGGTGCGGTGGCGCACGCACCAGCGCAGCAGGCTCATGGCCGGCGCCGAGATGTGCTCGGCGAAGACCTGCTCGGCCAGGCGCACGCGCGCCTCGGTGGTGCGCCGGGAGGGCTCCAGGGCCTGGCGCAGCTCGCGGTCGTGGTCGAGGTGATCCAGGACGCCGAAGAGCTCCTGCTCGATACTGCCCATGGTCCCGTCGGCGCGGGCCCCCTCCAGGATGGCCTCGATGCCCAGGTCGTGGAGCGCGGAGATGATGTCCACGGGGGCGGACCAGCGGCCCCGGGCCATGGCGCTGACCAGCTCGACGACGCGGTCATCCACCCTGCCCGTCAGCAGGGCGGCGGCCAGATCGGCCTTGTCCTGGGCCTGGCGGCCCGGGTCGGTCAGGGGCCCCCGCAGCGGGGCCTTGGCCAGCTGGTGGGCCACGGCCAGGATCTGGCCGCCCAGGGCCTGGCCCTCGACCCCGGCTGCCGTGAGCACGGGGGCCCACGCGGCCCTCACGTGGGCACGGGTGGCGGCGGTCCCCCTGCTCACCTCAGCTCCTCCACCGAGGCCCCGTTGTCAACGCCGGGGACGGCCGGGGCCTGCTCGAGCTCGTCGAGGAAGCGGTCGATGACCCGGGCGGACAGCTCGGTGTCGCGCAGCTGCTCGCCCACGATCCGCTCGGCCAGGGAGGAGGCGAGCATGCCGACATCGGTGCGCAGGGAGATCTGGGCCGCCTGCTTCTCGGCCAGGATCTGGCGCCGGGCCGACTCCTGGATGGCGGCGGCCTCCTCCTGGGCGGCGCTGCGGGCCTGGGCGATGATCTCCTTGGCCTGGGCCTGGGCGTCCTGGCGGATCCCTGCCGCCTCCAGGCGGGCCTCCTCCACGAGCCGGGCGGCCCGCTTCTCGGCGTCGGCCTGGTCCTCCTCGGCGCGGGCGGTCAGGTCCAGGCCCCGCTGGATGCGCTCGGCGCGCTCATCGAGGGCCCGGTAGATCCTGGGCAGCCCGAAGCGCCCCACCACCAGCAGGATGAGCAGCAGGACGACGGCGGCCCAGAAGACCTCGTAGAGCGGCGGCAGGATGAAGGCGGTCCCCCCGCCCCCCTCCTCGGCCGCGGCGACGATGACGGGGAGCATCACTTGACGACGAGCGGCAGGACGAAGCCGATGAGGCCCAGGGCCTCGACCATGCCCGCGCCGATGATCATGTTGGTGAACAGGCGGCCGGCGACCTCCGGCTGGCGGGCGGTGGCCTCCTGGGTCTTGCCCACGAGCAGGCCGATGCCGATGCCCGGGCCGAGGGTGGCCAGGCCGTATCCGACGTAGGCGAGTGCGACAGACGTCATGTGCGGTTCCTTCTTTCTGGCGCCGGGCGGCGCGGGTTGGGTCGGTGGGTCCGGTGGCTGGGGTCGGCGCCGTCAGTGGCTCTCGATGGAGAGCTTGATGTAGACGGCGCTGAGGATGGTGAAGATGTAGGCCTGGAGGACGGCCACGAAGATCTCGAACAGGGTCATGACGATCATGGCCGCGCCGGTGAGGGCGGACAGGACCGAGGCGGCCTGCAGGTGCATGAGCAGGGTGGTGGTGCCCAGGTAGGTCATGGCCAGCAGCAGGTGCCCCGCCACCATATTGCACAGCAGACGCAGGGTGAGGGTGGCCGGCCGCACGATGAAGGTGGAGAGCAGCTCGATCGGGGTGATGAGCAGGTACATGGCCTTGGGCAGGCCGGGCGGGAAGAGCTGGGAGGACAGGAAGCGCCCCAGGCCCTGGGCGCGGATGCCCGCCCCGATGAAGACCACGTAGGTGGTCAGGGCGAAGACCAGGGGGACGGCCACCACGGAGGAGGCGGCGATGTTGAGACCGGGCAGGACCCCGGCCAGGTTCATGGCCAGCACCCCCAGGAACAGGGTGGTCAGGAGGGGGGCGAAGCGCCGGCCCTGCGGGCCCCCGAGCATGGAGACGGCGATGTTGTCGCGCAGGAACTCGGCCAGGAGCTCCACCAGCGCCTGGCCGCGGCCGGGCACCCGCTTGATGCCCAGTGCCACGGCCGCCACGAGCAGGCACAGCGCCGCCCCCATGACCAGGCGCACCACGACGATCCGGTTGATCTCCAGGACGGTGCCCCGGCCCGCGAAGGAGGCGGGGAAGAAGTCGGCCACGCCCGGGGCGTGGGGGTGCTGGGTGAAGGCGGGCACGGCGGTGGCGGCGATGACCGCGCCCAGCAGGACGAGCAGGGCCCAGTACCAGCGCGGCGTGGCGTAGCCGCGGGGCGTCACGGCGTCGTCGGCGACGGTGTGCGTGGACAGGATGTCCTCCTGAGGTCGGAGCCTGGAACTGGCGGCCCGGTACCGGCGCCCGGGGCACTGGCCCCAGGCTACCCACCGGCTCCCCGCGCGGGGGGCTCGAATGGCCGCAGTAGGCCGCGATCCTATCACTGCCAGTGGGGCCGCCATGAGCCGGTGGGGGGCGGTGCGTCATGGTCCGGTGCCCGCCCGGCGCGCCGGCCCCGGGCGCGGGCCGTCAGGCGGGGGTATCGGGGGCCCTCGGCTCCACGGCGGGGATCCGGGCGCGCGCGAGGATGATGGTCTCGGCGAGCATGCCCGCGATGATGGCGGAGATGAGTGAGATCCCCATCACCGCGACGTCGAGGCCCGCGGCGCGCCCACCCAGCAGCGCCACCAGGAGGATCCCGATGCGCAGCAGGTACCCCCCGGCCACCCAGGCGGCCAGGGCGGCGAATCCCGAGCGGGCCATCCGTCCCAGGACGGCCCAGATGGAGGACAGCAGCGCCGTCGTGGCCACGGCGCCCACCAGGAGCGTGGCCAGGGGGCGCTGGGCGCCGACCGCCAGGATCCACAGGGCCTGGGCCAGGACGAGGATCCCCGTCACCAGCAGCAGGACGCGCCGGAGGCGGGAGGCGGCCCCCAGGAGGGCCCGGCCGGAGGCGGTGGAGGGCGCGTCCCGGCTCATCGGCGCTCCCCTGGGAGCGGGCCCGGGGCGGCCGGTGCCGGATGCGGCGCGGCAGCGGGCCGCCGCTCGCCCCGGTCGGCCGGCTGGCCGCTCGCCCCGGCGGCGGGGGCCCGGGCGACGATCGGGATGGCGCCGGTGCCCGGGGGCGCCTCGCCCTGGGCCGGGTGGGTGATGCGGCCGGTGCCGGAGACCAGGTGGGAGGAGACCACGCGGGCGTGCCGCGCTCCCGTGCGCCGGGTCATGGCCGCGCGCACCCCGGGCATGAGGTCGACGGTGATGACCACGGCGATGATGACGGCGGCGCAGGCCCCCAGCACCACCCAGTGCATGGGGAAGAAGGCCATGGCGGCCACGGTGAAGGAGCCCACGGCGGTCCAGACGTACATCACCAGCACGGCCCGCCGGTGGGAGTGCCCAGCGGCCAGCAGGCGGTGGTGCATGTGGGTGCGGTCGGCGTGGAAGGGGCTGTTCCCGGCCAGGATGCGGCTGACGATGAGGCGGACCATGTCGGTCACGGGCAGCAGCAGGATCGCCAGCGGCAGCAGGATGGGCAGGAAGGCGGGCACGGCCCGCGATCCCTCCAGGCTGCCCGGGTCGATCTGCCCGGTGACGATGATGGTGGAGGCGGCTGAGACCAGGCCCAGCTGCATGGAGCCGGAGTCGCCCATGAAGATCGTGGCCGGGTTGAAGTTGTGGGGCAGGAAGCCCACGCACACCCCGATGAGGGCGGCCACGACGGTGGCGGCCAGGGAGGTGTAGGACTCCGGGGAGGTGGTGCGGGTCAGGACGTAGGCGAACAGGAAGAAGGCCGCGGCCCCGATGCCCACCACGCCGGCCGCCAGGCCGTCCAGGCCATCGACCCAGTTGACCGCGTTGATGGCCACGAGCACCACGATGACGGTGGAGACCAGGGACAGGCGGGCCGAGCCGATGGTCAGGCCCCCGATGGGGAAGGTGAAGAGCTGGACCCCCTGCCAGGCCATGACCCCCGCGGCCAGGGCCTGCCCGGCCAGCTTGGTCATCCAGTCCAGCTCCCACAGGTCGTCCACGACCCCCAGCAGGCAGACCAGCCCGGCGCCCAGGACCACCGCCCAGGCGCTGGAGTCGATGACATGCGCCAGGTAGGGGATCCTGCTGGCCACGGCCACGGCGCTGGCCAGTCCCAGGAACATGGCGACGCCGCCGAGGCGGGGGGTGGGGGTGGCGTGGACATCGCGGGCGCGCACCGGGGTCAGGGCGTTGGAGACCAGGGCCACGTGCCGCACGATGGGCACGGCGATGTAGGTCACGGCGGCGGCCACCGCCAGGATGAGCAGGTAGACCTTCACTCGATCGTCTCCTCCGCCTGGGAGGGCGCCGGCGCCTCGACGGCGCCGGGGGGAGGTGCGGCGCCGGGGGCGGTCGGGGCGCCGGGGGGCGCGGCGGCGATCTCCCGGACCAGGCGCGCGTCGAGGACGCCCTCGCGCAGGACGACCGGGTCCTGGGCGTGGGGGCCGGAGAGGTCGACGATGGTCGAGGGCAGGGGGCCGGGGGTCGGGCCGCCGTCGAGCAGGAGGATGTCGCGGTTCTGGGAGGTGTGCGCGCCGCAGGCCTCGGCCGCCCGGGATCCGCGGGGATCGGGCGGGCCGGCCATGAGGACGCGCCCGGAGAAGGCCGCCCTGGCCTCGGCGGCGCTGGTGGCCGGTGGCGCTCCCGTGCGGTTGGCGCTGGTGACGGCCAGGGGCCCGGCGGCCCGCAGGAGCTGGAGGGTCAGGGGGTGGTCGGGCATGCGCACCGCGATGGTGCCGCCGGTCTCCCCCAGGTCCCAGGCCAGATCGGGGGCGGCGTCCAGGACGAGGGTGAGCGGGCCGGGCCAGAAGGTGGTGATGAGGGTGCGGGCGGCCTCGGGCAGCTCATCGACCACGGCCTCCAGGTCCGCCGGGCCCGCGACCAGGACGGGCGGGGGCATGGCGCGCCCCCTCCCCTTGGCCGCCAGGAGCCGGGCGACGGCGTGGGCCGAGCGCGCGGCGGAGCCGATGCCGTACACGGTGTCGGTGGGCAGGATGACCAGCCCGTCCTGGGCCAGGTGCTCCACGGCGTGGAGGAGGCGCGGATCGGGGGACGGGCTCAGGGTGGGCCGGATGGGCTCGGAGGGCGGGCTCACAGCCAGCATCCTCGCACGGATCGAGCCGGGGGCGGGAGCCCGGTGGGGGCGGGGAGGCGGGCGAGCCTACCCGGCCAGGAGGCCCACGCCCCAGGCCACGGCGGCGATGAGGCAGCCGGCCAGCTCCAGGACGATGGCCAGGCCCTGGGCCTTGATGGCCGCCCAGGCGGCGGCCCGGGCGGGGGCCTCCTGGCCCCGGCGCAGCCACTCCCACAGGTACACGCCCAGGGTGAAGCCCACCGGCAGGCCCACCACCGGGATGAGGAAGAACCCCGCGATCCCGGCCAGGCCGCCCACGATGAGGGAGATGCCCGGGACCCCGGCACTGCTCAGGCGCCGGCCCACCAGGACGTACTTGCCCGCACCGGTGAGGATGATGGCTGCGGCGCTGATGGCCAGCACCGTCCAGGCGGCGGCCCCGCCGGTGAGGATCGCCCACAGCGCCACAGCCCCCAGGACCACCAGCGGGCCGGGGTAGATCTGCGTCAGCGCGCCGACCAGGCCGATGAGGATGGCCAGGGCGGTGAGGATATCGATGAGCAGCGGGTCCACGGTTGCCTCCCTGGTCGTCGGGGCGCGGGCCGCCGGTGCGTCCGCGTCGTCGCCGCCGCTCCCGGCAGGACCGCGGCACTTCCGCGCCGAAGACTACCCGTCCGCGGCGGGGCCCCCGCCCCCCGGGCCAGCGGCCCGGGGCCCCGGGGCCCAGGGACCCCCAGA